>CANITF010000030.1 GCA_947470515.1 Flavobacteriales bacterium
AGGATTGACTGGACCAGCAGGTGCTACGGGACCAACAGGTTTAACAGGATTAACTGGACCAGCAGGTGCTGCGGGACCAACAGGTTTAACAGGATTAACTGGACCAGCAGGTGCTACGGGACCAACAGGTTTAACTGGATTGACTGGACCAGCAGGTGCTACGGGACCAACAGGTGCTACAGGACCAACTGGTTTAACTGGTGCAACGGGTGCAACAGGACCAGCGGGACCAACTGGATTAACAGGGCCGACATGGAATTTAACAACACCAACAGTAAATGCAAGTGGGACTTTAACCATAAATGGTACTGCGGGATCTTTGGCACCAGTAACTACTTTGGGACAATATTGGATAGCTGCACCAAATACTGCAGGAACCAATGCTTTAGCAGCTACTGGATTTTTAGGAACTTCATCCAATAATCATATGGATTTTTCTTCAAATGGAATTGTTAGAGGTAGAATGATGAATACTGGAGAATTAATTTGGGGAAATACAGCATTTGTAGGTGCCTCTTTTCCATTAGATGTTTTAACTGCAAACAAAGTTAATGGCGGTGCAGCAAATAATTGGGCAGTTAATGGTATGAACACCACCACTGGTGGAGGTGCTGGATATTTTGATAATATTGTAAATAATACTGGTTATAATACAGTTGAGGCAATTAACCACTATACTGGCACAACAAATGTCCCAGCGGGAATAATGGGCTTACACATTGCGACAACAGGAACTGGTAGAGGTGGTATTTTCACAAGTAATTCCTCTAATGTGAGTGCTATTGGTGCGTATTGTCAAGCACCATTAACGGGTTGGGGCTTATATGTAAATGGTGATGCCTTTACTACATCTGCAACTTGGTTTACTTCTGATAACAAATTAAAAACAGATATCAAACCATTAGAAAGTGCATTGCAAAAATTAATGCAGTTAAATGGTGTGACATACAACTACAAGCCAGAATTAGTTGAAAAATATGGATTGAGTGATAGGAAAAATATTGGTATTCTTGCTGATGATGTAGAAAAAGTATTTCCAGAATTGATAAAAACAACAATGCTACAATCTAAAATTAGTGGAGAAACTAGAAATACCAACGACTTAGATTCAATGGAAGCAAAAACTGTAAACTACAACGGTCTTATTCCAGTTTTAATTGAAGCTGTAAAGGAACAACAAATCTTGATCGAAGAAATGCAAAAAGAAATCGAAATTTTAAAACAAAAATAATTTCATCTTTTCCTAAAAGCCGTATTATTTAAATATAATGTGGCTTTTTTTATTCTGCTAATTGAATTTGAACGCCAGCAGTTGAATTGAACAGCCACATACGGATATTATCAGGTAGATTTGAATCATAGCAGTTATTCGTTTCAAATCGTAAATCTGTTCGCCTCAAAACTTAAAACATAACACCAATTGGCCCATCAATCTAAAATCATTAAGATCTCGCCAAACTGGTTGAAAATAAAATAGTGTTAGCAAAAACTTAAACATTCTTATTTTTGAGCGAAACGATATAATATATACGCTATGATTCCAAATATGATATTGGGAATCCAAACTGCAATTGATGCAGGAAACCCAACATTTATAGCTGCAACAGTTGTAATTTTCATTGCAAAAATATAGACAAAAATTATTCCTAATCCCAATGCTATATTTACACCTACCCCTCCCCTTTTCTTACGTGAGGATACTGACACACCTATTATTGTTAAAACATAAGTAGCAAAAGGATAAGACGTTCTTTGGTACAATTCAATTTCATACATCGGAACATTACCAGATCCTTTTTCTTTTTCTCTTTTAATAAATGATTTCAATTGAGAATAGGTCATTGCCTCCGCAACATTATCTCTTTGGGCCATTTCATCAATTTTAAACTTAAATACTGTGTCTTTTCTATGTCCCTCAAAAATTCTATCATTTGGATAACCAATGTATCTCTCAAAATAATCATTTAACACCCATTTATTTGTTCCTTCAATGTTTTCTGCAGAACGGGCTTTAATGAAATAAGTAATCTTATTATTTTCATCCCATTGTTCTAAAACGAAATTATTAACAAATTTTTCTTCCGTAGTAAATGAAGAAAAGTAAACAACTTGATTACCTGGGTATTCAGCG
Organism: Flavobacteriales bacterium; assembly: GCA_947470515.1. GTDB lineage: Bacteria > Bacteroidota > Bacteroidia > Flavobacteriales_D > Crocinitomicaceae > M0103. The sequence goes on from CANITF010000030.1 coordinate 2,132, forward strand.
TGATAATCATTTACTGAAATAGACTCTCTATAATATCGTTCTTCAAAATCTAGTCGCGTTTGATTTGACTTAGGTAATACAAAATGATTCATTACTAAAGAAATCAGCATTAAAATTGTCGCTGCAATCATGTAAGGTCGCAAGAACCTATTAAAAGGTTTTCCACTATTCCACATTGGAATAATTTCAGTGTCCTGCGCCATTTTTGCAGTAAACCAAATCACAGAAACAAAAATAATCATAGAGGAAAAGGTGTTTCCGTAAAAAACGATGAAATTCAGGTAATAATCAAAAACAATAGCTGATAATGGAGCTTGGTTATCAATAAATTCGCCTAACTTTTCAGACAAATCGAACACCATTGAAAGAAGCATAATAACTCCCAACATGAAAAAAAATGTCGTGAGAAACTTCTTAATAATATATCGATCTAATATTTTAAGCATTGATTATAACCTGTTTTGCAATTTTGGAATCATTTTATCTTTCCATTGGCTAAAAGTACCATCAACAATTTGCTTACGAGCCTCTTTAACCAAGGCCAAATAAAAAGCCAAATTATGAATTGTTGCAATTTGAATTCCTAAATTCTCTTTTGATTTTATAAGATGTCTCAAATAAGCCTTGGTGTAAACTTGATCCACAGAAGCCGTTCCATTTGCGTCTATTACTGAAAAATCAAATTGCCATTTTTCATTTTTAATATTGATAATTCCTTCTGAAGTAAAAAGCATTCCATGTCTTCCATTTCGACTAGGCATAACGCAATCAAACATATCAACACCCATTGAAATACATTCTAGTAGATTAACAGGTGTGCCAACTCCCATTAAATAGCGAGGTTTTTCTTTCGGTAGAATTGAGCATACTAAATCTGTCATTGAATACAATTCTTCATCAGGTTCACCTACCGACAAACCACCAATTGCATTACCAACTGCATTATGTGAAGCAATAGTCTCTGCAGATTCAGTTCTTAAATCTTTATATACACTGCCTTGAACAATTGGGAAAAGTGCTTGTTCAAAACCATATTTAGGTTCTGTAATTTCCATTTGACTAAAGCATCTCTTTAACCAACGGTGTGTCATGTGCATTGATTTTTTTGCATAATCATATTCACATGGATAAGGTGTACATTCATCAAAAGCCATAATGATATCAGCACCAATTGTTCGTTGAATATCAATTGCACGTTCTGGTGTAAAGAAATGATAACTTCCATCAATATGCGATTGAAATCTAACTCCTTCTTCAATAATTTTCCGTGAGCCTGACATAGAATAAACTTGGTATCCACCACTATCCGTTAGAATAGGCTTGTCCCATCCAATGAATTTATGCAATCCACCTGCTTGTTCAAGCACTTCTAATCCTGGACGTAAATATAAATGGTAAGTGTTTCCTAATATTATTTGGGCATTTACCTCACTTTTAAGTTCGTGTTGATGAACACCTTTAACTGTTCCTGCGGTTCCAACAGGCATGAAAATAGGAGTTTCAATCATACCATGTTCAGTATGAAGTAATCCTGCCCTAGCTTTTGTTTTTGTATCTGTAAATTGTAAATCGAAGTGCATAAATTGTTGAAAAATAAACGCAACAAAGATACATGTATTTCATTATGCACCCCATCTTTGCACTAAAGCTTTATAAAGGAATGAAATTTTTACCAGTATTTGAATTCGGAATCCCCCTGATTACCTTCCTGTTTTTCTCCTTTATGGCGTTTATAAATTTATTTTACACGTTTTTCATCTACAGTAGGCTAGCATTTTTCAAAGAAAAACCAATTCTCGAAGAAAATAATTTACCCCCAGTAAGTGTTATCGTTGCTGCTCGAAATGAATCTGATAATTTATACGATAACCTGCCATTGCTATTACAACAAAACTATCCTGAATTTGAAGTTATCGTTATTAACCATCAATCTGTGGATGATTCAGCCTATCTTTTAACAGCTTATTGTCAGCAATATCCAAATTTAAGGGTAATTGAAGTAGCAAAAAGTCAGCATCTAAAACCAGGAAAAAAACTTCCACTTACATTAGGAATTAAAGGAGCAAAATACGAGCATTTAGTTTTTACAGATGCAGATTGTAAACCTTCCTCTAAACGTTGGTTGAGAAGTATGGCACAGCAATTTGTCCCAGGAAAGGAAATAGTAATGGGGTATGGACCATATATTTCACAAAAAGGATTTTTAAATCGTGTAATTCGTTTCGATACTGCTTGGATTGCTATAAATTATTTTTCGATGGCATTAGCGAAACTGCCGTATATGGGTGTTGGAAGAAATTTAGCTTATACCAAAACTGCTTTTAAAGCAGTTCAGGGATTCAAATCACATTATTCCCTTCCATCTGGTGATGATGATCTTTTTATCCAAGAAGCTGCGAAGAAAAAGAATTACACAATTAATCTTGACAAATATTCATATTGCTATTCGGATGCCAATAATTCATGGAGTTCATGGATTCGTCAAAAAACCAGACATTATACTACAGCTAATAGATATGGAGTTATTAAAAAAGCGATGTTAGGAATATATCCATTCACACTGTTAATGTTACTTGTTTCTTTTGTTATTTTGATGTTCAATACGGATTTCCGTTGGTTGACGTTATCGATATTTGTTTTCACTTTGCTCTTAAAATGGTGGATTCAAGGAAGATGTTTCGTGAAGTTGAATGAAAAAAGCTTTGTGAAATATTTGCCCCTTTGGGACATTTTATATGTCTTTTTGATACCGATAATCTACTATACTTCGGAGAAAAAGGAACCAACTAAATGGTAGAAACAGAACATTTATCAGACAAAGCGAAACACGACCTTGTACTTGTCGAGGCTGCAAAAAAAGGCAATCAAGCTGCTTATGCTGAATTAATGGATCGTTACCGTGAGTCGATATATTACACCATGTTTAAAATGGTAAAGCATACTGACGACGCTGATGATTTAACAATTGAAGCTTTTGGTAAAGCTTTTAGTCGTCTTGAACAATACTCCCCTAACTTTGCGTTTAGTACTTGGTTATTCAAAATTGCTTCTAATAATTGTATTGATTTCATAAGGAAAAAACGGATTAAAGTCACTTCAATGGACACCGGCTATAAAACAGATGATGGTGAAGTTATTTTCGTTGACGCACGCTCATATACCATGGATCCTGAGGAGACTATTATTCATGGTCAAAAGATTATTCACATGCGCATGCTTGTGAGCAAATTAAAACCAAGATACCGCGAACTTGTGGAGAAAAGATATTTTGAAGAATTGAGTTATGAAGAAATTTCAGAAGAGCTTGGTCTGCCTTTAGGAACTGTTAAAGCGCAATTATTCAGAGCAAGAGATTTTTTAGCAACGATGATGCTTAAAACAAAAGATAGTATTTGATTTTTCTATTCAATCAACAATATTTGTTCTTTTGTACTTCTAAAATCACTTTCTGATAACAATATATTTCGTCAAAATGAAGACTATTGAAAAATATTACCCGGATTTAACTGATATTCAGCGTAAACAATTAACTGAGTTAGAAGCGTTATATAAATTCTGGAACGAACAAATAAATGTGATTTCTCGGAAAGACACCGAAAATTTTTACGAACGACATGTTCTTCATTCTATGGGTATCGCTAAAATAATGGCTTTTAAAGAAGGCACAACAATTCTAGATATTGGCACAGGCGGCGGTTTTCCTGGAATTCCATTGGCTATATTATTTCCGAATTGTCACTTTACACTAGTTGATTCCGTTGGTAAAAAAATAAAAGTAGTGAATGAAGTTGCTGAAAGTCTTGGTTTAACGAATGTTATTGGAATTCACGGAAGAGCAGAGACCTTAAAGGAAAAATTTGATTTTATTGTAAGTAGAGCAGTTACTGCGATGCCTGCTTTTCTCTATTGGACGAGAGGTAAATTCAACAAGAAAAGTAATAACACACTTCCTAATGGGATTTTATATTTAAAAGGCGGCGACTTGAAAGAAGAACTGAAATCTTTGAAGCAAAAACATAAAGTAATTCCGCTAAACAAATACTTCAATGAAGAATTTTTCGAAACAAAAAAGGTAGTTTATGTATCTGGAAATTAATCACTTTCATATAGAAGTTAAGAAAAGTATGTGTATTTAACTATTTTTGATTTATGGACAATTCTGTAAAAAGACATATTGCAAAAACTATCACCTGGAGAGTTATCGGTACTATTGACACAATGTTTATTGGATGGTTTGTATCTGGAGACATTACAATTGGCTTGTCTATAGGTGGATTTGAATTGATATCCAAAATGGGACTATATTATCTACACGAACGTGCATGGTACAAAAGTAATTTTGGACTCACTGATAGAAAGTCTAAAACAAATGACTTAGAATGAATAATCTAACAAGACAAAAATATTCTATTAATAGAATAGATAGAAATCAGCTAAATAAGCACTCTTCATTTCTAATCTGGTTTACAGGATTATCAGGAAGTGGAAAATCTACTTTGGCTAATCTTCTCGAAATGGAACTTTCAAAACATGGTATTCATACTTATTTATTGGATGGTGATAACGTTCGATTAGGTTTAAATAAAGATTTATCCTTCTCTGGAGTAGATCGCACCGAAAATATTCGTAGAATTGGTGAGGTTGCGAACCTGATGATTGATGCAGGTTTGGTAACAATTGCCGCATTTATTTCTCCTTTTCAAGCAGATCGCGAGAATGTGAAAAAAAGTGTTGGAGAATCTAATTACATTGAAATATATGTAGACACTCCACTTGAAGAATGCATGAAACGTGATACAAAAGGATTATATGAAAAGGCAATCAAAGGAGAAATTTTAAATTTAACAGGAATTTCATCACCTTATGAAATCCCAGAATCTCCTAATCTAATTGTAAATACTTCAGAAATTACAAATGTTGCAGCGATCGATAAAATTGTGAATCTAGTTATGGAAAAATTGAAACAAAATGATTGATAATTTAGATATTCTTCTAGAAACTGCAATAAAAGCAGCATTAGAAGCTGGCAAGAGAATCATGGAAATTTATAATTCTGAAGATTTTTCAATTGAATATAAAAAAGATAATTCACCATTGACAAAGGCAGACATTGCTGCTCATCAACTAATTCAAGAAATACTAGAACAAACTAGTATTCCAGTTTTATCTGAAGAAGGCAAGGAAATCCCATATTTAGATAGAGTTCTTTGGGATAAATTATGGGTTGTTGACCCAATTGACGGCACAAAGGAATTCATTAAAAGAAATGGCGAATTCACTGTTAATATTGCTTTGATTGAAAATCAAATTCCAACTTTGGGAGTCATTTATGTTCCTGTTTTGAAGGAATTGTATTTCGGTCACAAGAATTCCGGTTCATTCAAAATCTCCAATATTGATTACACTGCTTCTTTTGCTAAAATAGTAGCAGAAAGTTTAAAACTTCCAATTCTAACTGAACGAAAAGAATTTACTGTTGTCGCTAGTCGATCTCATTTATCTGAAGAAACTATCGCATTTATAAGTGAATTAGAAGATATTCATGGTTCAATAAAAACTATATCAAAAGGAAGCTCGCTGAAGCTATGCATGGTAGCGGAAGGATTAGCCGATTGTTATCCAAGATTTGCTCCTACAATGGAATGGGACACAGCTGCAGGTCACGCGATTTGTAAATATGCAGGATTTGAATTGATTGACTATAAAACGAAAGCTGAAATGTTGTATAACAGAGCAGACTTATTAAACAATTGGTTTATTTTAAGGAAATAATTTACAATCAATTCCTAAGAATTCATTTTATATTTCTTAAAAAAGGCATCCCAATTCCATATAAAGTTGATCATGATTTCGTCCATTCTTTTCAGAAACAATGGATTTGGCGCTTGCATTCTTCTAAAATATTCATCTTGAACTTCATTCAAATTGTATTTATGAAAAACGGCTTTTGACATACCATAAACCATGTTTTTCGAAGGATGGTTCACTCGTGAAATAAATGATTGATATTCACGAATTAACTTAGAGAAATCAACTTCAGACATATCATACATTTTGGCTAATTTCTCAAAAACAATTTTCTCTACTCTTCCAGCTTGATCAGCATCAAACGTACTTTCAAGAAAAGAAAGATTTCCAACAATTACAATTAAACCAAATTCACCATTATCTTTTTCTCCAATCTCAGGCGATTTCATGAAAGCGACATCTTCATTAATCAATTGAGCGACTTCTAAAAATCCATTATCGACTGAATCGAAGATTGAATTAATGAAAACATTTGCAACTTGGTTATCAGATAATTTCTTTTTCAGAATAGCACTTAGCATTGAACTTAGTTTTATTGTTTCTTGTTACAAATTTAACATTGATATAAAGTTAGTTAACATCCATAGAAATAAGGTTTTCAACTAAGTTTTCAACAGTTTTATGATTCAGTTGTTACCATCTGACATAATAAAGACTGGTCAATGCTTAAAATACGATAAAAGCAAGGATATTTTTAAGATTATCAATCGCGTTCATTGTACGTTAGTACTAGCTCTAGATTTCATATTCTACGAAAAAATATAAATCAACATTTAGGAATGAAAAAGATTTACAAACTAGAAGGAGAGGATTAGTTTGGCAGCTTTACGATTGGTCAAAGGTCAAATTATATTCAAAACGAATCCAATGCGACAATCAACTGCAGGCAATTTAAACACACTACTTACATTTCTCCTATGGAAATAGAAAAACACATTGATCAGTTATCGGTTCAATAATTCTATTATTGGTTCACCTGTCATTGCGCCATTTCTTTGTAAGTAAAGCAAATGAGTGAGTGTTGCAGAAATGTCAGTTATATTGATTCTTCTAACTATTTCTTGCTTTGGAATATTTTTGCCATACCAAATCAATGGTACATGGGTGTCATAATTAAATGCTGAACCATGACTCGTTCCTTTTCTTGCCAAATCTGAATCAACAGTCTTTGGCAAATAACCTGGCTCTAACAAAAATAAAACGTCACCACTCTCTTTTGGGTGATAACCTCTGCGAACCATGTCTTTCCATTCATTGTCATTACCCGTGTTCAATAACTCATCAGCAGTAAATGCTATTTTCACATTTTCCCATAATGCTATTTTCGTTGCAATAAATTCCGCTACTTCATTCCGATCTAATTTCAAGGAATCCATCAAAGGATGATTCAAATAAATATTTAAATTCTTTTGATCCAAAATTAAATCCTTTCCATATTTCAATACAAGTTCTTTTTTCAATTTTAACATCGGTTCAGTAAGAAAAACATAACCTCCAGGTAATTTCTTGTCTATTAAATATTGTGGCACTGGAACAACGGCATGGTCTGCTGTTAAAAACAATACAAACTCATCTTTACCAACAGTTTCTTCTAACTGCTTTATAAGTCTTGCCAAATCCAAATCTAATCGAATGTACACATCCTCCAATTCAATCGAATAAGGACCAAAAGAATGTCCAACTATATCTGGAGTAGAATAGCTAACACAAAGCATATCTGTTTGATGGTCGCTTCCCAAACATTCTCCTTTTAAAGAATTGATCGCTAAATCTGTCAAATAGGTATTCGCAAATGGTGTTTCAACGAACAATTCATAGTTTACCACGTCACCGGTCATTTCTTTTAGATTATAAGGGAATGTTGGGGCAGTTTTTCCCGGTAATAAATGTTCATATGGAGAATCATCGGGTCCACTTTCTTTATACAAACTGATATCTAAGTATGTATCCCATGTTTGTTTCATGTAATTACCGACAGCGTCTTTGGCATTAAAATCTGTTAACCATTGTGGTAATTCATTCTCGAAAAAGGAACTCGTGATAAATTTTCCTGATGAATAATCAAACCAATAAGAACCATCACTGAGATGCCCACCTGGCAAGATTGCACCACGATCTTTTATTGACATGGAAACAACTTTGGCATTTGGATACGTTAATTTTAATTGATCTGTAATTGTATTTGTTTTCAAATGATGTGGTGAACAAAGGCCATCAGATGAGGAAGTTCCAACTGGTTTAACGTTCAAATCATCAACACAATTAATTACCTTACCTGACTCACGTTCAAACCAATCATTCGCAACTATTCCATGATTATTTGGTGTCGTTCCAGTGTAAATTGAGGCATGTCCTGGTCCGGTAAATGTAGGAACATAATTGTATTGCGTATTGCGGCAATTTGTGCCGTTTTCCATGATTTTACGAAACCCATTTTCACTAAATTTATCTTGATAACGATACAAATATTCATAGCACATTTGATCAATTACAATTCCAACAATTAATTTAGGTTTAGCTGAATTTTGACTCAAGAGATTCAAAGAAATGAGGCAAAGAAACAAGGCGGAAATGATGGTTTTCATAATTCTAATTATATAGGATCAAAAATAATGAAAGCAATAACATAAAAACAGAAAAAAAATGAGGAATAGAAAGATTTCAAATTTTTCAATAAAAATAGAATCCTTTCGTTAGTGGGATAATATTAAATTTACAAAATGAAATTCCCACTATTTTTTTCGACGTTATTCATTGTCGTTTTAACTTGTTGTCAACCTTTTAAATATAAAATGCCGACTTGTATAAAAAATAAACTATCAGAATTTGAATTACAGTGTTGCGAAAAGGGGGCAAATGTGAAGGAATACAAATTCCAAGGAGAAAATGTTTATGTTTTTGATCATGGCACATGTGGTGCTGATATGACTTCGCAAGTATTTAGCGAAGATTGTATTTCATTAGGCTATTTAGGAGGTATTACTGGAAATTTTAAAATACAGGGTGAAGATTTTGGAAACGCCGAATTTAAAACGACTTGTTGGGAAAAATAACCTAATTAATAATCCTTCTTCAAATCAAAAAAATTCTATAATTGCCTTATTTCAATTCTTTTAACTAGCTTTAAGGAATGCTAATGATGATTGGTGAATAAATTTTCAAAATATACAACCAATCTACGATCTCAAATTCTGATATTTTCTTTATTAAAAAATGAGCTCAAATAGCTAATTTGAAATAATGATTATGGAAAAAACAATAGATTTAAAACTTGCGGTATTAATCGATGCTGACAATGTTTCATATACATATGTGAAAGAAATGTTTGAAGAAATAGCCAAATACGGCACACCTACTTTCAAACGAATTTATGCAGATTGGACAACACCCAATGTGGCTGGATGGAAAAAGGTTTTACTTGAAAACGCAATTACACCAATCCAACAATACAGTTATACTTCTGGAAAAAACGCATCTGATAGCGCATTAATTATTGACGCTATGGACATTCTTTATACGGGAAAGGTTGATGGTTTTTGTATCGTATCAAGTGATAGCGATTTCACGCGACTTGCAACTCGCTTAAGAGAGGCCGGAATGAAAGTTATCGGAATTGGTGAAAAGAAAACACTTTTGCCATTTATAACAGCATGCGATAAATTCATTTACATTGAAATTTTGAAACCACAAATTGAAGTTCATGAAGTAAATGGTAAAAAGAGTACAGCAAAGAATTCAACACCTGTCAAAAATACTCCACTGAGTAAAATTGATCCTGAAATGATTAAATTATTAACGCTTAGTGTTGCTGATTTAGCAGATGAAAATGGCTGGACCTTTTTGGGGGAATTGGGGAATTTAGTTCTAAAAAAGAAACCTGACTTTGATCCTCGAAATTATGGCTTTGCTAAAATGTTCCCTTTGATTAAAAGCATGAATATTTTTGAAATTGACGAACGTGATACTGGGAAGAAAAATAGTAAGCATATTTATATTAGGAAGAAGTAATTAAATAATCGACTATTTATCGGCGTCAGTTTATCTATGAAGCTGATCAATTTCACAGGTTTAAAAACCGTATTTGTAAGTTAATTAAAAAAGAAAGCCATTCATCAATAGATAAATGGCTTTCTTTTTATTGTTTTTTAAACTTATAATATTGCCATTTTCACTTGTCTAATTTGACCATTTTTAATCAATTGCAGATAGTATATTCCTGAACGAACATTTTCAAGATTTATGACTTGCTCTTGAAACTCAGTTGTACCATGTTTTATTAATTTACCGTGCAGATCAAAAACATCAAATTCAGAACCTATTTCTAATCCAATTATTGTAAAATTACCATCATTTGGATTGGGAAGAATAGCTAAACCATTCATTTCTATAGCTTCTAATGATAAACAATCTTGAACATTTATACTGATTGTTCCAATTCCTTGACAATTGTTTATATCGAAATAATTAGCTGTAATTGGGTGCACACCTATGCCAGCAATCGTAGGGTCAAAAACAGTTCCAGAGACTCCTACTCCACTTAATATTGCCCCAACTGGTGAAGCAGTTAATTGTACTAATCCACCATCCAAACAAATTGTATTATCGGCATCTGATGAAACAAGACTTACAGTAGGATTAGGATTTACTGTAATGTAATTTGTCAAAGTTGAGACATTTGAACCTGCACTATTTGTTGCTGTTAAAACAATTGTATAAGTGCCAGCCGCTGTGTATGTATTACTCGGTGATTGCAGCGTTGAACTGTTTCCATCCCCAAAATTCCACTGCCAAGTTGTTGGGGTGTTTGTAGAAAGATCATTGAAAGAAATTGATTCACCTTCACAAATGCTTGTTGATGTTGCTGTAAAAGCTGCAACTGGAGTAACTACAGGCGATGGGATATTATACATTACTTTAAAATCATCAAAATAAAATCCGTCTAGATTCCCCCCATTATCAGTCCTCAATTGAAACCTAACTTTGATAATTTGACCCAAATAATCACTTAAATTCACCTCATCTAGTACCCATGTTGATTGAGTCCCTTCATAAACCGGTAGGTTGTTTGGTTGTACACTTCCATTAGCACTATTTCCTGGTACAGTGTAATTGGTACATTGTCCAATCCATGTTGTTCCTCCATCAACTGAAACTTGAAATTGTGTAAAATCATAATCAGTTTCCAATGCCCATTTAGCATAATAAGAAACTGTTGCAGTAGTTATATTTGTTAAATCAATTGTGGGGGTGTATGTATACGTTTTAGTCGAATTACTTGTATAATTAGCACCAGGAGAATCTGTATAAGATTGAGTTGCTGAATAGAAAGTAGCAGTTGTAGTAGACCAATTTCCTGTCCAATTTACATTTGAACCATCTTCTATAATTTGAACTGTTAATGCGCCATATGTTTTTGTAATCGTATCCTTGTGGATCCACATACCATTATCTGTTTCTAAAATGTATTTTATTTGATCTCCAAATTGGATTGAAGGGTTCAACGAATAGGAAATTGCACCAGCCGTTAAAGTTCTTACTGGAACAGTATAAACTATTGGACTTCCAACAGAAACAATATTCAATAAAGGAACAATTGAAACCGTAATTGCTCCATCTTCAATTCCTAATCTATTTGCTGAATGATTAAAATTACCAGTTAATGTTGCAATACTTGCAGGATCAGTATCTTTTACAACTAAATATTTGCGAGCAATATGTGCCAAAACAAGATTTGGAAAAACCATTTCTTTGCACGTTGCATCAATTTCAGATGCTGGCTGCCAAAAAGAAGTCCCAACTTCTGGAGTGTGCACAAACATGGTATCCTTTAATCCTACTCCAATATCCACCTTGTACATATAATCATCTGAATCGCCTGACGCTGGATATAAGGATGAACTTTTCATAGCTGTATAACCATTGTATTGAACTTGGTGATTTGATTCATCTTGAAAATAATCATGATGTGGTGCAAATTCAGCTGATGTTGTGCCAATAGGGAATAATATATCCTTTGCATATGTATGGGCATTGAAAGCTGAAATAAAATGATTGTTCTGCACCAACCAGCGCATTGCTTGAGTTTCTGGTTCAGAAAAAGCTGCAGTTCCACAATACGTTTCATTACTTTGTGTAGTGGTTGTTCCTGTTGTTCCAAATTGATATGAATAATTGCGATTTAAATCCACACCGTAAGAGCCTCCAGAATTCAACCTTCTATTCTTTCTCCACATTCCACCACCACCGGGATTAGTTGTTTGATTATAGATATACCCATCAGGGTTTACACAAGGCACAAAATACAATTGCATATTATCAACGATGTATTTTGCCTCATCATTCGTGTTGTAATTCTCTAATAAATACCACATATAAAAAATGGTTTCCATCATTGCCATTGGTTCACGAGCGTGGTGATTGGCAGTATATAATACTTTCTTTTCTAAAGCCTCATCGGTTGCAGGGTTATCAGATATTTTAACATAATACAACGGTCTGTTTTGAAATGTTAAGAAAGTTGAAATAGGCGCTCTAGCAGTAATTAATGTTGGATATTGCGCCACCATTGCATCCAATTCATCCAACATTTGCTGATAGGTCAAATAGCCACCCATTGAACCTTGATTAAAATTGGTTGGTGTTAATGGCGAAAAACCTCCAGAACCTGATGTTCCCGAGCACGCTGCATTTTTTTCTACTTGTTCTGTTCCAATTAAATTTTGTTGCACATAATACTGAACAACATCATCAATTAGAATTTCAATATTAAAGCCATTACTTTGCATTGTTCCAATTTCCACATCTGAAAAGTCAGAAATAAAAAAGGTGTTTTCCTTATAAGTTCCGTGATCGATGGTAACTCCTAAATCTGATAATTGTTTGAGTCCAATCGCATCCGTATTAATCTTTACACGAGAATATTGTTGGGCAAATGAGAGTCCGCAAAATAGGAGAGAAATTGCGAGTAGTATTTTTTTCATAGTACTATTTAAATTAAGGTTTTCTAGTTTGAGTGTTGAAAGGTAAATATATTAAGTTTAAAACCCATAACTTTTCGATGATTGTTATTATTTTACTGATAAACAATCTAAATTTTCTTGTAAAGTCATTTTTCATTTATCCATTCATGTGTTCATTCATAAAGTTCTAATTACCATCTATATATTTCATCTCCTTTTCAAAGAATTAAAAAGGGAACTTTAAAAAAAAAATATCATGACTGAAAAGAAAATCACATTTGGAAAAATATTTTGGCCTAGCTTCTTAGCAGTATTTATTATGTCCGTAATTGGATTATTGATTTTCTCTTTAATTGTCGGAGGAATTATTGGAAGTTTTGGGGATTTTGGACCGAAACCACTTGCGATAAAAAGCAATACTGTTCTGCACATGACACTGGAAGGTAATATTGGTGAAAAATCAAATTCTGAATTCAATCCTACAACATTCCAAATGAATAATCAAATTGGACTGAGTGATTTACTATTTGGCTTAGAACATGCAAAAACTGATTCAAAAATCAAAGGTGTCTTTTTAGAATTAAACGATTTAAGTTGTGGTTATTCCACAGCGAGAGAGATCAGGAATGCATTAAATGATTTTGAAAAAAGCGGGAAATTTGTTGTTGCCTATAATGGTGGTGAAGTAATCACACAAAAAGAATATTACATTTCTTCAGCTGCTAATGAAGTTTATGGTTTTCCAACTTCTACAATGGAATTTATTGGGTTAGGTGCTGAGTTATCTTTTTTTAAAGGAACATTGGACAAGTTAGATGTTGAAGTTCAAGTGATTCGCGGTTCAAACAACGATTTCAAAAGTGCAGTTGAACCATTTTTTAGAGAAAACATGAGTGACTCGAGTCGCGTTCAAATTGAACGTTACTTGACTTCTATGTGGGAGGATATTCGCACAGATATATCAAGTGATAGAAAGGTTACTTCAATGAAACTGAATGAAATTGCTGACAGTGCTAAAATTCACAGAGCAGAAGATGCTTTAAAGTACAAAATGCTTGACGGATTAAAATATAGAGATGAAGTAATAAGTATAATTTCTAAGAAAGTTGGTATTGGAGAAGATGAAGATTTACACTTACAAGCTTTTGAAAAATATGCTAAAAAGAAGTTTTATCAACAACAAGCGTTAGCAAAAAATACGAAGCCTAATATTGCCGTTATTCTTTCTGAAGGAGCAGTTTCAACAAATGGTGAAGAATTATCCTCAAAAGAAATATGTAAACTATTTCAAGAGGTTAGAAAAAATAGCACTATCAAAACTGTCGTTTTTAGAATTAATAGTCCTGGAGGAAGTGCATTAGCGAGTGAGGAAATTTGGAGAGAGGTAAAATTAACGAACAAGGTTAAAAAAGTAATTGTCTCTATGGGTGATGTTGCTGCATCAGGTGGGTATTACATCGCTTCCCCAGCGACACTAATCTTTGCTGAACCAACAACAATTACTGGTTCAATTGGTGTTTTCGGAATGATTCCTTATACGGGCAAAATGTTGTCCAATAAATTAGGAATGACTTTCGACCGTGCTGCTACGAATCAACATTCAGTGATGACAACCAACCGCAAATTGACGAAAGGAGAATTTACAATCATTCAAGAAGAAGTAGATGCAATTTATGCGCAATTTTTAACACGTGTTTCTGAAGGTAGAGGAATGACAACAGAACAAGTAAATGTAATAGCTCGAGGTCGTGTTTGGACTGGTCGTGACGCATTGCAACTTGGGTTAGTAGACAAACTTGGAGGAATTACAGACGCGATTAATTACGCCGCAACCGCAAGTGACATCAAAACTCAAAAAGTATTGTATTATCCATTGAAAAAAGAAGACAAATGGGCTGCATTATTCGAGCAATTCAGTGACGAGAAGAATGATGAAATAAGTGTTTCACAGCAAAAAATGCCAGAAGAATTAATCCGGTACTATCAACAATTAAAAAGAATTGAATCGATGACTGGAATACAAATGATTATGCCATTCGATATAGAAATTAAATAATAAGGCTGCTGTAAAACCGAATACTCTGCGTTGCTTCAAAAATTTAACATCCGCATTTACACATGTAATTTCCGGTCTTAAATTTTAATTGGGCCTCAAATAATGAATTTTGAAACACACTTAAACTAGTCACAGAAAAGCTTACGAATGGCTTTTTTGATTCTCAATAAAAAATATTTAGGTATTTCTTCTTTTATACTTCTGCGTTTCTTTGGTCCAACCATAACGCTTTTTATTGTTTCTACTATGTTTACGCTTAGGTTGCTTTCGGTATACTACACCCACCGTATGTTGCAAATAATCCGTTTTGGAAGTATAGATATCTGAAACTAATCCAAGTTTTCCCATTGTTTGAACTTGAATTCCCCACGATTTTGAAAACCAGAAATTCGCTCCCAAAGCTATATTACATGTCGGTGTAATTGGTAAAGCCATCACTTGTCTATACGTTACTCCTAATCCTGCAGACAGATAAGGGTCAAACCATTTTGTTGGGGAGAAAAACCGATAAAAACTATATTTCACATGAAAATCACCTGAAAGAAAAATACCAGTAAAACCGGTTGTGTCATTGATTAGTTTCGAAGAAGTGTATTTGTTATACGCAGCCATTCCTTCCAAACTCCAGCCTTTTTTAAGGTATTTGTCAATCGAAATTCTTGTTGGATAAGGAAGGTAGTTCCATGAACCTTTGACATCAAATAAATTTGAGAAAGCTTGCCCATCATCATCTACAACATTCCAACTGAGCCCAAACATCCAAGAATATGGATTTTTTTTACGGTTGATAGATGATGGTTGAGCGATTGAATTGGAAACAAATAAAAATAGTAAAGCAATCGTGCTATAAAACTTTATCCTAAAATTGGTTGATTTTGACATAATTGTTCCCTGAATTTTTTCGTATGTAAAATTAATCAAAAGATTCTATGAAAAAAGAACATAAAAAAACTCTCAGCTTACACTGAGAGTAATAATAAAATTTCGACTAAAATTATTTAGCAGCCATTTCTACGAATTTATCGTAAGAAACTTCTTTCTCATTTAATTTTACCGTAGTTTTAAAATACTGTGTTAACTTTTGTTCGGCCAACATATCGTACACTCGGTTCGCTTCTTCTCTATTCTGTAATACTTGCATTGCAGAAGCCAATAACTCTTTTTCTTCAGGAGCTGGAATACCATATTGAGCAAAATTACTTATCAATAAGCTTTTCGTAAATTCGATTACTTCTTGATTATCTAAACCGATTTTGTTTTCTCTAAAAATTGTTCCTTGAATCAATTGCCATTTCAAGTTTTTTAAATAATTATCAAATTCCAAATCAATTTGCTCATCTGTAATTGGTGTTTCTTGAGACAATTTAATCCAACGTTTCAAGAATCTATTTGGCAAATCAACTTTCGTTTTATCAATCAAATCATTAAAAATCTCACGTGTTAAAAGGCGATCTGAATCTCCTGAAAACATTCCTGCCATATCAACTGATATTCTTTCTCTCAATTCTTTATCGGATGTGATTGCTCCAGGACCAAAAAGCTTGTCAAAAAGCTCTTGATTCATTTCAGCCAATTCCATTCTTTTAATTTCATTGATTGTCATTTGGAATTTATCCGAAACCGTTACCAGTTCTTCTTCTTTAACACCAAGCATTGCGGCAGTATCTTTAGCTCCACGAGAAACAGTTGATGGTTTCACAACAACTTTATCATTCTTCATTTTTCCAAGCAATTCTTTTTTCACCTTATCGTCAACAACATATTCCATTGAAATGGTTGAAGAGTGAAGAATACCGCCTTCTAAGATAGATCCGTCTTCTTTCAGCTCAACAAATTGTGCCAAAATCATGTCTCTATCTTCAATTGAATCAACTGAAAGAAGTTTCCCATATCGACGACGTAAATCATCAATTTGTTTATCAACTAAATCTTTATCGATTTTAACTTTGATATAATCGTATTTACTTTTTGAAGAAAGTGGTACTTCAATTTTTGGCGTTAAACCAATTTCGTATTCAAATTCGAAAATTTCAGGCTTTTCAAAACTTCCTATTACCTCTACTCCTTCTTTTGGAATTGGATTACCAAGAATTTCAATTTTATTTTCTCTGATATAATTAGATAAAGTATCGTTTACAACTTTATTTAATTCCTCAATTAAAACAGCTTTACCGTATTGTTTTTGAATCATTCCCATCGGCACATGTCCTGGACGAAAACCTGGTATTTTAGCTGTTTTTCTATGTTTATCTAAAATTGCACTAACCTTTTTTTGATAATCTTCGGGAGCAATTGTGATTTTTAATACTGCGTTTAACGCATCAACATCTTGGCGAATTACGTTCATTTTCTCTAATTTTTAAACTTAAATAAAACAAAAAAGGTCTCGTTTAACTAACGAGACCTTTTTTAGTGCGGATAGAGGGACTCGAACCCACACGCCTCACGGCACTAGATCCTAAGTCTAGCATGTCTACCAATTTCACCATATCCGCAAATTCAATTCTAAAAAAGGTTTCGATTAACCCCTATAGTTCCCTTTGTTGTTAACATTGGGGGTGCAAAGATATTTAATTATTTTTAAGAATGAAATTAAGACGTAGAAAAAACTATTATTTCTCGTTTTTTTGTGGAAAAGTCCTCAAAACTTCTAAAGGATTAGAATGGAAATCAAATTATCTTTGTTGAACGAAAAAAAATAGCATGCTAAGTATCGATCCAAAATCATTGACAATTCCCGTCCTTCACCAATATTTATTGGGTGCAATTGGTCCTCGACCTATTGCTTTTGCTTCAACTATGGATGCTGATGGGAATCCTAATTTGGCTCCTTTTAGTTTTTTCAATGTTTTCAGTGCTAATCCACCAATATTGATCTTTTCTCCAGCTCGTTCTGGAAGAGCAAATACTACAAAAGACACGTACAATAATGTAAAAATTGTTCCTGAGGTTGTAATCAATATTGTGAATTATGATATCGTACACCAAATGAGTTTAGCAAGTTCGCCTTATCCAGCTGGAGTTGATGAATTCAAAAAAGCTGGTTTTACGGCACTTCCTTCAGAGAAAATAAAACCGATGCGCGTTGCTGAATCACCTGTTCAATTTGAATGTAAGGTAAATGAAGTCATTGAATTGGGAACTGAGGGTGGTGCAGGTAATTTAATCATTTGTGAAGTTGTTCAAATTCATATCAATGAAGCCATTTTGGATGAAAAAGGAATGATTGACCAACATAAAATAGATTTAGTATCAAGAATGGGGGGCAATTGGTATTGCAGAGCAGACAAAAATTCTATGTTTGAAATTGCAAAACCAATTACAACGTGTGGCGTAGGGTATGATCAATTGCCTGAAGATTTTAGAAGCAGTAAGGTATTAACAGGTAATGATTTAGGTCAACTTGGAGGAATAGAAGAAATTCCAAATGAAACTGATGTAAATGAGTTTAAATTATTGGAACTAAGTGAAATTTTTGTATCTTTAGAAGACAATCCTTCTGAATTGGAACGAACATTACACCAAAAGGCTAAGGATTTTTTAGCAGAAAACAAAATGGAAGAAGCTTGGATGACACTTCTTTCTTTTAACAATGGATAAAACAACAATAATATAACAAAAGCAAAAAATATGTTTAAATTAATAGGAACCGTGAAGGTATTGAACGATACCGTTCAAGTGTCAGAGAAATTTTCTAAAAGAGAATTTGTAGTAACAGATACTACTAGTATGTATCCACAAGATATTTCATTTCAAGCAACACAAGACAAATGCTCAATGTTGGATGCAGTGCAAGTAAATGATCAAGTTGAAGTATCTTTTAACTTGCGCGGTCGTGAATGGACAAGTCCACAAGGAGAGGTTAAGTATTTCAATTCTTTGGAAGCTTGGAGAATAGAAAAAGTTGGGCAATCAATGCCTCAAGGTATTCCTCAAGGTGGTCCTTCAGCTATGAATCTTGACCCAATGGCGACAGCAACAGCAGCAGCAGTAAACACAACTAGTGAAGACGACGATTTACCTTTTTAATCGATTCAATTAATTAAAAAAGCCATCGATGGCCTTTTTCTAAATTTTCAAATTACAGCATAAAAAAAGAGCTCATCAATGATGAGCTCTTTTCAAAAAAAAATTAAAAAGTATCTATTAGACTACTTTTACATTTACTGCGTTCAATCCTTTTTTACCTTCTTGTAATTCGAATTCAACTGCGTCTCCGTCGCGAATTTCGTCAACTAATCCAGAAATGTGTACAAAGTACTCTTTGTTTGTTCCTTCTTCAGAAATGAAACCAAATCCTTTTGATTCATTGAAAAATTTTACTGTGCCTTTACTCATGATAATAATATAAAATAATAATAATAAAGTGCAAATTTAAACTTTAATTCAATTACTCAAGCATTTATTCTTACTTATTTTTTTAAATGCTTCTAATTCAGCACGTCAAGCTAATAGAAAAGTGATGTAAAAACGAAAAAAAACCATTTTAAATATCTCTTATTGAATAATTTTCTTTACCTTTTATGCATCAATTACACTGCTATTTGAATACCTAATGAAAAATATTTACATCCTCTTCTTCCTTTTGCTGCAAGCAACTACTTTTTTTTCACAGCAAATTCAATCACTAACTGGATTATCTGCTAATCTAGCTCCAATTTCAAGTAGTAAAAACTTAAATGAACCAGAACCAAATTGGAAGGAAACAATTAGTGAACGCACACTTTATACTTCAAGTTTTTTGAGTGACGACGGACAAATAAAAATTATAAACAGTAAACGTCCGATTAACTATTACAATTCAGCAAACGTTCTTGTCCCAATAAATTCAAAATTGAGTATAGTATCTAGTAATTCTTGGGCAGCATTAGATCAACCTTTACCAACTTATTTGAATAAAGACGGAAGTTTTAGTGTTTCAACTTCTAATCAGCAACTATTTTCATTAGGTAGAAACTGTAAAATAAACAACCAGGCCATTAATATTGATTTTCAATTTGATGGTAATTTAATTGAAATGAAGAATGTTATTCCGGGCATAGATAAACAATTGATTTTTAATGAAAATGCTATTAAGTATAATTACATTCTTAACCAACCGTTAACCGATGTTCAAAACGCATACATATTTTCAGAAGATATTATTTTACCAAAAGGATGTAAAATAATAAAAGATGTAAATTATGGGGAACAAACAAAATATGGATGGAATGGTGATTTATTAGTTGTTGATATGGATGATAACGTAGTTTCTACACTTCATTTACCAATTTGTTTTGACTCTAACAAAGAGGTAATCACTGCTTCGTATGTTGTAATTGAGGAAAATGATAAAGTGATTTTACAAATTGTGGTTCCCGGAGAATGGTTGAATAATGCAAATAGAGTTTATCCCATAATCATTGACCCAATAGTTACTGGTCCAACAGCAAATTGGACTGGTGGAAATATGGCATCCTGCATTATTCCTGCTTTTAATAAAGATAGTATTCAAGTAACAATTCCTGCAGGAATTACAATAACAGGATTATTTGTTACAGCAAGTTTTTATGCGGACCCCTTCACAGCAGCAGTCATGAGCCAAGGTGCTATGAAATTTAGTACTAGTTGTGCTGTTTCTCAGTCATTTACCATTGTTGGTGCACCAGGAACAGTTGCTGGGACTGCATATTTAGATTATTACAATCTATTTTCTCCATTAACCTGCTGTTTTCCTGAATCGTGTAATGCATCTTCCTTTTATTTAACAATGCAACTTGGAAGAACAGGACCTGGAACAGGATGCAACCAAACCTATATAAGATATGATCCATTACTTGCATTCCCTTCTTACCCATTTCAAGCAGTAATAGTAGGTAGGACACCTGAAACATATGGCTCAGCTTGGATGGTTCCTTCATCCCCAATTTGCTCGAACGATTGCACGATTAATGGAAGCGGCCATGTACAATATGGTGTTGCTCCCTATACTTTTAGTCATCCTTGGAGCACTGATGTTGTAACTATTGGCACCAATACAAACTGTGGTACTGGGTCTACTTTTTACAATTTCACATTAACTATCCCAAATTGCCCAATATATTGTGACAATGCTTATACGACACTTAGTGTGCCGCCTCCAACAATCATAGATGCTTGTGGGAACCAAGTTACAGGAATGCTCAATGAGATAGTACCTATAAAAATGGCACCTGAAGTTTCACCAATATATGATACATTAGTTTGTTCTGATCTGGCTTATACCATATTAATGAATACTTGTCCTCCAGCAGCTGTAACATCATGGTCAGGGAATAGTGGGTCAGGAAGCACGGACATCATTCAAACAGTAACAAATTCAAGTACTACTAATTTCTTGGTCAATTATATAGCGAGTGCCTCATTCAATAATTGCTATTCCGATACTATAAATATTCCCATCTACATTCAACCGAATCCAATAGCAAATTACTCCTTTTCACCTGACCCAGTGATTTCTCAAATTCCCGTTGTTTTTTCCGATGGTTCTCAAATTAATTCAGGAATTATTACAGATTGGGATTGGGATTTTGGTGACACAACAAACTCAATTATTCAAAATCCAACCTATACATATAATACTCCTGGAGAATATACTGTTTGTTTGAAAATTACCAATGACAATGGTTGTATTGATAGTTTGTGTCAAATCTTAAATGTACTACCTGTTGACATTACAGCACCAAACATTGTGACTCCAAATAACGATGGTGTGAATGATTTACTTGAATTTGCTTATTTACAATTTTACAAAAATACGGAGCTTTCTATTTTTAATCGATGGGGGAATTTACTTTATAAAAAGGAAGGTTACATGAACGACTGGAATGGTTCAAATTTCAATGAAGGAACCTATTTCTATGTTTTAACAATTAAAGAAATCGATAAAACGTATAGTGGATTCTTTCAATTAGTGAAGTAACTTTACATTATATATTTAATTTTTAAAGAGAGATTCTAACTTCCCCTTTAAAACCCTACCTTTGCACCTTTAAAAAATCAATCAATGATCTCAGTAGAAGGGCTAGCAGTAGAATTTAGTGGAACCACCTTGTTTAGTGATGTTTCTTTTGTAATAAATGAAACAGATAAAATTGCCCTTATGGGTAAAAATGGTGCTGGAAAATCTACAATGTTAAAAATTCTTGCAGGCGTAAATAAACCAAACAAAGGAACTGTTAACGCGCCACAAGGTTCTGTAATTGCCTATTTACCTCAGCATTTATTGACAAAAGATGATGCAACGGTTTTTGATGAAACTTCAAAAGCGTTTCGTGAAATCTTTGTAATGAAAGATGAAATTGAGGCATTGAACACTGCATTAACGACACGAACGGATTACGAATCTGATGATTACATGAAAATCATTGAAAGAGTTTCTGAATTAAGCGAACAGTTTTATTCAATGGAGGAAATCAATTACGAAGCTGAGGTTGAAAAAGTATTGTTTGGATTAGGTTTTTTAAGAGCAGATTTTACACGATCAACATCTGAATTTAGTGGTGGATGGAGAATGAGAATCGAATTGGCAAAAATACTTTTACAAAAGCCAGATCTTATTCTTTTAGATGAGCCTACTAACCACATGGATATAGATTCAATTGAATGGTTGGAAGATTTCTTGGTAAATAATGCTAAAGCTGTTGTAGTTATTTCGCATGATAGAGCTTTCGTTGATAATATTACAACGCGTACAATTGAAATAACAACAGGTCGCATTTATGATTACAAAGCAAAATATTCCCATTATTTAGAGTTGCGAAAAGAACGTCGTGAACAACAACAAAAACAATACGATGACCAACAAAAATACATTTCAGATACGCAAGATTTCATAGACCGTTTTAAAGGAACCTATTCCAAAACAAATCAAGTTCAATCGCGTGTTAAAATGCTTGAGAAACTCGATATTGTTGAAGTGGATGAAATTGATTCTTCTGCTTTAAAATTAAGATTCGCTCCTGCAATTCGTTCGGGGAATTACCCTGTGGTTGTAAACGAATTGACTAAAACATATGGTAATCATACGGTTTTTGAAAAGGCTTCATTGTCGATTGAAAGAGGTGAAAAAGTTGCTTTTGTTGGGAAAAATGGTGAAGGAAAATCGACCATGATTAAAGCGATCATGAAAGAAATTGATTTTACAGGATCATTGGAAATTGGTCACAAAGTTCAAATTGGTTATTTCGCTCAAAATCAAGCAGCATTATTAGATGAAAGCTTAAGTGTTTTTGATACAATTGATGAAATTGCGGTTGGTGATATTCGAACTAAAATAAGAGACATTTTAGGAGCTTTTATGTTTGGCGGAGATAGCAGTGCTAAAAAAGTAAAAGTTTTATCTGGAGGAGAAAGAACCCGTTTGGCAATGATCAAATTGTTACTTGAACCAGTGAATGTTTTGATTCTTGATGAACCTACGAATCACTTAGACATGAAAACAAAGGATATCATTAAAGATGCTTTGCGGAATTTTGATGGTACTTTGATTCTAGTTTCACACGATAGAGATTTCTTAGATGGATTAGCGACGAAAGTTTTCGAATTCGGAAACAAACGGGTAAAAGAACATTTTGAGGATGTGAAAGGATTTCTTGCAAAAAAGAAAATGGAGAGTTTGGCGGAGATTGAGAAACGTTAAGGGGATTTGGGATTCAAGTTTTGAACCACATAGCGATGCCCTGAGCTTGTCGAAGTGGAACATAGGTAACATAGAACTATAACATATAGTATTGGGGATTAGTAATTCGTGTCTAACCTCCTACCCTTCCAAACTGGTTTGTACAAATACATTGCACATAAAATTACCAGGGAATAAATCGGGAATAAAAGTTCGTAAATTGGAATAAACAACCACGATTTCATTCTTTTAATTCTATTGAAATAAGGCAAGAAAATCAACATATCAACACTCGTTTTCAAAATATAGCACACCATAAACATTTTCCATTGCCCATTGAATGCAAGAATAGATGCAATCAAAACGAAACAAAATGTCAAAACAACCTGAATAATTGCCAGTGAAGTACTTAAATGATCTTTTACATCTCCTGTTTTAGCAATCCATCTTAAGCGTTGATTGAAAAATTCCTTTAAACTTTGTGGTGTTTCCGTTTCAATTGAAAAAGTCGTGTCTGTAATTAATCGAATAGCTGCATTTTGTTTTCTGAAATCTCTTAAAAGATAGATATCATCTCCACTTGGCATGTGCGAATGACTTTCAAAATTGTCATATTTATTAAAAGCTTCTCTTTTATAGAGTAAATTTGCTCCACTCGCCATAATTGGCCTTTTCAATCCTGCTATTCCACAATTTGCAGCATTAACTAAGATCAAATCTACTTCATACAAATGTTCATGGAATTTTTTAGCTTTTAAAATTGCTGGTAGAATATATAAATCAGCTTCCAAAAGATTCTTGAGTTCGGAGAAATAGTTTGGATTAAATTCAATATCGGCGTCATAGCTCAATATATAGTCAGAACTTGATTGTTCAATTGCATAACGTATTGCGCGCTTCTTCCCTTCTTGATCCTCTGGCAATTCTAAGACGCGATATGGAATTCCAATAAGCTTCTTAGCAATTAAATCAACACTTCGATCCGAAGAATGATCATTTACAAAGATAAATTCCTTCGGTAATTCATTGGATGCAAGAATACTTTTTAATAAACATTCGATTCTCTTCTCTTCGTTTCGAAATGGAATAATTACAACCAATTCACTTAAACAAATCAACTTAGCATCTAAGCTAGATTCTTGTTTTTTGTATGCCAATTCCTTTTTCGATTGAATAAAAAAGCCAAAAAAAACAAGTATTCCTAAGAGGAAAATATAAATAACATAGAATGAAACTTCAAATTCTAGCATAACTTATCGCTTTTCTTTGCAAATAAATAAACCAATTATTGTCGGTAATAATAAATTGAATGTCCAAATGAGAAAAGATGAAATTAAAACAGTCAACTCTCCCATTCCAGCTAATGTCAATACCCAAATTGCAATTGATTCACGTATTGCTAATTTCCCAAGTATTAAAGACGGTGCAATCGTAACCCACAAATATACTTGCCAGATCCAAAACACATTCTCAAGTGACAGATTTTCTCCAAAAGCATGAAGCATAAAAGAAAATTGTAAGGTAAAAATACCGTGACGGAGAAAACTCAACAAAAGAATTTTCCAACGATACATTCGACGTCTCTTAATGTTTCTAATCAATAAATGAATTCTCGCTTTTCGTTTTAAAAATTTAAAAAACCATTCAAAATTGAAATAGAATAAGATGACAACAAGTCCAATCACAATAAGTATGAAATTGAATTGATCGATTTCCAAATCAATTGGAATCCTACCTAAAATCAAAATCCCTATAATCCCAAAAACAATGCTTGCTATGAATTGCGCATAATTTGAAACAAGTGTTAAAACAATCAATGAAATTCTATTTCTTCTCTCAAAATAATAAATCCGTCCGATGAAATTCCCCAGCATATTAGGCGTCAACATTCCCGTTATTATTCCTGCGAAAAAAGCATTTAATTTTATTTTTTGGGTTGTTTGAACTTCTGCAATGTTTAAGGTGATTACCCACTTTATCCATTCTAAAAACCAGTTCATTGGTACTAATAATAAAGTGAGAATTAAATAAAAAGGATGAATTAATTGAATCTTTTCCTTACTCCAATCTATCTTGATAAATTGAAAATAAAAAAACACTGCGATGACCGCAAGCAGAATCATTTTAAGAAAAATGAAAATTATCTTTTGTTTTTTTATAGCTTTAACCAACGAACAAAAATTGAATGGTTGAAGATAAGATAATTCTTGGAATTGATCCCGGAACAACAGTTTTAGGATATGGATTAATTCATGTCAAACAAAATAAATTATCGCTAATTAATTTCGGTATTATTCAATTGAGTAAGCTTCCAACGCATCCAGATAAATTAAAACGTATTTTCGACCGATTAGATGGAATTATTAAAGAATTCAAACCAGATGAAATGGCCATTGAAGCACCTTTTTTTGGTAAGAATGTTCAATCAATGTTAAAACTTGGTCGCGCCCAAGGCGTTGCGATAGCTGCAAGTTTAAGTCACAATGTACCTTTTGAAGAATATTCACCAAGAAGAATTAAACAAGCTATTACAGGGAATGGGAATGCTTCAAAAGAGCAAGTTGCAGCTATGTTACAAACGCTTTTAAATTTTGATGAAATGCCTAAATATTTAGATGCAACCGATGGATTAGCTGTTGCTGTTTGTCACCATTTCTCAAATGGAATTGGTGAACACAACAAATCAAAATCTGGGAATTGGGAATCCTTCCTAAAGACAAATCCTGACCGAAAATTGCGCTAATCTTATTGATTTAATTTAAATCCTTTTATTCTTTTGGGCTGTGTTTGAAAAACACTGGTATCTATTAAAACCACATCATTACTTAATAACGAAGCTTCTTTATTCAAAGAGTCGAGGATTTGAGCGTATATCGATTGCATTACTTCCTGTCGTGAACCATAATATTCCATGCTTTCTTCAAATCGTTTGTGTGAGATTGAATAATGATCCAATATTTTTTTACCAGACATATTCATTGTTTTTTGAAATCTAGAAACATGCAAATATTTAGTTTGAATATGCGATTCAATTAACGTCATATCCTTTAAAACCATGACTAAAGTATCTCTTGGAATTAAATTCTGAGGCGTTGGTTTACCATTCATAGAATCGGAACAAGCGTTCAAGAGGATTATAATCACAAATGGTAAGAAACACTTCATGTTATCTATTAAAAGTCATACGTGAACCAAAAGTACCTTCTAAAACTTTACTATCACTATAAACAAGATTACCATTCACAAACGTTTTATCAATAGCATAATTGAATGTAATACCTTCAAAAGGTGACCAACCACATTTGTACAAAATATTATTTTTTGTTACAGTATATGGTTTTTTATCCATAACAACTAAGTCAGCAAAATATCCTTCCTTAATATATCCTCTTTTTTCAATTTTAAAAAGGATAGCAGGATTATGCGCCATTTTTTCAACGATTTTCTCTATACTGATAAGTCCTTCATCCATTTTCTGAAGCATTGCTTGTAAAGCGCTTTGAACAAGTGGTCCGCCAGAGGGTGCTTTAAAATACGATTGCTCTTTTTCCTCAATTGTATGTGGCGCATGATCTGTTGCGATAACATCTATTCTATTATCCAAAACTGCTTGAAAAATAGCAGCACGATCACTCGCTTTTTTAACTGCTGGATTCCATTTGATATAATTTCCTTTCGTTTTATAATCCTCGTCAGAAAACCATAAATGATGCACACATGCTTCAGCAGTAATCAGTTTTTTCTCAAGTGGCAATGTGTTATCGAACAAAGAAAGTTCTTTCTCTGTTGAAATATGTAAAATATGTAAGCGCGTATTATATTTCTTTGCAAGTCGAACAGCCATTGAAGAAGATAAAAAACATGCTTCTTCACTGCGAATTAAAGGATGCAATTCAACTGGAATGTTTTCACCGTAAATCGCTTTGTATTTTTCAATATTTGCACGAATTGTTCCTTCATCTTCACAATGTGTTGCAATGATTAATGGCGGTACTTTTTCGAAAAGATCTTCCAATGATTTTTCTCTGTCAACAAGCATATTTCCAGTTGACGAACCCATAAAAATTTTTACGCCACAAACATTCTTTCCATTCGTTTTTAAAACCTCCTCTAAATTATCATTAGAAGCACCCATAAAAAAAGAATAGTTGGCTATTGACGAGCGGGCAGCAATCTCATATTTATCTTCTAAAATTTCTTGCGTTAATGCATTAGGAATTGTATTCGGCATTTCCATGAAAGATGTAATTCCACCTGCAACAGCCGATTTAGATTCTGAAGCTATATCAGCCTTGTGAATCAAACCTGGTTCTCTAAAATGTACTTGATCATCTATACAACCGGGAAGAACAAATTTCCCTTCAAGGTTATAAACAGTAGAATTTTCTATTGGATTTATTTGTGAACTTATTTTGTCAATTATTCCATTTTTAATTAAGATATCAGCTACATACTGCTGACCTTCATTAACAATAGTTGCTGCTTTTAATAAAATAGTAGAACTCATAATTTCATTTTTCTCATTTTCCAAACCCCAAAAAAGGCCTCTTTAAAGATGCCTGAACTCATTTTTGATATACCATAAAGTCTATCCACAAAAGTAATTGGTACTTCCGTAATTTTAAAACCATGCTTAACTGTTGCATATTTCATACAAATTTGAAAAGCATACCCTTTAAATGTATTTCCGTCCAAGTTTATTGTTTCTAAAACTTTGCGTCGGTAACATTTGAACCCAGCTGTTGTATCTTTTATAGAAATAAACAATATCATGCGAACATAAACACTAGCAAAATATGACATTAAGACTCTCTTTAAAGGCCAATTTTTAACTTTACCACCTTTACAATAGCGCGAACCGATGCTCAAATCAGCACCTTGAACACACGCATTATATAAGCGAATCAAATCATTTGGATTGTGTGAGAAGTCACAGTCCATTTCAAAAATAAATTCATACCTTTTTAAAATCGCAGTTTTAAAACCATGAATGTATGCAGTACCTAAGCCAAGTTTCCCTTCCCTTTTTTCAAGAAATATTCTAGCAGGAAATTCAAGTTGCAGTTCTTCAATTTTCTCAGCTGTTCCGTCTGGCGAATTATCGTCAACAAATAAAATATGAAAATCCTTTTCAAACGCCATGATTGCTCTAACCATGTGTTCAACATTTTCGATTTCATTGTAAGTTGGAATAATAATTACTGCGTCTGACACCTTAATTTAATTTTGAGCACTAAAATAATTAATATTCACCTATTAAAAGTTAAAATATTCCAATTCCTTCTATTGTTTTTATCTTTACGGTACAACGTTTACCAAATGAAAAGGATTATTCTATTTCTTCATCTTTTTTGTACTATTCTGCTACAAGCACAAGAACAAAAAAATATCACATTCCTTGATAATTGGAACGAAGATACGTTAGTTACAAACACAAGCAATGTAAGATACAGCGGATGTTGGGGATTTACCAGAAATAATACTGAATACGCAATCATAGGTTCGACTGAAGGAACTCATTTTTTTAAACTTTCGAATGAAAACAAATTAATTCAATGTGGCTTCGTTGAAGGGCGCTTTAATTCTTCCCAAGTTATTCATCGTGAATTTAAGACCTATGGAAATTACGCTTATTCTATTTGTGATGAAGGAAATAGTAGTTTGCAAATAATAGACTTAAGTTATCTGCCGGATTCAGTTGTTAAGGTAGCTGATCTTCAAGATCTGAATTTCGGGAAGACACACAACCTGACAATTGATACAACAAATGCATTACTTTACGCCTGCCTTGTGACGCCAATTGTAGCTGGAAGTGAATTATCTTTAGTCCCATTGCGCGTGTTTTCACTGGCCGACCCAATTAATCCTGTTTTACTTTGGGAAGGTCCATCAGATATCCCAATTGTTCATGATTGTTATGTTCGGGATAACATTGCACTATTAAATTGTGGTGATGAAGGATTAAGGGTTTATGATTTTACGAATCCTTCATCTCCCAATTATATTAATAATCTTAATTTCTATCAAGATCAAGGATACAATCATCAAGGATGGTTAAGTCCAGATGGATTGACATACGTTTTTGCGGATGAGACGAACGGTAAACGCGTTAAAAAATGTACCGTAGGTTCTGATTACTCTATTCAAGTTCAAAGTTTTTTCGGTACAAATTATGAAAATAATAGTGTGCCTCATAACATAATGTGCACTGACCAATTTGCTTTTGTTGCATACTATAATGAAGGATTAAGAATTTTTGACATCAGAAATGCTCCGATTGAAATAGCAAGTTACGACACTTATCCAACATCCTCCAATTTTAAGATGAATGGTGCTTGGGGTGTCTTTTCAAATTATTTATCCGGTCGAATAATTGTATCAGATCGGCAAAACGGATTGTTTTTGTTGCATTTTGATCAATCAGTTTTCATGAATGAAGCAGCTGATGAGTTTAATATTTATCCCAATCCAGCTTCTAAAAACGGGAAATTTATTGTTCGTTCTGCCTATGATGAAATTGCTGAATTCACTGTAAACCTTTACAATAATGTTGGTGAATTAATTATGACTGAAAAAATTTCTAATCAAAGTTATGGATCTTTTTCAATGCCTGAAATTTCGGGTGTGTATACTGTTAAAATAGCGTTTATTAATTATTTAGGTGAACAAGAAATCGTTGTTCAAAAACTTATTTCTCAGTAGAAAAAACTGTTATTACAGCATCTTGTATCAAGTCACTTTCATACCCTTTTGATTGCAGAAAACGCATCACTTTGACTTTTTTTTGCCAAAGGTCTTTCTCCTTTACTAGTTCTTTTTGTTTTTTGATTGCAAGAGAAAGAAGTGTCTCCCAATATTCATCGCGGTCAATTTCTTTAAGCGCCTTTTGAATCGAATAATTAGAAATTCGTTTTTGAGAAAGATGACTTTTGATTTTGATTACCCCCCATTTCTTAATGCGGAATTTTCCTGAAACAAATGCAGAAGCAAATCTTTCCTCGTCAAGAAAACGATTAGATATTAGATCCGAGATTAATGCATCGGAATCTTTTTCATTAAATCCCCACAAACTTAACTTTTGGC
This sequence comes from Flavobacteriales bacterium, assembly GCA_947470515.1. Classification (GTDB taxonomy): domain Bacteria; phylum Bacteroidota; class Bacteroidia; order Flavobacteriales_D; family Crocinitomicaceae; genus M0103. Next base: position 32,676 of record CANITF010000030.1, read on the forward strand.
GTAATTCGAGCTGACATCGCTCTTGATAAGCACAAAGCGCTTCTAACTTAGCTTTTGCTTCTAAAAGAGAGTATTTACACTCCGACTTCATGTCAGAGTGCAATTTCCTCGTTAATCTTATTTACAAATGAATATTGTAATAAATGGTGCGCAGTGACACCTCTTACAGTGATCCATTTTTTGTATTTAAAGAACCATTTTACTTGTCTTGAAATTATTCCTTTTTTGAAATAAGCTTCCAAATATGGATGCACAAGCAAGCTAACATGAGCTTCTTTTCTATCCAATAACAAATAATTCAAGTTTGATTCAATCTCTTCCGCGTATAAAATACTTGCCTGAACTTCACCTGTTCCATTACAAGTAGGACACATTTCAGAAGTATTGATATCTGTTTCTGGTCTTACTCGTTGACGTGTAATTTCAATTACTCCAAACTTTGAAGGAGGTAAAATATTATGCTTCGCACGGTCGCGCAACATGTGACTTTTCAATTTCTCAAAAAGAATTTTGTTGTTTTCACGGTCGTGCATATCAATAAAATCAACGCAAACAATACCACCCATATCTCGCAATTGCAAAACTCTTGCAATCTCTTCAGCTGCTTCCATATTGGTTGCAACAGCGTTACTTTCTTGTCCATCAGCACCTTTACGGTTACCACTATTGACATCAATAACGTGCATTGCTTCCGTATGCTCAACGATAAGGTAACCACCACTAGGCAAAGGAACTTTCTTTCCAAAAAGAGTTTTTATTTGCTTGGTGATTCCGAATCTTTCGAAAATGCTAATCTTACTGTCGTAGAGTTTTAAAATATTTTCGCGTCCTGGAGCAATTCCTGTAACGAATTCTCTCATCTCACCGAAAAGAGTTTCATCGTTGACATGAATATTTGTAAAATCTCCATTCAACAAATCTCTTAAAATAGAGGATGTTTTGTCAATCTCGCCCAACACTCGTTTAGGAGGTGTTGAAATCTTAAGATTGGCATACATCGTTTTCCACTTTTCAAGCAGATTTTTAAGATCTTGATCTAACAATTCAATTTTACGATTTTCAGCAACCGTTCGAATAATTACACCAAAATGCTTAGGTTTGATGCTTTCCATCAAATCCTTCAGCCGTTTTCTTTCCTCTGGTTCTTTAATCTTTTGAGATATTGAAATCTTATCTGAAAAAGGAACAAGCACTAAATATCTACCAGCTAAAGTAATTTCCGCACACAAACGCGGACCTTTACTAGAGATTGGTTCTTTCGCAACTTGTACTAAAATAGGTTGAGAAGAGGAAATAATATCATTAATTTTTCCATCCTTAGGGATGTCACCTTCACTTTTAAAATAAAGAAGATCGGGTACGCTTTGCTTGCCGTGTAGCGTGTCTTTCGTAAACTTATTGAGTGAATTAAATTGGGGTCCAAGATCTAAATAATGCAGAAAAGCATCTTTCTCATATCCAACATCAACAAAAGCAGCATTAAGACTTGGTACTATTTTCCTTACTTTTCCAAGATAAATATCACCAACAGAGAAATCATTATTCCCTCTTTCTTCATGCAACTCAATAAGTTTCCCGTCACGCAATAAAGCAAGCCAGATGCTCCCTTTACGGGCATCGACTATTAGTTCTAAACTCACGAAGCTTTATTTAAAAGTTAAAAAACAGAAAAAACTTAGCAAGCCAAAACCTACTAAGTTTATGTTATCATGTAACAATTTGTTACTTTTTCTTCTTATGACGATTTTTTCTTAATCTTTTTTTACGCTTGTGCGTAGCCATCTTGTGACCTTTTCTTTTTTTACCACTTGGCATAATCTTATATTTAAGTTGTTAATTTCACTCTATATACCTGATTTCAAGGGAATAAACATTCCGATTTAATTCAGGGAGTGCAAAGATAATAAATTCAAATGAATTTATATCATTACAATGAAAAGTAACGCTTAATTTACTTTAACCTTGTTTTTAATCTCGTCAACAAAAGTTTTTGCTGGTTTGAATGAAGGAATGTTGTGTGCTGGAATGATAATAGTTGTATTCTTAGAAATATTTCTACCTGTTTTTTCTGCTCTTTCCTTAACAATGAAGCTACCAAAACCTCTTAAATATACATTTTGTCCATTTGCTAATGAAGATTTAATAGATGTCATAAACGCTTCTACTGCTTTTAGAGCTTCTACTCTTTCTAATCCCGTTTCTCCGGCGATGTCTGCTACGATGTCTGCTTTTGTCATTTTTTTTTATATTTTATTTTTGTTATTCAACAATTTGATTTTCAGATGACAAAAGTACTTCGAGAAAAGATTATATTTTTGCATTATTGAAAAAAAAAATAAAAAATTCCCTTAATGACTGATTTTGACCTATTAATAACGGATTGGTATAGACAAAACAAAAGAGATTTACCTTGGAGACTAACAAATGACCCCTATAAAATATGGTTATCGGAAATTATCATGCAACAAACTCGAGTTGAACAAGGATTATCTTACTATTTAAAATTCATTGATACATATCCAACAGTTTTTGATTTAGCAAATGCTTCTGAACAAGAAGTTTTGAAACTTTGGCAAGGACTAGGTTATTATAGTCGTGCAAGAAACCTTCATTTCACATCAAAAACAATCGCTTTTGAAAAAAACGGCAAGTTTCCTTTAACATACAAAGAATTACTATTATTAAAAGGAATTGGAACTTATTCAGCTGCTGCAATTGCATCATTTTCATATAAAGAACCAGTCGCTGTTGTTGATGGAAACGTTTACAGAGTTTTAAGTCGCGTATTTGATATTGAAACACCAATTGATTCTTCAGAAGGGAAAAAGCTGTTTTTTGACTTAGCGCAAAATTTAATTAGTAAAATAAATCCTGATATTTACAATCAAGCAATAATGGAATTTGGAGCTTTGCAATGCTCTCCTTCAAATCCGAATTGTGGCGCTTGTCCTTTATCAACTATTTGTTTGAGTTCTGAAGCTGGAACTATAAACTCAAGACCAGTTAAGTCAAAAAAAATCAAAATTACTGATAGGTATTTTCATTTTATGTTGTTTAATTTTGATGGAAACACTTATTTGGAAAAACGAATTAATAAAGATATTTGGTTGAACCTTTATCAATTTCCTCTAATTGAATCAGGTGACAATTCAGAAATTACAAATTGGGAAAAATACGCGTTAAACAAGCCTTCAAAAGTATCTTCTGAAATAAAGCATATTTTATCACATCAGCGAATTCATGCGAAATTTTACCATTTCTCCGGAGAACCGATAGCGATTGAAGCGAATTGGAGGGAAATAAAATTAGCCGATATTCAAGACTATCCTTTACCCAGATTAATTGATCGTTATCTTGAAAACGAATAATATTTCCAAACAATTTCTAATTTTGAAATAGTGATAAAAAACATTACTTTTAAATAGTATTCAATTACCCTTATATTTGACATAATTATGGCAGGAAGCGTTAATAAAGTAATTCTCATTGGAAACCTTGGAAAGGATCCTGAGGTGCGACATTTGGAAAACGGAGCAGTTGTAGCTAATTTTTCAATTGCTACATCAGAAGTATACACAGACAAGTCGACGGGAGAGAAAAAAGAAATAACGGATTGGCATGACATCGTTGTTTGGAGAGGTCTTGCTGAAGTAGCTGAGAAATATCTTAAAAAAGGATATAAAGTTTATATTGAGGGAAAAATTAAAAAACGTTCTTGGCAAGATAAGGAGAACATTACGCGCTATACCACAGAGATTATTGCGGATGAATTAAACATACTTTCGAGACCAGAAGGAGGCGACAAAACAACAAGTTTAAATGCACCTTACAAAGAAGAAGGAACGCCACCACCCCTCTTAAAAATGGACCATTTAGAGCAAGAAGAAACTGACATTCTTCCCTTTTGACAGCATGATTATAACCGAGATGTCTAGCATTGAATCATCACACGTAGTTGTTATGGCCGGATTTAGTCTTTCTAGTACAATTGTCAGCTTTATAGTCTTAGGAGTTCTGTTGTTTTTATCGGCCCTAGCATCTGGATCTGAAGCAGCCTTTTTTTCATTAAGTCCAAAAGAAAAGGACCAATTAAAAAATGATGAAAGTAAAACTTCCAAAACTGTTTTAAAACTTCTAGAGAATCCAAAAGAATTATTGGCAACATTGCTTATTACTAATAATTTCGTGAATGTTGGGGTTGTTATTTTATCAAGTTCATTACTCAACGATATTTATCCACCAGCAGCAGGAAATGAAACATTTCGATTTATAATTGAAATTATTGTAATCACCTTTACTTTATTAATGTTCGGTGAAGTTGTCCCTAAAATTTATGCTTCAAAAAATTCTTTTCTCTTTGCTAAATGGATGTCTTTACCAATCAATACTATTAAATCAATCCCACCGTTATCATGGTTAAAAAGTTTATTGGTTAATGGAACAAATATTATTCATAAAAGATTAAAAAAGAAAAATATTAAAATAACTACGAATGATTTAGAACAAGCTCTAGCATTAACAAAAGAAGAAAGTTCCTCTGAGGAAGAACATAAAATCCTTGAGGGAATTGTTAAATTTGGAAATACAGAAGCTTGCCAAGTAATGAAATCTAGATTAGATGTTATAGCATTTGATGAAACATTACAATATAACACAGTTTTAGCACAAATATTAGAATCTGGATATTCAAGAATCCCTGTTTTTAAAGACACTTTCGATAATGTAATAGGTATTTTATATATCAAAGATTTATTGCCTCATCTAACAAAACCAATTGATTTTAATTGGAAAGAATTAATTCGGAAACCTTTTTTCGTTCCTGAGAATAAAAAAATTGACGACTTATTAAAGGAATTTCAAATTAAAAAAATGCACATGGCAATAGTTGTAGACGAATATGGCGGAGCAGGTGGTGTAGTTACTTTGGAGGATATTTTAGAAGAAATTGTAGGTGATATTACTGATGAGTTCGATGATGACGAGATTGACTACAAAAAAATAGATGAATCAACCTATTTATTTGAAGGAAGAACAACACTTGTTGATTTTTATAAAATTATAAATATCGATGGAAAAGTTTTTGAAAATCAAAAAGGTGATTCGGAAACATTAGGAGGTTTCATTCTTGAGCAAGAAGGCAGGATTTTAAAAAACAATGAATATATTATTTTTGACTCCATCAAATTAATTGTTGAATCATCTGATAAACGAAGGATAAAATCGATCAAAGCAAAACTACTAGACCAAAATAAAAATTCATGAGAAAAATTTCGCTGATACTACTTCTTATTGGTGCAGGTTGCAGTAATTCAGAATTAAACATTCCAAAGCCACCGACGTATTTGCGTCTTGATTTACCAGAACATGCTTATAAAGAATATCAAAGTCAATGTGGTTATCATTTCCTATCATCTACTCTATTTACACTAAAAAATGTCAATGATTCAGTTGGTCTAACTTGCCACAAAGACATCGATCTTGGCCCATTAAATGGTGTCATTCATTTTTCCTTTATTAACATGGTTGAACCCGTTGCGACGTATATTAATTTCGCGAATGACAAAGTTGATGAACACAAACTTAAAGCTACAGCTATAGAAGATCAACAACTAATTTTTCCAAAAAAGAAAGTATACGGTACTTTTTTTGAATTACAAGGAGATGTTGCATCACCATTTCAATTTTATTTAACTGATTCCACATCTAAATTTGTTAGTGGTGTCGTATATTTTAATGCGCGTCCAAACTACGATTCACTTAAACCAACTTTAGATTACTTAAAAATAGATTTATTAAAATTGGTTAATTCTTTTG
>CANITF010000031.1 GCA_947470515.1 Flavobacteriales bacterium
TTATATTGTATAATTTTAGGTTTTGTGGGTTATAAAAATATAAGAGTTTTTATAAACAAGATGTAAACGAAAAAACACTGTGTTTATGTATTCTTTCTTGTTTATTAACAATTGAACGTTTTATTAATTTGTTGATATTTAAAATTATAAAAAGGTGTATTAATTGTGCTTTAAGTTATTGATAAAAAATGAATACTATTATTAACTTTTATAGGATTTGTAATAAAAACTTAAGCTTAGAAATTCTATAGTATATTCCTAATTATAATTGTTATTAGTTATAAACTATAAATCATCAATAATCTTTATAAGTGTGTTAAAAACAAATTTTATTAAACCTTGATTTAAAAGGGTTACAGCAATTAATAAGATATGGAATGTTTAAAACTTGATTCAATTGTTGATATACACTACCTTTGTTTTAAAATGAAGTTATGAGTAAGGTAGTTATTCCAATAGGCGCGGATCACGCAGGGTTTAGTTTAAAAGAAAAGGTTATACAACACTTAAAAAAAAGAGGTTTTGAAACAAAAGATTTCGGTTGCTTTTCTGAAGAAAGCATAGATTACCCAGATTTTGGACACCCTGTTGCCTCTATGGTTGAAGAAAATGTTGGGATGAAAGGAATTTTAATTTGTGGTTCAGGAAACGGAATAAATATGACAGCAAATAAACATCAAGGAGTTAGAAGCGCTCTCTGTTGGAAAAAAGAAATTGCTGAATTAGCGCGCTTACACAATGATGCAAATGTAATTGCGTTACCAGCCAGATTTATTACAGAAAAAGAAGCTATTGAGATGATCGATGTGTTTTTAACGACTGATTTTGAAGGAGGAAGACATCAAATGAGAGTAAATAAAATTGGGTGTTAATTAGCCTTTAACATTGATTCTATTAATAACACCGTTTCTTTCATATAATTTAAATAGTGCTCCCCTGTTCCTGGCCCAGAAAACCCAGTGTGTATTTTTTTTATTTGTCCATCACGGCCAATAAAAATTGCAGTAGGAAATGAAATTATATGGCTGAGCATTTTAAAATGTTCTGATGCTAAATCTTTGTTTGCACCACCACCAACTAAGAAAATAAAATCTAAATCGAGTCTTTTTTGAAGTGACGCAATTTTCGTTGAATACTCTTCAAACGAATCCCCTACTTCATAACCAATAGATATTATTTCCAAACCTTGATCACGGTATTTATTTTTTAATTCTTTGAAATAGCGTGTTTCATCCATACAGTTTGGACACCATGTTCCCATTATTTGAATAATGGTTATTTTTCCTTCTAAACGATCGTTTGGAAAGGTAAATTTATTTCCTTGAAGATCTTTTAATTCGAAATGGAATTTTGTTGTGTCTACCAAAAAAGTTAAGGAGTCTGGGTTTGTAAGCTGAAAAGTTTCATTTTTCCGTGCTTCCCAAGTTGTTTCCCAATGCTTCCCGCTAAAAAAGGATCCATAAATTGAGTCGTTTTGCATTTTTCCAGTAAATAAAAAAGCGTGTGAACCATCAAAACATGAAAGTAAAAGAGTGTTTCCTTTCACTTCACCACTTAAAAAACGATAATCACCTGTTTCCGTTAGAAAGGTTCCGTTTATTGCGCTTTTATTTTGGTTAAAAAGGCCTGTAGCTTTATATGCGTCTACTGTGTTTGGTTCAAAGGTGGATTCCCATTTCCCACCAAAATTAACAGGATCAAGAGGTGATGAATGACTTGTTTTTGAAAAAGAAGTAAGATCACATGGAATTTTATAATTAACGCCTTTGTTAAGATTCTGCCAATATCCAGAGATGAGAGAATTGCTTTTTATATTTAAAAAAAGTGTGGAATTAAATAGAGGAAAGGATAATTTCAGAGAATCTTTCGTTATTTGATCTTGAATTAATGTGATTTTTTCTTCGCCATTGAAAATTGTGAAGACGAATGTTTTGTTTTTTTTTGCAATAACAAACTTGAAGGGTAGCCGAGAGTTTTCATTTAATTGCAAATTACCGGACCAGTTACCTTTTTTAAGTCGTGGTAAGCAGTTTTGACCAGTGACATGGAGTGTTATTAGAAAGAAGAAACAACACCTTAAAAAATTAAACATGTATTTTTGCTTTTGGAATAGTAAAAATAATGCTTTTTTGTCGGTAACTTTATCTCTAATGCAACCTTTTTTAAAAAACACTAGTCTTTGCAAATAGACGCAGGTATGGATGATACAACTTTAGTAATAGAATGTGTTAAAGGGAATGTTCGTGCACAGCAAAAGTTGTTTGATAAATTTGCTCGGAAAATGTTAGGCGTTTGTTTAAGGTATTCTAAAAACACTGAACAAGCCGAAGATGTTTTACAAGATGGATTTGTAAAAGTTTACAGCAAGTTAAAAGACTTCAAAATGGAAGGCTCTTTGGAAGGCTGGATAAGACGGATAATGGTGAATACGGCACTTGACCAGATTAGAAAAAACGGTAAATTGTTGGGAGACACAAACATTGATGATGTAGGATATAAAATTGAAAACAATGCTTTTGTTTTTGAAGGATTGGTTGCTGAAGACTTAATGAAATTAGTTCAGTCAATGCCAACAGGATATAAAGTTGTATTTAATATGTTTGCAATTGAAGGATACACACATTTTGAAATAGCAAAAACGCTTGGAATTAGTGAGAACACATCAAAGTCTCAATATTCGAGAGCAAGGGCATATTTAAGAGAAAAACTAGAATTAATAGACGGTGGAAGGTAAAGACAATATAAAGGATCTTTTTGGAGAAAAGTTAGGCTCGTTTGAGGCGAATGTTCGCCCGGAACTTTGGTCTAATATCTCATCTCAAATTGGGGGCGCCACCAGCGTAACAGGCACAACCTTGATAGCTAAAATAGTGATCGGAATTTCCGTTGCAGCCTCTATTACAACTGTTGCGTATTTTGTTTTTACAGACAATGACCCCGTTGAAAAAACTCCAAGCAAAATAATTTCTATTCCTGATAACAATTCTAAAACAACACTTTCGGACACTAAAAAAGTAGTAGGTAAAAAAGAGAATTCTACTAATCAATATGTAGCCGACAATTTTGTAAGTAATTATTTACCAGAAGTTTTAAATACGAGTTTAGGCGAAGTTTATACTGAAGAAAATAGTGTGGTAGAACATATAATTCCGCCGACGATAATCAACAAGGATAACAAAGAAGCTGTTATTAATAAAAATATTGAACAAGTTGCGCAGATTAATAAAAACGAAAGTGAACATGTTTCACCAGAAATAGTTGAGGCCTCAGAAAAGGTTGAGTCCCTAGGTGTTTTGCCAAATGTTTTTACACCGAATGGAGACAGAATTAATGATGTTTTTTCTGTTGAATCGAAAGGCCTTTCTGATTTTAGTATCGTTGTTATTGATAAAAACAGTAAGATAATTTATCAATCAATAGACGTTAATTTTGTTTGGGATGGCACAGGTTTAAATGGTGAGATTGTTACAAAAGGAACGTACATTTATTATATCACTGCGCGCAATTTGAAGGGTGAATTGATAAGCAAACACAGCATGTTAAACATTGAAACAGATCGTTAAGTTTCTTTTAAATGCTCATTATATCCTTTTATTGCTTTGTAATAAATAATTAAACTTATTATTAGCAGTATATGGCTCACATCGTTTCTGTCAAACCATTGATGAAAATTTATTTTTTTTGATTGAACAAAAGCTGATGGGATAAGCACCAAAGCACTAATCCAAAGATATTTAAAAGAGTTGGTTATTGTTTTCTGATAGTAATATCCTAGAAAACCTAATGTTATTCCTAAACCAATTATTGAGTTTATACCCGGAACAATTAATCCTTTTTGTGGGTCTTCACTAATATCTAAGAAAACACAAACATAAGTTACCGCCAAAATTGCCAACAAAAGCTTTATTTTAAAAAAAATAACAAAGCGTTTTTGCCAATTTTCGTTTGGATAAATGGAAATAATAGCACGTTCTACAAAGTAGACGGCAATAATTCCGAAATACCAAGAGACATATCTACCAGAGATGCCCCAATAAAGAAACACGAAATGGCTTAATCCTCCTGCAAAAAACCCAATACCGAAAACAATAAAGAACCATTTCCAGTTTATAAAAAAGGGCGTTTGCAAGGTAAACTTTGAAACTTTATAAGCAAGAAACAAAGCAACTATAAGTATGATTGTGTCTCCGAATAAAGCGTTTATCTCTAGAAATTTATAACCGAAAATGGTTGTTTCGATTTTATCAAAGTCCTGTCCTATTAACATGTTATTTGCGGTGCTCCTCGAATTTATGAATATTCTTGAGAATAATTTTTTCAACTAACATGGGAAATCGAGGTTGTAAAAAAGCATTTAATTTTCCTATTGAAGTTAGAACGGTTATGAATTTTCTTTTAGAAAGATTTTTAAAAACTGCTTTAGCAACATATTCGGTTGATTGCACCTTCTTGTCTTTTCGTGATGCCAATATTAATTTAGAACCATCTGCCGCAATCGCTTCTTTATTGTGCTCAATATCTGTTATTCCTACAAAAATAAGACCTACATGAATCTGATTTTTTGCTTCCTCGAGCCTTATGGATTCTGCAAATGCGCGTAAAGCCATTTTAGATGAACAATAAGCTGACATTGCTGGAATCCCCCTGATTCCGGCTAAACTTGAAATAAAAACAATACTTCCTTTTGTTTCTCGTAAGTGTTTTATTGCTGGTATCGTTGGGTAGACCGCTCCTAATAAGTTGCTGTCAAAGATTGTTTTGAAAACTTCAGGATTTACATCAGCAACATTGCCTCGCATAGACACGCCAACATTATTTATTAGAAAATCAATTTTACCAAAAACTTCAATTGTCTCATCAATTAAACGCTGACTTTCTTCAATGATGGAAACGTCACAACAAACAGTGTGGGCTCTTGGGTTTATTTTGGCAACTTCAGTTTTTGTTAAATCAAGACGCTCTTGGTCTCGTCCATTCAGTACAATGTTAACGCCTTTAGCAGCAAGATTTAGAGCAATAGCTTTTCCAATGCCCCGACTAGAGCCTGTAATTATTGCAACTTTACCTTCGAATTTATTAAAACTCATTTTTTTGTTTTGATATAATTGATATCAGGATGAAATTTTAATGCTGTAAAACTGTTCGTCCAAGCCATTGCAACATGCACCAAAAACGCTATCCAAATAGTTCCAGATGCTAAAGTAAGCAAACAAAGTACTAAACCAAGTGGAATAGCGCCAATTGTTTCATCTAGTCCTTTTGGAATATGTGTTGCAGAGTATAAAGCTATATTTACTGCAATTACCGGCCAAACACCGATTGAATCTACTAAAGGAAAAAGCAATACACCACGAAACAAAAACTCATACCCAAAAAGATATATTGCCCATCCAAAAGCATTGATGAAGACAATCTTTTTGGTCCAGTTCTTTGCACGGATTTGTGGGTAATTGACTAAGTTTTTTGTTTTTTTAGCGCTGAAATAAGCTAAAGGCACAACAAGGACACATAATCCAACAGTCCAAACGACAGAAAAGATTGTTGTTTCTGAAATAAAGGTTAGTCCATAATCAGCAAGATTGTATGCGGGTAAACAAATTAAGCAAATGACTATGGGTGCCACTCCCATGCTTAAGAAACCAAAGTATTTAGTAAAAAAAATGTGTTTTACCGAGGCGTCATCGAATGAATTATTGGAATAAAACCAACTTTTTATTTTTGTAGACTGAGCTGTAAACCAATATATTATAAAAAATATTAAAGATAATATAGTTGGTAAAAAAGTGTTGAGATCTCCTGGTTGCCAAGATAAATCAATTGGTAATGTCTGATACATAACTTATTTTTTTAAATATCCGTTTTCTTTAAACCATTCAAAACACTCAAGCGCGGCAGTTTCGATCGGTGTTTGTGGCATTAATAGTTCTTTGTGAGCTTTTTCTGCAGAGTAATAATGATGTTCTGAAGAAAGCACCGCTAATTCTTTTGTAATAGAAGGGTAGTATTTAAAAACGCTAGCTAAAAAAGAACTTAATGTGCCATAAGCAATTACCACTTTTGAGGAAAATTTGCGAGTAGGAGCTTTAGCGCCGATTGCAGCAGCCATTTTTTCAAACGATTCTTTATAGGTAAGATTAAAATTACCTAAAATATAGCACTGACCTATTTCCCCCATTGTAATAGCGTTGGCCATAGCTGTTGCAACGTCCTTGACAGCAGTAAAATTCTTTCCGCCCAATGAATATCCGGGAACTTTGTTTTTATAAAGGGCAAGAATCATTGCTCCTGAGCTTGGTCGAGAATCATAAGGCCCGATCATAAACGTTGGGTTTACAATTATTGCTGGAAGCCCTTCTTCTTTAACTGCTTTCAACACCAATTGCTGCGCTTTGTATTTAGAGTCTAAATAATCAATACCATATTTAAATGAATTATATTTTGATTGTTCGTTTCCTGGATTTGAAGCAGTCGATCCAGGTCCAAAAGAATTGGCTGTTCCAACATAAATTAAACGTTTTATGGCATGTTTTAGGGTTGCATTAATAACATTTTGTACGCCATCAATGTTGACTTTGTTGACCATTTCATTTCTTGCAGGAAACATACTTGTTGAGGCCGCGCAGTGAAAAACGACGTCTTTATTTACGAAAGCGTCATTTAATGCTGCTGGGTCCAGAATGTTTCCATAATATAGTTTGATTGGTAGCCCTTTCAAAGTAATTGGGTCTTTTCCAGGCTCAAGTAAAACACTTATATTGTAGCCTCTATTTAGAAGCTCTCTAACTAAATTGCTTCCTAACACTCCGTCTGGCCCCGTAACTAGAATTTCCATTGTTAATTTTTGCGCAAAAGTAGCGCGTTATATGTAATAATTAACCTAAAAGGCCGTCTTTTTATAAAAATAAAAAAGCTCTGTGAACGCACAGAGCTTTTTTGAGGTCTCGTCCGGATTCGAACCGGAGTAGACGGTTTTGCAGACCGGTGCCTAACCGCTCGGCCACGAGACCGTTTTGAAGTGCAAATGTAAGAAAAAAATTGAAATTAATCCTCTTCAATGATAATTGCTACGTTTTGTACATCTCCATTTATCGGTGGACAAATTTTTGTAAGTTTTAATTTAATGTGATCAATATTGGTGATTTCTGCTTTCAAACGATTAACAATTCTTTGGCCAACATGCTCTATTAGTTTTGAGCGAATAGCCATCTCTTCTGTTATTATTTTATTTACATCACAATAATCTATTGTTTTATTAAGGTCGTCTGAATTGGCTGCTTCTGAAAAATTTGTGTTTAACATAACATCAACACTATAATGCCCACCAATTCTTTCTTCTTCTGGTAAGCAGCCATGAAAAGCATAAATTTTTATGCCATTTACCTCAATTGTGTGTTTCATGAATTTTTTTTAAGGGTTCCAATTTTTGTAAGCCCTTGATTCATACGCTCAATACACTCTTCTTTTCCTAAGAATTCAGCAATTTCAAACATACTTGGGCCCATTGCGGTTCCTGTTATTAAAAGTCTAAAATTTTGTAAAACAGCACCAATTCCAACTTGTTTTTCCTCTAAAAAGGATTTAAAGGCTGTTTCGATGTTTTCGTGTTGAAATTCTGTTATTGATGATAATACTGAAATCCATTCAGTCATCAACTGAGGTGTTTCTTCTTTCCATTTTTTAGAAACAGTTTGTTCGTCATACGATGTTGGTTTTTCGAAAAGATAACATCCCTCCGTTGCAATATCCTGGATGAAGGTTGCACGCTCTTTCATCAAACGACAAATCGTTACTAATTGGTTTTTATCGAAATCATTATTGAGATGTTGAGATAATAATTCGGCAAGCTCGATATCAGTTGTAGATCTTAAGTATTGTTGTTGGAACCACTTTGTTTTATCAGGATCGAATTTTGCACCAGATTTAGAAACCCTTTCTAAAGTAAAAGATTCTATTAATTCATTTAGAGAAAAAATCTCTTGTTGCGTTCCTGGGTTCCAACCTAAAAAGGCCAACATATTTATAAACGCACCTTTGAAATATCCTTTTTCGCGATAACCGGAATAAAGCTCTCCTTCTGCTGTTGTCCAATCTGTAGGGAAAACAGGAAAACCTAATCGGTCTCCATCTCGTTTAGATAATTTTCCGTTTCCATCAGGACGCAATAACAAAGGTAAATGTGCAAACTGTGGACTTTCCCACCCAAACGCATCGTAAAGCATGACGTGTAAAGGTGCTGAAGGTAGCCACTCTTCCCCTCTAATAACATGGCTTATTGCCATTAAATGGTCATCAACGATATTTGCTAAATGATAGGTTGGCATTCCATCACTTTTAAATAGAACCTTGTCATCCAAATTATTTGTATTAACAACTACCCAACCTCTAATGATGTCTTCAAAGCGAATATCACTATTTCGTGGCATTTTCATTCGTATTACATAAGGGGCGTTGTTGGCAAGTAATTCATCTACTTGATCTTGAGGAAGAGTTAAGGAATTTCTTAAAGTAGTACGTGTGATAACATTATATTGCCAATTCGGCATTCCCATTTTTTTTGCGTTTTCACGCATAGCATCCAATTCTTCTCCCGAATCAAAAGCATAATAAGCTTTATCTTCTTGAACTAATTGTTCAGCATAAGGCCTATAAAGATCTTTTCGTTCTGACTGAACATATGGACCATAATCCCCACCTATTCCAGGTCCTTCGGTTGCTTCAATTCCACACCATTTAAGTGCATCTAGAATATACTCTTGAGCACCTGGTACGAACCTATTTTGATCTGTATCTTCAATACGAATAATGAACGTACCGTTATTTTTTTTTGCGAAAAGGTAATTGTATAAAGCTGTTCTTACTCCGCCCATGTGTAATGGGCCTGTCGGTGAAGGAGCAAATCGAACACGTACTGGTTTTAATGACATTTGTTTTTTTTGGCAAAGATAATGAGATTTATAGCATTCAATATTGTTGAGATGAAGAAAGTGTTGTGAACGTAACAAAGGTTGAGCTGTATCGTTAATTTAATGTAAAGAATGCGTTGTTACCTGAATTAATTTTAATTTAGTAGGTTAAGTTGTAAAATTGAATTTATCATGGGATCATTTGATCGTTTATTGGAGCAAATAGACGCTTTTATAAGAAAGTACTATAAGAACTTAATGGTAAGAGGTGTTATCTTATTTGTTGGTGTGTTTTTCTTGTCTTTTTTGTTCACTACCACTTTAGAATTTTTTGGTCGTTTCGGGTCTCTCACGAGAGGCGTTTTGTTTTTTGCTTTTCTATTCGTCAATGCAGTAATTTTGATTAAGTATTTTGTCATTCCTTTAATGAAATTGTATTCTTTTGGAAAGAGAATTAATAGATATCAAGCCTCTGAAATTATCGGTTCATTTTTCCCTACTATTTCTGATAGATTGAAAAACACATTGCAGCTAAATGATAGCTTGGATTCTAATGAAGGAAATATAGAATTGATCCGTGCGAGTGTTTTACAACGATCCAATTCCTTAAATACCGTTCCTTTTATTAGCGCCATTGATATCAGGGAAAACAAGAAGTATGCAAAATATTTGATTACACTTTTTATTGTGTTTATTGGAATTGGAATTGCAGCGCCGTCTTTATATACTCAAGGTACAGAAAGGGTTTTTAATTATTCAAAGGAATTTAAAGAAAAAGCCCCATTCAATTTCGTGTTAAAGTCGAAAAAACTGGAAATTGAAGAAGGACAAGATCTTGCAATAGAAGTGGATTTAATTGGAAAGGAATTGCCTGATCATGTTTATTTAGTGAGCGAAAACGGGAAGTTTTTAATGGTAAGATCTTCCAAGAATAAGTTCAAAGGGATAGTTAAAAAACCAAAAAAATCTGGGAATTTCTTTTTTGAAGCGAATGATTTTGTAAGCGATAATTTTGGTTTATCGGTGTATGGTAAAGCCACAATTGGGAAGTTAGAAGCGAAACTTTCCTATCCTTCTTATTTGGGAAAAACTGATGAAGTTATTAGAAACGCAGGAGATATAACGGTTCCAGAAGGAACGAATGTAGAATGGAGCGTAATAACAAAAAACACTGTATTTGTAGATTTTCTATTTAATGGTAAGTCAGAAAGATTTAAAAATGAAGGGTTTAAGGTGGTAAAAAGACTATTGAACACCTCGAATGTTTCTCTTTTACTTTCAAATAAGTATAAAAATAAAATAGATACTTCGAATCTTGTAGTTTCTGTTGTAAAAGATGCTTATCCGTCAATTCAAGTTGAAGAAATTGTAGATACTGTATCTGATGGTTTAAGGTTTTTTAGTGGCACTATTTCGGATGATTATGGCTTACAGAACCTTACTTTTGCGTATTCTATTATATCAGAAGAGGGGAAGCGTGTGGATAAAAAAATGACCGTCAAGAAAGTTTTCGGTGTAGACTTCCCGTTTGATTTTGCTGTTGATTTTAGAAGAGAAGATGTTAAATTGAATGATAGAATTGAATATTATTTCATCGTTTCCGATAACGATGGAGTAAATGGAAGTAAAGCAACAAAAAGTCAATTGTATACCTATAAATTGCCCTCTTTGGAAGAGTTAAATGAGAATAGAGAAGAGGACCAAAAACAAATTAAAGAAAATTTAACTGATTTATTGAATCGCACAAAGGACTTTCAAAAAAATGTGGACAAACTTAAAAAGGACGTTTTAAACACAAAGAAGAGTGATTGGAATAAGTTGAATCAAGTGAATCAGCTTCAGGAGGAACAGAAGAGTATTTTGGAGTCCCTAGAGAACATGAAACAGCAAATGGATCAAAGTACCCAAGAAAAAAATCAATTATCCGAAATGGATAAGGAGTTGTTGGAAAAACAAGATTTAATTGAAAAATTACTGGAAGAATTGATGGATGACGAGCTGAGAGATTTATTGGATCAGTTGGAAAAGTTAATGGAGAAAAATGATAAAGAAGCTATAAATGAAAAGTTGGATGATCTTGAAAAGTCTTCTGAAGATATGAAAAAACAAATGGATCGTAGCCTTGAAATGTTGAAAAAACTGCAAGTGAATGAAAAAATTGACGATATAGAAAAGGAGCTAAAGGAATTAGCCAAAGGGCAAGAAGAGCTAAAAAATCTAATTGAGCAAGAGAAAATATCTAAAGAAAAGTCAATTGAAAAGCAGGATGAGTTAAACAAGAAATTTGATCAATTGAAAGATGATTTAAAGAAATTGGATGAGTTAAACAAAGAATTAGCGGACCCTTTAAAGCTTGGAAACACTGAGCCTTCTCAAGAAAAAATCAGTGAGGATTTAAAGGAATCTAAAGAAGGTTTAGAAAATTCAAAGGAAAAGAAAGCTGGCGAAAGTCAACAATCTGCGGCGGATGAAATGAAAAAGATGGCAGATCAATTGGAACAAGCCCAAGAACAAGCCAATCAAGAGCAAGAAGAAGAGGACATTAATTCATTAAGAAACATTTTAGAAAGCCTAATGGCGTTGAGTTTTGATCAAGAAGAGTTAATGAATCGTTTTGGAAAAATAAGTGATAATGACCCGTCATATCGTCGTTTTGGGAGAAGACAAAGAACGATTATAGATGAGACGATAATCGTTAGGGATAGTTTATTGGCATTAGCAAAGCGACAACCCAAAATCGCTTCTTTTGTAGATAAGGAATTGGGTATAATTAACAATAATCACGAATTGTGTTTAGAGGATATTGATGAGCATAGAAAACGAGATTTAGGCACACACCAACAATCTGTTATGACGGCCTATAACAACCTGGCTTTATTGTTAAACGAGAGCTTACAAAGCATGCAAGAGCAAATGAAGAGTGAGATGGAGGGCAATGGAAGCTGCAAAAAACCGGGAGGAAAGGGTAAACCTAAACCTGGTAATTCTATGAACCCTGGTGATATGAAATCTATGCTTAAAAAGCAATTGGAACAAATGCAAAAAGGTCCAAATCCGGGTGGTGAAAAACCGGGAGATCAACCAGGGAAAAAACCTGGAGGTGAGGGAACGGGAATGCAAGGTTTGGGTAACAAAGGTGTAGCAAAAATGGCTGCAGAACAAACGGCTATTAGGCAACGTTTAGAGCAAATGCGTAACGAATTGAATAAAGAAGGAAATGGAAAAGGCAATCAGTTGAATCCATTAATTAAAGAGCTTGAAGAGCAAGAAAAAGCTTTGATTAACAAACAGTTTTCAAACGAGATGATAAAGCGTCAAAAGGATATTATGACGCGTCTGTTAGAAAGTGAGAAAGCGCTGATGGAAAGAGGTTTTGAGGAAAAGCGTGAGTCTGTTTCTGGAAATAATGTTAATAATGGTAACAAAATTAGATTTGATGAGTATAACAAACAAAAACTCAAACAAATTGAATTGTTGCGTTCTGTAGACCCTATGTATCGAAAGTATTATAAAGATAAGGCGAACGAATATTTCAATGAGAGTTTTTAATGGACTTGTTGATATTTGTTATATATGAAAGAAGGTTTTACAATAATTGAATCATTGGTTATTCCCTCAGATTTTGAATCTGTAACACATGTAGAAGTACTTGTGGATAAAGTTTGTAATAATTTAGGTGTAAATGAGGACTTTTATGGAAATGTGTTAATTGCCGTAACGGAAGCGGTTAATAATGCGATAGAACATGGAAACAATAAAGATGCATTAATGGAGGTTAATGTGTTTGTAGCTGATAATCCTGTTGAATTTTGTTTTAGTATTAAAGACCAAGGTAGGGGATTTGATTTCGAAAACTTGCCAGACCCTACTTCTCCAGAGAATATATTAAAGGAAAATGGAAGGGGTATTTTTTTAATGAGAAATCTCGCCGATGATGTAGAATTCGAGGACGCGGGTAGAAGCGTAAATATATATTTTAATAAATGATTGAGATATTCTTAGATGATGTTAAGGTTCCGGGTCTCGACTCGGAACTTTTTGTTTTATGGCTTACTGAGGTAATTAAGTGTGAAGGTTTTGAGTGCGGTGATTTGAATTTAATTTTTGTTGGTGATGAAAAGCTCCGTGGCATGAATATACAATTTTTAGAACACGATTACTATACGGATATTATAACATTCGATTATTCTGAAGATAATGTAATAAGCGGCGAATTGTATATATCAATTGATCGTGTTGCTGAGAATGCCCTTGAGCAGGAGGGTCTCGATAATGAGTTGAAGAGAGTTTGTGTACACGGTGTTTTGCATTTGTGCGGATATGGGGATAAAAAACACGAAGAAATTATTGTGATGCGTGGCAAAGAGAACTATTATATGGATAAATTTGTTTCACGTGAAACAAATTAATTTGGTTTGTGATAATAATGTTGTTTCACGTGAAACGTTGAAGATATGTTGATAAAGTATGATGTAATTGTTGTTGGTGGAGGGCACGCTGGTTGTGAGGCCGCAAATGCTGCTGCAAAGCTTGGGAGCAAAGTGTTGTTGATTACAATGAATATGAATTCAATTGCACAGATGAGTTGTAATCCTGCAATGGGGGGTGTGGCAAAAGGTCAAATTGTTCGAGAAATTGATGCTTTAGGGGGCGGCTCAGGTTATGTAAGTGATCGTTCTGCAATTCAATTTAGGATGTTGAACATGTCGAAAGGGCCAGCCATGTGGTCGCCAAGAACACAAAATGATCGAATGTTGTTTGCTGAGGAGTGGCGGCTATTATTGGAAAGAAATTTGAATGTAGATTTTTGGCAAGATATGGTTACAGGGTTAATCGTTGAGGGCGATGCGGTCAAAGGGGTTAAAACGTCTTTAGGAATCGATGTTTATGGAAGCGCTGTTGTTCTAACCAATGGTACGTTTTTGAATGGTCTGATTCATTTGGGAGAAAAACAGTTTGGTGGTGGACGTGCTGCTGAAAGAGCCTCTACCGGTATTACGGAAGACTTGTTAAATTTTGGTTTTGAAGCTGGAAGAATGAAAACAGGAACTCCTCCACGTGTGGATGGTCGGTCCTTGGATTTTGAAAAAATGGAAATTCAGGAGGGAGATGTGAACCCAACCAAATTTAGTTTTGGAGAAACAAAAGCACTTTCTGTTCAGCGACCTTGTCATATTACCTATACGAACGAGCTTACGCATGAGGTCTTAAAAACGGGGTTTGATCGTTCTCCAATGTTTAATGGTTCTATAAAAAGTTTAGGTCCTAGATATTGTCCGAGTATTGAAGACAAGATAAATCGCTTTGCAGATAAAGATCGTCACCAGATTTTTGTTGAGCCGGAAGGATGGAATACAGTTGAAATTTATGTCAATGGTTTTAGCACTTCATTACCTGAGGATATTCAGTTAGCTGCAATGAAAACGATTACCGGTTTTGAACATGTAAAAATGTTTAGACCTGGTTATGCAATTGAATACGATTATTTTCCACCGACGCAATTAAAGCATACGCTTGAAACAAAAATTGTTTCAAATTTATATTTCGCCGGACAAATCAATGGTACTACTGGTTATGAGGAGGCGGCTTGTCAAGGATTAATGGCGGGTATAAATGCTCATCGAAAAATCAATGAATTAGCTGATTTTATATTAAACAGAAGTGATGCTTATATAGGTGTTTTAATAGATGATTTAATTACAAAAGGAACGAAAGAACCTTATAGAATGTTTACAAGTCGTGCTGAATATAGAATTTTATTACGGCAGGACAATGCAGACATTCGTCTTACCCCGCTTGGGTTTGAAATTGGTTTGGCAGATAGAGACGCTTTAGAAAGGGTTGATAAAAAAATTCAAGGTACGAATGGGCTAAAAAAAGCGTTTAGAAATATTGGAATAACCCCGGAGGAAGCTAACCCACTCTTATTAAGCAAGGAAAGCGCGGAAATTGTACAGCAAGTTAAGCTTAGTAGTTTAATTACGCGTCCACACATCGGTATTTCTGATTTATTGGAGGTTTCTGTAGAAGGAAAAAGAGAATCTGTTGTTTTCGGCTCGAGCCATCCTGATGTTATAAGTCAAGCCGAAATACAAATGAAATATGAAGGCTATATTGAAAGGGAAGAAGAGCTTGCAAAGAAGATGAATAGAATGGATGATCTAGCTATTCCGGATTCTCTGAATTATAATGAAATGGTGAGCGTTAGTTTCGAAGCGAGAGAAAAGCTTAGTAAAATTAAGCCGGTCACAGTTGGTCAAGCGTCTAGGATAAGTGGTGTTTCTCCAAGTGACATTGCTGTTATATTAATACATTTAGGGCGATAAGGTTTCACGTGAAACGTGTTTTTTGAAAGGTCCGATTATTAATATCGGACCTTTTTATTTTATGCATTTTCTCTCCAATCTCCATTTTCTTTGATAAGCAGTATGAGTTCCTGTACTGCTTGATCTTCTGGAACATTTTTCTTTTTAACAGTTTTCTCTTTGTAAAGGTTTATTTTCCCTGGACCCGTTCCTACGTATCCGTAATCTGCATCCGCCATTTCTCCCGGACCATTAACGATGCAACCCATTATTCCAATTTTTAAACCTTTGAGATGCGCCGTTTCTTTTCTGATTTTTGCTGTAGTTTCTTGCAGGTCGAAAAGTGTTCTTCCACATGAGGGACAAGAAATGTATTCGGTTTTTGAAATTCTGGTTCGTGTTGCTTGGAGTATTCCAAAAGAAGTTGAATTGATAAGTTGAATTGATTGATTTCCTTTCAACCAAATCCCATCTCCAAAACCATCAATAAAGGATATACCAGATTCACTTGAAACATTTAATTGAAAAGTTTCAGCATCTATTTCTTCGCAGGAATAAGATAAAATAACGGGATTATTTATATTTAAATTCGCAAATTCAAACTGAAGTTTGCGATAAAGATGAACAACGTTAGAATGATTTGCTTTTAAAATAAGAATACTATTCTCATACTTTTGGAGTAATTCATAGTCAAGATTTTTGGTTGCTTCTATTTCAATAAAACAAATTGTGTCAAAGGGAATGGAAGCTAAATCGCTCATTTCGAGTTTTGGATAATATCCTTTTTTTGTTTTGTAATTTGAATCCCAATTCGTAACTGTGCAAATTACACCCAATGTCCCGGGTAATTCAAAGTCTAGTTTATTGTCTCCAATATAAACATAGTCCGCTGCCTGATCCGTTAAATTCCATTTGTCAAGTGTTACTGAATAGGAATAGCCGAAACCAAAGAAATTAGCGTGTTTGATTTCTTTTTTGTTTGAAAGATCGGCAAGAACTATAGGAGCATGGTTGCTGCCAATATTAACGATGTTTTTCGTTTCTCTTCTTGCGTAGTGAAAAGGAGAATAAGGGATATTTTGTAGAGGAGGTTCAAACGTGAAGATGTTTTTATTTTCATTAAACTTCTCGGCAAGCTTTTTTGCTACTGGAATCTCAAATTCTGGTTCTTCCGTTAAAGAAACTCTTATTGTATCTCCAAGACCGTCTTCTAAAAGCGCTCCAATTCCAACAGCCGATTTAATTCTACCGTCTTCACCATCTCCCGCCTCTGTAACCCCTAAATGTAATGGGTAACAAACCCCTTGTTTTACCATAGTCGCAGCGAGTAACCGATAAGCTTGAACCATCACAATTGTGTTACTAGCCTTCATTGAGATGACTAAATTGTGGTAATTGAGTTTTTGACAAATTCGAATAAATTCCATTGCGGACTCGACCATGCCTTCTGGCGTATCACCAAAACGACTAAGAATACGGTCTGAAAGTGAGCCGTGATTTGTTCCAATGCGCATTGCGGTGTTATTTTTAATGCATAATAAAACCAATGGTGTGAATTTTTGCTCAATTCTAGCTAATTCTGAATTATAGCTTTCTTCGGTATATTCAATTTCTTCAAACTTTTTTTTATCTGCATAATTGCCAGGATTTACCCTTACTTTTTCGATAAATTTTGCTGCTATTTCTGCCGCATTTGGAGTAAAATGAATATCTGCAACAAGAGGAGTATCGTATCCTTTATCGACTAAAGAAGATTTAATATTTGCAAGATTTTCAGCTTCATTTTTGCTTGGAGCTGTTAATCGAACTAATTCGCAGCCAGCTTCTATCATTCTAATTGATTGTTCAACAGACTGTTGTGTGTTCATTGTATCAGTTGTTGTCATCGATTGAAGCCGTATTGGGTTTGTGGCTCCCATTTTTAAATTTCCAATAACAACTTCAACTGTTTTAAGCCTAGTTCTGTTAAAAAGGCTACCACAGTATATTAAATTTTTATTTGCTTCTATCATAAAGAGTTAGTCAAATTGTTCAAATATGTTGATCACAAAACAAAAGTAGAGATATAATGTTTAGTATGATTTAATTTCAATAAGATTCCAATATTAAAAAGAGAACAATTGTTAAAGTTTGTCTGTTGTACTTATATTAACTTAAATTTGCACATTATTAAATGCCCTTATTATGGATTTTAGAACAGTAAAATTTGCTAAAGATCACAATGAAGAGTTTTACAAAGTCTTAAGACAGCGTGTAAGCGATTACTTCAAAGTAAACAATATAACAAGACATGCCAATGTTAAAATGGTTGTAAAAACTATTTGTATGTTTCTCCTCTATTTTGTTCCATTCGTCTTATTGTTAACTATCGCTGAAAATTATTGGTTCATAATGGGAACATGGATTTTGATGGGAGTTGGAATGGCTGGCTTAGGATTATCAGTTATGCATGATGCCAATCATGGTGCCTATTCAAAAAGTGATAAAGTCAATAAATTTATTGGATATATCATCTTTTTTATAGGTGGTGATGATGTTAACTGGAGAATCCAACATAATATTTTACACCACACCTATACAAATGTTACAGGCATAGACGAAGATATTAACCCCGGACCTGTAATGCGTTTTTCTCCTCACGAAAAAAGAAAGTCAATGCACAGGTTTCAGCATATTTATGCTTGGTTTTTGTACGGTTTAATGACGCTAATGTGGTTTCTTTCTAAAGATTATAAACAAGCAATACGTTACGAAAAAATGGGTTTAACAGAAACGCAAAACCTTAGTTATAAAAAACACCTAAGAATTGTGTTGATTTCTAAAGTTCTTTATGGAGGAATGATTTTAGGTCTTCCTTTGTTTTTTTCTCCTGCGGCGTGGTGGTTTACAATTATTGGTTTTTTCATAATGGAATTTATTGCTGGTGTTACATTAGGCGCAATTTTTCAGCCGGCACATGTTGTCCCTACTTCAGATTATCCGATGCCAGACGATTCTGGAAATATAGATGCAGATTGGGCAGTAAATCAACTTTATAATACTGCGAATTTTGCGCCTGGAGCAAAATTGCTTTCATGGTATTGTGGAGGTTTGAATTATCAAGTTGAACATCATTTATTCCCAAACATTTGTCACGTTCATTACAACAAAATATCAAAAATTGTAAAGGAAACTGCTGCTGAATTTAAACTTCCGTATCATTCATATAAAACATTTTATTTGGCTCTTTCGGAACATAATAAAATGTTATATAACCTAGGTCATTACGATGATGTACCAGCAATGCAACATTAAAAAGAAGTTCGCTTCGATATGAATTTCGAGGATTATAGAGAATATTGTTTAGAAAAGCCTTTTGTTTCAGAAGGCTTTCCTTTTGATAAATCTACCCTTGTGTTTAAAGTTGATGGAAAAATGTTTGCCTTAGCCGATGTTGATGTTTTCAATTCCGTCAATCTCAAAGCAGCTCCAGAATCTTCAATCGAAATGCGTGAACGGTATAGTGCCGTGCAGCCAGGCTACCACATGAATAAGAAGCATTGGAACACTGTAATTGTAAATGCAGATTTGCCGGAAGATATATTTTTTAAAATGATTGATGATTCATACGATTTAGTGTTTTTATCACTGTCTAAAAAACGGAGAGATGAGCTTGCGTTGGGATAAATTTATTTGGTCAGTGAGACTTGCAAAAACGAGGTCCCAAGCTTCGGAGGCCTTATCAAAAGGAAAAATTAAAATAAATCAATCCAGCTCAAAACCTTCAAAGGAACCGAAAGTTGGTGATACCATTCAAATTTCTCACAATAGCGCTATTTTTAGTTATAAAGTAATTCAGTTACTTGATCGCAGAGTAGGCGCGAAAATAGTTGTCGATTATATTATTGATACAACCCCAATCGAAGAAATTGAGAAGTTTAAAACATATCAATTAGCACAACAAAATTATCGCTCAAATGGCTCAGGGAAACCTTCTAAAAAGGATCGTAGAGATCTTGATGAGTATCAATTAGATTGGGAATAACCCTTGTTTCATGTTTTTTTTCATTGTGCTGTAACTTTTTTCGATTGACAGGGTCTAACTCGAAAAGAAGTAAATCAGTACGTTAAACAGTTTAAAAATACAGTTATGAAAAAAGTAATTTATTTGGCCTTACTATTTATCAGTTCAGGAGTTGTTGCACAAGAAGAAGTAAAGAAAGATACAACCCGTGTCACTTTAAAAAATATTGAGATTATTTTAATAGATCATTCAAATGATGTTTCTGATGAAATAGACACTATTGATGCCGCTCCAAATGAAATTGAAAAAAATAAATATGAAGCACATTGGGCAGGAATAGACATGGGTTTCAGCATGATGACAAACGGACAATTTAAAACAAGTTTTGATAATAATCCATACTGGAAAAACGATCCAGCACGTTCAATGACATGGAATTTGAATGTTTTAGAACATAAATTTGGAATTGCACATGAATATTTTGGAATTACAACAGGATTAGGATTTAGTTTTACGCAAGTCGCTTTTAGAGATAATTATGTGTTGAATAGTACTCCTGACACCTTATTTGCATCAATCGACACAGTAGTTGATTATTCAAAAAACAAATTAAAAGCAGCCTATTTAACTGTTCCATTATTATTAGAATTTTGCACGAATAAAAATTCGGATAAAAGTTTTTATTTTGCCGCTGGAGTTGTTGCAGGTGTAAGAATCGCTTCAAAAATCAAAAGAGAGGGTGAAATTGATGGCAAAGAATTTGAACAAAAAAATAAAGGCGTCTTCGGTTTGAATTCTTTTAAATTAGACGGAATGGTGCGTTTAGGATATGGATCTTGGGGAGCGTTTGCTTCTTATAGTTTACTTCCGCTCTTTGATGTAGCTAAAACCGTAGAGGTTTATCCTTTAACATTCGGATTATCATTAAACTTTTAGGTGAATAGTATTACAAGTAAGCAAGAAAAAAAGAGTCGCTTATTTATGGGCGACTCTTTTGGTAAATTAGAAATTGCTACTTTTTTATGACATTAAATTGAGACGTTTCTCCTGTTTCAGTAACGATACTGAAAATGTACATACCAGATTGCAATGTTTCAATGTTAATTTCAGACTCATTGTTTATAAAATAAAGTGATGTATTCAACACCTTTTTCCCAGAAATATCAGTTATAGTAAGCTTTACACTTCCTTCAGCGTTTAAAGAAACGGTAACACCATTTTCAGAGGGGTTGGGAAAAACGGAAAAATTAAGTTGATTTTGATTTGTTATTCCCGCTTCAGCCGCACTAAAAATTTTGACACCCATTGCAGGAGGAGAATCAGCCCCAAATCCAGACGCAGCATATACGCCATCACTTTCTATAGGGAAAGCAGGCTGTAAATAGTAGGATTCATTCCACAGATAATTTGTTTTTGTATCACTACCAAGAAATAAACTTGTATTAACCGTTTTTACACACGCCAAGTATCTGCGATTGTCTTCTAATAATACTGGTGCAGAAAAGGCCCCATAAACAGTTTCTCCTTGTAAATCACTCGGGTAATAATAATACCCAAGACTAATTGGATTCAATGTGTTAAAGGCTAAGTTTACATCGTTTAAATCTGTAAAAACGTCATCCCATTGATACAGAGATAACGCCATTTCTTCACCCGATAATAAGATCCCTGAGCCATAACTTGTAGAGGCTGAAAAATAAATTCCTTCTACACCAATTCTGCTGCCGTTAGGGTCTTTTATAACCATGCAATTTGAATAAGTGTTATTGTTTGTTGTTGGACGTGAGAAATTTTGGGAAGTTGGTAAATTCGTAATTGGATCTAAAGCCGAATAAGAAATAATGGAATCGTTAACGACGAAATTTGATGCATTCATATTGTCCCCTGGATATTCGTCTGGAATAGCTAGAGTAACAGAATAAGTAAGCTTGTATCTTCCTGCTGGATATGAAGACAGTGAAAATTGTGGAAAGGAAAAAAGTTCACCTGGGTAAACGTCAATAGTGTCTCCAGCTAATAGTGAGATTGGTCCAACAGTGCTGTTAAAAACAGATGTTCCACTTGGACCGTCGACATTTGCGGTTACCATAACATTTGTTTGGTTTGAGTTGCCATAATTAAAAACACGAGTTCCAAGCTCAAAATTAAATTCAGAATTATTTATAGATAATTGAGAAGATACGCCCATTGATTTTGAAATCAATTTATCTGTGTTGACAACGCCAATATCATTTGCATATAAGCCTGTTTTGTTTCCAAAAAACATTGTTACCGTGTTGCCTTGCAATAATTCTGCGAGGAGCAATGCGCCATCGTTGAAATCAATTAAAACTGCCGGAATTGTTACGCTCGGCGCCGAAGTAGCTCCACCGGTTGAAAGATCTGCATTAGCCCCAGGTCTATTTATAAATAAAACACCAATTGCTCCAGCATTTTGAGCAATTAAAGCTTTTTCTGACATCCAACAAATTGTAGATGCAGTTACTCCATCATATCTGTAAACTACTGCAATTTTACCTGTTAAATTATTTACAAGCGGGGAACAACCATAATATGCTAATGGAAGACCAGATGCTGGGCTATTTCCAACAGATCCATCATCAACCATCATTAATTCACCGGTAATAGTTGTCCCAGGAATATTGAAATCAGGACTGCCCCATGTATTTGCGGGGTCTCCCCAAGAAAAGGAGTAATTTCCGGCGATTGTAGCAGGCGAAACTCCAGCGCAAACCACTTGACTATGGGAGAAATTAATACTTAAAACAGCAATTATAAAGAAGAGACAATTTTTCATAAAAATATTTTTTGTGCTAAAATAGTTTAATTCAATATAGTATGGAAGTTGATGGCATAAAAAAAGGGCTGATATTTCTTCAGCCCTTTAATTCTTATTATTTAAGGTTGTTATTTGATTACAACGTTAAATTGAGATGTTTGGTTATTATCAAGGGTTACGTTGAAGATGTAAATTCCAGCTTCTAAAGAAGAAGTGTTTACATCAGCATTGCCGTTTGTCAATGACAAGTTTTTATTCAAGACAATTTTACCAGTAATGTCTGTTACAACAAGTGTTGCAGCACCAGTAGCATTAATAACAACTGTAACATTATCAGACGCTGGGTTTGGATATGCTATTCCTTTTAATTCTGTTGCATCAACTAAACCAAGTTCAGCAGCAGGGAATAATTTCATTCCAATTGAAGGAGCAGGATTACCATTCCATCCAGCTGCATACCACTGATCAGTTGTTGTTCCAATATCATCAATATAGATTGGGCTAATAACATCATCTAAGATTTGACTGTTCGCATTGTAATTTACAATATCATCATAACCAAATGCTGGCTCAGGGATTTGTGTTTCAATACAGAACAAGTAATTCGTGTTATCAACAAGAATAAAAGGAACAGCGAAAGGAATAAAGATTTCCTCACCATTCACATAAGATGCAGGGGGATAATATTGAGCAAAAGCAACTTGAGTGAAATCTAAGAAAGTTGGTGTTGCTGAAAAAGTTGTAGCAAGGTCATTCCAAGTATAAGCATACAAAGAAATTTCTTGAGCTTGCAAATCAAATGTATCAAGATCAACTTTAATAGAAGTATATAATCCTTCTACACCTGCACGACTTGCGTTAGCGTTATTAAAACGAATACATGACTTATAGCCTTGAGTATAATTCATTGGGAATGACATAGAAACAGGCTCATTGTCAACCATGTTCAAACGAGCATAAGAATAAATGTCATCAGAAACATAAAAGTTAGATGTAAATGAATTATCACCTGTAGCCTCATCAGCAGTTGTCATACCTAAAGTAATCGTGTAATTAAGCGTGTACTCTCCCAAAGGATAAGCAGGAAGTGAAAACAACGCAAAAGTTTCTGGATTACCATCAAAGATATTGATAGTGTCTTTAAACACCATTGTCAATGGCCCAACTGTTGAAGTATATGCTGCTGGAGCCCCTGGAGCATCAATTGTAGCAGTAACATAAACGTTAGTTTGAGTTGCAGTTCCATAATTTACAATTGCAAGACCAGGTGTAAAAGAAAAATCAGCAGCACTTTGAGCCAAAATACTTGGAGTAGTTGCTTGCGTTGCAATAATCGTATTATCAACACCCGATCCTATATCGTTTGCATAAATACCAAATTTGTTACCAATAAACATAACAACAGGAACAGTTCCTCCTTGCATTGCCGCAATCATTGCTGAACCGTCTGTTTTATTTAAAATAACAACTGGAATGGTAACGTTAACACCGTCAGGACCCGCAGTCATAGATATTCCAGCATCTTCTCTGTTTACAATTATAACAGCAATTGCACCAGCCATTTGAGCATTATAAGCTTTTAAAGAAAAATTACATGTGTTACGATAAATTACAGCAATTTTACCTGTTAAATCATTCGTTAAAGGTGAACAACCTTCTTGTGAAATAGGATTTCCTTGAAGGTTGGTTCCCGGTGTGCCGTCTTCTACAAGCATTATTTCTCCCTCAACATTCGTACCATCAACGTTGAAATCAAGAGCAAGCGCCCAAGTTCCATCATCCGTTTCTCCTGGCCAACCAGCTTCGTTAGCTTGCCATCCATAATCATAATTACCTTGAACCGATGCAGGCGAAACACCAGCAACGACAACTTGAGCAATTGCTTCCAAGGTAAAGAAGGAAACTGCCATTACAAGTAACATTTTTTTCATAAGAGTAAAATTTAGTTTATGCGAAAATAATAAAATTAATTAAATCATAACGAATAGTTAATTTAAATGGTTGGGTTGATAATTATTTCCCCTTCATTTAATGTTTATTGTTACTATTCCGAGGTTAACATTGCTTTGAAATATTCTCTATTCATGCGAGCAATATTGTCTAATGAAATTTCTTTTGGGCACTCAACAGCACAAGCTCCAGTATTGGTGCAATTACCAAAACCTTCTTCATCCATCGTGCGAACCATGTTTAATACACGTTCTGTTGCTTCAACTTTCCCTTGAGGTAACAACGCTAATTGTGAAACTTTAGCTGAAACGAAAAGCATGGCAGAAGCATTTACACAAGACGCAACACATGCACCACATCCAATACACGTTGCTGCTTCGAACGCTTTGTCGGCATTAATTTTAGAAATAGGAATTGCATTTGCATCAACAGTATTTCCCGACGTGTTAACAGAAACAAAACCTCCGGCTGCCATCACACGGTCAAATGCACTGCGGTCAACAACCAAATCTTTTACCACAGGAAAAGCCTTCGCTCTCCATGGTTCGATGTAAATTGTTTCACCATCACTGAATTTACGCATGTGCAATTGACATGTAGTAACAGCTCTGTCTGGACCATGTGCTTCGCCATTTATAAACAAAGAACACATTCCGCAGATTCCTTCACGGCAATCGTGATCAAATGCAACAGGATCATCTCCTTTCATAATTAATTCTTCATTCAAAACATCCATCATGTCTAAAAATGACATATTACCCTCAATATTATCGATAGGATAGGTTACAATTTGACCTTTGTCATTTGGTCCACTTTGTCTCCAGATTTTTAATGTTAATTTCATAATTTT
Source organism: Flavobacteriales bacterium (assembly GCA_947470515.1). GTDB lineage: Bacteria > Bacteroidota > Bacteroidia > Flavobacteriales_D > Crocinitomicaceae > M0103. The sequence continues at coordinate 24,791 of CANITF010000031.1, forward strand.
AAAGTAATTAGTAATTAGCAGTTAGTAATTAGCTGAGCTAAATTTAAAACTGCAATTACTTGATTATTATTTATCTAATGTTCTAATTAAACCATTTATCATTTTGCCCATTTCTTCAATTGCTAGAGATAAATAACTAACAGCTAACGTCTTTACTTATAATTTCTTTCTACCAATTTGATTTCTTCAAATACCAATTGCTCTTTGTGTAAGATTGCTTCTGATGGTTTTCCTGTATACTCCCAAGCTGCGACATACGCGAAATCTTTATCGTTACGTTTTGCTTCTCCTTCTTCAGTTTGTGATTCTTCACGGAAGTGACCTCCGCAAGACTCAGTTCTGTTTAATGCATCTACTGCCATTAACTCTCCTAATTCTAAGAAATCACACACACGATTTGCTTTGTCTAATTCTGGGTTGAAAGAGTCTACAGTTCCGGGGATACGAACATCAGAATAGAATTCTGCACGTAATTTCTGCACTTCATCTATTGCCCATTTTAAACCAGCTTCGTCGCGAGACATTCCAACTTTGTCCCAGATAATTTTCCCTAAACGTTTGTGGAAATAATCTACTGATTTAGTTCCTTTGATGTTCATTAGACGATCAATACCCTCTTTTACATCCGCTTCAGCTTGAATAAACTCGGGCAATTCTGTTGAGATTTTACCAGTCCTAATTTCATCTGCTAAGTAATCAGCAATTGTATAAGGTAACACAAAATACCCATCAGCTAAACCTTGCATCAATGCAGAAGCGCCTAAACGATTTGCACCATGATCTGAGAAATTTGCTTCTCCAGTTGCATAACATCCTGTGATTGTTGTCATTAAGTTATAATCTACCCAAACACCGCCCATTGTGTAATGTACGGCTGGATAAATCATCATTGGTGTTTTATAAGGATCTTGATCCACAATTTTATAATACATTTGGAATAGGTTCCCGTATTTCGCTTTCACAACTTCAGCCCCAAGCTCCATTATGGTGTCCATTGAAGCTTCACCATCGTGATTCATACGCGCTTTTTCTCTGCCGTAACGTTCAATTGCTGACGCAAAATCCAAATAAACAGCTTCACCTGTAGCATTGACTCCAAAACCAGCATCACATCTTTCTTTCGCAGCGCGAGAAGCAACATCACGAGGAACTAAGTTTCCAAAAGCTGGATAACGACGTTCTAAGAAAAAGTCCTTGTTTTCATCTGTGATATCTGTTGGTTTCATTCTTCCCTCACGTATCGCTTTTGAATCCTCTAAATTTTTAGGCACCCAAATACGACCGTCATTTCTCAATGATTCAGACATCAAGGTCAATTTAGATTGATGATCTCCTGAAACTGGAATACATGTAGGATGAATTTGTGTATAACAAGGATTAGCAAAGAAAGCTCCTTTTTTGTGAATTTTCCAAGCTGCGGAAACGTTAGACCCCATCGCGTTAGTTGAAAGGTAGAATACATTTCCGTATCCTCCAGAAGCAATCACGACAGCATGCGCAGAAAATCTTTCTAACGACCCTGTAACAAGATTTCTAGCAATGATTCCTCGAGCTTTTCCATCAACGATTACTAAATCTAGCATTTCGTGACGTTTATACATTTGGATCTTCCCTTTTCCAATTTGGCGAGACATTGCTGAATAAGCGCCCAATAAAAGTTGCTGTCCAGTTTGCCCTTTCGCATAAAAAGTACGGGAAACCTGAGAACCACCAAATGAACGGTTATCCAATAAACCACCGTATTCACGAGCAAATGGTACACCTTGTGCAACACATTGGTCAATGATACTTGCGGAAACTTCAGCCAAACGGTAAACATTTGCTTCACGTGCTCTGTAGTCACCACCTTTTACTGTATCGTAAAATAAACGGAAAACAGAATCTCCATCTCCTTGGTAATTTTTTGCAGCATTGATTCCTCCTTGTGCAGCGATAGAGTGCGCACGACGAGGTGAATCTTGAAAACAAAAAGCTTTAACATTATATCCTAATTCTGCTAAGGCTGCAGAAGCTGAACCACCAGCTAAGCCTGTTCCAACAACAATAATATCAATGTTTCTTTTGTTTGCTGGATTCACAAGACGAATATGATCTTTGTAAGAAGACCATTTTGTGCTTAGTGCTCCAGAAGGTATTTTTGAGTCTAAAATTGACATATGAATCTATTTTTAAAATCGAATTATTACTTAAAGAATATGTACAATGGAATTGCAGCAAAGGTCGCAGGGACAATAATTGCGAATCCCATTCCAATGTTCTTAATGATTGCCGTATAGCGTGGATGGCGCAATCCTAATGTTTGAAAAGCCGAAGCGAATCCATGCATTAAGTGAAAAGAAAGAACAGCCATAGAAATTGTGTACAACAAAACAGCCAACCAAGCCAACTCGTTTACATCGTTACCATTTGCGCTTTTCCCAAAGAATCCCATAACAACTGAATGTAAATCTTTGTAGCCTTCACCAACCTTTATTTCAGGGTTTTTGATGTATAATTCTAATTCATTTTTTACAACTATTTCCTTTACAACAGGAACTGGTTGAACAGAAAAATCATGTGTGTAGTAAAATGAACTTTCTTGCACTTGACCCATTTGTCCCGGCATTGAAACGTTGTAGGTATGCAACGGTATTTCTCCGAAATGCATTTTACCCCAAAAATTCACCATGTGCGTAGCAATAAAAATCAAAATGATACTTCCTAATAAAGCCATTTGTCGAGAAGCAGATGACGAATTTGCAGACGCTTTGTTCATTGCATATTGAATTGGACGGGCTTTTTTGTTTTGAAAAGCTAATAATAACCCGTCAATAGCATGAAATAAGATTGATAGATAAGTAACGTATGACATTACTTTGATCAATAAATTATGCTGCATGAAGTAGGCATATTCATTGAATGCTCTTCTGCCTTCTTCTCCTGCGTAGAACAATTGTAAATTTCCAAGAAGGTGACCTACAAGGAAAAGACATAAAAACAACCCTGTAAATGCCATCCAGTATTTTTTGGCAATAGAAGATTTTAAAATAACTGACTTACTCATAAATAGTATAATTATTAATATAATTTGCCCCAAATTTAAGTGTTACAACGCAAGCAACAAGGGGGAAGGCCTTATTTAGACTGATTATATATAAAAACAAACAAAAAATGATTTTGTTGTGTTTTTTGTAACGAAAAGTATAATTGTTGTTCTAGTGAAAACAAACGATGAAAAGAGCTGTGGTGTTGATGTGTTTAATTGTAACGGGAAGTTGCTTTACACAAGAGGAAAATCATTTAAAAGGAAGTGTTTCTAAGGAAGAAACGAATCCAATAAAAGAAGCGTCTCAAAAAAGAGAACAGATGGAAGTTGCCTTTTCAATTTATCCCAATCCATCGGAAGGTAGACTTTTTGTTGAAGGAAAAAATGGATCTGTTATTACGATAACGAGCGTTGAAGGAACATATGTTGGAACCTGGTTAATTGGTGAAGAAGGTAAAACGGAAGTTACGGATTTGCCTAGAGGAACATTTTTCTGTACTATTCAAGATGGGGATTCTAGAACAAGTAAAAAAATTGTGGTGCTTTAATTTTGCTTTTATTAATAAGCGTCTAAAATATATCAGCCACAGATGCACAGATTGATTTTGAGCTTACACCGAATCGTTGTTAAATGTATATTATAGAAACGTTAAAGTGCTTTGTAAATCGGTCACTATTAACTCACATTCGCCTCCTAGGATTAAAGCTTTATTATCATCAATATGGCCAGCAGGAAAATTAAACGCAATTGGAATATTTCTATAGGTAAAGTGGTGCAAAATAATTTCCTCCAATGATTGACCAAAAGGAATATCTGTATCTTGTAGATCTGTCATTCCACCCACAATCAGGCCTTTGATTTTATTAAAAACACCCGCTTTCTCAAAGGCAAAAAGCATTCTGTCTATATGGTACAAATGTTCAGCTAAATCCTCTATAAAAAGAATTGTATCACTGTAGTCTATTTGATCATCTGTTCCGAGTAAGCTATATAATATACTGAGATTTCCTCCAACAAGTTTTCCTTGAACTGTTCCTAATTTATTGAATTTATCATTAGCGCAGGATATAGAATATTTCTCACTCATTAAAGCCTTTAAAAGAGTTTCCAATGCTTCTGGAGAATTTTTCTCAAAATTAAAAGGCATTGTTCCGTGGATGCTTGGCAGTTCAAATCGTTGAAGTCGTTGGTGAAAAATGGTAATATCACTGTAACCAACTAACCATTTTGGTTCACGCAACATGGATGCCCATTGTATTTGGTCAACGATACGAATGCAGCCGTATCCTCCACGTGCGCAAAAAATTGCTTTTACTTCAGGATTATCAATTCCGAATTGGAGATCAGCGAGGCGTTCAGCATCTGTTCCAGAAAAATAATTAAAAGCGCCAAGGCAATGTTCACTTATTAAAACACGAAAACCTTGTTTTTCAAAAAATCCTTTTGCGAAAAGAATGTATTCTTTTTCAATTGCTTTTGCTGGTGCTGTAATATAAATTAAATCACCTTTTTTTAGAGATGGGATCGTGTTTTTCACCTTTTTTATTTAATTTTCAAATGTACAATTTATCTTAGAATAGAATGATATCTCCTTATAATGACGAATACTTTATGAAACAAGCGCTGCAAGAGGCTTATAAAGCTTTTGAGCAAGATGAAGTTCCTGTTGGAGCAATAATAGTGGCGAAAAATCAAATAATTGCACGCTCCCATAATTTTACCGAACATTTAAACGATGTGACAGCTCACGCAGAAATGCAAGCAATAACCGCAGCAGCTGAGTTTTTAGGCGGAAAATATTTAACAGGCTGTACGCTTTATGTGACAGTTGAGCCCTGTGTAATGTGTGCCGGAGCCCTTTATTGGTCGCAATTGGATAAAGTTGTTTTTGGTACACGAGATGAAAAACGTGGTGCTGGCCGGTTTAAAAATGAGTTGTATCACCCAAAAACGTTAATTGTGAACGGTGTTTTGGAAAAAGAATGTTCGGAAGTAATGTTGAAGTTTTTTCAATCAAAAAGAAAATAAGCATTTGTTTCTCCCGCAGAAAACGCGGAAACCCACGGATTGAAGAAATCAACTATCATATACCTAAGTGAAGTGAATACAGATGTTAATGCAACAAAAAAGGGAACTTTCGTTCCCTTTATCATAAACAGATTCGCATCATATTGTTGGAAAAGTCATTAATTGAGGCGCAATAAAAATTTAATTCCGGAATTTACACCTGTAAAAGAGGATGTTAAATTTTTGAAGCAACGAAGAGTAATGGATTTTCCAACAATATTATTTAAACATCAATATCAAATAATAGAATCCTGCTGCTAATAATCCGCTTACAGGAATTGTAAGTATCCATGCCCATAAAAGGTTGATGGTTACTCCCCATCGAACAGCGCTTAATCTTTTAATTGCTCCAACACCGATTATAGAACCTGTAATTGTATGTGTTGTAGATACTGGAATACCCATATTGGAAACAGTGAATAATGTTAATGCTCCTGCAGTTTCAGCACAAACACCTTCAAGTGGCGTTACTTTGGTAATTTTTGTACCCATCGTTTTAACGATTTTCCATCCACCCATCAAAGTTCCAATTCCAATCATGAAATAACATCCAAAAGAAATCCAAAAAGGCATTGTATCTGAATGAATCTTTCCTTTGATTTTGTAACCGTCTCGAATTTCTTGTTTATCAACGTAGTTAGCAAAAACGCCTGCTTTTGAATAGTTCTTAGACAATTCCTTATCCTCAAAAATCAATTCATCAGTTTCAGAATCATAAAAACTTTTTCCTTTCGAATAAACATGAAGCTTATCTAGTTCTCCATCTGCTTCTTTGAAAGTTGTGAAAAGATTGGCTTTTGAATAAGTCGCTACCAATTTTTCTTCTTTAAAGATTACTTCTTGAGTAGCGATATCAATTAGATTGTCACCATCAGCATAGAATGTTACATCTTTGATCGTTCCTGTTTCAGGCTTAAATTTTTCAATTTTACCTTTTTCATTGGTATGTTCAATTTGAATAAGTTCGGAAACCTGAAGGTTCTTATCTACCGCAATATTTTCTTTACGTGCATAATTTCCATAAACCATTAAGGCTGCACAAATGATACCCATTACTTTTTGTGAATCTGCACCACCATGTCCTAAAGAAAAAGCAGCAGAAGACAATAGTTGAAGACGCTTATACATATGCGATTCGCGCATTGCTGTTTGCCTTTTACCATAGAAAACTTGATAACCAAGATAGGTTAAACCTGTTACTCCCATCATGATAACAACTATCCACATCATTGCTGGTTTTACATCCATGAATTCAACCATGTATTGCATTAAATAGATTACTCCACCAGTTAAAAGGCCGTAACTTATCATTTTCCAAGCGAAACTTCTACTTATTGTTATCAAAGCAAAAACAAATGCTATAATTCCACCAATAATAGGGGCAAGAAAGATGAAAGCAAGAACTTTAAAAATTTCTGCTGTATTTACTACATCAAAACCAGCATGTGCGATAGCTGCACCAGCGAATCCACCAATTAATGTATGCGAAGAAGAAGAAGGAATTCCAAACCACCAAGTCAATAGATTCCAAAAAGTTGCGGCTAAAAGTCCAGCCAAAATAACCCAAAGATCAATGGCTCCGTTATCAACCGTTTTTGCAACGGTATTTCCAACGCTCATATCAAAGACCCAAAAAGCCAAAATATTGAAGGCAGCAGCCCATAATACGGCTTGAAAAGGTGTTAAGACTTTTGTTGAAACAACTGTAGCGATGGAATTTGCGGCATCGTGAAACCCATTAACCAAATCAAATAAGAGGGCAATAGCGATTACTACAATTAGTAATGTAAACATATTAATATGTATTAAAAAGTATATACTGGTTAAGCGTACTTAACTACAATTGATTCAATCACATTTCCAGCATCTTCACATTTGTCTGTTACGATTTCCAGAACTTGATAAATTTCTCTCTTTTTGATTAATTCTTTGAAATCAACGTTGGAATCAAACAGTTTTTCAATACTCAAATCGAATAAATCATCTGCATTATTTTCTGCACTATTTATTTTGATTACACACTCAATGATTTTTTGTGTGTTTTTCAAATTCCTTAATTCAACAACCGCTTCATTAACAGCTAAAACAGCCATTAGAATGGCGTCTGCAGTTTTTTGCATTCCAGAATCTTGCGTTGGATCAATTTTATATACGTTAATTTTTTTAGCGGAAGCATACATGTAATCTGCGATATCATCAAGTGCAGATGCCAAACTATGAATGTCTTCACGGTCAAAAGGTGTGATAAAATTTCTGCCTAATTCTAGAAAAATATTATGGGTTATATGGTCGTTTTTGTGTTCTAATTCTTCCATTTCTTTAACAAGAACCCCTCTTTTAGAAAAGTCTGGTTCATTCATTATATTAACTAGTTTTTTTGAAAGCGTTTCCAAATTGCCACTCGCTTCTTCGAAAAGATTATAAAACACTTTGTCTTTTGGTAAAAAGAATTTTAAGATACCTGATGCCATAATTTATTTTTTTAAAATTTAAATCCCTTGAAAGGGATATTAAAACACGATAATTGGTGTAAAAATAACCTAATAAATGTGCTAATCGATTGTTCCAATGTTAACTTAATGTTAAGCTTATTAAACCTATATTAACTTTAGGTAGTGGTTAGATTTTGTACAACACAAATCAAATACATTTGTCAAAAAAAACGATATGAAAAAGCAATTATTAGTTTTAATGTTACCAGCTTTTGCTATGCTAAGCTGTGGTGGAAGTAAAGAAAAAACAGAAAAACAAGCAATTACTATCAAGGGTAGTGATACAGTTTTGCCTTTAGCTCAAATGGAAGCTGAAAAATTGATGAAGCAAGATTCTTCGATTACCGTTTCAGTAATTGGTGGAGGAACAGGTGTTGGAATCACGGCATTACTAGAGGGGTCTACGGATATAGCAATGGCTTCAAGAGATTTGAAAACAGAAGAAGCACTTAAGTTCTCCGAAGCTAAAAAAGAAATAGAGAAAGTATTAATTGCTTATGATGCATTATCAGTAATTGTTCACCCAGGAAATAAAGTTTCACAATTAACACGAGAACAAATCGAAAAAATTTATACTGGAGAAATTAAGAACTGGAAAGAAGTTGGTGGTGAAGATTTAAAAATAGTTGCATATTCAAGAGAATCATCTTCTGGTACATATGAATATTTTAAAGAAGAAGTACTTGATGATAAAAACTATGCAACAGATGTATTAAGTATGCCTGCAACTGGAGCAATTGTTCAATCTGTAGGTCAAACAAAAGGCGCAATTGGTTATGTAGGATTAGCGTATCAAACAAAATCAGTTAAACAATTGGCTGTTTCTTATGATGAAGGAAAAACATTTATTGCACCTTCAGTTGCCGCTGCAAAAGATAAAACGTATCCTATTTCTCGACCTTTGTTTTTTATGTATGAGAAAGTTAATTCTGAGAAAGTAAAATCAATTATTGATTACACACTTTCAGAAGAAGGGCAAAAAATTGTGTTAGAAGTTGGATATGTTCCTTTAAAATAATATTTCTCTCTTTTAATTTATTTGAGGCTGTCCCAAAAAGACAGCCTCTTTTTGTTTTAAAGCTTAATATTAAGATAACATTGGAACACCTTTTTATAGCGCTTACATGTCTAATTTTGTCGAACGAAAAAACAAATTAGAGTGAAAACGAATTACAAAAAATTTCAAGAGAAATTCATTGAAGGGCTTTTGATGCTAAGTGGAACAGTTACTAGTTTAACGGTTCTTCTTATTGTAGTGTTTTTGTTTAGCGAAGGTTTGGGCGTTTTTAATAAAAAGCCAATTGATGACGATTTTAACTTAACTATTCATGCCGAAAATAGGATAAGTAAATTAAGTCCCAGTCAAGTAAAGAATATCTTTGATCAAAAAATAAAAAATTGGAAAGAAGTTGGGGGAAAAGATGAAAAAATTATTCTTTTTAAAATTGATGATATTTCAGATTTTTACACCGATGACCAATTAGGTAAAGATTTTAAGAATTTATCTTGGTGTATCAATGATTACATTGTTAAACACCGAGGTGTTATTGCTTTCTTTTCAAAAAAGTATATTTCAAAAAATTTCAAAGGAAAAATTTTAGATGTTGATAAGATCAAGGTCTCTGAGTTTTTGTCAGGTGATGAATGGTTTCCAACTGCTCGACCTGTGGCCCAAATGGGAGTTAAGCCATTAATTCTTGGGACATTGTGGGTAAGTTTAGGCGCAATTTTGATAGCATTGCCACTTGGTTTAGCCGCAGCAATTTACTTAAGTGAGATAGCTAACAGTAGAATTAGAAACATTCTAAAACCACTAATCGAATTGTTGGCTGGAATTCCTTCTGTTGTTTATGGATTCTTTGGATTGGTGATAATCGTTCCATTGATTCAACAACTATTTAATTTGCCAGTTGGAGAAACTGCTTTGGCTGGTAGTGTTGTTTTGGGAATTATGGCTTTGCCAACAATTATTACTATTTCTGAAGATGCAATGCGAAATACTCCTAGAGCGATGAAAGAAGCAAGTTTAGCTTTAGGGGCGTCTAAATGGCAAACTATTTATAAGGTAGTTATTCCACATTCTGCTTCTGGAATTACTGCGGGTGCTATTCTTGGAATTGGACGTGCCATTGGTGAAACAATGGCCGTTTTAATGGTTACGGGAAATGCTGCTATTATTCCAACAACGTTATTAGAGCCAGTTAGAACCATTCCCGCTACAATTGCAGCTGAACTTGGTGAAGCGCCAAATGGCGGGGTCCATTATCAAGCGTTGTTTGCTTTGGGTTGTATCTTATTTATCATCACTCTTGTCATTAATCTTTTAGTAGAATTTGTTACCAAGAGAAAAACATTGAGCAAACATTAATTTCATGGACAAAGATTTAAAAATATCCAGAAAAAAGAAGATAAATCAGGCAATTGCTTTTAGTCTTTTTACCTTTTTAAGCTATTTTATTGTCGCAATTTTGTTTGTGATATTGGCCTTTTTGATATACAAAGGAATAGGTGTTTTAAGTTGGGGGTTTATCTCTGAAATGCCAACGGACGGAATGACATCAGGGGGAATTTATCCTGCAATTATTGGAACATTAATTTTAGTTTTTGGAAGTATGTTGTTTGCTTTTCCTGTCGGAGTTATGGCAGCAATATACATGAACGAATATGTTAAAGATGGTTGGATTAAACGTTTTATAAAGTTAATGACAAATAATTTGGCAGGTGTTCCATCCATTGTGTTTGGTTTGTTTGGTATGGCTTTATTTGTGAATAAACTTGAATTTGGCGATTCAATTTTAGCAGGCTCACTAACACTTGGTTTATTGGCACTTCCTGTTGTTATTCGAACGACTGAAGAAGCATTGAAAGCTGTTGATGACACATTTCGACAAGCAAGTTTAGGTCTTGGTGCTTCCAAATGGCAAACAACAAGTAAAGTAGTTTTGCCAATTGCATTCCCAAATATAATAACTGGTTTAATTCTCTCTATTGGGCGTGTTTCTGGAGAGACAGCACCAATTCTATTTACTGTTGCAGCTTATTTCTTGCCAAAATTACCAAGTGGAATTTTTGATCAAGTAATGGCGCTACCTTACCACTTATATGTTATTTCAACGAGCGGAACGAACATTGAAAAATCGCGTGAAATGGCTTATGGAACAGCACTTATTTTGATAATAATTGTCCTAATATCTAATTTAGCAGCAAGCAGACTTAGAAAATATTTTGGCAAAAAAGTAAAAATGAATTGATATGCATAAGATTGAATCAAAAAATGTAAATTTTTACTACGGAACGAATCAAGCACTAAAAGATATTTCTTTGAGTATTGAGAAAAACACAGTTACGGCATTAATTGGGCCTTCTGGTTGTGGTAAATCTACATATTTGAGATTGTTCAATAGAATGAACGATTTAATAGACAACACAAAATTAGAGGGACAAATATTAATTGATGGAGTAGATATTTATGCTAAGAGCACGAATGTTGATACGTTAAGAAAGAATGTTGGAATGGTTTTTCAAAAACCAAATCCGTTTCCAAAAACGATATTTGAAAATGTAGCTTATGGTCTTCGTGTGAATGGTGTAACAGACAAAAAATTCATAGAAGAAAGGGTAATAAATTCTATTCAACAAGTTGCTTTGTGGGATGAGGTTAAAGACAAATTAAAGAAATCTGCATTTGAATTATCTGGAGGTCAACAACAACGTTTGTGTATTGCTCGTGCCCTGGCTATTCAACCATCTGTAATTTTGATGGACGAACCAACGTCTGCTTTGGATCCTATTTCAACCGCTAAAATTGAAGAATTGGTGTACGAATTAAAAGATAAATATACCATTGTTATTGTTACACATAATATGCAACAAGCAGGTAGAATTAGTGATACTACAGGGTTTTTCTATATGGGTGAATTGATAGAATTTGATCAAACTAAAAATATTTTTACGAATCCAAAGGAAGAACGAACACAGAATTATATAACTGGTAGATTCGGTTAATTCTACTTAATTTGGATAATAATATTAAAAACGGAAACGCATGTCACATCTTGATGTAGAACTAAAATTATTGAAAGCTGATACAATTGAGTATTGGAAGTTAGTTAATTCTCAATTGGCGAAAGGATATGATTCTTTGGTAGAAATGGACAAGGAATTGGCTTTAGAAATTATATCGATAGAAAAAAGAGTTAATGCCTTAGAAATTAAAATAGACAGAGATTGTGAAAATATTTTTGCCTTGTTTAATCCTGTTGCGGTTGATTTGAGATTTGTTTTGGCTGTTCTTAAGATCAACACAAATCTTGAACGAACAGGCGATATTGCTGAAGGAATAGCAAAATTTGTGAATAATGTAGATGCTACTTTTGACAAAGAATTATTAAAACAAACTAGAGCTTTAGAAATGTTTCAATCAGCTAGAAACATGATGGATAGAGTGCTCGAAGCTTTTGAAAAAGAAGACACAAGTTTGGCTAGAAAGATTTTTAAAGAAGATGAAACATTGGATAAAATAAATATGGCTGCGAATTCAATTATTGCCAATTATATAAGAAGTAATGAAGGTAAAATTGAGCAAGCACTTTATTTATTATCGATAATTCGAAAGTTAGAGCGTGTTGGTGATCAAGCAAAAAACATGGCTGAAGAAATTGTATTTTATGTAGAAGCAAAGGTGCTAAAACACCTGTCTACAGTGGATAAAACAAAAAAGTAATGTAAATTATTATTTGTGAGAAGCCATCCGTCAGTCAATTGACGGACGGATGGCTTTTTTGTTTTTTAAA
>CANITF010000032.1 GCA_947470515.1 Flavobacteriales bacterium
ATATTGGCTTTCCTTAAAAGATAATTTGAGAATAATAAGCCAATTTCATGCGTTTCATCTTCTGGTAAAAACAAAATTATTTGTTCATCACTGCTATTTGGGATTGGTAGTTTAGTCAATTCATGCAAAAGCTTCTGACGAATGCAATTAGAGATAAAATGTTCTTGTAATGTATTGATATCATCTGTACCCCACATCACACCAATCCTTACTAGTAAAGGATAAATAACTTGTTTGAATAGTGTAACAGTATCGAAAATTGCATTAAATTTTTCAAATTCAATATTTATTTTTGCTTCATCATATGAAAGTCCAGCTTCCAATAAATTCGATACTACTAATTCAATTTTTAAATCTGAAATAACTGCAGAATCATTAATTTTCGAAAGCTCCAAGATCATATTATCAGGAGATAATTGCGCAATTTTAGAAATTTTTAATCCAGCTTTAATTAAAACAACGGTTGATAGTATTTTTTTTAAGTCATCATTATTGTAAAACCGAATGCCTGTTTGTGTTCTTTGAGGTGCAAGCAAATTATACCTTTGCTCCCAAATTCTAATAGTGTGTGCCTTTGTTCCAGAAATATTTTCTAATTCTTTTATCGAAAATGTTCTCATTTTAAAGAAGGTTTTTTAGCTTGAAAAAATGTTGTAAAAAAAGTGACTAAGACTAGCAAAAGCATGTTGTAAATGCTGTCTTCAATTGGAATAGTGCCAATTCTCCATCCTATAATTTCATTTTCATTGTACCATACAACTGGATTTTTTGTAAAACCTCCCGTCAATATGCCGTTCACGATTAAAAATGGAATAAAACATACAACATAAGTTAAGAGAAAATCTCTCATAAATGTTGGATTTATAAGTGTAATCGTCGCAACTGCAATGGAACATAAAAAAAATGCGCTAAACGTATAATATTGACCGTAATTAAATAAACTAATGACCAATAAAACAATCGATATACAATACCATAAGTACCGAGAAAATTTAAGCTTTATTGGATTTTGCAAATAGGCTTTCAAAACAAAATGAATAAAGGCGCATGAATATGGAACTGTTAAAAAAAACAACCATTCTTCAATAGGAAGTTTCAACCAATGTATACCCAATAAATGCTCATCATTGAATCCCCAAACACCTTTTTCTGCGAACCATATGTCCCAAGGAATAAAAATACATCCGACAATAATTATTGCAATAAATAACGATTTAAAATAGCGAAAAAAGGCCACTTTTTTATCAAAAGACAGAAAAAGAGTCCCCATAACAAAGCAATTTATCCAAAGGTATAAACTCATTTTTTTGCTAGTTCATTTTTTGCTTTTACATAATATTTTCTAGGCACAAATAACATCCCAAAACATTCACCATCTTCTTTTCCAATGTGCTTATGATGAATTTTGTGTGCGAAACGAATAGCCCTAAAATAACTCGTATTGGCATTTCTAAAGAATTTTAACCGTTGATGAATAAAAACATCATGAACAATTACATAGCAAATGCCGTAAAGAAGAATTCCGATCCCAATGTATACACAAACATAATTTGAGTAGATTAAACCAAACATAATATTCAACCAACTCGGTATTGCGAAAATCAGAAAAAAGAAATCATTTTTTTCTGTTTTTTTAGTGTGAGGAACATGGTGATCTTTGTGGAAATACCAACCTATTCCATGCATAACATATTTATGCGCAAACCATGCCACAGCTTCCATCCCGAAAAATGTCAAAGCAATCACGATAACACCTATAACCATACTATTTTAAAACTTAAAAACGCGAAAAAAATTGACTGCGAAATGAATACTGTTTTGGAAATTCCCGAATATTCAGTTTGAAATTTACTGCAAATAAAAACTGCTGGAAAACTAATTAAGAACCAAGAAACATAATTATAAGCTGGTATAGAACCAAATGTCCATTTCCAATAATTCAAATCTATAGCCGTTGGCTCCATAACAACATCAAATAAAACCATCAACAAACTTGCAACAAAAATGTTCACCCATTTGTTACGATGTAATTTTTTACATATATGCCAAGCTCCAATACTTAATATAGACCAATTAATTCCAATAATAAGTGGGACATTGTAAAAAGATATTCCAAGATGGTTCGAGTAAGAATAATTTCCAAATAACAATCCAGAGTGAACTCCAATTTGTTCAGCAGTGAATCCTAACAAAAAAACTAATCCAAATGTTTTTAAAAATTGAGGCATTTCACTGTAAAAAGAAAGCGTTACCAGTATAAAAGTCAGTAACAAATTGTAAATTGATAATCCTTTAAAAATTAATTCATACGAGGTAAAAAATCCAACGAATCCAACTGTTAAAAACAACAATTGTATAATTATCAATATTTTAACGAATGATTTCAAAAAAGTGATTTATTTATTAGACTTCTAATAATTTAAAACAACAAATATACTACATTGTTTAAATTTTTTATTAAAATGCTAAACATGTAACAATTAGGATAATGATTCGATAAAATAAAAATGTGTAAATTAACCTCGAAACAAGTTTACCAAATCCTAAATAATGTCTTCTTCCTCTAAAATAAATATTCATGTCGATTGGAAAGGTCGTACTGAACAATTTGATGATATCTTAGTAATTGGAATTCGACTTTAATTTTAGACTAACTGATTACCTGAATGACTTACGAAACAATTCAACCGTTAACGATACATTTCAATCAGTGCGTCCTTTTTTCGATCTCATGAGTGAAATACTGACAACCGATGAAAATGGAGAAACAAATGTTTGACAGTGAAGGAAAAGATCGATTAGGAAAAGCGTTCGAAGAAAGCTATTACTTAAGGAATCGTGAAGTTTTTGGTATACGAATATGACGAAACCGGTGAGACTGCTTTATTGGCTAACAACATTACGATAGAAAAAAAAATAGATCAGGCGTAACCTTTTGAAATGCTATTCGTATTGGGTTGTATTAAATTACTAAACATCATATTATGTCAACTTTTAATTTCTTGGATCTCAAAATTGAGACCGATACTACTAACAAAAGCACAAAACTGACTTTTAATACGTTAACTGGGTCATTTACCTTGACTTCTGCTTCTACCTCAACAATAGGAACGGCAAAGGGTATTTATCTTAATGTTAATTACGATAGTCGTGGATCTGCGAATTCAATTTCGATTGATTTAAAGAAACTTTCGTTACCCATTGGAACGTATTCTTACATAGAATGTGAAATTACAGGGACATCTAAATCACCAACTCCCAAGCATGTATTAAGAGAACCTATTAGTTTGTAATGTTTAATTGTAGAGTAAATATAGTCGTGCCACTTTTTGTGGCATTTCTTTTATCTTTTAGAATACTTGCTCAAAAAGAATGTCTTTCTATTGATAAAAAAATGGAGCTTGTTTTTGAAACAGATTTAAATAAATACCAGGGCTTGTTTGGGGAATTTGTTAAATGCGAAGAAAGGAATCGAATCGATCGGTTTCATAGTAGGTCAGAATATCATAAAGCTCGAGCATTATTGAAAAATGGTGAAATTGAAAAAGCGGATGAATTGATCAATGCATCAATAAAAATTCAAAAAGATCCAAGGACCATCATTGATTTAAAACTTTTGAAGTCTGCTTCGTTCATGATTAAAGGTCAATTAGACAGTTGTTTAAAAATTTCCAATGAAGTAATTCATTTTAAAAATTGTTCATCCATACAGCGGGCAAAGGCATACCAATACAATGCGAATTGCCACAGTAAGCTGGGGAATAGGCAGTACCAATTCAACTCCTTGAGAAGTGGCTTGTATTTCGCGCGAAAGACAAATGATTCACTCATTAAGTCTCATTTCAACAACAGTTTAGGTGTCTATTTTAATTTAGGAACGACCAAAGTACAGGACCAATGGAAAGCATTCTATTATTGCAAAAAAGCTATCACCCTTTGTCCTAAGCGGGATAGTAGTTTAGCAGTTACCTATTTGATTAATCTGGGAAATGTATATTCTACGCTGAAACTCAATGATAAATCACTTTCGGCATTGCGTCAAGCTTTTAATGACTATGTCAGACACATGAATACAGAGCAGTATTTTGATGTAACGATGAGTATGGGCAGCACGTATTTAATTAAAGGAGATCTGGAAAATGCCGGTTACTTCTACCAAAAGGCGTTCGAATTGCTCAATGAACTTCCAACAATTACCTCTTCAGATATCAGTATTTACTACAATTTAAGTGAATTGGAATACATGAAAGGCAATATTACAAAAAGCCTTGATTATTTGAAAACCTATGTCACTTTAAACGAAAAATACCTGGCTAAAGAAAATGCCAATAAGATTATTGAAATACAGGAAAGGTTCAATGCCAAGGAGAGTCAGACGGAGATTCTAGAATTAAGAAACAGAAATCAGAAGGCAAAACTAGAGAACTATTTTTTACAAACGGTCATGTTGGTTTTGTTAGTGATATTAACGATTCTTATATTCCTATATCTGTATATCCAACATAAAAAAGAGCTTGCAGAGAAGATTAGGGTTAAAAATGAAATTAAGAAAGCTGCCCTCGAGGCCACAGAAAATGAGAAATTGAGGTTTTCCAGAGACTTGCACGATTCTTTGGGAGGATCGCTAACTGTGATTGGATTACTTGTTTCTCAAGCCAAAGAAAGCAATCCGAATCAGGCTAAGGAATTTGAAAAGTTGTATCAACTTGTTCAGAATTCAATCAATGACCTTCGAAGGGTTTGCAGGGATTTGTTTCCATCTGAAATTCTGATTTCAGGCGCGGTCAGTTCGATAGGCTTTTATTATGAAAAACTTTCAGCTCTTAACCCTTCAGTGCAATTCGATTTTACATCCGAGAACTTTAAGTTCGAAAAAGGTTTCAGCGTTAATATATATCGTATTGTGCAGGAACTCACCAATAATTCCCTAAAATACGCCGAGGCGACCAGAATTGAAACGAATATGATGGTGAATGATGGAAGACTTGAATTCGCTTTCTCAGATAATGGAAAAGGAGTTGACCTGAAAACACTGAATAAAGGAGTTGGTTTACACAGCATTGAAGAAAGAGCTAATGCCTACAAGGGAACCTTCAAGATTGAATCAAAACCAGAGAAAGGTTTTGTATTACTGTTGAGTTTTCCGATAGAAGAGCTTTTATTAGTGAAATGATTTTTTAAAAGAGTTAAAACCTCAAGAAAATTTCTGAAAGAAGGTAGAATCTCAGAAAATAAAAAATCAGAAAGACCACAAATGAAATCGCACTAACCCAAAGGATGAGACAGGTTAAACTTTTCTTAGTGGAATATTTTAATACGATCTAGAAAGTCGCAGGAGAGTTAATGCGCAGTCAGACAGATTGGATGATAAAAAAATAAAACATCAGAATTGAAAATGAACAAAAACGATTCTACTAGGAAGTGTTTGAAAATGGAGAAACAAATGTTTAAAGTCAATTAAGACAATTTGTTTTTAATGTCTTTTGTCCAAAACAAGAACACGAAAACAACCGATGGAATAAGGAAAAAAGAGGAAAAAGCAACTGCAAAAGCGCTCCCCACTTCATAACTCATTGCTGCCGAGATTACTGTAACGATATAAACCACTTGCGAAACTGAATATATATACAAACCCCATATTTTTTTAGACAGTAACATTATGACTCCAATAAGAGAACCTAAATTAGCATAAACATATATATAGCCTCTTATATATTCAGAATCAGCGTCTAAAGAAGAAACTGCTTCATACAACAACCCTCTTCCAATTCCGAAAATAGATCCAATTATACTTATTACACTGAGTGTTACAAGTAACCCCGTGTTTTCTTTTTTAACAGTATTGTTAATACTATTTTCAACTCGATCCAACCGATCCATTAATTCGTCACGCAATTGGTGCGACCCACAATACTGACAATATGCATCCTGACCACCTATTTCTTTTTGACATTTAACACAATTCTTCATTTCAAACTTGAATTATTTTTCACCAAATTATAAAATTAAACGTTTCTTTTAAAATCTGTTTTTTAAACTTACAGTTCTCAACTTTAATCTTTACCCATTTCACGAATCAATTCCCTACCTTTGCAGCAGTAAATGGCAGACAGCAAAGAAAATATTAGAAACCTATCCTTCGAAGAGCTAAAAAAAGCTTTAGAAAAATTGGACGAAAAAACCTTTCGTTCAAAACAGATTTATGAATGGTTGTGGCAAAAAAACGCTGCTACGTTTGAAGAAATGTCTAACCTGAGCAAAGACCTTCGTCTTAAATTAGATGAACATTTTTTTATCGATCACATCACGCTTGATGACCAACAAATAAGTTCAGATAAAACTATCAAATGCGCTTTTTCCATTGGTGAAGGTAAAGTTGTGGAAGGAGTTTTAATTCCAACATCTTCACGAACGACAGCATGCATATCATCACAAGTTGGTTGTAGTTTGTCATGCACCTTTTGCGCTACAGGAAGGTTGAAATTAATGCGGAATTTAACAGCTGGTGAAATTGTTGACCAAGTTGTTTATTTGAAAGAACAAGCTGAAAACAGGTACAATACTCCCCTATCCAATATCGTATATATGGGAATGGGCGAGCCGCTTTTAAATTATAAAAATGTTCTTCGTTCAGTTGAATTATTGACGTCAGAGGAAGGATTAGGAATGTCTCCAAAACGCATAACAGTATCAACTGCGGGTATTGCTAAAATGATTCGAAAATTAGGTGATGATCAAGTGAAATTTAACTTGGCCATTTCATTACATGCTGCTAATGATAAAAAACGAAGTCACATCATGGAAATTAATGACTCGAATAACCTTGAGGAGTTAGCAGATTCGTTGAGGTATTTTCATGAAAAAACCGGCTCTAGGGTTACGTTTGAATATATTATTTTCAAAGATTTCAATGACACGAAAGAAGACGCACAAGAATTAGCTGAATTTGCCAAATGTGTTCCATGTAAAATCAATATTATTGAATACAATCCAATTGACGATAGCGAGTTTCAACAAGCGGATAAAAACAAAGTAGATGATTTCGCTGACTATCTAGAATCAAAGAATTTGGTTGTTAATGTTCGCAGAAGCCGCGGCAAAGATATTGATGCAGCTTGCGGACAATTAGCTAATAAAAATAAAGCAATTCTTAAAGAAGAAAGAGCAATGAAATAACGCATTTCAATTTATTTCAGTTTTTCCATTGAAAAAGATTTAAACAAGCCAACATTTTAGCATAAAAAACGCAATCTATCCCTTATATTTGTGTTATGTTGACAGTAAAGGAAATGATGAAGCCAATAGAATCAGAGATGTCTGAGTTCGAAGTGCGTTTTCGTCAAAGCATGAAATCAAAAGTTCCATTACTAGATAAAATCACTCATTACATTATCCGAAGAAAAGGTAAGCAAATGCGTCCAATGTTCATTTTTTTAACAGCAAAAATGTTAGGAACAATGAACGACAGAGTGTACGATGCAGCTTCCTTAGTAGAGCTTTTACACACTGCGACTTTGGTACACGATGATGTGGTTGACGACGCCAACGAAAGACGAGGTTTCTTTTCTGTCAATGCATTATGGAAAAATAAAATTGCCGTTTTAGTTGGTGACTTCATGCTTTCAAAAGTCTTATTGTTATCAATCGAGAAAAATAATCTGCGTTTGCTTGAAATCGTTGCACGCGCAGTTCGAGAAATGAGTGAAGGAGAATTATTACAAATCGAAAAAGCGCGAAAATTAGATATTACAGAAGAAATTTATTTTGAAGTAATCCGTCAAAAAACGGCGTCATTAATTGCAACATGCTGCGAAGGTGGCGCAGTAGCCGTTGACCGAGAAGACATGGCGCCGACGATGCGTCAATTCGGTGAATTAGTCGGTTTGGCATTTCAGATAAAAGATGATATTTTTGATTATGGAACCCCTGGCAATATTGGGAAACCAACTGGAATTGATATCCGAGAAAGAAAAATGACATTGCCTTTGATTTATGCTTTAAATACTGCTTCAATTGAGGTGAAACGGGAATTAATAAACATTATTAAAAATAAAAACGAAGATCCAACATACGTGAATAGAGCAATTGAATTGGTAATTGCAAACGGCGGAATTGAATATGCACATGGTAAAATGATGGAATTAAAATCTCAAGCACTTGCCTTATTGACAGAGATCCCTGATTCAGACGCAAAACGTTCAATCATTGGATTAGTTGAATACACAACACTTAGAGAAAAATAAAATACAGTATGAAACAATTTATCCTTTTTATCTTAACGATAATACTTGTCTCTTGCTCAACTGAAGAGGCAACAGAAAATAAAGTTCCTGCAAAAGAAGAAGTCTTAATTGAAATAAAAGATGGTGTTTACACAGAATGGTATCCTGGTAAAATTCAAGTAAAATACAAAGGGGCACAAGACGACGAACGCAAAAGAAATGGTATTTGGACGTATTACAGTGTTAATGGTTTAGAATTATCCGTGACGATATACGAACACGGTTTACGTGAAGGTTTTACAGTTGTAAAATATCCAAATGGAAGACTGCACTATCGTGGTGAATACCATAAAGATGCATCAGTTGGTGTTTGGACAACATACGACGAAAAAGGTAAATTACTAAGTGAAAAAGATTTCGGGTATCCTGAAGAATAATGGCTAAAATTCCACCACATATTATTGACGATATCATGCAAACTTCCAGAATAGAGGAAGTGATAGGTGAATTTGTAAGTTTAAAACGTGCTGGTTCAAATCTAAAAGGGTTGAGTCCCTTCACAGATGAAAAAACAGCCTCATTTGTTGTCTCTCCAGCAAAACAAATCTTTAAATGCTTTTCAACGGGAAAAGGTGGAACAGTTGTAAGTTTTCTCATGGAAAAAGAACATTTTTCATATCCAGAAGCACTGCGTTGGCTGGCTGATAAATATGGCGTTCCAATTCCAGCAGATGAGCCAGCAACAGCAGAACAATTAGCTGCAATTAGTGAACGAGAAAGTTTATATATCATCAATGATTTCGCAAGAGATCATTTCAAGGACAACTTACACAATTCAGAAGAAGGAACGGCTATTGCTCTTTCGTATTTTGTAGAGCGTGGATTTCGGAAAGACATCATCGAAAAATTTCAATTGGGTTATTGCTTGAACACAGGCACCGATTTTACAAAGGCTTCCATTGCGAAAGGATATAAATTAGACTATTTAGAAAAGGTTGGTCTCATAAAATCGAAAGATGACAGACAATTTGATTTTTTTAGAGGACGCGTAATGTTTCCAATTCACAGTGTTTCGGGACGTGTATTAGGATTTGGTGGACGAACACTTTTTACGGATAAGAAAATTGCAAAGTATTTCAATTCACCAGAAAGCATCATTTACAATAAAAGTGAGATTCTTTATGGATTACATTATTCAAAAGGAGATATCATAAAATACGACAATTGTTTTTTATGTGAAGGATATACAGATGTAATCAGCATGTATCAAGCTGGAATTCAAAATGTTGTTTCTTCTTCTGGCACTTCTCTTACAAAAGATCAAATTAAACTTATTCGCCGATATACGCAGAATATTACTATTCTTTATGACGGTGATCCTGCTGGGATAAAAGCATCTTTTCGAGGAATTGATTTAATTCTTGAAGAAGGGATGAATGTGAAGGTGGTTCTGTTTCCTGAAGGCGAAGATCCAGATTCATTTTCTAAAAAATCGAGCACTTTAGAACTTGAAAACTACATCAAAGAAAGTACACAAGATTTTATATCATTCAAAGCCTCAATTTTACTGAAAGACAGTGAAAATGACCCTATTAAAAGGGCTGAATTAATTAAAGAAATCGTACATTCTGTCTCATTAATTCCAGATCAGATTACCCGAACGATATACATGCAGCAAATTTCTCAGCAATTTGAGATTAATGAAAATGTTATATCGAACGAATTAATAAAACTGAGGAAAAATATTGTTGTCAAACAGGCTCCAGAGCCAGATTTTTACGATATCCCTAAAACGCAGGAACAACAACTACAGCAAAATTCGGAACCTCAAGTCCAACAAGATGTATCTTATTATAATGAAGAACAGCTGATTCGGATAATGGTAAAATATGGTACACGGACAATGCAGTTTGATCAGATTGATGAAAACGATCAAACAAATTTATCTGAAACCAATGTAATAGAATTTATTTGTCACGAGTTGATAACGGATGAAATGACCTTTACTCACCCTGTTTATAATAAAATTCATAGCTTGTTTCTAGATGGGTTATCCAAAAATGAATTTCTCTCAATCAACTTTTTAAAACGATTAGAAGACCAAGATATTGTAAAATTTGTAAGTGATATTGAATCCAATGAGCATGAATTGAGTGCCAATTGGTTGAGTAATTACAATATAGTAACCCGTTCAGAAGGAGATCGAATGACGGAAACAGTCATGAATGCGATTTATAGCTTCAAGCTTGCTAAAATCGAACAACATATTAATGACATTAGAATCAAAATGGGCCAATCGGAAACCTTGACAGATGAACTTTTAATGGATCTATTAGCCGAACAAATGGTTTATGAAAAAATTAAAATAATCTTTTCAGAGAAGTTAGGTCGAACAATATTAAGATAAAATGCTAAGCTATACTCTATTTCATTTAGGTCCGTACAAAGTTTGTTTTTGGAACATCATTTTTCTAAGTGTCATCTTTTTTATAGCCATGTTGCTGCGAAGGGTGATACATAAATTATTGAAACGCTATTTGAAAAGTGCCAATATTCGTGTAGAAGGTCGAATGGTTACCTGGCTGAAATTATTGAGTCAAAGTGTTTATCTCCTTGCAGCTTATGTCGCTGTTTGGAGCTTTAATTTTAATAATGAAGATGTGACTTTCACGGAATTTCTGAATTTCAATTTAATAAAGTCTCAAAAATTCACACTGAGTTTTTACCACATCCTTGTCTTAATTTTCATCTTCTTTGGAGCCAAGATGCTGTTGAATGTTGTGAAATTATACATCAGTAAAAAATTCAGAGCAAAAACTTCTATTAACCCAGGAACGGAATACATCTATGTCCAAATAGCAAAATACGTAATTTACATTTTTGCCATAATTACAAGTTTAAAGGCACTTGACATTGACCTTTCGCTTTTAATGACTGGTTCTCTTGGATTATTTGTTGGTTTGGGACTTGGTTTACAAGATGTTTTTAAGGACATGTTTTCTGGTGTCGTTTTACTGGTTGAAGGCAATATTCGTGTGGGTGATATTGTTGAAATTTCTAATGGTGGAAAATCAGAAGCTATCGTTGCTAAAATTTTAAAAATCAATGTCCGAACAACTCAAATTGAAACGAGAGAAGGAAATGTGCTAATCATGCCCAATTCCAAATTAACGCAAGAATTTGTAGAAAACTGGAGTCATGGTTCAGAGTTATCCCGTTTCAGAATTGTCTTGACTATAGATTACAATGCGGATACCGAACTAGTAACTCGTTTACTAAAACAAGCTGCTTTAGGTCATCCAAAAGTTAGAAAATCTCATCCGGTTGACGTAAGATTATCACATTTTGGAGACAATGGATTAGAACTTGAATTAATCTTCTGGGCAGATCAAAATTGGGACATCAACAACTATAAATCTGACATTCGATTTGAAATAGATCGACTTTTTAGAGAATATAAAATAACTATTCCGTATCCTCAAAAGACAGTACATATAGCGAAATAAACACTCCCATTTCGACTATGGCTTATTTCGATCCTTCGATAAACTCAGGAGAGTCCAGCTCAATACATCGGGATGTCCGTTTATCAAAATTTCAATTATCGAGCATCGAGCATAGCCTAGATGTCGATATCATATCTAACTCTAAACCAAAAGCATTTTATAACGCTGAATCGTATTTTCCAACCCAAAGTACAAAGCATCAGAAATCAAGGCATGTCCAATAGAAACTTCTGCCAAAAAAGGAATTGAATCCTTGAAAAATTTTAGATTATCTAAACTTAAATCATGCCCTGCATTTACTTCAATTCCCAACTCATGCGCCAGATTGGCAGCTTGAATGTATTCTTCAATTGCTTTTTCAGGATTTTTCGGAAAGTTTTCAGCAAAAGGCCCCGTATATAATTCAATTCTATCAACACCAATTTTTGCGGCATATTCAATATTCACTGAATTGGTATCAACAAAAATGGCACTTCTAACACCCAGCACCTTTAACTGTTGAATCAAATCAGTTAATAAATCAAACTGTTTTTTTGTATCCCAACCAGCATTAGAAGTCAATACATGTGGCGGGTCAGGAACTAAAGTCGCTTGTTCTGGAAAAATATCTGCTATTAAATCCATGAAACGTGCATCAGGATAACCTTCAATATTAAATTCCGTTGTCACAACCTTTTTCAAGTCATAAACATCTTTAGTTGTAATATGTCGTTCATCAGGTCGCGGGTGAATTGTAATACCATCAGCGCCAAAACGCTCACAATCAGTCGCTACTTGAACTACATTTGGAACATCTCCACCTCGAGCATTCCGAATGGTAGCAATTTTATTAATATTGACACTTAATTTAGTCATGATACGGTACAATTTTTGACAAGCCAAAAGTACAAAGTTCAAAACAATTTTACTACTTTGGCAACAACAATGAGAGCAATAGAACTAATAACAGATGAAATTCCTCCACTGACTCATTCAGATTCAGGAGAAAAAGCATTGCGTTGGATGGACGAATTCAAGGTTTCACACTTACCTGTTTTAAAAAATGGGAACTTTGTAGGACTTTTATCTGAGTCTGATGTATTGGATAAAATGGATTTAGTAGAGAATCTAGACAAATTATTCGATCATTTACCGAGACCTTATGTTTTTGCAAATGCACATATATATGAAGTATTATCTAAAATATCTGAGCACAAAATAAGTGTTTTACCTATTCTTGATGAAAACGAAAAATATTTGGGTTGTACGACGGTTTATCATTTGTTGACTGTTGTTGCAAATACGGGTAGTATTAAAGAATCAGGTGGTATTTTAGTATTAGAAGTAAATAGTATTGATTATTCAATGGCACAAATAGCGCAAATTGTAGAAAGTAATAATGCTAAAATTCTAAGTTCATATATCATGTCTTCAATGGATTCCAATACATTAGAGGTAACACTGAAGATTAATTTAATTGATTTGTCCCGCATTATAAGAACTTTTGAACGTTATGATTATGTAATTAAAGCTTCCTTCCAAAAAAGTGAAGAAGATGATGACATTCAATATCGGTATGATGCACTCATGAACTTTTTGAAATTTTGATATGAATATAGCCATTTACGGACGAAAAGTCAATAAACTAAATATAGCTCATTACAAAGAGGTCATTGATACAATAATAGCATTAGGCTGGAATCCAATCATTGAAAAAGAACTAAAGGTTCAACTCGTTTCTAAGATGGATTTATCACCATCAACTGATCAGTTTGAATCACATACTGATTTTCACAACGGAATTGATTTAACAGTAAGTATTGGTGGTGATGGTACTTTTATAAAATCTGTCGGATTTATAAGAGATTCTCAAGTTCCAATTCTTGGTATTAATACTGGGCGACTAGGATTTTTATCCAACATTTCAAAAGATCAAATCCAATCTACTATGGACCTGGTCAAAAACAAACAATTTGAATTTCAAAAACGATCCCTACTAAGAATCAATACACAAGAGAATCTTTTTGGAGATGATAATTTTGCGTTGAATGAAGTCACTTTTCATAAAAAGGATACTGCTTCTATGATAACTGTTCATGCTTCTTTAGAGGATAAATATTTGAATTCATATTGGGCTGATGGATTAATTGTAGCTACTCCAACTGGCTCTACTGCTTATAATTTAAGTTGTGGCGGACCAATTATCACTCCTGGATGTCAAGTTCACATATTAACGCCAATTGCTCCACATAATTTAAATGTTCGACCAATGGTTGTGCCGGATCACATGCCAATCAAATTAAGTATTGAAGGGCGAGAGCGGAAATATTTAATAAGTTTAGATGGAAATTCAAAAAATATTCGTCAAGGAGAAGAAGTGATTATCACAAAAGCTGAATTTATGATAAATGTGGTTAAATTTGAGGACAATAATTTCTTGGATACCATTCGTAATAAAATGCTTTGGGGAATTGATAAAAGAAATTAATTTTGGTATAAATATTGGAAAGAGCACGAACACAAGAACAATTAATAATTAAATAAAGAAAGATGAAAACAATTTTAATGATGTTATTACTCGTAGTTGTTACAGCAACAAGTTTTACTACAAATGCACAAGCACCAACAGAACCAGGTATTTACGCTGAATTCACGACTCCAAGAGGTGTTATTTTATGTGTATTGGAATACCAAAAAGCACCAATGACTGTTGCAAATTTTGTAGGTTTAGCAGAAGGAAATTTAACTGTTATGGATACAATTAAATACACAAAACCTTTTTACAATGGATTAAAGTTTCACCGTGTAATCAAAGATTTCATGATTCAAGGAGGTGATCCAGATGGAACTGGCAGTGGTGGACCAAAACACCGTTTCTATGATGAAATCCATCCGGATTTGAAGCATGTTGGACCAGGAATTATGTCGATGGCGAATTCTGGACCTGCTACAAATGGAAGTCAATTTTTCATTACACACAAGGAAACACCTTGGTTAGACGGAAAACACACTGTATTTGGACATGTAATTGTTGGTCAAGATGTTGTAAATGCAATCGCTCAAGGAGATGACATGACAACAGTGAAAATTATTCGTGTTGGAAAAGAAGCAAAAGCATGGGATGCTTCAAAAGCATTTAAAGAAACGTATGATAAAATCAAAGCAGTAGATGATGTGAAAGCAAATGCATTCAAGAAAATTGCCTCAATGTCTGAAGCTGATTACAAAATATTCATGTACAACGAAGTAAAGGCAAAATCGCCAAAAGCGCAAATGTCACCTTCAGGCTTAGTTTATATTATTGAGAATCCAGGAGCAGAACCAAAAGCGTCTCCAGGTGCAAAATTATCAGTGCATTATAAAGGAACGTTTAGAGCTGACGGAAAACAATTTGATTCTTCGTATGATAGAAATGCTCCGATGGATTTTGTGTTTATTGATCAAAAAATGATTCCTGGTTTTGAAGAAGGATTGGCAATGTTAGGAAAAGGAGGTAAAGGAACATTTATCATTCCTTACTTTCAAGCATACGGAGCTGCTGGTCGACCAGGAGCGATTCCTCCATATTCTGATTTAGTATTTGATGTTGAAATTGTAAATCTTGAACCAAAAGGCACTGAAACTACTGAGCCACATCAGCACACAGAAGGTGATGGACATCAGCACTAAGAAGAAATTATTTTGAAATTAAGACCTACGAAAGTGGGTCTTTTTTTTTGTTAATGATTATAACAAATACTCGGTTTCCCAAGTCTGAAAGTAAACATTGCACCAAAAAAAGCATACCAATCAGAATTGTTTGAAGTACCTCGTTTACCAAATCTAGCACCATCCAAACTCCTATTCGAAAGACTTGCCGCAATAGGTCCATTTTCTGAAGCTAATAAAACCGGGTCGACATAAGAGTCGCTTCCAACATCATCAATATAATCAGTAAATGTTTTACGGTATCCGTATTCAAGAGTTAATGCTGCTTTCTTTCCCAGTGACATCTTAAAACCAACACCTAAAGGTATCGATAGTTGGGTGAGGCTGTAATTATTTTTCTTTGATAAACTGCTTCCCTGACCTTCAGTTCCCAATGGCTGTAATTCTGTAATATCACCATTAAAATTCGTTGTTGGATTCATGTGAAACAATCCAATTTCTGCTAAAACGTATGCCGTTCCCCAATAACGATCATTCCCAATTCTAAAAGGAAAATAATTAAACTCAACTCCTCCGGCTAATTCAAAAATTTTCGATTCGAAATTCAAATTTCTGTTCTGCATAATATTCAATTTTGAATCCGCATCAGATGCTTTGACTTTTCCATAATTGAAATTTCCTCGAATACTTAATCGCGAATGGACATTGTAGCGATATACAAGTCCACCAGCTAATTGGGTATTGTAAAAATGTTTGTATTGATTTAAATCACCAATATAATAAGAACCACCAATCATAAATCCCAATTCTGATTTAGAACGGAAATTTGATTGCTGTGAACAAACCAAAAAAGGGATAATAAATAATATTGATAAAACTCTTTTCATTTTGATAATTACATCAATTAGAACGCCAAGTTACGCAGAAAATTATATTCAAAAGAAAGAAAAAGAAAATGAGAAATACCCATTTGCTTTTTCTTTAAATTAATTCAACCTTAAAATGAAGGACAAGAGACAGTTTTAAAACGTTGGAGCGTAATGTTTGCATCTTTCGGGTACTTCACTGTATAACCAATTTCAACAGATTTCACCTCTCCAGGTTGAATAACAGATTGCCAATTAGCTTCGCCCGTTAATAGATCATGTTTAGCACCGCTTAATTCATCAATAGTCACAGTAATATCATTACTATTAGAAATAGGAACTTGATCATAAATGTCAATTTTAATAGGAACATTACGATTGTTTCTTACCACAATTTCATATAAATACGACTCTTTTTTACTTCCACCTATAACTTTTTTGAAACTCATTTCTTTTTTCAATTTTCTCATAACAGTAACTTTATTATCTCTGCCAAAAGACAATGAAAGTGTATCCGAGACATTTCTTGTATCAATTTCAGAAACACCAACATATTCGCCACCAAAATAAACATTCGTTGGACCAGGAATTAACTCTAATTCTTGCCATCCGACGATATGTGCTAATAAAAATGCGCCATTATCCAGTTTTGGAACAGTGATGTGTGAGAAAGTAGCGTCTAAATCCATTTCTTTTACATCCACCATATAAGGTTTAGCATCAGATGGGCAAGAAAACTTGTTCGGAATAATAAATTCCGCTGTCAATTCGGATATTTCTATTTGACGCATGCCAACGGTCATATTTCCAAAATTTTGAGGGATGATTATTCCACTTTGAAAGTTACCATTTTCTTTGTTATTTATACTTTCATCACTATCTAAAACATAATTATCCCATGCTCTTTGGTTGGCAGTGTTTATGTTACCTTGTGCAATCGATCGGTAATCTTGTTGGGTAGTTTGTGGCGCATAATAACCTCCTTTTTCAGAAGACTTTTTTAAGCCATCGTAATAACTCAAATACCAAGGAGACAATTCAGGATGAGAAGCTGACAAACGAGGGTCCCCTGTTGAAAGCACCAAATCAACATTTTCCCAATCGCTGCCGGTATTGTTATATACCTGCGCTTTATATTTTAAATTTATTTTTTGATTTAAATCTACAGCTGATAAATCGTAATTTGCTGCCCATCCACAATCAGAAACCAAATATTTCAAAATTGATTTCATTGAAACAGCCTCATCAGAATCCAATAAAACGACAACTTGATTACTTCTTTGATTTTCATTGTAATTTAATTCTACCAATTGATATCTTGTTTTTTCGATGTTGGTATTCAATGTTGCTTGTTCCTTTCGAAGTTTAGACATTTTGGTTACGACTTCTAACGTTCTTGACCGATAAAAATCAGCAGCTTCTTTAATCTGTGTTACAGTTAAATTTTGATTTTGACCTCCCAATTTTTTATTTGAATTCAGCACATCCAATTCAGAAGTATAAGCCGTTAACAAATCGAGATTCCCTTGTTGTTTATCTTTTAATAACTCTAAAGAATCTTGTAAAATTGCTATTCGAGGATTGAATAATTCTGCAGCCAAAAAATCCATTTCTGTAGAAACTGAAACCAAACGGTATTTTGCATCACCGACAAATTGAATAGATTGTGGGTCTGCAAATGCAGAAATTCCAGAAAAAATTAATTTATTTCTTCCTTTTTGAATTTTAATTTGCTCTTCATGGAAGATTTCACCAGAAGTTAAAAATAGTTTTACTTGTTTAATTTCAGATTTTACAGTTTGAACTATTGGTTGTTGCGCATATATAGCAAACGGCAGAACAAAAAAGAATACGTTAAGATATTTCATAGATAAATTTTTCATGGATACAATTTAGACAATTTTAGGTTCAATTCGCTTTAAACCTAATAAATTTCTTAAACGATAGGGATTTCTCTTGTTGCAATTTCAGCCGAAAGTAAACATAAAGGAATTCCACCACCTGGATGAACGCTTCCGCCAACAAAATAAAGACCTTTTACTTTTGAAAAGTTTGAGTGTCGAAAAAAAGCAGCCATTCGATCGTTTGAACTTGCTCCATATAAAGCTCCAGCAAAACTTGATGTACGTTGTTCTATTCTGATTGGGTCTAAATAATCCTCTTCTTCTATTAACAAAGAAATATCTTCTCCTAACAATCGACTGATTTTAGACAGAACATTTTCTCTAGTTCTTTTGCGAATAATTTCCCAATCTTGACCAGAATTTGACGGCACATTGACCATCACAAACCAATTTTCAGCACCTACAGGAGCATCATCTTTTTTATATTTAGAACTAACATGAATATAAACTGTTGGGTCCTGGCAAACAGCTTTCTTGTCAAATATTGTTTCAAATTCTTGTTTATAATCTTCGGAAAAAAAGATGTTATGCAAATCGAGCTTGTCAAATTGTTTCTTAATTCCCCAATAAAAAATCATTGCTGAACTCGACGGCTCTTGTTCTAAGGTTCGTTTTTTAGCTTTCGTGTTTTTCAAAAGGAACTTGTATGCAGGTTTTACATCTGAATTACATACTACAATTGGAGCAGGAATAAATTCATTATTCACCTTAATTCCTTCAACTAATTTACCATTTTCAACAATTTCATCCACTTTGGAGTTATAATAAAATTTTACTCCCACGTCTGTTGCCAATTGAACTAAACTAGTTGTTATAGAATGTATTCCTTTTTTTGGAAAGAAGGTTCCTATACCAAATTCCAGATGTGGAATAATGTTAAGAATTCCCGGAGCTTGATATGGGTCTGATCCATTGTATGTTGCATAACGATCAAATATCTGAACGAGTTTCGGATGGTTTAACGCTTGAACATTGGCTTTGTGCATTGTTGTGAAAATATTCAGCTTTGGCATTGCAAGAATAGTTTTCAGTAGATTTCCTGAAAAATAATTTTTTGCTAAATGCAACGAGTTTTCTAAAAATGATTCTTTTGTTTGCTTATAAATAAATTCACTTTTCTCTAAATGTTTTTTCAAAGGTTCACTGTCGATTGATAATACTTTTTCAATTTCTGCATATAAACTTTCTTTATTAGCAGGAAAAGAGATAAACGTTCTACCCTCAAAAAAATAATTACAGGTTACTTTTACTTCATCATATTCAAAATATTCAGCTGTTTTTTTGTCAGATAGTTCGAATAATCTTTCGACATACTGAGGCATCGTAAATAAGGATGGGCCTGCATCAAATCGATAATTGCCTAATTGCAAATTAGTCAATTTTCCGCCTGGATAGGAATTAGATTCATAAACGTGCACATCATAGCCTTTATTCGCCAGTCGAATAGCCGAAGCAATACCAGCAATACCAGATCCTACAACGCAAACTTTTAGTTTATTTTCCTTCATACGAAATTCCTTCTGTGAATTTAAAAAATGAAAGCCGAAAATGTTCTATTTTTAGAAAAAAAATATGATAGGAAAAGCAATTGGTTTAGGTGGTATTTTTTTAAAATTTAAGAATCCAGCAAAAATGAATCTTTGGTATTCTGAAGTCTTAGGTTTGACAACTAATGCTTATGGCGTATTATTCTCCTTCAATTCAGATCAATCAAAATCTGCATTGTTACAATTAGGAACTTTTCCTACCGATAGTGATTATTTTGGAAGTGAATCACAGCAAGTAATGATCAATTTTCGAGTAGACAATTTAGAACTGATGCTTATCCGGCTGAAAGCCACGAACGTTGAAATATTGGATAAAATGGAAACATATGAATATGGTAAATTCATTCATATTAGTGATCCAGAAGGAAATAGAATTGAATTATGGGAACCTATTGATGCTGCATTTTCAGATGAACCAACAACAGAAATGCGATAAATTATTTTAAATTAGCTAAATAGCGTTCCAGATTTGGATTATCTAACATGACATCAGAACCTAGGAAAAGAACTTTTTTACAACCATTTCTTTCAATCCAAAGTTCTAAATTTGATACACCAACCATTAATGTTCCGTTAATATCAATTTTGTGAACAGGTTTTTGATTTTTATCAAAAATTGAGCGAATATCTAAAATTTCTTTGTCAACCTCCTGATTTTCTGTAAATATAACAAGACCATCGATTCCTTCTTCCGAATCTTCGTTCTTAGATGAAAATTCCAGAACTTCAATATTAAGTTCGTTTACCCAAGAAGTCAGGTAGTTCGAAAACCGAGAATTGTCTTTTAAAAAAATCTTGTCTAATTTCATTGGTGTCCTAGTGCTGATTTTTTAAAATCACGTGGGAGTGCAAAAGTAATACATTTATCGACTTATTTGTGAAAATAATCACATTAATAACCCAATATTTTTAAATAATCCGCTGCTGTTTGTTCTTCACTAAACAATTCTGTTTGCAATTTACCATTTTCATCACGTTGAATCAGAATATGTTTTGGTTCTGGGATCAGGCAGTGTTTCAATCCACCAAATCCTCCGATTGTTTCTTGGTATGCTCCTGTGTTGAAAAAGCCAAGATACAAAACTTTATTTCTATCGTATTTTGGAAGATAAATGGCATTTGAATGTTGCTCTGAATTGTAATAATCGTCACTGTCGCATGTTAAACCACCTAGTAAAACACGCTCGTAATCGTCATTCCACCTATTGACGGGCAACATAATATATCGTTGATTGATTGCCCACGTATCTGGAAGATTTGTCATGAAAGAAGAATCAATCATGTTCCACTTTTCTCTATCATTTTGTTGTTTTTGGTGCAACACACTGAAAATAGCTCCACCACTTTCTCCAACTGTAAACGATCCAAACTCCGTAAATATATTTGGTTCTGGAATATCATTGTCCGCACAAACACGTTGCACTTGAGTCAATATTTCACGCACCATATAAGCGTAATCAAAATCGAAAGCCAAAGACTTTTTAATTGGGAAACCACCACCGATATTTAATGAATCCAATGAAGGACAGACCTTTTTCAAATCACTATAAATACGCAAACATTTCGTTAGTTCATTCCAATAATAGGCTGTATCATTGATCCCTGTATTTATGAAAAAATGCAACATTTTCACTTCAACACGTGGATTGTCTTTCAACATTGCTTTGTAAAAAGGAACAATTTCACGGTACCGAATTCCTAAACGGGAGGTATAAAATTCGAATTTGGGTTCTTCTTCAGATGCAATTCGAATCCCTATTTTCAGATCTTTGTCTGTTCTGGCTAAAAGATCTTGCAGCTCCTGTGTATTGTCAACAATAGGTATAACATTTAACTTTCCATCATTGATTAAACCTGCAATATTGTCGATATATTGTTTTGGCTTGTATCCGTTACAGATTACATATTTCCCATCCGTTAATTTTCCCGAGTTGTAAAGATTTCGAACGATATCGATGTCAAAAGCGGAAGAAGTTTCTATATGAACATCATTTTTCAAAACCTCATCTAAAACAAATGAAAAATGGTTACTTTTTGTGCAATATGAATAATAGTAATTTCCAGAATAACCTAAATTACTGATTGCTTCTCTAAACCAGCCTTTTGCTCGTTGAATATTGTTTGATATTTGCGGTAAATAATTGAATTTCAGAGGAGTTCCATAATCCTTAATTAAACGCATCAGGTCTATACCATGAAAAAATAAATGATCTTCTCTTAAATGGAATTCATTCTGTGGAAAATCAAAAGTTTGGTCAATTAAATCAATATACTTCGTTCTCATTTACTTCTTCTGCACTAAATTATTTTTAATCACTTAAAGGATTTCCAAAATTCTTTCTGTTGGTCGACCAATAATTGCCTTGTTGCCTTTTATTACGATAGGTCGCTCAATAAGTTTCGGAAATTTAATCATTGCCTCAATCCATTCTGAATCAGAAAGAATTTTACCCTTAAAATTAGCTTTAAAATCTTCTTCTCCTTTGCGAATCAATGCTTCCGGTTTGATACCTAATTTGGAAATAATTTCTTCTAAATCTTTGTAAGTCGGGATGTTTTTCAAATAATCTACAACAGAATAATCTACTCCTTTTTCATTAAGAAATTCAAGGGCACATCTGCTTTTCGAACAGCGGCTGTTGTGAAATACGATTATTGAATCTGCCATACCATTATTATTGGGATGCAAAGATACGCGTTTCTTGAATCATACTATATGTTTTACTCTTTTTTTAAAAATCAAACATCACGTTTCTCATCCAATCAATTGCGTAAAAAGTGCTTGATTATTATTCAAGTATTCATATTTAAAATGCAACTTATCCAAATTGAAATAAATTCTCTTCAAATCTTCCGGACTTTTTAATTCTATTCCGACAACCGCAGGACCGCTTTCTCTGTTATTCTTTTTAGAAAATTGAAAAAAGGTGATATCATCATCTGGACCTAAAATTTCGGTAACAAAATCTTTCAATGCACCAGGTCGCTGAGGAAATTGAATTAAGAAATAATGCTTTAATCCTTCATAAAATAGAGAGCGCTCTTTTATTTCTTCAGTTCGTGTGATGTCATTGTTACTTCCACTCACAACACACACACAATTTTTACCTTTAATTTCATCTTGATAAAAATCAAGCGCGGCAATACTTAATGCTCCTGCTGGTTCAACAACGATTGCTTCTTCATTGTATAATTTTAATATTGTTGAACATACTTTTCCTTCTGGAACCAAAATAATATCATCAAGGTTCTTTTTGCATATTTCAAAATTCAAATCCCCTACTCTTTTTACTGCAGCGCCATCAACAAATTTGTCAATTTCATCCAAAGTGATATTTTGATTTGCTGCAATTGATGTTTTCATTGATGGAGCACCAAGAGGTTCAACCCCAATTATTTTTGTGGATGGACTTAATGTTTTAAAAACCGTTGAAACACCGGCGGACAGTCCTCCCCCACCAATAGGCACAAATAAATAATCGATTGATTCCTTGATTTGTTCAAGAATTTCAAGTCCAACAGTTCCTTGACCTGCAATGACTTTTACATCGTCAAAAGGATGCACAAAAACATTGTTGTTCGCTTCACAGAATTCTAAGGCCTTTTTATACGTATCATCAAAAGTGTCGCCTTCTAAGATTATTTGAACATTATTTTTACCAAATAATTCGACTTGTTTTATTTTCTGCTTTGGCGTTGTTGCCGGCATAAAAATGGTGCCTTGGATATTCAATAAATGGCATGAATAGGCAACACCTTGCGCATGATTTCCTGCACTTGCACAGACAATTCCTTGTTTCCTTTGATTTGATTGGAGGGAATTAATTTTATTGTAAGCTCCTCTAATTTTGTAAGAACGAACCACTTGAAGGTCTTCTCGTTTAAGATAAATTGAAGCAGCGTATTGACTTGACAAATTAATACTCAAGCTGCAAGGAGTTTCAAGAATAATCCCGCGTAAATTTTCCTTGGCTGCTTTTATTTCTTCAAGAAGTTCCATTAGATTCTAATAATTAATTTAACTTTTTCATATCCGTCATCATTCCTCTTAACCACGCTCCTACTTCCTCAATTGGGTGTTGACGAATTGACGCATTCACTTCAATCAATTCCAAATTGTCCACTTCATTCGTAGATGAAAAATTATTCCCGATGACATTCAATTCTATTGTGGACATGAAATCTTTTAATAATGGCTTGCAAGCATGATCAAATAAGTAACACCCATATTCAGCCGTATCTGAGATAATTCTGTTCATTTCGAATAATTTCTTTCTCGCGATTGTATTTGCGATCAATGGCGCCTCGTGAAGGGATTCATAATAAGCTGATTCGGCAACGATTCCTGTTTCCGTCATGGTTTCATAAGCCAATTCAACTCCAGCTTTGACAAATGCAACTAATAAAGTTCCTTGATCAAAATAGGTTTGTTCTGAAATAGTTGAGCTCGTTGCAGTGGTTTTTTCGAATGCCGTTTCACCTGTTTCTTTTCTCCAAGTGTGCAATTCTAAATCACCATTCTTCCAATCTTCCATCATTCTTTTAGAAAAATCACCACTCATGATATCATCCATGTGCTTTTGAAAAAGTGGACGCATAATGGCTTTTAATTCTTCAGCCATTTCAAACGCTTCAATTTTTGCAGAATTTGATAATCGGTCCATCATATTGGTAATACCGCCATGTTTCAATGCTTCCGTAATTGTTTCCCAACCATATTGAATCAATTTCGCTGCATACGCAGGTTCGATTCCTTTTTCAACCATTTTGTCGAAAGATAAAATAGAACCTGTTTGAAGCAAGCCACACAAAATTGTTTGTTCACCCATTAAGTCAGACTTAACTTCTGCGACAAAAGAAGAAAATAAAACACCTGCTTTGTGTCCACCAGTTGCAGCTGCGTATGCTTTTGCTTGTTCCAAACCTAAACCATTTGGATCATTTTCTGGATGAACGGCTATTAACGTTGGTACTCCAAATCCGCGCTTATATTCTTCTCGCACTTCAGTACCTGGACATTTTGGTGCAACCATGATAACGGTAATATCTTCTCTGATTTGCATTCCTTCTTCAACGATATTGAATCCGTGAGAATAAGACAAAGTGGAATCTTTTTTCATCAATGTCATGATTGCATTGACAACTGATGTATGCTGTTTGTCTGGAGTTAGATTACAAACTACATCTGCCCATGGAACTATTTCTTCGTACGTTCCAACAATAAAATTATTCTCAGTTGCATTCTTATATGAAATTCTTTTTTCTAAAATAGCATCTTCTCGCAAGGCATAAGAAATATCTAAACCTGAATCGCGCATGTTTAATCCTTGGTTTAATCCTTGCGCTCCACAACCAACTATGACAATTTTTTTACCTTTCAAAGCATTAATTCCATCTTCAAAATGTGATTGATCAAGGAATTCACAGGTTGCTAATTGTTCAACTTGTTTTCTAAAAGGCAATTGATTAAAATAATTTTTCATCTGTATTTCTTATTAATTTTCTAATTCTTCTAAATAATGTTCTAATGTTTTCATTGGTTTTGAAATGGCAACTCTTCCAGAGCGCACAAATTCAAGCACTCCAATTGAACTCAGATCATTGAATAATACTGTCAATTCTTCTGGTTGACCAGTTTTTTCTACGATAGTGAACTCTTTTTCGATTGTCAAAATGCGCGCATGGTGTTCACGAACAATTTTTTCAGCGCCACCGTTTGCAAATGCTTCGGTCGACAATTTATACAAGGCTATTTCTTGGTGAACCACCTCATCATCTGTATGAAAAAATGCTTTTAAAACCTCAACTTGTTTTTCAATTTGCGCAACTACTTTTTTCACTTGATCTAACGACGTATTCACAACAATTGTATATCGGTAAACCCCTTTTACTTCCGATTCGGAAGCTGTGATACTTTCAATATTTAAATGGCGCCTTGTGAAAATGATAGTGATTCTATTTAGAATTCCAATACTATTTTCTGTGAAGACCGATATGTTATAAGCTCTTTCCATACTCATTAATTTAAACGTATTTCAGAAACAGAAGCACCTGTTTCTATCATTGGGAACACATTTTCCTCTTGTTCCACAACAACTTCCAATAAGAAAGCCCCTGTTGAATTCAATAATGTATCTAATCCATTATCAAGTTCATTTCTTTCTGTTATTTTCAATGCATCAATTGAATATCCTTTTGCTATTGCAGTAAAATTTGGATTCACTATTTCCGTAAACGAATACCTACGATCAAAAAACAATTGTTGCCATTGACGCACCATTCCAAGGAAATTGTTGTTAAGAATTAAAATTTTAACATCCACTTTTGCTTGAAGGATTGTCCCTAACTCTTGAATGGTCATTTGAAACCCACCGTCTCCAATTATTGCCACAACTGTCTTTTCTGGATTCCCTAGCTTTGCGCCAATAGCGGCAGGCAAACTAAATCCCATTGTACCTAATCCTCCTGAAGTAACATTAGATCTAAATCCTTTATACTGATAGTATCTAGATGTAATCATTTGGTGTTGACCAACATCTGTTACAATAATTGCTTTTCCGTCTGTTTTTTCAGAAAGTAAATTAACAACCTCCGCCATTTTCAATTCGCCATTGGTTGGATGTTTCGCTTTGTTTACAACACATTCATGTTCTATTTTTTCCAATGCTCTAAATTCTCCTAGCCAATTTTCATGCTTTTTGGGAGTAATCAACTCAATCAAAAGCGACAATGCTTCTTTCGCATCTGCTAAAACAGCTACATCCGCTTTTATTATTTTGTTTAATTCGGCTGCATCAATATCAAAATGAATCACTTTCGCTTGTTTCGCATAACGAGAAACATCACCCGTAACTCTGTCGTCGAATCTCATTCCGATAGCCAAAAGAACATCACATTCATTTGTTAAAATATTGGGAGCATAATTCCCGTGCATACCTAAATAACCTACATATAAAGGATGATCAGGTGAAAAAGCACCAAGTCCTAATAAAGTAGAAGCTACAGGAATGCCTGATTTTTCAGCAAAAGCAACTAATTCTTGTTCCGCGCCAGACAATATTATTCCTTGTCCAATTACTAAAAATGGCTTTTGAGCACTATTAAGTATATCCACCGCTGCATTCAAATCATTCATTTGAATGGTTGGTTTTGGGGAATAACTTCTAATTTTTTCACACGGCTTATATTCAAAGTCAGTCATTCCGAATTGAGCATCTTTCGTAATATCCACCAAAACAGGTCCTGGTCGACCAGAACGGGCTATATAAAAAGCTTTTGCCATTGCGCCAGCGATATCTTCAGCCTTTGTTACTTGTACATTCCATTTGGTAACGGGCATGGATATTCCAATTACATCTGTCTCTTGAAAAGCATCGGTACCCAAAAGATGGGATGCTACTTGACCAGTAACACAAACGACAGGCGTAGAATCGATCATTGCATCAGCTAATCCAGTAATCAGATTAGTGGCTCCTGGACCTGAAGTAGCAAAGCAAACCCCTACTTTTCCAGATGTTCTTGCATATCCTTGTGCAGCATGAATCGCGCCTTGTTCGTGTCTTACTAGAATGTGATTCACTTCGTCTTTAAAATCGTAAAGTGCATCATAAATAGGCATAATTGCCCCTCCTGGATAACCAAATAGTGTATCAACTTTTTCTGCGACTAGGCAGCGCATAACTGCTTCTGCTCCACGTATATTTTTTTCCATTTTACTTATCTGTTATGCATCCTTCAGAAGCTGAAGCAACACATTTTGCGTATTTATAAAGAACTCCCTGTTTAACTTTTAATTCGGGTTGTTTCCAAGACTGTTTTCTATGATTAATTTCTTCCTCAGAAACTTTTAATGTTAGTTTATTATTGACCGCATCAATTGCTATAAGATCTCCGTCCTGTACAAATGCAATTAATCCTCCTTCAAAAGCTTCTGGTGTAATATGACCAACAACGAATCCATGTGTTCCACCAGAAAATCTTCCATCCGTAATTAAAGCAACCGAACCTCCTAGACCTGCACCCATGATCGCTGAAGTAGGTTTTAACATTTCGGGCATTCCAGGACCACCTTTGGGTCCGCAATTTCGAATGACGACAACATTTCCAGCTTTTATTCGACCCTCACGGACACCGTCAATAACAGTAAATTCATCTTCAAAAATGACTGCAGGTCCTTCAAAAAATTCACCTTCATTACCACTTATTTTGGCCACAGAACCTTCTGAAGCCAAGTTTCCATATAGAACTTGAAGATGTCCAGTTTGTTTTAATGGATTATTAACTTGATGAAAAACATCTTGACCAACAGTAAGATCATTAATGCTTTCCAAATTTTCAGCAATCGTTTTACCTGTAACTGTCAAACAATCACCATGGATTAAACCTTCCTTTAATAGATACTTCATCACGGCTGGAACGCCACCAACTCTGTGTAAATCTTCCATTAAATATTTCCCGCTTGGTTTTAAATCAGCTAAAACTGGTGTTTTGTCGCTAAATCGTTGAAAATCATCAATCGTCAATTTAATTCCAACCGAATGTGCCATTGCAATTAAATGCAAGACAGCATTTGTAGAACCACCCAAAACAACAACCATGGTCATGGCATTTTCAAATGCTTTCATCGTCATAATATCACGTGGCTTGATATCATTTTCGAGTAAGTATCGAATTGCTTTTCCGGCTTCTTCGCATTCTTGATTCTTTTCGTTGCTTTTTGCAGGATTAGAGGAGCTGTAAGGTAAAGACATTCCTAACGCTTCAATTGCAGAAGACATGGTGTTAGCCGTATACATTCCACCGCAAGCTCCAGCTCCTGGACATGCATTTTTTATAACTCCTTTGAAATCTTCAGGAGTAATCGTATTATTGAATTTTTTGCCCAATGCTTCGAATGCAGAAACGATATTTAAGGATTCTCCATTCCAATTTCCTGAATGAATGCTTCCACCATAAACCATTATTGCAGGTCTATTTAATCTTCCCATTGCGATAATAGAGCCCGGCATATTTTTGTCGCAGCCAACAACAGCTATCATACCATCGTACCATTGCGCTCCCATAACTGTTTCAATAGAATCGGCAATGACATCTCGAGAAACCAAGGAATAGCGCATGCCATCCGTTCCATTTGATATACCATCACTCACACCTATCGTATTAAAGATCAATCCAACAAGATCTGCATCCCAAACAGATGTTTTGATGTCTTTTGCCAAATCATTAAGATGCATGTTACACGTGTTTCCTTCATAACCTGTACTAACGATTCCAACTTGCGCTTTCTTCAAATCTTCTTCTGTCAAACCGATTCCATATAACATTGCTTGAGCGGCTGGCTGTGTTTCATCTTGGGTTATTGTTTTACTATACTTATTCATTACCATGATTTCTGTTATAAATAAACATTTTGATATTCATTAAAAGCAACTCTTCTTTTGTATTTGCGTTGGATGAAAGAACTGTTAGATTCTTCCCAATTCATTGGAAATTTATAGTCATTGAATTGCTCTATCCCAATTACTTCAGCTGCTGTTCCACAGAAAAATGCTGCATCAGCAGTTTCAATTTCTTCAGGTTTGAAGAAACGTTCTTCTACTTCAATTTGTAATTCTTTCGCAATTTCAAAAACAGTTGCTCTTGTAATCCCAGAAAGTATATTTCCTAATGGCGCTGTTACAAGTTTTCCATCTTTTTCAAAAAAGAAGTTTGCACCAGGGCCTTCAGCTACATAGCCATTCATATCGGTTAATAAAGCTTCATCAAATCCATTTTGTTTTGCTTCGGTAGTTGCAAGAATGCTATTCGTGTAATGACCCACAACCTTTGCTTGTACAAAGCATGATTTAGGATTTGGACGTTGAAAAGAGGAGAGCATCACTTTCAGCATTTTATCTCCTAGGTATTTTCCCCATTCCCAAACCATAATTACGAGGTGCACTTCATCTGTTGGAGTAAGTGACATATTATCTCCTAGATAAACAAGTGGACGGATATACGCATCTTTCAAATCATTCATTTCTAAAAGTTGATACGTGATTTGTTCCAATTCTTCAGAAGAATATTTCAACTTGATATGCATTTTTTCGGCTGAATAATGCAAACGGTCAAAGTGTTCTTTTGCTTTGAAAATTCTTGTTCCATCAGGTGTATCATAGGACCGAATGCCCTCAAAAACGCCATTGCCGTAATGCATTGTCTGATTGTACAAACCAACTTTAGCATCTGCTGCTTTAACAAAGTTGCCATTTAAAAAAACTACTGAATTTTCTGAATAATACATATTCCTTCCTTTTTACATTTTTGAATTAAAAAAAAGCCTTTCTCAACAATTGAGAAAGGCTTATAAATAACAACAAGCATTTCTCACTCTTTTGGAATGTCAATAATAATTGAGATAAAAATGACCTGTTTCATATATTTTATTTTTTCTAATGTTATTATCCTGCTTACTTTAAAATAATAAATACTTTCTCCTAGGAATATAAATTTGATTAGCGCTATTACCGACCTAACCTAAACCTATATATACTTATTTGCTAATCAAAATTTTATCCGAAAACAAAATCGAAGAATTCGCCAGTTTAAGGAAATATATTCCGTTGGAGAAAGAATTCATTAAGTTCATTTCTGTAAATCGTTCTGATGCTTTTAAAAAAATCTCAGAAGTTTGCTCCATTTGGCCCATTGCATTATAAACTGTCGCTTCTAACAATTGATTTTCGTCAAATTTATATCCTAAATTTATAGAGTTGTTGTTAGAATTATAAGACGAGCTGATATCAAGACCACTTCCTGTCAAACAATTGTTGTTTAAGGAGATTGTCTTTAATTCGCGTTTAGCACCATTCACATCAGTCTGAGACAATCTATAATAATTCATTCCTTCCTCTGCATAATAATCAGCAAAAACATAAGTAGTTTTTTGGGTAGTATTCATTGCACCACTTATTTGGGCCAAAACAACGAAATCAGCATCACTGCCAGCTCTTTCGATGGTGAAAAAGGCATTATTAAGTTCTGAAGCTGTTGACCATTCTAATTTCGCGTGGGTTTTTTCACAAGAACCAGTGAAGTCAAGGAATTCGATAGGAAGTAAAATTCCATAACATGAGCCTTGCAATGCTGGAACTGAGGTAACGGCAATTGTAGTTGGAGCAGTTGTGTTTATTACATTTACTGCACCTGTTCTTGATGGATTACCTGAATTTTGTAAATTGATTGTTGCAGTATTATCATTTCTGATATCTTGCCCTGAAACACTAAATGTACATTGATTGATAGTAAAGGTAGCCGGATTTGAAGATCCAACTCTCGCAAATAAATGGTTTCCACTTGTAGTCGAAGTATTACTCGTAAAAGCACAGGTCGTCAAGTTTACAGTCGCAGTAGTGCCAGATCCCGCAAAACTTGTATTTATTCCAATGGCTCCACCATTTCCACTGTTACTAACAGAATTACCTGTAAACGTACAATTTGAAATATTCAAAGTTGCTCCTCTACCAACGGAAATAGCACCTCCATAATTTGGTCCTCCTGATTGGAACGAAGAATTATTCAAAAAACGACTACCATTAATTGTAAGG
Source organism: Flavobacteriales bacterium (assembly GCA_947470515.1). Lineage (GTDB taxonomy): Bacteria > Bacteroidota > Bacteroidia > Flavobacteriales_D > Crocinitomicaceae > M0103. Next base: position 31,258 of record CANITF010000032.1, read on the forward strand.
TTTGCGCCAGATATATAAATTGCTCCCCCACCAGAACCAGAGGAATTTCTATTATCCGAGAATATTGAATTATTCACGGTAACATTAGTAGTATTATTACCAACAATATAAAGGCCCGACCCACCTTGAAAATCTTTAGAATTATTCGAAAAAGAATAATTATTAAATGTCACTGAATTCCCAATTCCTTCAACATTTACTCCTCCTCCAGCGACAGAACTTGTTGAATTACAATTTGAACCTCCACTATTAAAAGTAACATTGGAAGCACCTGCTATAACAATTGTTGCAGAGCCACCGCCTGGATGATTTTCATCTGACAAGACATTATTAAAAACAACTCCTGTTGCACCTGATATTTGAATGGCACTGCCTCCTCCGGTTCCTCTATTATAACCCTTAATATAAAGTGCTTGAATAGTTATATTATTTGCTATAATGTCAAACAAACGATTGGCGTCAGCACTTGCAGAAGCATTGTCAAATACAGTTTTTGATGGTCCTGCACCTAAAATTGTTATTCCAGATACATTAAGGGTTAAATTAACATCATTATAAGTTCCCTTATCAACATATATAATATCCCCACTAGTGATTACATTCGATCCAGAAGGTCCATAAGTTGCCCAAATACTGGAAAGTGAAGCTTTTGGAAAAGCGGCAGATTGACCGTTATTCAAATTACTGCCTACACCGGTGCAAAATACATCACCTGAAATTGACGCATCATTTACAAAATAAGTAAATGAAAAACAATTAAAAATGGAAGAAGAAAAAATCACAAACAAAACTATTAACTTCGATAGCGTTAAAAATTCAAATTTGAATTTTGAAACGAATGAAAAATTATTTTTCATAGATGTTTAGGTTTAGGTTTTGCCCATTTTAAATGAACAGCACAAACATACATTGATTAAGAAAGACAATAAAAAAACTTCCGTATTTGGCTAGATAACGTTGTAAAACGAGATGATTTGGGGTGAAATGTTGGATTTCTGAATTGAACGGTTATAACAGTTAACCACAAATGAATTTAATATTAACTTATTAGCAGAAATCAATTTAATAAAAAGGAAATACGTTAGATTTTATTTTAATAATTGATTCACGTCATACGAGCGAGAAACTGGTACTAAATTATCGAAATGAGTTAATTCAAGTTTATATGCTTGTGCTTTACCTTTAACTTCTGAAATATAAGAAGAGTTGATTAAAAATGATTTGTGAACGCGCTTAAAATACACGTCTTCATTTATGAGCATGTCTTCTATTTTCTTCAGCGATATGCGTTCCATAGATTTTTTCAATTGCTGGTTTTTATCTAAAAAATAAGTAATCACATAATTATCATTTGCTTCAAAACAGATAATGTTTTTGATCTTAACCTCAATCAATAATTTTCCATTATCATTTTCAAGGTGAAATATTTTATCTTCAATATCCTCAGAGGATTCATCTTTTTTGACACTCACCTTACTAAGAATTGAAATCTTTTCCTCTGCTTCTTTAAACAGAAATAATAATAATGAAATAACTGTTGGTAAAAAGGAGGAAACAATAAACGCCGCTACGAAAACAAAATAATTGGAAAATGAATTATTAAATAAAAACCAAATTAATGATCCTGCTATCAAACCACTTATTTGAAAAGAACTTGCAAGTAATATTTTGTTCTTACCAAGTTTCTTAGATGCTTTAATGATTAAATAAAGGAATACAAATTCTATTAGAAAAGTACTTATAAAAACACATCCAAGAAATAAAAAGAAATTTAAATCCTCCTTCAAAAATACTTTTGAATCAAAAAATAAATTGATCACGGTTTGATATATACCAAACCCCAAGGCAATTACTATTTTATATTTCAATGGCAAATTCATTCTTTTGAAGTTGTTAATTTTTTTACACCATATAGAATTAGGCCTATTGATAAAATTAAAAGAGTAATAACGAACCAAGTGATTTTCAATCCATATACTCTTAAATTCTTTTCAAACTTCTCATTTTTCTTTGCTAAATCTCTTTCTTCTTGAACAAGCTGGATCTCCAATTGCTTTTTTGTGATTTCATTTCTATAGTTTAAATCATCCAATTGATTCTTTATATTCAAACTGTTCATTTTTTCAATCAATGATAGGTATTGCTTATATTTCAATGCTGCTTTTTGCCAGTCACTTGATTTTTCATATACTTCAATTTGAAGTTTGACTAGTTCTAATAAATTGGTACTATTCTTATACTTCAACGAAAGGTTTTCGCCTTCTTGAAACTCCGACAGAGCACTCGATGAATTTCCAGAAGAAATCAACAATTTACCTTTTAACTTATGTAAAATGATTGCTTCTTCTATTTGGCCTTGTTGTATTTTCTTTTCAATTGAGGCAATTACTATTGAGGCATCAGTAAATCTTTTTATTCTAATATAAACATCAGCAATTCCTAAATAAGCATAAACTATTCCTTCATTACTTTTTGCTTTTTGCTCGATTAATAAAGAATTATTGAAATAAGTCAATGCCAAATCGAGACTATCTAAATCCTTATAGCATTCTCCTATGTTATAAAAACGAATTGACTTTTGAATCGGTTGATTTAATTTTTCTTCAATCGCTAGGCTTTTATTGAAATATTCGATTGCTTGACTATAATTTCCTTGGAGTTGATAAACACTTCCGATATTATTTAAACATGCTGACTGACGCGGAAAATCCTTTAATTTTTCAGCTGTATTTAATGCTTTTAAATAGAAATCTAGAGATGTAACATAGAAACCCCTATCCTTGTTTACAATTCCAAGTAGCGTATATGCATTAATTCTATAGAAATTAGGCTTGCTTTTAAGACTTTCCGTGAGCAATTTATTTGCATCTTCAAGCACTGAGGAAGCATTATTTTCCAAAGAACTAAAAGCAATTGAATCAAGCTCTCTTAGCTTTATTTCGCCACTATTTTGAGACAATAAAACTCCACATGGAAGAATTACAGAAAATAAAAATAAAATTATATTTTTCTTAAAGCTCATAATTGAACTCAAAGAAACGATTTTTTAAGAAAAAATATAAGATTTGAATTAGAAAGATTTAGATAATCTTTAAATCCTAGCTCTATACCCTTTTGCAAATGGATTAGGTGTAACAAAAATGGCAATTTATCGGTTACTTTTAGCACTAACATATACTCCAGAGGATACATCACTATGGGCTGGCCATTTTAAGGTAATGGATAGTGGGCTTATTACAACTGCTGCTTCAACTTGTATAGACAGTCAATCACCAAAGGTGGTTTGAGCAAATGGAACAAATTGTAAATTAAGAACAGAATTGTAAAAAATTTGTAAGTTTAGTTTTGTAATACTTAATTAATAGCATAGTAAATAATTATCTAAATCTAACTGAATTGTTTCCAAAAGAATTTGGAGCTGCATAGCGTAAAGATAATTCAAATCCCCCTCTTAGGTTGGAAGCTGGACTTAATTGAGACACATTAAAATCATAACTCAAGCCAATCATGTAATTTGATATTTCATATTGTAAGGAAGTAATTATGGCATCTTTATGTCTATAATATACACCAATGGAAGCAGCTGATTGACCCCTGAAACCTGTTACTTTCGACGCTTGTTGTAGTAAAAATCTTACTCGTGTCCCTAGTAATACTTCACTTGCTTTATTTTGTCTGATGTACATTAAACTTGGACCAATTGCAACATTAGAATTTGGTAAACTGATTAAAGAATTTGCAAACGCTGTTACTTTTATTGGAAGACGTTCGTCACTACCAACAAAAGAATATTTTGGTCGGTTAATATGTGAAACGGAAACTCCAAAATTTAATATTTTATCATTATTTCCTGTCACTTTATGGTATTCATTAGCGCTATATGAATATACTATTCCAGCAGATACATCAGCAACTTTTATAGTATTATAAGTACTTCCTTCTGAATTTAAAATTGCTGAATTATAACTACTCCCATCATACTGACTTCCCCATTCAAATCGTCCTGGATCGAGACTTCGTTGTAACATACCACCTTGAATGCCTAATCCAATTGAACTTAGTCGGTTAATTTTAATGTGCCCTGCAACATTAAATTTTATATCCATTGTTTTCACGGTACTTGCCGCATTATCAGAAAGAGCATAAATTCCCAATGCTAAAAAACTGTTTCTACTTTTTGTGTTAATTCGTTGATCTACAGAAAAAGCGAACGTTTGAAATGGCGATTCAACACTTGTCCATTGATTGCGATAATTTAAATTCACCTGTGTCTTATATACAGCTCCGGCCAAACCTGGGTTTAGAACTAGGGGTGACTTATCGAACTGAGTAAAGTGAATATCTTGAGTTTTACCATTAAAAGGTAAGAAAACAAGTATTGTTATTAATGAAGAAATTATTTTTTTCATATTTAATTATTTTACAACCGTTATTGTTCCTTTTTTACTAATTGGTTCATTAGCTGCAGAAGTTGCTTCTAATGTATAAGCATATACACCTGTGCTTACTATTTTTTCTTTGTATGTTCCATTCCAACATTCTTTAGGATCTGTGCTTTCATAGATTAATTCTCCCCATCGATTATAGATTTTGAAAGATAAACCTTGAATACAATCAGCACCAAATAGGCATAATTCATCATCTAATGAATTTTCATTAGGAGAGAATACGTTTGGAACAAATAAATTACCACAGTCGATACTAATAGTAACTACTATACAAGCAGTGTCAGTACATCCATTTAAATCTTGCCCTATTACACAATAGATTGTTGTTGTATTTGGAGATGCAATGACTGTTGCTCCAGTTGAGACATCTAATCCTGTTGTTGGAATCCACATATATGAATTAGCTCCAAAAGCATTTAAAGTTGTTGATGTTCCTAGATTGATAATTACATCCGGACTAACAGTTACAGTTGGACCGGCTCCAACCGCATTTACAGTTAAAACAGTTACAGCTGAAATACAACCTGTAGTCATATCTTGAGCGGTGATGTTGTAATTACCAGGAGCCAATCCAGAGAAAGTTGTACCTACTTGATATGCTCCACCATTGCTATATTGTATCGTTGCACCAATCGGAGCAGCTACCACAATTGTTCCGGTAGGTGTTGTACAAGTTGGTTGAATAGTGACCGAAGCTGTTGGTGCTGCAGGAGCTGTTGGAATAGCATTTACAGTTAAAACAGTTACAGCTGAAATACAACCTGTAGTCATGTTTTGA
>CANITF010000033.1 GCA_947470515.1 Flavobacteriales bacterium
ATTTCTCTTCTATTTTTTAGTGTGATTTCATGTTCAGAAGAAAAAAAATGCACAGATTGCCCTGAATGCGGTGTCAATTTGAACGTTAAAGAAGTCACAATTGAAGAAGCTGTTTCGAATGCAAAAAGCACCGTTAATCAAAGTGTGGATTCGAATGAATTGAATGTTTCAATTGCTAAAATTGAAGAAAAATACGGCGAACAATGGGATTTTTGTGATTGTGTTGTAAAGGGCGATTCGATCAATAAAGCTTTTTCAAAGCCAAACTTGCCTGACAAAGAATTTGATCGTTTATCAGCACGTTTTGATGAAATTGATCAAAAATGTCAAGCATTTAGAATTCAAGATGCCAGCAGAACTCCAGAGCAACGTGAGCAACATGAGAGAAAAGTTCGCAAATGTTTAAGAGATGCTGGAATAAAAAACTAATAGGCCATATTGTATTCTGCTTTATATTGCTAACAATCAAATAATGAAATAACTTTGTTACTTTTTATTTAGTTAGCATTATTTTATTTATTTTTAATCGAATTTAAAAAACTATTATGAAGAAAATTATTTTATCTGCAACAATGTTGACTGTATTGGTTCTTGCATCTTGTGGAAAGAGTGCTGTTTGTGATTGCGCTGAAACAGGTTTAGCAATGATGAAGGATGCGCAAGAAGCAAAAATGGATCCGGCTAAAATGACTGCTATCCAAGAAAAATATAAAGGTGACATTGAAAAATGTGAAAAATTGGACGAAGGTAAAACTGACGCTGAAAAGAAAGCTATGGAAGCTGAATTGAAAGAATGTGATTCATTCAAAGAAATGGAAAAAATGTCTAAAGAAATGATGGGTCAATAATCAATCATTTTTTACATTATAAAATAGGTGTCCTTTGGATGCCTATTTTTTTTGCTTAAATTGTAGTACTTTCGCAACATGTTATTCAAAAAATGGCTTGTTTATTCTTTGCTCTTGAGCTTTTTTGTGGTTTTAACTCCTCGCGAATTATGGCATGATTGCGGACAAGTTCATGAACACAAGTCATTTAAGGATACGCATTTTGATCAAAAAGACTGTTTTGCGTGTGATTTTAGTCTAGGAGTAATTAGTCACCATTCTTTTCATTTTTTCCATTTTAAGAAACAGTACTTTACAAAATTTGATTTAACACTTGCTTCTTTATATTTTAAAAAGAAATTCGAACAATTTTCTCATCGGGGTCCACCGAACGTTTCATTTTTTACTGTTTAATTGCTTTGCAGAACATATTTCTTGTTCTGTAATCCCATTTATTTATTTTTAAATTAGTTAAAATGAAAATTTCAATCATTAACACACTTCTTGTGTGTCTTTTATTTGCGTATAATGGTATTTCCCAGAACTCAATAGTTGGAAATATAAAAGAAAAAGAATCCAATGTTAACCTTTCAGGAGTTTCAATTTACCTCAATGAGTTAAAAATTGGAACGACAACAAATGTCGACGGTAATTTTAGATTCGAAAAAGTGCCGGGTGGTATTTACTTGTTTGAAATTAGTTATTTTGGATACAAAAAAAGGGTAGAACGCATCGCTATTTCAGGTGATACGATTATTAATTTTACATTGTCTGAAGCAGTTTCAGAATTAAACGAAATTGTAGTTACGGCCGTTACACGTTCAACAGAACTAAAGATGAGTCCAATTATAATCAAGCCAATTGATGTCAGTCTTTTAAATGAAAATAGTTCAACCAATCTTATTGATGCGCTAAAAAATATACCCGGGGTCAATCAAATCACAACGGGTGCAGGGATTTCCAAACCAACTATTCGCGGATTAGGTTACAATCGTGTCATCTCACTTTATAATGGTATTCGCCAAGAAGGTCAACAATGGGGAGATGAACATGGAATTGAAATTGACGAATATTCAATTGATAGAATCGAAATTGTAAAAGGACCGGGAAGTTTGATGTATGGTTCGGACGGTATTGCTGGAGTTTTAAATTTCATTACACCAAAGGCTCCGAATGATAGAGAAATAAAAACACAATTAGTCTCAAATTTTCAAAGTAATAATCAGTTAATAGGAAATTCTTTGTCTACTGCAGGTAATAAAAATGGATTCCAATGGCTTGGGAGATTCAGTAATAAATATGCAGGAAATTATCAAAACAAGTATGATGGAAAAGTATATAATTCTGGCTTTCAAGAGTTGAATGGCAACCTGTTTTTAGGTGTAAATAAAAAATGGGGATATTCTCACCTCAATCTAAGTTCATTTAATACGACATTAAACATGGTTGAAGGTGAGCGTGATAGTTTAGGGAATTTTTTATTTATTCGAGACAATGGTACTGATGGTGAAGAGGTTTCTGCCACATCTCAGGATTTAAAAGGGTATAAGGTTGGATTTCCTCATCAGCAAGTTGGCCATATTAGAGTGCTTTCGAATAACTATTTCATCTTGAAAAAAGGCACACTGAATTTCGATTTGGGATATCAAAACAATAAAAGGAAGGAGTTTGGAGATGTATTGAATCCAGCGGACAAAGCATTGTTTTTTGATATGTCCACATATAACTATAATTTCAGATATAATTTAATGGAATTAAAAGGCTGGGAATCATCATTTGGACTTAACGGAATGGTTCAAAATAGCTTGAATAAAGGATTGGAATTTCTTGTGCCCGAATATACCTTAATTGATAATGGTGTATTTGCATTTACCCAAAAAACATTTAAGAAAAAAATAACATTGGCAGGTGGACTTAGATTCGATTTACGAAATCTGAATTCAAAATCTCTCGTTTTAGATACACTTGGTGAAGCAGTTAATTATATAGACAGTTCAACTTTTTTGAAATTCAAAGATATAAATAACACGTATTATGGCTTTTCAGGAAGTATAGGTGTTTCTTATCAATTAAGTCAAAGTTCTACTATTAAATTTAATCTTTCACGAGGATTTAGGGCACCAAACATTGCTGAAATTTCTTCAAATGGAAAACATGAAGGAACTTTGAGATTTGAATATGGATCAATTAATCTTAAATCGGAAGTAAGTCATCAATTGGATGTAGCTTATTTTTTGAATAAAGACCACATCACATTTGAGTTTACGCCATTTGTCAACCTTATTTCAAATTACATTTATTCTGAAAAACTTTCAAGTGCAACTGGAGGAGATTCAATTGTTGATTTATTGGATCCAGTTCCGGCATATCAATTTACGCAAGGAAATGCAACATTGGTCGGAGGAGAAATATACTTGGATTTTCATCCGCATCCATTAGATTGGTTGCATGTCGAAAATTCTTTTTCTTTTGTTCAAGCAACTCAAAACAACCAAACAGATAGTACTAAATATTTACCATTTATTCCAGCTCCCAAATACAGGGGAGAATTAAAAGCTCAGTTTAATAAAGTGGGAAAAAATTTAACAAATGTATACATGAAAGTTGCATTTGATTATTTTTTCAAACAAGAGCAGTATTTCAGAGCATATGCTACGGAAACAGCAACACCTTCATATACATTATTAAGTGCTGGAATTGGAACTACGGTTCGAGTATTTCAAAAACCGAATTTCATGAAAATTTATTTGAGTGCTGAGAACTTAACAAATGTTGCTTATCAAAGTCATTTGAGCAGATTGAAATACGCGCCTCAAAACCCGTTAACTGGCAGAAATGGTGTTTACAATATGGGTAGAAATATCAGTTTGAAAGTAATATTTAACTTCTGAGATGTTCTTAATGTGAAAAATATATTAAAATAGAATTTTTTTATGCTGTCTTATGTAATTTAAATATGAATTTGTTCATATTTAAATTACATAAGAATTATCCAAAGATAAAATCAACCTAATATTCAACTTATAACTTGTCGTGACCTTTGTCGCAAAAGTTATATATTATGAAAAGAAATTTTATTACTCTAATTATCTGTGGATTAACTCTTTCAGGTTTTAGTCAATCTAACATTACAAAGTGGGATTTTAACTCATTAATCAATGATGCGTTAACCTCCACTGGCGTTACTACTCCAAGTTTTGGAACCGGTTCACTGAGCACGGTAGGAGGAACAACATCTACATTTGCAACTGGTAACATAAATGACTTAAATCTTTCGGATAATTCTGGTTTTAATACATCAGGATTTCCAGCACAGAGTACAAATGCGAAAACAGCAGGAATCCAAATCAATGCATCAACTGTAGGTTTCAACGAAGTTGTTTTAGAATTTTATCAACGTTTAAGTAATACAGCTGCAAATACATGGGTATTGCAATACACACTTGATAATACAGGTGTATCGACAGGTGGGAGCGTTGTTTGGACAGACGCAACGACCTACACATTTACACCTGCAGCAACTGGAACTGGAGATACTTGGTATTTGCGAACATTTGATTTTTCAGCAGTGACCGGACTAGATAATAATGTAAATGCCGGATTTAGAGTAGTTTCAAATTTCGACCCAATTACAGGTTTATACCAATCAGCTCGTTCTACAAGTGTTTATGGAACGACAGGAACTTCTCGTTTTGATTTGATTACCTTAAAGGAAGCTGGAGGTACTGCTTCAATAGCAACTGCGAGTAATTATCAAATTGTTACGGAATCTGCAGGAACAATAAATATACCTGTAACATTTGCCAATGCAAATAATGCTGTAGCTAAAGTTGTTTTCGAAGTATCTGGATATTCAAGTGGTGCGTTAAGCTCAGATTTTAATTGGACAATCAATGATACGTTAACAATTGCAGCAGGTTTTAATGGTATAGTAAACTTTCCAATAACAATTACTGATGATGTACTTGCTGAAAAGGCAGAAACTATTATTTTGAAAATAAAATCAGGTGCTAACTCATTGGTTTCAACTACAAGTTATTTTCAAATTATATATATAAAAGATAATGATTATCAAGCTCCCGTAGGGACAAATGAGTTAAACATGTCTTTATTAACAAGCTTTTCAAATGGTCCTACAGGAACAAATTCTGCTGAAATTGTTGTTTATGATTCAAGCAATTATAGACTTTATATAGCAAACAGTATCGGAGCGAAATTAGACATTATTAATTTTTCAAACCCATCAAACCCGACATTGATTAATAGCATTAGTGTTTTACCGTACGGTAATATTAATTCAGTTACGGCTCATAATGGAGTAGTAGCAATGGCGATAGAAAATTCAAATCCACAGCTTAATGGTTCTATCGTTTTTGTTGATCAAAATGGTGTTTTCTTAAGTCAAGTTGCTGCAGGTGCAATGCCTGATATGATTACTTTTAACAAAGATTTTACTAAAGTATTGACTGCTAATGAGGGAGAGGGAAGCACAACTTTAGATCCAGAAGGTTCGGTTACGATTGTTGATTTAACACCTGGATATGCAGCATTGACAAATGCGAATGCGACAACAATCCCATTAACACAATTTAATGGACAAGAAGTTGCTCTAAGAGCGCAAGGAATTCGAATTTTTTCTACAAGTGCATCAGTTGCTCAAGATTTAGAACCAGAATATATTGCAATTTCAGATGATAATACAAAGGCTTTTGTAAGTCTTCAGGAAAACAATGCGATGTTGGTTATTAATCTATTGACTTCTCAAATAATAGAAATAAGAGCGTTAGGATATTCAAACTATTCTTCAGGTAATGCTATGGATGCATCAGATCAAACTGGTCAAATTTTAATTACATCTTTACCTGTTAAAGGAGCATACATGCCTGATGCGATTGCATATTCAACAATCAATGGCCAAGGTTATTTGTTTTCAGCTAATGAAGGGGATTCAAGAGAAGTCGGTGCTGTAATAGATGCAAATAGAATTTCGACGATGAATTTGGACTTAACAGCTTTTCCTGATCAATTGATTTTGAAAAATAGCCGTTTTGCAGGTAGATTAAACGGTTTGAAATATTCAGGTGATACTGATAATGATGGCGATATAGATGAAATTCATGTAATGGGTGGACGATCATTTAGTATTTGGAACGCTGCTACAGGTTCGTTGGTCTTCGATTCAAAAGATTTAATTGAGCAAATTATTGCTGCACATCCTATTTATAGTGCGATTTTCAATGCTTCAAATTCAATCGGAGCGCCATCTTTAAAAAATAGAAGTGATGACAAAGGTCCAGAACCCGAAGGAATTACAGTTGCAGAAGTTAATGGCAATAATTATTTATTTGTTGCACTTGAAAGAGTTGGTGGAGCAATGATTTTTAATATTAATGATCCTAATAATCCAGTATATGTTGGTTATAAAAACAATCGTTCAACTACTATTAGTGGCCCAGATTTAGGTTCAGAAGGTATGATTTATATTTCTGCTGATGCTTCTCCTAACGGAAATGCTTTGCTTATTTTAGCGAACGAAGTTAGTAGTACGCTTTCAATTTATCAATTGAATACATGTTCGGAAGTTGCAGGTGCAGAGATTACTCCTAGCGCAACGGCTATATGTCAAGGTCAAAATACAACTTTGACAATACCAGGAGCTGCAGGAAGCACAGTTCAATGGTATTTAAATAACCAAATAATTCCAGGTGCAATTGGTAACAGTTTCTCAGCTTCTCAAAATGGAGAATATGAAGTATTTGTTCAAAGTAGCCTTTATCAATGTAACGATACATCAACAGCAGTTCAACTAGTTGTTAATGCTTTACCTGTCGTTACAGCAACTATTTCTAATAATACTATCTGTACTGGTGAATCTGTCACTGCTGTTGGTGGAGGTGCATTATCATATATATGGAACAATGGTGTTTCGAATAATGTAGCTTTTAGTCCTTCTTCTTCTGCACTATATACCGTAACAGGAACGGATGCAAATGGTTGTCAAAATACAGGATCAGTTAATTTAACGGTTAATGCTTTGCCAGTCGTATTAGCGAATGTCACAAATAATGTGATTTGTGCTGGTGAAAGTGTTGTTTTCACTGGTTCAGGAGCGCAATCTTATACATGGGATAACAGTGTTGTTGATAATACTGCGATCAATCCATCAAGTTCTGCAAATTTCACTGTAGTTGGAACAGACGCAAATGGCTGTGAAAATACAAGTTCAATTAACTTAACGGTTAATGCTTTGCCAATCGTTTTAGCGAATGTCACAAATAATGTGATTTGTGCTGGGGAAAGTGTTGTTTTCACTGGTTCAGGAGCACAATCGTATACATGGGATAACAGTGTTGTTGATAATACTGCGATCAATCCATCAAGTTCTGCAAATTTCACTGTAGTTGGAACAGACGCAAATGGTTGTGAAAATACAAGTTCAGTTAATTTAACGGTAAATGCTTTGCCTATCGTATTAGCGAATGTTACAGATAATGAGATCTGTATTGGAGAAAGTGTTGTTTTCACTGGTTCAGGAGCGCAATCGTATACATGGGATAATATTGTTGTTGATAATACTGCTATCAATCCATCAAGTTCTGCAAATTTCACTGTAGTTGGAATAGATGCAAATGGTTGTGAAAATACAAGTTCAGTTAACTTAACTGTTAATGCTTTGCCAATCGTATTAGCGAATGTCACAAATAATGTGATTTGTGCTGGAGAAAGTGTTGTTTTCAGTGGTTCAGGAGCACAATCTTATACATGGGATAATAGTGTTGTTGATAATACTGCTATCAATCCATCAAGTTCCGCAAATTTCACTGTAGTTGGAACAGATGCAAATGGTTGTGAAAATACAAGTTCAGTTAATTTAACTGTAAATCAAATACCTGCATTTGCATTAGGAGATGATACGACGGTTTGCGAAAACAATTTGCCAATAGATTTAATTGCTCAAGCAGGATTTGTAAGTTATAATTGGAATACTGGAGCAATAACAGCTACTATATCTGTAAATCAAGCAGGAACATATTCTGTTACAATTACAGATGTAAATGGATGTTCGAATATGGATGAAATTGCTGTTGTGACTGACCCTTGTCTTGGTTTAAATGAATTAACATCCAACCTTAATATTTATCCTAATCCAACAACAGGATTTATCAATATTGATTTTGGAAGAAATATTTCAAATGGTTTAATTCAATTGTTTGATTCAAAAGGAAGTTTGGTTCTTTCATCAATAGCAGATGGGACTTCATATAACTTTAATTTAACTACTTTTTCAAATGGAGTTTATTATATCCGTTTGGTTGATCAAGATCAAGTTCAACAAATCAAAGTAATTAAAGAATAAGAATCCTAGAAAATTATTTTAAAGCACAACAAAAAAGGCTTCCATCATTGATGGAAGCCTTTTTTGTTTATTCAGAATTATTAATAGTAAATCGCTCTTTGAACTTTCGTCACATGTTTTGCTAAACGAATAACTTGTTTTGTGTACCCGAATTCATTATCGTACCATGCATATAAAACAACATTTTTACCATCTATTGAAACGATAGTGGCATGTGAATCAAATACTGAACAGCATGTATTTCCAATAATATCGCTTGATACTAATTCTGGATCATACGAATAGAAGATTTGGTTTACCAACTCGCCATTCAAAGCAGCATCTTTGATCAAAGCATTAACTTCTTCAATAGAAGTATGTGCATTCAATTCAAGACTTAAAATTGCTAATGAACCATTTGGTGTTGGCACACGAACAGCGTTAGCCGTTAATTTGTCTTTCAATTCTGGTATAACTTTCGTTACTGCATTTCCAGCTCCCGTAGAAGTTATAACCATATTTACTGCAGCTGCACGACCTCTTCTTGGTTTTTTGTGCATGTTATCCAATAAATTTTGGTCATTTGTATAGGCATGAACTGTTTCAATGTGACCTTTTACAACGCCATATGTGTCATTTATGACCTTTAAAATTGGTGAGATAGCATTTGTTGTACAAGAGGCAGCTGAGAAAATATTTTCTGATTCTACATCCAAGTCGTTTTGATTGATTCCGTAAACTACATTTGGAATTTCTTTTCCAGGAGCCGTTAATAATACTTTAGAAACTCCTTTTGCTTGTAAATGTCTTGATAAAGCTGTTCTATCTGTGAAGACTCCAGTGTTATCAATGACCAACGCATTTTTCAATCCATATTGCGTGTAATCAATATCTTCAGGATTATTTCCATCAATCATTTTTACAATTTGACCGTTGATAATCAATGATTTATTTTCTAAGTCCTCAATTACAGATCCTTTAAAAGCGCCATGAACGGAATCATTTCTTAACAAAGACGCTCGTTTAATAATATCTGCATCTGAAGAACCACGTGTTACAATTGCTCTTAATCTTAATTGTTGACCTTTACCTGCTTGTTTGATCAACTCGCGCGCAGCTAAACGGCCAATTCTACCAAAACCAAATAAAACAACATCTCTAGGTTCAAAAGAATTACTTGCCGTTTTACCGAAATTTGCAAGTTTTTCATCTAAAAATTCTGCTTTTGAACTATAATTATTTTGTTCAGCTAACCACTCACTCGATAATTTTCCAATATCTAATTTAGAAGGAGCAAGGTCCATGTGCAATATCTGTTCAGCCAATTCTGAAGAAGTAAACACATCAATCGGTTTATTAACTACTTTTCTTGCATATTCATGAAGGTTTAAAATTTCGGAGATTGTTACATCTGTCAAGTTATTACGGAAAAGTACCAATTCAATACCTTTGTCATAAAGTAGTTCACCAACTTTACTTGATAGTTTAACAGCAGCACGTTCTCTTTCAACATGCGATTTTAATTCTTTTTCGTAACCTAATGCAGCCTCCATTTGTTTGATTTAAAGAGTGTTAATTAATAGTGATATAAACGGTATTTAGCAAAAAAGGCTCCCCACGTTAAGTAGAAAGCCTTTATATTTTTTATCCCAAATATGCTTTGAGCAACTTATTTCTAGATGTATGTCGCAATCTGCGAATCGCTTTTTCTTTTATTTGTCGAACACGCTCACGAGTCAAATTGAATTTAGATCCAATCTCTTCAAGTGTCAATCCATGATTCATTCCAATTCCAAAGAACAAACGAATAATTTCACGTTCCTTATCTGTTAACGTACTCAATGAACGTTCGATTTCTTTTTGTAATGACTCAGCCATTAAAGCATGATCTGCTTTTGGTGAATCTGCATTTGCCATAACATCCATTAATGTTCCGCCATCCTCAGAAGTTGATAGGGGAGCATCCATTGATACGTGACGACCAGAAACATTTAAACTTTCCTTGATTTTATCTTCAGGAACTTCTAGTGCCTCAGCCAATTCTTCAGCTGATGGTGGACGTTCGAATTCTTGTTCTAATCTTGAAAACGCTTTGTTGATTTTATTTAATGAACCAACTTGGTTTAATGGAAGACGAACAATACGCGCTTGTTCAGCTAATGCTTGTAAAATGGATTGACGAATCCACCATACGGCGTATGAAATGAATTTAAATCCACGTGTCTCATCAAATTTTTGTGCTGCTTTAATCAATCCTAAATTACCTTCATTAATTAAATCTGGTAAAGTTAATCCTTGATTCTGATATTGTTTTGCAACAGATACAACGAAACGTAAATTCGCTCTTGTCAATTTCTCTAAGGCTTGTTGATCACCTTGCTTAATTTTCCTAGCTAATTCTACCTCTTGCTCTGCTGTTATTAACTCTTCTTTACCAATGTCTTGTAAGTATTTATCAAGTGATTGACTCTCGCGATTGGTAATCGACTTCGTAATTTTTAGCTGTCTCATTCTGTTATGACTCCTCTTTTTTCAATTAGTAATGGGGAAAATGGATGCAAAGGTACAACCAAAATATATAGATTTCCAAAAAAATCTTTACAATTTTTTAACATACCCTCTTGTCAATAATCGTGCCTTTTTACTGATTTACAACCCAAAGCCGTAATAATTCTTCTTACCACTAGCGCTTAGTACTTCTAGCAAAATCCCCTTATTGGCACCATTTAATTTTGATGTTAATTTTTCTACTGTATCAACCTGTTCATTATTTACTTTTGTTATGATCATTCCCGGCTGAATTCCAATTGATTTTAATTTTCCAGCAGTTAATGTCTCAATCTTGACACCGTAGGTAATATTGAGTTCTTTCTTTTCTTTACTGTTTAATTCTATAAATGTTGCTCCCAGCGCATAATTTTTGGCAATTTCTTCCTTGGAAATTAACGATGTCTCGCCGTCTTGGTTACGTAAAACAAGCTCCTTTATTTCTTCGCTTCCACTTTTGGTTCTAATAGTTAATGAAACTTTGTCTCCAGGTCGACGTTTTCCAATTTCTTCTTGCAACTCAGCAACAGAATTTACTTCTCTCGTTCCAATTTTAAGAATTACATCGCCCGCTTTTACTCCTGCTTTTTCCGCACTTCCACCATCTGTAACTTCCGAAATGAAAACACCTTTAATACTTGACAATGAATTCTTTTCTTTGATTTCTTGGTTGATATCAGCAATTTGAACACCAAGAAAACCTCTTTGAACAATTCCATAATCAATTAAATCACGCATTACTTTTTGAACTAGATTCACTGGTATTGCAAATGAATAACCTGAATAACTGCCCGTTTGTGAAGCAATTGCAGTATTAATTCCAACCAATTCACCTTTGGTATTTACCAATGCTCCGCCGCTATTACCAGGATTCACCGCAGCATCCGTTTGAATAAATGATTCTATTGGAACAACATTTTGCTGCGTTCGATCTGACAATAAATTAATATTTCGAGCTTTCGCAGATACGATTCCAGCGGTAACTGTAGAAGTTAGGTTGAATGGATTTCCAACAGCTAATACCCATTCTCCAATTCTTAAATTATCACTGTTTCCGATAGGAATAGGTTGAAATCCTGTTCCTTCGATTTTTAAAACAGCAATATCAGTTGAAGGATCAGCACCAACCAATTTGGCTGTATATTTCGTATTGTCATTTAAGATAACCTCTATTTCACTTGCATCTTCAATTACGTGATTGTTGGTTACGATATATCCTTCGGATGAAATAATTACACCTGAACCGGACCCAGCACCATATTGTTTGTATTCTTGTCCGCCGGCACCTGGACCATAAAAGAATTCCTGAAAAGGATCTCGTTGAAAGGATGTTTTTACAACTTTCGTTGTTACGTGAACGACTGAGTTTATTGAGCTTTCAGATGCTGCAATAAAATCTGGTCCAATAGGATTTGTTCCATCAAAATTTACAGCTCGCGCATTGTACAACCTATTTCCATCAATTACCTCGTCGGATAAACTGGAATACGATGTAGCGTTAAACATTAAAAAAGCGCCGAGTGGGAGCATTCCTCCAATAAGACCCAATCCAAAAAGTTTAAAGTTATTTTTCATGATATTTTAAATTTGACTGCAATAATAACGACATGAACCATTGTTTTGTTACGCTGTGGCTGTTAAAGAATGTTAAGCAAAATTCAATTTATTAGAACGAATAAACTAACTTTGTTTTAAACATTATTTTGATGCTCATTCACTTTCAAAAATATCAAGGAACTGGGAACGATTTTGTTATGTTGGACAATTTAAATGGTCAATATAATGACTTGTCGATTGCTCAAATTGTTCAGATATGTGATCGTCGTTTTGGTATTGGTGCTGATGGGTTGATTAAAATAAATAGGCACGATTCACTCGATTTCGAGATTGATTATTACAATTCAGATGGTTCTAAAAGTTTTTGTGGAAATGGTGCAAGATGTTCTGTTGCTTTTGCTAAAACCATAGGAATTGATGTACTTAACACGCGTTTTTCAGCAATTGATGGCGAACATTCAGCTCAAATGAATAATGAAACTATCACTTT
Organism: Flavobacteriales bacterium; assembly: GCA_947470515.1. Lineage (GTDB taxonomy): Bacteria > Bacteroidota > Bacteroidia > Flavobacteriales_D > Crocinitomicaceae > M0103. Next base: position 12,758 of record CANITF010000033.1, read on the forward strand.
AGATATGTTGCCTGTAAATTTTGTTAATCAGGTAGATAAGTCATTTGTTATAAATACAGGTTCGCCGCATTATATTCGATTTGTTGAGAATTTAGGAAATGAGAATATTGTTTCTGAAGGAAGGCAAATTCGCTATTCAGAACCTTACAAAAAGGAAGGGATTAACGTTAATTTGGTTGAATTAACGGATGCTAATTCTATCAAAATTGCAACGTATGAAAGAGGTGTTGAAGACGAAACGTTATCATGTGGAACAGGTGCAACTGCTTGCGCATTGATTGTAGGATTTTCTGAAAATAGGATGGGTAAAAATGAAATCGCAGTTCAAGTTAAAGGTGGATATCTAAAAGTTGATTTTGACTATCTTGGGAATGGTTCATTCACGAATATCAAATTAATTGGGCCTTCAGAGTTTGTTTTTAAAGGAGAAATAAATGTCTGATTTCAACTTTGGAATTATTTCAAATTTAAAAGAATCTTCAGTTTTCAATAAAGGCTATTTTCTTTGGATTTGGCATGCAGATAAAATACCTCCACATATTGGTTGTTCAATAAATGGGTATTATTATAGCCTCAAAGTAAATGGCAAAGATGAAGGTATTCTGACTTCCAAAGTAGTTTCAGTGATTGAGAATAAAAAAATACCGAGTGTATTTGTTCAACTTAAAAAGGATTTTAGTCCCAGCGAGATTCGGTCAATTTTCTCAAACTATCAACAAGCTGAATCAACAAAAAACACCTGTTTAACACCAATAACTGAGCTATTTCAGTGTTCTGACTCAATTTTTCAGCTCAGTGAATTGTTGAAATATTTAAAAGAGAGAGGTGAAATTGAAACTTTTTTTGGATTAAATTTGACCGAAGATTATAGAAATCTACCTAATTATTCCCGAGATGACATTACAAGTCGTTTGCTTAAATTAGAAAATGTTAAAAGCGAAAAACATACACCTTCGATCGGTTGAACCGTCGGACGCAACAAAATTATTGTTGTGGGAAAATAATCCAGCTCATTGGAAGGTGACGGATACGGAAGTTCCATTTTCAATGCATGGTATTTTGCAATTAATTGAGCAACAGCAACACATTCGGTCTTCAGGACAATTGCGCTTAATGATTTGTTTAAATAATTCTGATGAAGCCGTTGGAGCGATAGATTTATATGATGTTGATTTTCGAAATGGAAATGCAGCTGTAGGAATCTTAATAGGAGAAGGTCACCACAAACAAAAAGGCTATGCCCGCGAAAGTTTAGAATTGATGATTACGTATGCATCCGAGTTTCTAGCGATGCACAATTTATATTGCTCTATTCAATCTACAAATCCGGAAAGTGTTCGCTTATTCGAATCATGTGGATTTGAGAAAATAGGAGTCAGGAAAGAATGGTTTTTAATAAAAGGTCAACGCGTTGACGAAATTATGTTTCAATTATGTCTAGAAAAGTAGTAATTATCATTGCTGTAGTAGCTGTTGTTGGTGGAATCATATTATTCCCAAAGATATCCTTGTATTTGAGTAGTAGAGCGGAAACTACCAATTCCTCAAATGTTGAGTTTTTCATTAGTGCACAACTTGATGCGAATGATTTAGCCCAAGAATTACAAAGAAAAGGGATTATAGATGATATCGATGCATTCGTGAAGGTTGCTGAATATAAAGGGTTGAACAAAGACAATATTGCCCTTGGTAAATATGTAATCGAAGCGAACTCGCAATATCGTACAATTTTGAACGGATTCAAATTAAATGAGGCTGGAAACGGAAACGGTGAAGTGGAAGTGAATGTAACGTTTAACAATTGCCGCGATATTTACCAACTAGCTAGTAAAGTGTGCGCTAATGTCATGATAGACAGTACGAAACTTGTTTCATATCTGAATGACGCAGAAACATTAAAAAAATATGGATTCTCTCAAGAACAATTGCCAGCACTCTTTTTACCGAATACATACAAAATGTATTACGATACAGATGAAAAAGTATTCGTTGAGCGCATGGCAAAGGAATTCAAGAATTTTTGGACCCCAGAACGAATTGTTAAATTGAAAAAAGTTGGACTTAATTCGCCGTCAGAAGCCGTGACTTTGGCAAGTATTGTTTATTCTGAACAAGCAAGAAATACTGCTGAATGGCCTATAATTGCTGGTTTATATTTGAATAGAATCAAACAAGGTATAAAATTACAATCTGATCCAACGTTCAAATTTTGTTGGGGAGATAAATTGGATGGCGTTCAACGCTTATTGAACGTTCACAAAGAAATTGATTGTTCCTACAATACATACAAAATTAGTGGTTTGCCTCCAGGTCCAATTTGTATTCCACCGTCAGAAGTGGTTGATGCGGTTTTGAATCGAGATAATAACAATTATATTTTTATGATGGCGAAACCTGATTATTCAGGATTACATGATTTTGCTGTTGAATATTCAATTCACCAACGTTATGCTTCGATTTATCAAGCTTGGTTGGCAAAAGAACTCTTAAACCAATAGAAATGTCAGATCAAAAAAGAAGAAATTTCTTAAAACTTGGACTAATCGGTGCTGCAATCGGATTGGTGAAACCATTTAAAGCGGGTGAATTAGTTGCTCAATCTTTCGAAGCAAAAATTGATGGTCCGATTGTTATTTCAACGTGGAATCATGGATTAGCAGCCAATGCAGCTGCATGGGAAGTGTTGAGAGTTGGTGGAAATGCGATTGATGCTGTTGAAAAAGGTGTTCGCGTAACCGAATCTGATTTGACAAATAGAAGTGTTGGAATCGGAGGAATGCCTGATAGAGATGGACATGTAACGTTAGATGCATGTATTATGGATCATGAATCGCGATGTGGTTCTGTTGCTTTTTTGGAAGGAATAGGTCATCCAATATCTGTTGCGCGTGCTATTATGGACAAAACACAACACGTTATGTTGGTTGGAGCAGGAGCCAAGAAATTTGCTTTGGAACATGGGTTTGACACCATCAAAACACCGATACCAGAAGTCAAAGCGGAATACAAAAAATGGAAAAAAGAAAATGAAGATCTTTTCAAAAAGCCTGAAATAAACCATGAAAACCATGATACGATTGGTTTAATCGCAATGGATAAGAAAGGAAATTTGAGCGGTGCTTGTACCACAAGTGGATGGGCGTATAAAATGCATGGTCGAGTAGGTGATTCACCAATTATTGGGGCAGGACTTTTCGTTGATAATGAAATCGGTGCAGCTTGTGCTACTGGTTTAGGCGAAGCGATAATTCGTATTGCTGGAAGTCATACAGTTGTAGAATTAATGCGTCATGGTTATTCTCCAATGGATGCTTGTCGATTAGCTGTAGAACGAATTATTTCAAAGCACAAGGATTTGACAAACTTACAAGCTGGTTTTATTGCAATCGATAAAAATGGCGTTGTCGGTTCTTATTCTGTCTACAATGGATTCAATTACGCATTAAAAACGGACACAGAAGAAAAGATGGTAGATGCACCATTTAATCGTAATTGGTAGAATAAATTCAATGATAAAAATCCTTTTCATACTCTTTTTCATCTCTACAACTGTTGTTGCACAAAAACAGGTGGTTTTGGAATGGGGTTCTATCAATCCTAAAACGTTGAAGGGAATTGATTATGGAACACATGGTTCAATTCAAGAGAAACTGATTGAAAACGGAGAATTGCCTGATCCTTTTTATGGAATGAATGAAAATGAATTCGGGTGGATAGAAAACAATACATGGTGTCTAAATTCAAGTTTTGATTTATTGTCTTATGATCTTGAACATGATTTTATAGAATTGGAATTTCCTGGAATTGATACGTATGCAGAAATCTTTTTGAATGATTCGTTGATTGGTTTTGCAGAAAATGCTTTTCGACCATACCGTTACAATATTAAAAACAAGGTGAAGTTGGGTACCAACGAACTACAAGTGATTTTTTATCCACCTGTTTTATATCACAAAGAAAAATACGCGGCTGCAGCGTATCATTTACCGGCACCTAATGATGTAAACGAAATTAAAATTGCGCCATATACGCGTAAACCACAATATCAATTTGGTTGGGATTGGTCGTTGCGCATGAATACCATAGGATTTTTGAAGCCAGTTGTGCTTCATGTTTATAATTCGGCTAGAACAATCGGAAAGAATATCGTTACCCAAGCTATTACCGATGAATCAGCAACACTCTTTTTTGAATTGCTATTTTCTAATCCTACAAAAGGCAATTTAACATGGAAAAGCAAGATTTTTGGTGATGTTAGAATTGGAGAAGGTACAACAAAAGTTATCCGAGAAGAGGAAGTGATAAATCCTCAACTTTGGTGGCCGATAGGTCAAGGAAATCAATCTATGTATGAAGATCTTTGGCAACTTTTTGATGAACAAAACAAATTAATTGAAGAACAAACAGTCATTTATGGAATTCGACAAACAGAATTGGTGATGGAAACCGACATGTGGGGAACCAGCTATGTCATAAAAGTCAATGGTCGACCAATATTTTGTAAAGGTGGAGATTACATTCCGCAAGATATTTTTCCAGCTCGCGTTCATGATGAAGATTTGGTTGCAATGGTAAAATCCTTTGCAGCAAGTAATTTCAACATGGTGCGTGTTTGGGGTGGAGGTTATTATCCGGATGATGCTTTTTACGACGCATGTGATAAATACGGAATTATGGTTTGGCAAGATTTCATGTTTGCATGTGCGATGTATCCAGGTGATCCTGAGTTCTTGACAAATGTGCAAGAAGAAGTAGAATACCAAATCCCTAGAATCGCCTCACATCCGAGTTTAACGATCTTCAATGGTAATAATGAAGTTGATGTCGCTTGGAAGAATTGGGGGTTTAAAACAACCTTCAAATTGGATCACAAAGCATCAAAGGAAATTGAAGAATCGTATGTGAAATTGTTTCAGAAATTGCTTCCAACAAGTGTTTCACGATTAACCAATTCGCCCTACATTCATACTTCACCTTTGAGTAATTGGGGAAAAGATGAATATTACAACCATGGAACGCAGCATTATTGGGGTGTTTGGCATGGAAAAGACCCAATGAGTGATTTTGCAAAAAAGATTGGTCGGTTCAATGCAGAATACGGTTTTCAAAGTTTCCCTGAATATGCAACGCTTTCCACTTTCTCTGAAAAGGTAGATTGGGATTTGAAATCGGATGTCATGAAGCACCATCAGAAAAGTTATGTTGGAAATGGAATGATTTTGAAACATGCTGAAATCTTGTATGGTTCGCCAGAAAATTTCGAAGAATTCGTTTATTTCTCCCAATTGACGCAAGCAACAGCTGTGAGCATGGCAGTAACAGGACACCGATTGGATGCGCCTCGTTGTATGGGAACTTTGTACTGGCAAGTGAATGATTGTTGGCCAGCGCCGTCTTGGTCGAGTATCGATTATTACGGAAATTGGAAAGCATTGCAATACCGCGTAAAAGACGATTATGAAGGAATTGCGGTTCTTGGAAAGGCTCTTGACAAAGGAAAAATGGATTATTACTTGGTTTCAGATAAAGTTGATACGTTTCAATGTGAACTGAAGTACACCGTTTTTGATTTAGAAGGAAATGCGCTTTTCCAAAATGCGGATACAATTTTGGTTCAAGGAAATCAATCTATTAAAATTTGTGATGCCTGTTTGAAGGACAATTTAGCCAATGAAAACTATGTTGTCAAATTTGAATGGAAGAATGCTCGAGGAGATTACAAAACAAGAACTTTTTCTCAAATCAACACGAAATATGCAAAAGCGGATTCTTCTGGAATCTCAATTAAAGTAAAAGAAATACGAAAGGCCGCCCCTCGACATACTTCGGCAAGCTCAGAAGAGTCAGCTCGGGGAGCGGCTGTAATTGTTGTGAAAACTGAAAAATATCTGAGAAATTTCTGGCTTTATTCAAATGTGTTAGGAGTTAAATTCAATAAGAATTTCGTTGATTTACTTCCTGGAACGCATGAATTTGAAATAGAATTTGAAACAGTTCCTAAGGTGAGTGATTTTGGATTTAAGTGGATGTGATATTATTTCCTTTCACATTAATCATAGTTATTCTTTTAAATTTTGTCGTTCCGCCCATTCAGTCCAAGAACCATCATAAACAGCTTTTTTGTTGTGTAAAACCATTTCTGCAGCTAACATTACAATGCATGCAGTTATGCCAGATCCACAACTAAAGACCAAAGGACGATTTTCGTTTTGCAACACCTCAAACACTGCATTCAACGCTGCAATTGGTTTGAATTTACCATTTTCAAGCACTGATTCAAACGGAATATTAATGGAATTTTCAATATGTCCGCTTTTCAACCCTTTTCTTGGGTCTGGTTCAGTATCATTAAAACGACCTGCAGAACGTGCGTCGATAAGTAAACTATTCTCCTTTTTGATATTTGAAAGCACAAAAGAATAATCAACCACTAAATCAGGTTGAAAATTCGCTTCAAAATTTCCAGATTCAATTGTAACATTTGACTTTTGTTCAGTTTCAAATCCTTGTTCAATCCAATCGGGTAAACCACCATCTAAAATAGCAACTGCTTCGTGTCCCATTGCTTTAAACATCCACCAAACTCTCGGACTTGTATAAATTCCAAGGTTATCGTAAATAACAATAATACTGGAGTTCTTGATTCCAAGTTTTCTGGCTTCCTTTTCAAAATCTTCTTGACTTGGTAGCGTATTTGGAAATTCACTATTAGCATCACTAAAGGTATTTTTCAAATCAAAATGTCGCGCGCCTTTAATTTTTACATTTTCAAATTCGGATTTTTTTCCAGCTTGATTAGTTATTTGACTTGCATCAAGGATAATCAAATCAGGGTTGTTTAAATTTTCTTGGAGCCAAAGGGAAGAGACGATTGAAGGAAGCATTAACTAAAATTATTTAAACAAACAATAAAACCAATGTCAAAACAACACCTCCCAAAGCAAACAAAATTCCTTTCTTGAAAATTGTTGTTTTTGGCAAATACATCCAAAAAGCAGAAATCACGAAAAAGAGAAGTGAACAGCCAAAAAAGATATTCAAATAATAAAGTGGATCATCTGTCGATGCTTTGTGTAAATGCGTCAACTTATTTAAAACGTATGGCAAATCTTTCTCTGTGTAATTCGCAACACCCGTTTTCTTATTATATGTTCCGTTTTTATAAGAGACAATATCACCTTCTTCTTTCGTGACTTTGAAATCTCTATACCGAAGTTCTTTGCCTAATGCTTCATTCGATAGCTGTGGCGCAAACTTTTCTTCAAATTGTTGATCTGTTTTTAAAAAATCAGTATCACGGAAAATAAGAACGATACCACTTAAAGCATAAACTGCCATAATTCCAGACAAGAAATAACCTAAATATCGGTGAAGAATACGCATTGAAAGTTTGTTTTTCATTTGTGTTTTTTAATGAGGTTAAAGTTCTTTTATTTTTATGAAATTTTTACTCGGATCAACGTAATAAAAACCCAAAGGTGAAGAGGAGGTTTTTGAATAGGGTTTAATTTCCTCCAAAGTTAATTCTTCTTTTTTGATTGTAATAAAAGCCTAATTATCCATGATTCGATAAATGAAATGATGTACAATAGAATCTGAACCTTGGTACAAAAGCATTCCTTCCCACGTTGAATAAGCATTGTTTTTGGTAATGAATTCTAAAGTTTCAGCAACGGTCCAATCGGTTTTTCGAACAGATTGAGAAAAGCAATTTTGGAATATGAATAAGAGTGAAAGGAGGAAAAATACTTTCATTTAAAAAGATTAATTATTTATGTGGTAATCATAAATCAATTTTACATTGCCATCAAATTCTGTTTCCTCTTTTATTAATCCGATATCTTTTGTGTAATACCTTCTGTAAATCCATGGGGTATTTGGGAAGCCTTGAGGACAATATTCTTCTACAACAATTGTTGGATAATAAGAATTTCCAAAAATAGTTATTGTAGTATCTCTAGCTGTAATTTTCCTGTAATAAGTAGTGCCTGACCCTTGAGCTATGTACCAACTTGAACCAACAGGTGAAGATTCATCTAATATTTTTCTCATTGGTATAGCATAAGAAGCCCCAGTGCTTTCATGCTCGTTGTACCCCCAAATATAAATTCCATTATATTTTGGAGCATAAGCAGTGTCGGTATCACCCCAAGCTGTTAAATAATAATCTAATTCATACGTTGGATTTGTTATGTCAATCGTAGAATCACCATTTGAATCAACGTATTTCCAATAAGAACCAGGGTAAACAGGTAAATAGGTTAGAGGGTAAAGTGTGTCGAATGTTTTTGGTACAAGAACCGGAGGAACTTTATCCTTTTTACATGAAAAAAACAAAGAACAAGAGCCAATGACTGTACCAATAAACAGTAAATATTTCATATAGGAAAGTTAAGCATTAAACGCTAATACTTGAACGTTTGTAAATTAAAAACGTTGAAATGAATTTTTGATTTAGGCAATATCTTACCCTTTTTCCTTTTTTCGAATGTAAAGAATGTAACTGATAACCGAAATAATCGCAAAACAAACGAGTCCATAAACATGTAAATTGAAATCCCTTTTAATTGGTAAAACTTGCATTGCGCAATAGCTATAAGGACTTAAGAAAATATACTCCCAAGAATTGCCAATCATGGAGCCTATTAATCCAACGAGTCCAATTCCAACGGGAACCAAAAAGTTTTTGAACATCAAACTGATCAAATATTGTATTGCTAAAATCGGCATGCACGCAATGAATAGCTTCACATTTCCTTTGAGGAAGGCCATGATTGGAATCATTTCTTTCGGAAGTGCGCCATCCACGATTAAGCACGGAATTAATCCTGATAATATCAATCCGATATTGAAAAACAAAAAGAACTTTACCGTCATTAAAAAGATCACCGAATATTTGGATAAAAAGATAGTCGGGTAGGACTGAGGACTAGCATGCAACTGTTTCCAGGTGTTGTTTTTAAATTCCATCTGTGTGATTAAACTACTTGCCAGAATTACGCCCATAGGCAAAAGAAAGATGGCCATATTGTGCCATAATTCATTGAAATGTGTTTCCCAAATGTGATTTGGATATTTATTGATACTCGTTTGATTTTTTAAAAAAGCAATCAAATAAATGAACGGAATAAAGAAACCGCCAATGATGCAAAGCCAAGATGCTGCGCTTCTTTTCGTTTTAAGCCATTCACTTTGTAAGCTGTGTATGAAATTCATCGTTTAATTTTTTGTAAGGTCAATAAAAATAGATTCTAAGTCATTTTTGGCAATTGAAATTTCGTACACTTCAATGTTATGATTGACCAATTCCGCATTGATTTTTGAAATAATAGCTTTATCCGTTGTAGCCAGTGAAACTTGTCCATTTAACGTGATTGGTGACAGATTATGTTTGTTCATCAATTCTGTTGTTCCTTCTAAATTATTGGTATCAAATACAACATAAGAGGATTGTTTTAAATGCAATTCGTCCAATGTTCCTTGGAATAAAATAGAGCCTTTGTTAATGATTCCAATATGCGTCACCAATTTCTCTATTTCCATTAGAAGGTGACTTGAAATTACAATTGTCACTTTTTCTTCTTGGTTGATTTTTATCAACAATTGCCTCATTTCAATGATTCCACTCGGATCAAGTCCGTTGGTTGGTTCATCTAAAATCAGTAGAGAAGGTTTGTGCAACAATGCAACTGCAATACTCAATCGTTGCTTCATTCCTAAAGAGAATTTCCCTGCTTTTTTCTTTCCGGTATTTTCTAAACCAACAATTTGCAATACTTCGTTGATTCTTTCTTTTGGACATTGAAAGACCTTTTGCCAAATCAATAAATTCTCACTTGCCGTTAAATGTGCATATAAAGAAGGTGCTTCAATCAACGAACCAATATTCTTAAGGATTTCAATTCTATTTTCGTTAAATGGTTTTCCAAAAACGGAAATTGTTCCTTGTTGTTTCTTGAGTAATCCAAGAATCAATTTCAAAGTTGTTGTTTTACCAGCACCATTTGGACCTAAAAACCCATAAATAGATCCTTCTGGAACCTGAATGGCAATGTCATTGAGCACAATTTCCTTTTCAGAAAAACGGTGAGTGAGGTTGTTTGTTTCTATGATATTCATGAAAAGTGGTTAGTGAATTAATTTAAGTTGAAGCCAAGAATATAAGGCAGTTGATTATACAACAAAATCAAGAATTATTCTCCTTTAAACGCTTCTGTTGCCTTTCTAACTGAACCATGTTTTGAAAGTAAATGCTCTGCTTCTTGAAAAGTAACAGAAATTTCTTCCATGATCATTTTTATTCCACGGTCAACGAGTTTGTTGTTGCTTAACTGCATGTCAACCATCTTATTTCCTTTCACACGACCTAATTTTATCATTAAGGAAGTTGAAATCATGTTTAGAACGAGTTTTTGAGCAGTTCCAGATTTCATTCGTGTACTGCCAGTCACGAATTCTGGACCAACTTCTGGAGTGATTGGAAATTCAACTTGCTGAGAAAGTGGACTACCAGGATTGCAAGAGATCCCTGCTGTTAACACACCAATTGTTTTCGCTTCATCTATTGCTCCAAGAACGTATGGAGTTGAACCTGAAGCAGCAATTCCAACTAATGTGTCATTTGAATTGATTGAATATTCTTGCAAATCTTTCCAGCCTTGTTCGGTATCATCTTCAGCAAATTCTACTGCTTTTCGGATTGCTTTGTCGCCTCCTGCAATGATTCCAACAACGATTCCTTGTTCTACGCCAAAAGTTGGGGGACACTCACTTGCGTCAACAACGCCTAATCGACCACTTGTGCCAGCCCCAATGTAAAAAAGACGTCCACCAGTTTTCATACGCAAATAACAAGCGTCAATAAATGCTTGAATTGAAGGAAGTTCATTCTCTATCGCTAAAGGAACAGTTTTGTCTTCATTGTTCATGTTACTCAACAAATCAATGGTAGACATCGATTCTAAATTGTTGAAATTGGAAGCAGATTCAGTCGTTTTTTTCATGGTTAAAAGTCTCAGTTCTAATATCTCTCAGCGCAGCGTTCTCAGTTCTTAATTACACCAAATAAGCTCTAGAATTCTCGTCGTCCAAATCCACATCAACACGTTCTTTTAAAGTTGTCGAAAGACTCAAACCTACGAAATCTGCTTTAATCGGGTAACGTCTGTGGGTTCTATCTACTAATGCGACCGTTTTTATTGATTTCGTCGCTCGTTCTAAAAATTTCATTAATGCATATTGCATTGTTTTACCAGAATTGAGAACGTCATCAACTAATATAATGTATGCGTTTTTCAACAGTTTCTCGTCGATTGATAGGGTAATTGGTTCGCTCCAAGGCTCGTCTTTGTTTACTGTAATTTCAAAAACATGAATCTCTTGATCAGAATTTGAAGCCATAATTGCTTTCAATTGCTTGGCTAATTTTAATCCATTTCCACAAATCCCACCAATATAAATAACAGGCTCTTCGAAACAATTCTCGAGAACTTGATGTCCTAAACGGGTGATTTTTTGTTCAATTTCTTTGTGATTAAGGATGTTGTTCATGTTTGAAAATGTTTAAACAAATATAGTTATACCATTTTATCTTTGAAATTTCCAAGTTATTAATTTAGTATAAAGTGTTCACAGATAGTTTGAACTAGTAAAGGTAATGGTTGTTATTGTCTGAAAAGAACCTGTTAAACTGAACGATATCAGTATTTCTGTGCAATATTTAGATGTTCAAGTTGCCTAAAGCTTAATTAAATCTAGTTTTTGCTTTTCTGTATATTACATTCTTTTTAAAAAAAAGGTTCGACATATTGCGAATCTTAGATTCAAGTAATAAATGCAACTTGGAATTCAATTAAGTTTTTTATGAAAGTTATAGTTCTTTATTTAAAATCAAGGATTTTGGATCATTTAAAAGTAAATATTAAAATTTTGAAATGATTTTTCAGCCACAGATGCACAGATTATTTTTTGTGGTAATAGTCATTCGTTTGCTTTAATTTAATTAAAATTCACCAAATTTTTGCGTTCTGGTTAAACAGCTTTTTTCAATATATTTTGTTTGTGAAATTAAATAATCTGTGCATCTGTGGCAATGATTAAGTTTTGTATCAGCTCTGACTCTTTCATTTTACCAAACGAAACATTGAATCTTAAGTCCTGAGTGGCTTCTTTTCAACATTTCTTCAAAACCAAATATTTCTCTTTAATAAATCGGAATAGTTATTAACGAATATTGTTAAAAACATCATTGAACCGATTTAAAAACGTTCGGACTTTTGATTAAATTTGCTCTCAGTTTATTGTTTACGTTAAATTGAATCTCAAAAGAGCATAAAATGCCAAAAAACACCTCTATTAAGTCAGTATTAATCATCGGAAGCGGCCCTATTGTAATTGGTCAAGCCTGTGAATTTGATTATGCTGGTTCTCAAGCAGCAAAGTCATTACGTGAAGAAGGAATTGAAGTAACAATCATTAATTCAAATCCAGCAACTATTATGACGGACACAGTAGTCGCAGATAATATCTATTTGCAGCCGCTTGAGTCAGAAAGTATCATTGAAATTTTGAAAAAACACAAGATTGATGCTGTTCTACCTACAATGGGTGGACAAACAGCTTTGAATTTGTGCATCAAATGCGATGAAATGGGAATTTGGGAAGAATATGGTGTGGATATTATTGGTGTTGATATCGCTGCTATTGAAATCACCGAAAATAGAGAAGCATTTAGAGAATTGATGCTAAAAATTGGGGTGGGAATGGCGCCTCAAAAGACAGCAAAATCCTTTTTAGAAGGAAAAGAAATTGCACAAGAATTTGGTTTCCCGTTGTGTATTCGTCCTTCCTATACCCTTGGTGGATCCGGAGCAGCAATTTTACATGAACCAAAAGAATTTGATAATTTACTTGAACGTGGCTTGCATCTTTCACCTATTCACGAGGTAATGATAGACAAAGCATTATTAGGGTGGAAAGAATATGAATTGGAATTGTTGCGTGATGCAAATGATAATGTTGTAATCATTTGTTCAATTGAGAATTTTGATCCAATGGGAATACATACTGGAGATTCAATTACTGTTGCTCCAGCGATGACTTTATCTGACACTACTTTTCAACGAATGCGCGACATGGCTATCTTAATGATGCGCTCTATTGGTAATTTTGCCGGAGGTTGTAATGTTCAGTTTGCAATTTCTCCAGATGAAACAGAAGAGATTATCGCAATTGAAATAAATCCAAGAGTTTCAAGATCCTCAGCTTTGGCATCAAAAGCAACGGGTTATCCAATTGCCAAAATCGCTGCTAAACTTGCCATTGGATATCACTTAACAGAATTAAACAATCAAATCACAAAAACTACTTCAGCTTTATTTGAACCGACGTTGGATTATGTGATTGTCAAAATACCACGTTGGAACTTTAATAAATTTCCAGGGACAGATCGTAAACTTGGACTTCAAATGAAGTCAGTTGGTGAAGTTATGGGTATCGGACGTTCTTTTCAAGAAGCATTGCAAAAAGCGTGTCAATCATTAGAGATTAATAGAAATGGTTTAGGGGCTGACGGACGTGAGTTAACAAATCAGGATGAAATATTGCACAGTTTAGAATTCGCAAGTTGGAATCGTTTGTTTCATATTTACGATGCGATTAAATTGGGGATTCCATTCAAGAAAATTGTTGAGAAAACAAAAATTGATATTTGGTTCCTGAAACAAATTGAAGACTTAATAAAGTTAGAAAGAAGAATTGAAAAATTCCATTTGGAGAATATTCCAAAAGAATTAATGTTTGAAGCGAAACAAAAAGGATATGCCGACCGACAAGTTGCACATCTTTTACGCTGCTTAGAATCTGAGGTTTATACCAAAAGGATAGAACAAGGTATAAATCGTGTTTATAAATTGGTTGACACGTGTGCAGGAGAATTCGCTGCACAAACACCCTATTATTATTCAACTTTCGAATTTGAAAATGAAAGTATTAAGTCAGACAAAAAGAAAGTAATTGTTCTAGGTTCTGGTCCAAATCGTATAGGTCAGGGAATTGAGTTTGATTATAGTTGCGTTCACGGTGTTTTGGCAGCGAAAGAATGCGGTTACGAAACAATCATGATCAATTGTAATCCTGAAACTGTTTCAACAGATTTTGATACTGCAGATAAATTGTACTTTGAACCTGTATTCTGGGAACATGTTTATGATATTATCAAACACGAAAATCCAGTTGGTGTTATCGTTCAATTGGGCGGACAAACAGCACTTAAAATGGCTGAAAAATTAGAACGATACGGAATTAAAATACTTGGAACTAGCTTTGAAGCATTGGATTTAGCTGAAGACAGAGGTCGTTTTTCGAAAGTATTAGAAGAAAACAATATTCCTTTTCCAAAATATGGAATTGTAGAAAGTGCAGAACAAGCATTGGAACTTTCAGATGAATTAGGATTTCCACTTTTAGTTCGTCCTTCGTATGTTTTGGGTGGACAGAAAATGAAAATTGTAATCAATAAAGAGGAATTGGAGCACCATGTTGTTGATATTATCAATGAAATGGGGAACAACCAAATTTTATTAGATCACTTTATTGGTGGTGCAATTGAAGCTGAAGCAGATGCAATTTGTGACGGTGAAAATGTACACATCATAGGAATCATGCAACACATAGAACCAGCGGGAATTCACTCAGGAGATTCATACGCTGTATTGCCTCCGTACAATTTAGGAGATTTTGTAATGCAGCAAATAGAAGATATCACAGTTAAAATTGCTTTGGCATTGCGAACAGTTGGATTAATGAACATTCAATTTGCTATTAAAGATGACAAAGTTTATGTGATTGAAGCTAATCCACGAGCATCTAGAACTGTGCCTTTCATTGCAAAAGCGTACAATGAGCCCTACGTGAATTATGCTACGAAAATAATGTTGGGCGAGAAGAAGCTTTCAGATTTCAATTTCAATCCACGTAAAGAAGGTTATGCGATTAAAATCCCAGTTTTTTCTTACGAGAAATTCCCAGATGTGAAAAAAGAACTTGGTCCAGAAATGAAATCTACTGGCGAAGCAATTCGTTTTATCAAGAATTTGAAGGATCCATTCTTTACAAAGATATACTCAGAACGAAACATGCATTTATCTAAATAGTGATTGTAACGGCGAGCATATCAGGGATTTTTAGAACTGTTCTAATTGTAATCGGTGCAATTGTTTTACTGCGATTTCTCGGTCAATTGATGATTGCAAAAAGAAACATGGAAGCGGAACGTATTCTCAATAAAAATCAACGAGAAGGTGAAGCGGAACGCCAACGCAAAATGAAAAGTTTTGGAAAGACAACTATTCTCGGCAAACCAACTACGCAAAAAGAAAGTAAAAGTCATCCGGATATAATGGATGTTGATTACGAAGAAATAAAATGAAGATTGAAGAGATGCAGCAACTGTATCTTTTTTTTATTTCTGCAATTGTAGAAAGGACTTTGCTCTTTTTTAGATACAAATTTCTTTAAAAACACAAAATTTTCTTGGAATCAACTCAACTTTTTTCTTAACTTATATAAGAAAAGCATGGCTGATTCATATACAAAGCTTTATATTCAACTAGTTTTCACTGTAAAACGAAGAGAATGTTTAATTCACGCAGATTGGGAAAATGAACTTTATAAATACATTACAGGCATCATTAAGTTGAAGGATCAATCGCTCATTGCGATAAATGGAATGCCAGATCATACGCATATGTTTATTCGAATAAAACCGACTTGTGCACTTTCTGATTTGGTGAGAGAAGTAAAAAAAGCTTCTACAAATTTTATTAATGAGAATAAATTTACAAAACAAACTTTTAGTTGGCAAAATGGATTTGGTGCTTTTTCATACAATGAACGTCAAGTTGAGATGATTACGAATTATATCAAAGGGCAAAAAGCGCATCACGCAAAGAAAAAATTTAAAGATGAATATATTGGATTGTTAAAGGAATTTAAGATTGATTATAAGGAAGAATATTTATTTGATTGGATCGAAGTGGAATAATGTTTGACTTTTCTGAAGTCATTTTGCGGTTGTTGGATTTTTTGGGGGGGGTATTTGACTTCTCTGAAGTCATTTTACGATTATTAGATTTATTTGCTGGTTGTTGACTTCAGAGAAGTCATACAATCCACCAAAAAATTATTTGAATACACTATCGACCCCAGAGGGGTCGAACATTTCCTTATTTTATCACAAAAGCTTCAATATTTAAGACAGCAATTGTTGGATTCGTATTCGCCGTAACGGTGATTGTTTTATGTTGCTCTTTTAATTGATCAACTTTCGGGTGAAAAACAACTTCAATTTTATCTGATTTTCCGGGCATGATTGGTTTTTCAGGTTTTTTAGCGGTTGTACATCCACAACTAACATCCACTTTTTCAATGATCAACGGGTTTTTACCAGTGTTCGTTACAATAAAAGACGCGTTATTATCCGTGTCTTCTTTTATTTTTCCAAAATTGGTTGTCATTTTATCAAAAGACATTGTTGTGGAAGATGCAGCAGCTTCTTTGGCTAAATCCTGTTCTTCCTTTTCAATTTCTTGCAAAGAAGCTTTTAAATCCTCTTCACTTCCTTCACTAGCAGCGATTGCAGATGATACTTCTCCAGAACCAGATTTCACTGAATTTGTTTCGTTTCCACAACTTGAAATGATGAATAAACAGATTCCAAGAATAAATTGATTTTTCATAGGTGTTCTTTTTAACAAGACAAAATTATTATTTTTTCGATTAATTCAAATTTGCTTTTTCATATTCTTTATTCTCCAATGCTTTAACAGCTCGTTGAATAATTTCATTTGAATCATTATAAACTTGATAGAATTCATTGTATCCCCAAATATCTTGCGCTAAAACAGCTTTTAATCGAAGTTTTATTAATTCTTCACTTGTTTTATATTCTTCAGCATTGAAGAGCAATTCTTTATCTTCTTTTGCAACGTATTCAAAAAAGGCATCCATGAATTTTTTATCCATTGAGAAGCCGTTTAAATAACTTTCAAAAGTAGGGTAGGTGAGCATTAATTTGTCTCTTTGTTTGTCAACGTAATCAAGAGAATAACTGTTTAAATGTCCACCTTGAACTAAATCTCTATAATAATCTGTAACTCCTGATGTATCAATTGGTACAAATAAGTCTGGCATGATTCCGCCACCACCATAAACTGTTCTTTTAGTGATCATAGTTTGGAATTTCAAAGAATCTGGGAGTTTAATGGAATCAACATTATTGAATTCACCATTTAAATAACGTTGTGTAAGATCTTTTTTATACGCTTCTAAATCGTCATACGGTTTTTGAATCCATCTCCCTGTTGGCGTGTAATAACGTGCAATTGTTAAACGCATTTGTGAGCCATCAGTCAAATCAATTGGACGTTGAACCAATCCTTTTCCATAACTTCTTCTACCGATAATCATTCCACGGTCCCAATCTTGAATAGCTCCTGAAACAATTTCACTCGCGGAAGCAGAATACTCATCTGTCAAAACGATTAATTTTCCGTCTTCCCACAATCCTTTTTTACCAGCTTTTAAGTTGTTTCTTGGTTGCGCTCTTCCCTCAGAATAAACAATTAATTTATCACCTGAAAGAAATTCATCCGCTACTTTTTGAGCTGCATCTAGCAATCCACCACCATTTCCTTGTAAATCAAAAATGAGGTTTTTCATTCCAAGAGCCTTCAAATCAATTAAACTCTTTTGGATTTCATCCACCGTACTTCTTGAAAAACTATTCAATTTGATATAACCCGTTTCAGGTGTTACCATATAATGCGCATCAACAGAATTGATTGGAATATTATCTCTTGTTATAACGAAATCAAGTGGTTTCTTTGCTTTCTTGCGCATGATTTCAATTTTCACTTTCGTTCCAAGTTCGCCTAAAAGTCGCTCTTTGACTTGACCATTTTTCAAACCAATACCTGCAATGTTTTCATTTTCAATTTTTGTGATTTTATCACCGGGCATGATTCCTAATTTTTCTGATGGACCACCAGGAATCGTTGCTACAACCATTAACGTATCTTTTAATATTTGAAATCGAATACCAATTCCAACAAAACTTCCATTGATTGATGAATTTGCTTCAGCGACCTCTTCTTTGGTGATATACGTTGAATGTGGATCAAGCTTTTCCAACATGGCAATAATTGCAGCATCCGTCAATTGGTCGTTATTGACGGTGTCAACATACATTCTAGTGATATACGTTAAAACTTCATCGAATTTTTGAGTTGTTCCAACTTTATTTGGGTCAATTTGAGAATTACTGTTGAAAGTGATTAGCACTGCTGTTAGTAGGAAGAGAATCTTTGTCATAGTTGTATTTTTAAACTTTATAAATATAAGTCAAATAACGTTGAAATGTTAAAATAGTAACTGTTTGACATCAAAAAAAATGTTAATTAGCTACTAGATTCAATAAACAATTGCATGTTGAATGATAATTAGGTATGCTGTCCTATTGTCAATATATTATTAGTTACTTAGATTTTTTAATACAATGAATAGATGAAGGGGCTGATATTGTTTGTTTTTGTTGCTTTCTGTGTCTCGCTAGGAAGCGCTCAAATACGTGAATTTGATAAATTGGAAGTTTTATATGCGCAGAATCATTATAAAATGGTTTATCGCAAAGCAAATACGTTATTAGACATTCCTGATTACGATTTTTCACAGATTCCAAAATTCTATAAAGCAATAAGTTTATTTCAGCTTTGTCAAAATGATCGATGGTTGATAAGACATCCTAATGCTTTGGAAGATGCAGCCAAGATGTTTAATGAAATCAAGACATCAAGCGATGGTAAAAAAGTTTTTGATGCCCATATTTATGAGATTTCCTTTTTAAAACACGATTTAATTTCTTGGGCGGAAGATTTAAAAAGAAGAGGGCAGAAGGTTGAATTTGAACGACTTCAAAAGGTTACTAGTAGTTTGTTTGATGAAATTCCAGATATTGATTTTCAAGGAGAAATTGCTGAAAAAGACATTGTAGATTCAGATGGTTCTGAAAAAGACATGTATTCCAAAGAAAGAGATAAAATTATCGATTATGCTAAAAAGCAATTAGGAGTTCCATATGTTTGGGCTGGGAATGACCCAAGTGGATTTGATTGCAGTGGATTTACAGGGTATGTCATGAAAGAGTTTGGCAAAGAAATTCCGCGAAGAGCTGTGGACCAATTTGAAACATCAAGAAAATTAAAGGAGAAAAATGTTCAGAAAGGTGATTTAGTATTTTTTGATAATGGTTCAGGTATTTCGCATGTAGGAATGATTGTTTCTGATAAAGGGAAACCACTTGTTATGATTCATGCAAGCTCCTCAAAGGGAATAATTGTGACAGAAATTGAGCAATCCGATTATTGGTTGACCCGTTTATCTGGCTTTGGAACCTATGTTTACTGATGTTTACGCTTAAGTTTTAATCCAAATAAAACGAGCATCAGAATTGAACTTAATAGAAAGGAATAGATAATTATTGAATGAAAAAGTTCATTTGATAATTTGAAAAATAGCATTGACTCAATCAATAAAGTTGAGACAATTGTGGACCAATATGTTGCATTTGCAATTTTCCCTTTGAATGATTTTATTCTTAATAAGAATCCAATTAACAGCTGCAGAAAAATAAGTGCAAAAGAATAATTCCATGTGCTTTTTAATAAATCCAAATAAAAATAATCAGCAAAAAGAACGATTAGATTAATTAGGTTAATGCAGGAAAATAAACTATATATTTTGGTGTGATGTGTTCTTATTCCATATAAAGCAAAGTAGGATACAATGCATAAAAAGGAATAAAACACAAGTAAGATGGAGGGATAAATCTCACCTTTAAAAACGACCAAAAAGGCACTATAACAAAACAGAATAACTGCTGTGAATAATATACCGAGATTTAATTTTTGAAGCATTTATAAAGCTTATGAATAGGTAAATTTAAGTATAACTTTTCAAAAAAGAATTATTGCTATTTCTTGTAAAATTCAAATTCATTTGAGTATTTCAATTTTAGAGTTTCAATGTTTAAAATAGAAATTTTTTAAACCATTTATCTAGTTATTAAATTCCCTAATTGAGATTTTATTCTTTACAGTGGGAATAAGTCGAATTCAAGAATAATATAAGTAGCTATTATTCAAGCCATTGTATTTTAGGCATGAAATTTATATTAATTTAATGTTACCATTATAATAACTATTACTACTATGAAAACAATTAATGTTTCAAATGCCAAATGGCAAAAAATCTCTTGTGGATTAAAAATCAAAAAATCACTAATTATCTTTTTTCTCCTACTTTTTTCGGGACACGTATTTTCTCAAACAACTGCAGAGGAAAAAAAACCATTGTCACCGATGAAAGCTCAGTCAAATTCTGAGAAGACAAAAATGGAAATTCAAAAGAATATAACTTATTCTGAAGATGTTCATCAAATTGCAAATAAAATTATGGTTTTGACAAAAGTATTTAACGATGCTATTGGCACAAAAGAGAAACAACCTTATTCAACACGTTTATTGAATAATTCCAAAAGCTATCCTTTTTCAACATTTGAACAAATTGAAAAATACTCACTTTTGGGCTGGATTAATTCAAATCAAAGTCAAGCAGAACAAGTAATACTGAGCTTGCAATTATTCATTGAAGAAACAACCACAAACAATTAATCTCATGAAAAAAAATATACTTTTCTATTTTACAAAAAACTATTTGCTATACTTAGTTTTGTTTGTTTTTTCTTTAGGAACTTCTGTTGATAGTTACGGACAATATTGCGGTGCAGCTACTTCAAACGTTGCAATAACCCCAACAGGAACAGCTCAGCTTTCAGCTACATATACTTCAGGTCGTAGAGCCTTTAATTTTGTCGCTACAGCTGGGTGTATATATAATTTTCAAACATGTGGTTATTCTACAGCAGATACATACTTGCGATTATATTCTACAGGAACAGGAGGGGCAGTTTTGGCATTTAGTGATGACGACTGTGGGACTCAATCTACTATCACGTGGACATGTCCAGCAAATGGAACATATTCTGTCTTAATGACTCTTTATCCATGTGCTGCATTTAATATTTTTTCTCCAACAAGGTTGAGTTATACAAGAATTTCATGCCCCTCACCTTGTGCTTTTAATACTGTCTCTTTCTCAGTAACTTCTGGTACATGGCCAGGAGAAGTCTCTTGGAATTTAGTTAACAGTGGAGGAACAACTGTTGCAACAGGTGGTGCGCCTGCAGCACAAAGTTTGTGTTTACCAACTGGTTGCTATACATTAAACATGTTTGACTCGTTTGGTGATGGTTGGAATGGTGCGACTTATACTGCTGTTTTGGGTGGCACAACAATTTCTACTGGAACTTTAGCTGCAGGAACTTCGGGTTCAGTTCAGTTTGGTGTGAATACTTCATGCACTCCGCCGTCTGCTCCAGCAAACGATTTAGTTTGTAATGCTACCACAATTGCATGTGGTTCAACAACAGCAGGGACTACGGTTAATGCAACAAACACTGGAACTTATGAAGGCGTCTCTTTTTGCGGAACAAATCAAAGTAGTTCAGGAGTTTGGTATAAATTCATTGGTACAGGTCAAGATATTACCGCTTCATTATGCGCAACTGCATGGGATAGTAAAATTCAAATATATTCAGGAGCAACATGTACCGCTTTAACTTGTATGGGGGGTAATGATGATTTTGGTCCTACATGTGCTTCTTTATCAGCTTCTTACTCATGGACTTCAATAGTAGGAACTACTTATTGGATTAACGTTTCAGGTTATTCTACAACAAGTGCGTTTAGTTTGGCATTATCATGCGCATCGCCACCAACAGCAGATTTAACATCTGTTTCAGCAAGCACATCAACTATTTGTAATGGACAAAACGCAACTTTAACAGCGAATGGTGCTGTTGGAACAGTATATTGGTTTACAGGTGGATGTGCAACGAGTGGTCAAATTGCAACAGGAAATACGTTAGTTGTTTCTCCAGTTGTTACAACTACCTATTACGCACGAAATTTTAACGGTGGTACATGGAGTGTTAACTGTGCGAGCGTTACAATAGTTGTTAATCCAAATCCGGTTGTAAATGCTGGTGCAGATCAAACACAATGCCCTGGAAATATTAATTTATCTGGAACGGTAGCGCCAATGACAACGACTGTTTTTTCTGAAAATTTTGGAGGAGCAATCAATTGGACTACAAATGATGTCAATAGATGGGTAGTTAGTAATACTGCAAATGCTGGAGGTGCTCTGCCTGAAGCTATGTTCCAATATTTAACGGGAGGTGCTGGTACTTTTATTGATGCAAGTATTTTTTCTCAAGCAATAAATGCTACTGGAGTAACTGGTTTAACCTTAGCTTTTAATCATAATGTTGATTGGTTTGTTGGAACGTTTGCTTTAAGTGCTGAAGTTTCTTTGGATAATGTAACGTGGACTCCTGTTTGGACATTGAATCCAACAAATAATGTTCCTATTACAACAGTAAATGGAGTGAATTTAAGTTCAATGGATAATCAAGTATTTTATTTGCGCTATAGATATAATGGTGACATATGGAATATTGATTATTGGTATATAGATAATATTTCAATTATTGGAAATGCGACACCTGCATCGAGTTGGACTTCTTTACCGAGTGGTTTTACATCAACTTCCTTAACGCCATCTTTTACGGTGCCTTCAACAACAACATTTACGCTTTCTTCGACAGTAAATGGTTGTACTGCATCCGACGCTGTGTTCATAACAATTCAAGATCTTGTTAACCCAACAATTGCTTCCCCGGCAAACGTGACCGTTGTTGCAGATGCAGGTTTATGCACTGCTTCTGGAGTTGCATTGGGAACACCAACTACTGCGGATAATTGCTCCGTTGCAGGAACAACTAATAATGGGCCAGCTACTTATCCTTTAGGAAATACGACTGTAACTTGGACTGTAACAGATGGAAGTGGAAACACATCAACTTCAACGCAGACAGTCACAGTAACAGATGATCAAAACCCAACAATTGCTTCCCCAGCAGACGTGAGTGTTGTTGCAGATGCTGGTTCATGCACTGCTTCTGGAGTCGCATTAGGAACACCGACAACTGCGGATAATTGTTCTGTTGCAGGAAC
>CANITF010000034.1 GCA_947470515.1 Flavobacteriales bacterium
TAACATATGGAAACATTAGACAAAGATTTTACAAATACTGATTTAGTAATTACAACTCAATCAAAGAACTATTTACTATACGCTGCTAAGTGGGCGGGTTTTTTATCAATTATTGGATTTATTTCTCTTGGGTTAATGATTCTAGGTGGATTGTTTATTGGGATCGCTGGAGGCTCATCTCAATTCGGTATAATAGGATTCATCTATCTCGGTATGGCGGTAATTTACTTTTTTCCAATTTACTATTTATACCTGTTTGCTCAAAAAATCAAGAAAGCTGTAAATTCAACTAGTCAAAGTGATTTAGAAGGCGGTTTTGAGAATCTTAAGTCATGTTTCAAATTTTTAGGGATTTTTACAATTGTCATTATTTCAGTATACATTTTAATATTTCTTGTAGCATTTGTTGCTGGATCAGCTTTTAGATAATATTACTTATCTTATTAAAAGGTCTAGATTTTCTAGGCCTTTTTTGTGTATTAAACTTTTCTTATTTCTATCTTATTCAAACTATTTCCCTTAATTTTAACCTTCAAAAATTATTTTCTCAAAACACACTAAATGACAAACAACGATATTCTTAAAAAACTACGTGTAGCACTTCATTTGCGCAATGATGAAATCATAGAAATATTGAATTTAGTGGACTTTAAAGTTACCCAAAGTGAACTTGGAGCTTTGTTTAGAAAAGAAGATCATCCAAATTACAGGGAATGTGGGGATCAATTGTTGCGTAATTTTCTGAATGGTTTAATTATTCACATGCGCGGACCAATGGAAGGAAAAGAAGATCAAAATAATCAATAAGTACAATATAAAAAGTTATGTCAGACGATAAAAAAGTCATATTTTCTATGGTTGGAGTTTCAAAAACTACTCCTCAAGGAAAATTAATCATTAAAAATATTTACCTCTCTTTTTTCTATGGAGCGAAGATTGGAATTATTGGAGCAAATGGTTCTGGTAAATCAACCGTAATGAAAATCATCGCTGGATTAGATAAAGCGTATCAAGGTGATGTAGTATTTTCTTCAGGTTATTCTGTTGGGTATCTTTCTCAAGAACCAGATTTGGATTTGACTAAAACAGTCAAAGAAGTTGTTCTGGAAGGAGCGCAAGAAATAGTTGATGTTTTAAAGGAATACGAAGAAATCAATAATTCATTCATGGATGAAGAGATTTTGAACGATGCGGACAAAATGGACAAGCTAATTGCTCGTCAAAGTACAGTTCAAGATAAAATCGACGCGTTAGATGCTTGGGAATTAGATTCAAAACTAGATAGAGCTATGGATGCTTTGCGCTGTCCACCAGATGATCAATTAATTTCAACGTTGTCTGGAGGAGAAAAACGCCGTGTCGCTTTATGCCGTTTGTTGCTTCAAAATCCTGACATTTTATTATTAGATGAACCTACCAATCACTTGGATGCAGAATCAATAGAATGGCTGGAGCAACATTTACAACAATATCAAGGAACTGTCATTGCCGTAACCCACGATAGGTATTTCTTAGATAACGTTGCTGGATGGATTCTTGAATTGGATAGAGGAGAAGGGATTCCTTGGAAAGGGAATTACACTTCTTGGTTAGAGCAAAAAGGAAATCGTTTAAAAGAAGAAGAAAAAACTGAATCTAAACGTCAGAAAATGTTAGCCCGAGAATTAGAATGGGTGCGTTTAAATCCAAAAGGTCGTCATGCTAAAAACAAGGCTCGTATTGCGAACTACGATAAAATGATGGCTGAAGATAGCCGTGATAAAGAAGATTTATTGGAAATGCCAATTCCGAACGGACCTCGTTTAGGGAACAACGTAATTGATGCAGTTCACGTTGCAAAATCATTTGGAGACAAATTGTTATACGATGATTTAAACTTCAAATTGCCACCAGCAGGAATTGTTGGAATTATCGGGCCAAATGGTGCTGGTAAAACAACGATTTTCAAAATGATTATGGACGAATTGAATCCAGATTCAGGTGAATTCTCTGTTGGAGAAACGGTAAAAATCGGATATGTTGACCAAACTCATAAAGATATTCAAGCAGACAAAACTGTGTTTGACGTTGTTTCTAACGGATTAGAATATGTGGAAGTTGGTAATCAAAAAATCAATTCTCGTGCTTATTTATCGAAGTTCAATTTCAATGGATCTGATCAAAACAAGAAAGTTGGAATTTTATCTGGTGGAGAAAGAAACAGATTGCATTTGGCCATGACACTTAAAACTGAAGCGAATGTTTTATTGTTAGATGAGCCAACGAATGATATTGATGTTAATACGCTTCGTGCTTTGGAGGAAGGAATCATGAATTTTGCTGGTTGTGCTGTTGTTATTTCCCACGATAGATGGTTTTTAGATCGTATTTGTACGCATATATTGGCGTTCGAAGGCGATTCACAAGCTTATTGGTTCGAAGGATCTTATTCTGAATACGAAGAAAACAAGAAAAAACGTCTTGGCGATTCTGGACCGAAACGGATTAAGTATAGAAAACTGGTGAAGTAGTTATTAGTTGCTAATTACAAGTTGCTAGTTTTCTAATGACCATTGATTCTGTGCCACGATATAAAGAATTAGCTTAGATAATATAGTAAATAAATTACGAATTCCAAATCATTTAATCCGCAGGAATGGATCCATTACACGGCATAACGCTTGAGAGAATGCTAACTGAGCTGGTAGAAGAAATCGGGTGGAAGCACATGGGTGAATTGTTGAAGATTAATTGTTTTTTGAGTGATCCAAGTATTAAAAGTAGTTTGACTTTTTTACGCAAAACGCCTTGGGCAAGAGCTAAAGTTGAGAAAATGTATTTGGAAAGAATTGTTGATTTTAGAAAATAAAGAATTATAAATAACGAATACCAAATTTATTTAGAATGAGTGTTAGAAATTTAGAACCAAAAGCATTGTGGAATTATTTTGCTGATTTAAATGCAGTTCCACGTCCTTCAAAGAAAGAAGAAAGAGTTATTCAATTCATGTTGGATTTCGGAAATTCTTTGGGATTAGAGACGAAAACAGATGCAATTCAGAATGTGATTATCAAAAAGCCCGCAACAGTAGGGATGGAGGATAGAACAACGTTGATTTTACAATCGCACTTGGACATGGTGCACCAGAAAAATGCGGAAACAAACTTTGATTTCGATGCGCAAGGAATTGAAATGATCGTTGAAGGAGATTGGTTGAGGGCGAATGGTACAACTTTAGGTGCTGACAATGGAATTGGTGTTGCGTCAATTATGGCTTTGTTAGCATCAACAGACATTCCTCATCCAGCATTAGAAGCAATGTTTACAATTGATGAAGAAACTGGAATGACAGGAGCAATGCAATTGGACGGTTCAAATTTCGATGGTAAGATTTTATTGAATTTAGACACGGAAGATGATGATGAATTGTCTATTGGTTGTGCTGGTGGCATTGACACTAATACTTCATATGAATATACTCAAGTAGCTATTAATCAGGATTCAGAATGCATACAGATATCACTACGAGGATTACTTGGTGGGCATTCAGGAATGGATATTGACAAGGGCAGAGGGAATGCGAATAAAATGATGACGCGTTTACTTTACCATTTAAATTCATTACTTTCAATTCAATTAATTTCATTTGATGGTGGCAGTTTAAGAAATGCTATACCGAGAGAAGCTACGGTAGTTATTGCTTTTGATAAATCATTCAAAGATCTGCATATTGCTGTAATAGATGACTTTTTTAATATCCTAAAATCGGAATATTCTGTAATTGAGCCGAATTTCGTTATTTCTACGTCTATTGTTGAGTCAGCATCAAAAGCAGTAGATACTGAAGATTTTAAAAAGATAATGAACGTTCTTTACGCTGTGCACAATGGAGTTTTTAGAATGAGTCCAGATATCAAGGATTTAGTAGAGGCTTCTTCTAGTTTAGCAAGAGTGATTTTGAAGGATGGAGAATTTATAACGCAATCATTGCAGCGTAGCAGTGTTGAAACGTCTAAAGATGATGTTGCAAATACAATTCGTGCAGCATTTGAAAGTATGGGTTGTGAGGTTATTCAAAGTGGAGATTATCCAGGATGGCAACCAAATCCAAATTCAGCAATATTGAAATTGATGACTGAATTATACCGTGAAATGTACAAAGAAGAGCCAAAAGTTAAGGCGTGTCATGCTGGTTTAGAATGCGGCATTTTAGGAAAACATTTACCAGGAGTAGATATGATTTCATTTGGACCAAACATTCGTGCGGCACATTCACCAGATGAAAAAGTACAAATCTCTTCTGTTCAAAAATATTGGCCGTTTTTATTGGAAGTGATCAATAGAACGCCAAAGGCAAATTGATAAGAACACATTGAATACGCAAGATTCACGCGAAGAGCTAGTAAAGCTCGCAAATACTAGAATGCCCTTTGGAAAATTCAAAGGGCATTTGCTTATTCAGTTGCCTGAATATTATTTAGTTTGGTACCGTGGAAAAGGATTTCCTGAAGGAAAAATTGGGCAACAATTACAACTGATGTACGAGATAAAAGCAAATGGTCTGGAAGATTTGATTTATCCTTTGGTTAAAAAATAAAATTTAATTACTGTGAATAACACTAGTTAATTAGCTCTTTATCAATTTTTTAAATTATTTAATCGTTCAAATCACACATCATTTAATATACATTACTAAATTATTTTTCTTTTTTTGAAACATTCTAGAACTTCATGCCGTAAACCCGACCTGAAACAGATTTAAAAATTCAACATAAAAAAAGATTAAGATGATAAATAATTCAGTAAAAATAGCTCAATACAAGTTATCTCAACACAGATTACAAGGAGAAAAAAGTAAATTAAATATTTTTGAGGTTGCACAATTGATGGATTCAATTAAAATTTCTCAACAAATAAAAAATAGTGCTACGAGTTCGGTTTTTTATGCTGTATATAATAATTAAGTAGTTAAAAATCATATTTTTAAAGGAGCTGTAGCTCCTTTTTTTTTTGAGTCAAATTTTAAAAGGACACAAGATTAAATCTTATTGTTTTCATTTGTGAATTTATAATGTATATTTGTTATTCATTAATTTGTTACAAATGTTAATTCAAGAACGACTTCAATTGATTCTTAAAATGCACAATTTAACTCCTTCAGCTTTTGCGGATCAAATAGGTGTGCAGCGCTCGAATGTGAGTCATGTTATTTCAGGGAGAAATAAGCCTAGCCTTGATTTTCTTGAAAAAATATTAAATACATATCCAAGAGTGAATGCCAATTGGCTCATAACTGGTGTAATGCCGAAAGAAGGGTTGTCGAATGCGAATGCGGTAGATCAAAAAACTTCAGTTCATAAACAAGTTGAAATAAAAGTCCAAGAGAAATTAGATGAAAATGTAGTTAAAATTGTTGAGTTTTACGCTGACGGTACTTTTAAACACTACTTTCCTAGCTCGAGATAACTCCGGATCCAATCAATTCATCACCAATATACCAAGCAGCAAATTGTCCAGGTGTGATTCCTTTCTGTTTCGCATCGAATAAGATATAAAATCCACTTTCCTTTTGAATTATTGTTGCCTTCTTTAGTTTTTGTCTGTACCTGATTCTAACGAAACATGGAAGGTCTTCTCCATTATTGATCTTATAATTCAAGTTAAGCCAATGAATATCTTGATTTTCAATTTTTAATGCTATCCTATTTAATCCAGGGTGTAGGTCTGTTTGACCTGAATAAACCACATTTTTCTCTGTGTCTATTCCAATTACAAAAGACGGTTCTGGTCGACCTCCGATGTGCAATCCTTTTCGTTGTCCAATAGTATAAAAGTGAGCGCCTTGATGCTCTGCAACAACTTTCCCCATTTCTGGAGCGTATTCAAAGGGCACCGTTAAATGTTCTACATTTTTAATCGAAACAGGAATGGAGTCGTAGTTTTTGAATTCATCAAGTGAAGTGGGTATTTCGATTACGTCTCCTTTGATTGATTTCAATTTCTGTTGCAAGAACTGCGGTAAGCTTATTTTCCCAACAAAACAAAGTCCTTGAGAATCTTTTTTATCGGCTGTAACTAAACCCATTTGTGCTGCAATAGCACGAACTTCAGATTTTTGTAATTCTCCAATAGGGAAGAGCGCTTTACTCAATTGTTCTTGGTTGAGTTGACACAAGAAGTATGATTGGTCTTTATTATCATCTTTTCCTGCTAATAAGCCAAAAGTACCGTCTTTGTGCTCGATTCTTCGGCAGTAATGACCTGTCGCTACATAATCTGCACCAAGTTCAAGAGCAGCCTTTAAAAATGCATCAAACTTAATTTCACGGTTGCATAGAATATCTGGATTTGGTGTACGCCCAATTTCATATTCTCTGAACATATAGTCAACAATTCGCTCTTTGTATTCTGCGCTTAAATCAATAACTTGGAATGGGATATCTAATTGTTGGGCTATTAATAACGCATCGTTTGAGTCATCAATCCACGGGCAATCATCTGATAATGTAACACTTTCATCGTGCCAATTACGCATGAACATTCCGATTACTTCGTATCCTTGTTGGATAAGTAAGTGCGCCGCGACACTTGAATCAACGCCTCCAGAAAGGCCAACTACAACTCTTTTCATTTGAGCACAAAATTACGAAAATTTGAAATTTAAAACTATTTACAAATGTTACATCTAAATTGTTACAAATGTAAATTTATGTTTTAACGTTATATAACATATTTGTCTAGCCATTTTTGGAATCTTTTTTGCTAAATTCGTTTCAATGAAAAATTTCCTAGTCTTATTTTCTTTGTTCAGTTTAATATCCTTTGAAGGTTTCTCGCAGAAATGTGATAAAGTTTTATTTACAGGTAAAGTAATTGATTCAACAAGTCTGCAAAGCTTTTATAATTTGATGATCGTAAATCGAAGAACTGGTCAAGGAGTTTTCGGTCAGCCAAATGGTTCATTTTCTTTATATGTATCAAATGGTGATAGTATTTCTATTTCTGTTACAGGTTATTTTGTTGTGAATTTTAAAGTTGAGGCTGATGTTGATTGCCAGTTTAGAAGAAAGGTTTATTTAAATCCTAAACTCAGAGATCTTCAAGAAGTTGTGGTTCGACCTTTAAAAACTTTGGAGCAGATTAAGGAAGAAAGAGAGGATCTGGCCATGCGTGACACAAGAATGGTTACAGGTATAGAAATGTTACAGAGTCCAATAACGGCTCTTTATCAAGCATTTTCTAAAAAGGAACAAAATAAACGATGGATTGCAGAACAAAAATACAAGGATGACCAGCGAAAGATTGTTCAAGAATTGTTGAGACTTTATGTTTCTTATGACATTATCGATTTGAGCGAAGAGGAATTCGATCAATTCATTTCCTTTTTGAATGTGAATGAAACATTCTTGAAGACAGCAACTGAAATGGAGCTAATCACTTTTATACAAGATAAATTTGACCATTTTAAAATCGTTGGGCAATTGCAGATGGTGGAAAAGCCTGAATGGCGAAAAAGCTTAAAAACTGACCTAAATAAAGCGATAAAGCAAATGTTAAACTCATATATCTCAAATCATGTAATTGAACTTCCAAACGTTGAAATTGAGCATTTTATAACATTTATGAATCTAGATCTGAATTTCCTTAATAGCCATACTGATGAGGATGTGTTTAATTTTGTTTATGCTAAATATTCTGATTTCATTGCTTTCTACAAAATAGATACGAGACTTGTTAGCGTGAATTACAACTTGACAGAAGATGATAATGAAGATTGGAAATGGGATTTGAAACACAAAAACTTCAAAACAGCAACGCTGACTCTCGTAAAAATGTTCAACGCACATCATGTTATTCAACTGAATGAAGAAGAGTTTTCCAAATTCATCACGTTCATGAATCTAAAAGAATCGTTTTTAAATTCCGCAACCAATGAGGAATTGATTCAGTTCGTTAGAGGAAAGTATTTTAAGTATTTGGATTTCTATAGAAGGTAAACCTTTGATTTCCCAAAAATAGATTAAATATTATTTTTATTGTTTATTCAATTCATCTACTTTTTTTTGTCGTTGCATTGGGTTTTCACCAGTTTGCTTTTGCTTAAACAAATCATAACGTGTTGGTTGAACAATTCTAGGCCAATTATTATTGCTAAAGTCGGTGTCTGCTGTCTCTAAGAATGGATCTAAGCGGAAAGAAATAACTTCTTTATCTAGAATTAAAACACGGGAAACTTTGTCTTGGTATTGCACCCAGATTTCAGCTGGAATACGAAATACCTCCGTAGTATTATCAGCATAAGTAGCTTCAATGATCAAAGGCATTACCAATCCTCCAATATTTGAGAATGTTAATTCGTAAAACTGTTTATTTGAATTCAATAGTTTTTTATCCTCATCAGACAATTTGTTTTTGAATTCGACATATTCTTTCATGTCTAAAGCATCAATCAAATAGATGTTTTGCTTTGCGTAAAAGTCATCAATTGTTGAATCTGCTTCATTGATAGTTTGTTTAATCAACTCCTTATTGCGCGTGTCACCAATAAATTTATCTTTTGCTTTTTCTTGCGAATCTTTAAACGGCTTTTCAATTTCTGGATTCATCGTGTTCAACTGAAACCACTTCACTTGATCTAAAGAGATATCAACATTATCGGTAGAGTAGAACCAGCCTCTCCAAAACCAATCTAAATCAACTGCTGAAGCGTCTTCCATCGTTCTGAAAAAATCAGCTGGTGTTGGATGTTTAAATTTCCAGCGTTCGCAATACATTTTAAAAGAATAGTCGAATAACTCTCGACCCATAACAGTTTCGCGTAAAATATTCAATGCTGTAGCTGGTTTCCCATATGCATTATTTCCAAATTGTAATATTGATTCCGAATTGGTCATAATTGGTGAAATATTCTTTTTGTCACCTCTCATGTAATCAGCGATTAAGTATGCTGGACCTCGTCGAGAAGGGTATGCTCTTTCCCATTCTTGTTCCGTTAGAAATTGTACAAATGTGTTCAAGCCTTCATCCATCCAAGTCCATTGACGCTCATCCGAATTAATAATCATTGGAAAGAAATTGTGTCCAACTTCATGAATGATAACACCCCACATTCCGTATTTGGTATCTTCTGAGTAGGTACCATCTTCTTCTGGTCGACCACCATTAAAGCAAATCATTGGATATTCCATTCCAATCCATTTCGAATGAACAGATATTGCAACTGGATAAGTATAATCAACAGTGTATTTAGAATAGGTTTTGATGGTATGTGCAACAAGTTTAGTAGAATATCTTTCCCATAATGGATTCCCTTCTTTCGGATAATAAGACATTGCCATTACTGTTTTTCCTCCGACTTTTACTGCTTGTGCATCCCAAATAAACTTACGCGAAGTAGCGAAGGCAAAATCCCTAACATTCAGCGCTTTAAAATTCCATGTTTTAGTTCCTTTTTCACGGTTTGATTCTTTTTTTTCTGCTTCGGATTGTGTTACAATTAGAATTGGTGAATCAGAAAGTTTGGCTAGTTCAAATCGCTTTCTTTGTTCCGAAGTTAATACCGAACTACCGTTTTGCAATTCACCTGTTGCGCCAACTATATGATCTGAAGGAACGGTTATAGAAACATCATAATCTCCAAAAGGCAACGTGAATTCACCACTTCCTAAAAATTGTTTGTTTTGCCAACCAGTTACATCGTTATACACACACATTCTTGGGAAAAATTGAGCAATAGTGTACAAGTAATTATCGTCTTTTTCAAAATGTTCGTAACCAGAACGTCCGCCAACAGCCATTCTATCATTCACATTGTACCACCATTTTACTTTAAATGAGATACTTGAATGAGGAAGAAGTGGCTTTTCTAAATTGATTCGCAGCATTGTTTTGTTGATCGAATAACTCAGCTTTTGACCAGAAGTAGAGGTGATAGCATCGATTTTGAATCCACCATCATAATAAAAAAGTTTCTTTTTAATATCACCAATATTTTTGAAATCTTCCATTTTTTCAATGTCAATCAATTTTGAATCTGAATTAACATCGTAAATATTTTGATCGAGTTGAAGCCATAGATATTCTAATTTATCAGGTGAGTTATTGGTATATGTAATCGTCTCTTCACCGGATAATTTCTGGGTAGCATCATCAATGGTTAAAGCAATTTTATAATCTGCTTTTTGTTGGTAATAATTGTGACCTGGCGCTCCACCAGCCGTTCTATATTCGTTTGGAGTAGGTAATTCTTGGTCAAGTTGAGCAAATTTAGATTGTGAATTTGCGATGATTGGGAGGCACCCTATAAGGATAATAGCTATTTTTTTCATACTTAATTTAATTCAATCAATTGTGTTTTTTTGGAAGAAAGAAAGTCAATTGTCCTTTTTTCATCTCTTGTTATAAGGTATAATTTGTTCTGTTGATTTGGATATTTGTCCATTAATAGATCGAAAGTTATTTCAATCGACTTTAAAGGTTGATAGACATCCATACTTAAATAAAACTCAACTGTTCCAGTTAGATTTGTTTCAAATCCATCAAGTCTTAATTGACCTAAAGAGGGTTTTTGATTCTTGTTACTGTAATCAGTATTAATTCCTTCTGTGAGGTTAAAGTGTTTAATTATCTCTTCTTCAATTAATTGAATTTTCAAAGAATCGCTTTTATTAATATTTAAATCACCTTGAATAATACCTTTTTGTTGCAAATAAAATTCAAAATCATGGGTTGAAACTGTTAAGGTTACTTCAATTCGACTATTGATTTCATCGTATTCTACCTCCGCGAATGCAAAATAATATTCATGGGCAGTTGAAATATTCGCACATAATAAAGAAAAAATAAAAAGGAGAGTCTTCATTTAGTTTTAACAGTTGAAACAAATTTAACAAAATTAAGTGGACGATGTTCATTTTCTAAGATACAGAATAGTTATTTTGTCCAAAAAAATAAAATGACAATCGGTATTGAAGGTTGCGGAAACCTTGGTTTTTCGTTGTGAATGGAACAAAGTTGATTAAGTTCAACATTGATAAAGGGTATTATGACGTCTTATGAGAAAATTGAGAAAAAATAGGTGTCTGGACTGTCTCTTGATGTCATATTTTTTTTAGAATAACGAATTTAATTGCAGAAATTAAATTTTGTACTGACCGATGACTTGTTTTTGTTTTTTTTTGAACAACGAATTATACTCCTGAAACGCAGTGAAATCAGACTTTCTACGTAATATTGCGAAGTTGCAATTTTGCAATATTTAAAACAGAAAAATACAATTGTTGTTAAGGTGTTGAAAGGTGCTTTGGAATTATATTAAAACAGCAAGTTTAACTATACAAAAAAGGCTCGTTCATTACTGAACGAGCCTAAAGTCTATCTCTATCCTCCAACTCTAAAATCTAAACTTTATTTATTTCTTTCTACTATTCTTTTGCTCTTGTTGCAACTTTTGCATTTGCTCTATGCGCTCTTGGAATTTAGATTTTTTCTTTTCTTTTCCTGCTCCAGAATTTGCTGCTTTTCTATCAGCCATTTTTTGTTTTAATTTCTCTTCATCCACAAAGAATTGCTTGATCATAACCATTATTAGGATTGATACAAGGGTTGAGATGAAGTAATAATAACTCAAACCTGAAGAATAATTATTGAAGAAGAAAATCATCATGAAAGGAAAAATGTACATAATCACCTTCATATTTGGCATTCCTGGCTGCTGCGGTTGTTGCATGTTTCCACTATTCAAATAGGTGTAAACAAGTGTCGTTCCAGCCATTAAAATGGTAAACAAACTCATGTGATCGCCATAAGGCCAGATATTTACACCAAAATCCCATACTGAATCATAAGATGATAAATCTTCTGCCCACAAAAATGGTTTCTGACGTAATTCAAATGCTGACGGGAAGAATCGGAATACAGCTAAAAGAATAGGCATTTGAATCAACATTGGAACGCAGCCGGCTAGGGGACTTGCACCAGATTCACGGTACAAAGTCATCATTTCCATTTGTTTCTTCGTAGCATCTGCTTTATTTGGATATTTTGCTGCTAATTCATCTACTTCTGGCTTCAAGATTCTCATCTTTGCAGAAGAAACAAACATTTTCCATTGAATTGGCATTAATACAAATTTCAAAATTAACGTCAACATTAAAATTGCAATTCCTAACCCCATTCCAGTGCTAGCAAGGAAATTGAACAATGGTTGAACTGCATATAAATTAATCCAACGGAATAATCCCCACCCAAAATTCAAAACATCGTCATAATTTTGATCGTAAGATTTTAAAGTTTCATAATCATTTGGGCCAAAGAACCAATTCATTTTCACAGTTGTGTTATCAGAATCATCGATATCTAAATTTGCTTTAGTAGAGAAATCTTTCAAATGTGTCCATTCACGAATGTTTCCTTCTTGGTATTGCTTAACTTTCAAGCTTGTGCCATTTTTAGCGAATCCATTTTCAGGTCGTAAAAACATCGAAAAGTAACTTTGTTTATAAGAAATCCATTCAATTTTATCTTCTGCAACTTGATCATCATCTCCCATTTCTGACAAATAATCAAATCCTTCTTTTTCATAATTAAAACAAACGGTAGAAACTCTTCTTTGCTCACTGAACAAGCGTTCCGTTTTCTTAAATGCTGTTTCCCAGTTGAATTTTATACTTTTCGGATTTACTTTGCCACCAAATCCATCGATATTAATTGCATAATCAATATCGTAAGCGTCTTTCTTAAGGTTGTAAACATTAGCTATTTTTTGACCATCACCTAAATCCAATTCAAAAGTTATCGCATTTTTAGTTTGGCTTTTAACAGTGAAAATGTAATTCCCAGTTTTGATTTTTTTACCATTTAACGGGAAAACCAATTCGTTAACTGCATCGCCATCACTAAACAACAATAGGGGAGTGATTTTCTCATTCTTATCCTTTTTCTGCGTTTTCGTTTTCTTAGCGTAATCTTTATATGATTCAAACTCCTTTAAGTAAACTGCCGCAACTTTCCCACCTTTAGTAGAGAAATCAATGATTAATTTTTCATTCTCCAATCGAATTAACTCTCCCTTTTCCGCAGCTGACGGCATCTGATTTTTAACATTAGATTCAGCGATTACTGTATCCTTTTTAGTAACAGAATTTACAAAAACCAAACCTTTGTCAGTTGAAATTTGCTTTCCATTCGCATCATTTTTTGGTTTTAATTGGCTTGCAACAACTGACTTCTTATTTTCAATAATCGTAGCTTTTTTCTCTGCTTTTTCAGTTTCTTTTTCTTTTTTATCAATCATCGCAGCTTCTTCTTGTTGCTGCTTTAATTCTTTATCCGAAGGTTGATTTAGAATTGTGAAAACTGAAAGAATCAGTCCAATAATTACAAGTCCAATGATCGTTTTTTTATCCATCTTATTTTGTTTTGTTATCTAATGTTGCTTTTATAAATGCCACAAATAGAGGATGTGGATTAGCAACGGTACTTTTATATTCTGGGTGAAATTGAACTCCAACAAACCAAGGATGATCTTTTATTTCAACGACTTCAACTAGTCCTGTCTCAGGATTTTTTCCAGTTGGAATCATTCCAGCATTTTCATATTCTTTTAAATAGTCATTATTAAACTCATAACGGTGTCTGTGGCGCTCTGAAATTCTATCTGTATTGTAAGCCGACGCAACTTTAGAACCTGGTTTTAATTGACATTTGTAAGCACCAAGTCTCATTGTTCCACCCATGTTTGAAATGGATTTTTGTTCTTCCATCATGCTGATAACAGGATAATTACTATCCTCAGCAATTTCGGTTGTGTGCGCATCTGAATGCCCTAAGACGTGACGTGCAAATTCAATAACTGCACATTGCATTCCGAGGCAGATTCCAAAAAATGGGATTTTATTTTCACGTGCATAACGAACTGCTTCAATTTTTCCGGAAATCCCTCTTGATCCAAATCCTGGAGCTACAAGAATTCCATCAAGATCTTTAAGTTCTTCGTCAATATTTGATTTTGTCAGTTTTTCTGAATGAATCCATTTAACATTAACTCGTGTCTCATTAGAAACGCCAGCATGAATAAGCGCTTCACTAATGGATTTATAAGAATCCTTTAATTCAACATATTTACCAATCAATGCAATATTAACGTCAGATTTTGGATTTTTTAATCTGTCCAAAAAGTTTTTCCAATTATCTAGTTTAGGTGTCGATTTTGAAGAAAGTCCTAGTTTTTCAAGAACAACTTTATCCAATTCCTCCGTTTGCATTAATAAAGGTACATCATAAATGGAATCCGCATCTCGTGCTTCAATAACGGCATTCATGCTAACATTGCAGAACTTTGCAATTTTCTTTCTTAACGTTAAATCCAATTCATGTTCTGTTCTACAACATAAAATATCAGGCTGAACACCTAATTCTAATAATTGCTTAACAGAATGTTGCGTTGGCTTCGTTTTTAATTCACCAGCGGCCGCTAAATAGGGAACAAGGGTTAAATGAATTACTATGCAATCGTTTTCAAATTCCCATAACATTTGTCGAACTGCTTCAACATAAGGAAGCGATTCAATATCACCTACTGTTCCGCCGATTTCTGTAATTACAATGTCATAGGTTCCTTTTTTACCAAGAATTTGAATTCTATCCTTAATTTCGTCGGTAATATGAGGAATTACCTGAACTGTTTTACCTAAAAACTCACCTCGACGCTCTTTTTCAATAACTGCTTGGTAAATTCTTCCGGTAGTAACATTGTTTGCTTGAGAAGTAGGTACATTCAAGAATCGCTCGTAATGTCCAAGATCTAAATCTGTTTCAGCACCATCATCCGTAACAAAACATTCTCCGTGCTCATAAGGATTCAATGTTCCTGGATCAATATTAATATAAGGATCAAATTTTAGGATGATGGTAGAATAGCCCCTTGCTTTTAGTAAATTAGCCAGAGATGATGCAATAATCCCTTTTCCCAGTGAAGATGTTACTCCTCCTGTTACAAATACGTATTTTGTTGAATTTGACATGTATATTTGAAATGTAACTACGGGGGGCAAAGTTAGCAGATTCCTTTTAATCTGGAAGCTTTATTTAGCAAGAGAATAAAAATAATATCAACAAATAGCCAACAATCCTTAATTTGACCAATTTTCATTGACTCCAAGTTGGAAATAAAACTTACTTTTCCTCACCAACGAATCTTCAAAAACAGGACAGCCAAAATCATCTAGACGTGGATAATGTGGGGTTTTTCGTTCGATTTTTTTAGGTAGAAAAATCAAATCATGCATGAGCCTATTTTGAAAAGCGTGTCTAATTTTCTCACTGTCAACGCCAATTCTCATAGTTGTATATTGTCCGTATCCTAAATTATAAGAAATCCCTCCATACAATATACCATGACTCGTTTTACCATAAGGTAAGCTTTCCAATTCTCTGTAGCCACTTGGACATTTATCAAAAGCTTCTTTGTTCCAAATAGAATTTGCAGTTTCTCCAGTCCAAATATTCAAACCAGTAGTCAATTTAAAATCTTTCAATCTGTAATTCATTGTTAAATGGCCTGTTCTGAAACGATCTTTTCCTTGCCCTCCAAAAATATCGTTTTCCAATAAAAGCGAAAAAGATTTCAAATGAACAGCCCAACCGCCTGATAATTGGCTTGTTTTTGAATTATCGAAATACCAAATATAATTGTATCCAAGTCCATAATTGTAAGATGAATTGTGCAGCAAACCGTTCAATTGAAAATCTGGAGTCATTTCTTTTTTACCACCTAATAGGATTAAACCCAAGCTATTTCTTGATTCCCAAAAATTCTTTCTCTTACCATAACTTGTTAAATTAAAGGTAAAAGTGGAGCCAGCATTAATTTGATAGAAGTAATCGTGATAATAGCTATTGAATGAAATCCCAACGTTCTTGACTTGCGTTCCAACGTTGAATAAAATTCCAATTGAGATTCCAACTTTTTCGGCTTTGAAAGTTTGTTCAAATGAAGAAAATGGGATTAAAAACAATAAAAGAAATATTTTTTTCACAGTGCAAAGATGTCAAAAAACATTCCAAAACGATATACTTCCAAAAAACAGCTAACATTTACCAATCGTAAATAAAATAACTGTTTTTCGTCGGAAGACCTTATTTTTGTTTCATGTCAACAAGTAAAAGACTTTATTGGATTGCTCAGTTCATCGGTTGGACCTCCTATGTTTCGTTGATATTTCTTGCAAGTTACGCTGATAATCCAAAACAAATAGACGTTATTTTTATCACGAATATTTTAAGCCTTATATTTTTCGGAATTCTTTGGACACATTTAATGCGAATTTCCTTCTTTAAGCTAGAATGGCTAGATTTGAGATTAGCACCTTTAATTCCTAGGGTATTAGTTGGTTCACTGATTTGCTCCATTTTAATTGCGGCTACAACAACAACATTATCCCTGTTGATTGATAGTAAAGAAAAAGATAGTCTGACTCCGTTAAATGCAATTATCAATGTTTTCGCTGTTCTTGTATTGATTTTATTCTGGAATTCGATCTATTTCACTTTTCATTTCTTTCAAAAATCTAGAAAACAAGAGTTGAATAATTTAAGTTTGGAATCGAGTAGGAATGAGATTGAACTTAAAAATCTACGTTCACAATTAAATCCGCATTTTCTTTTTAATTCATTGAATAGCATCCGCGCGTTGATTGATATAGAACCTTCTAAGGCAAAAGTTTCGGTCACGACATTGTCTAATTTATTAAGAAAATCACTTATTCTTGGAAGAGAAAACCTTGTTAGGCTTGACGAAGAAATTGAAATGGTTTCAAATTACCTTGAGTTGGAAAAGATAAGATTCGAGGAGCGTTTGGAAGTAAAAATGGTCCTTGATGCTGCTTTAAACGAATTTATGTTACCGCCTTTTTCATTGCAAATGCTTGTTGAAAATGCTATTAAACACGGAATTTCTAATCTTGTAAATGGTGGTGAAATAATTATTGAAACAAAGAAGATAGCGGGAATCATTTCGATTTCCGTTACTAATTCAGGAGAAATTGTTGACGGCAGCAACATTGAAAAAGGAATTGGAATTGAAAATACTAAACGAAGATTGGCTTTACAATTTAAGGATACTGCAGAATTTGAGTTAACTCAGCATGGCAAGAATGTGATTGCTCAATTAACATTTAAAACGCACGTTTAAAAATTTAATTATGAAAACATTTAGAACAATAATCATTGATGATGAGCGACTTGCTAGGGAAGAATTAAAGTCTTTATTGAAAGATTATCATGAAATTGAAATCATTGATGAAGCGAAAAATGGTGAAGAAGGTATTCAAAAAATCAAAGAACATAAGCCTGACCTACTATTTCTAGACATTAATATGCCCGGTCTAAATGGATTTGAAATGATCAAACATTTAGAAGAAATCCCTAGAGTTATATTTGTAACAGCTTACGATGAATATGCGTTGAAAGCATTTGAAGTGAGCGCGTTGGATTATATCTTAAAACCGGTTGATCCTGAACGTTTGAAAGAAGGAATTCAAAAATTGACAAGTAATGAAGATGACTTTGTTTCAAGTCAACAACTAGTAATCACGAGGAAAGATAGGGTTTTAAACACCTCAGACAAAGTTTTCATCAAAGACGGGGAGAAGTGTTGGTTTATTGAATTAAGCAAAGTTAGAATGTTGGAATCGGACGGAAATTACGTTAAAGTGTATTTTGATAATTTCAGACCTTTGATTTTAAGATCTTTAAACAGTTTCGAGGAACGATTGGATTCTGAATTCTTCTTTCGAGCAAATCGAAAATATATTATCAATTTAAAATGGGTTTCTTCTATAGAAAATTGGTTCAATGGTGGATTGCAGGTGGAATTGAGAGAAGGGGAGAAGGTTGAAATTTCAAGAAGACAAGCGATTCGTTTTAAAGAAATGATGAGTCTTTAGTGAGTTGCAAATTGCTAATTACAAGTTAATTAAAGTTTTTACCTTCTGTTTTGAGAAATAATATATAATTTTTAGCGATATTGAAAAAAGTTATCTCACTAAATTAAACCATTTCAATTGAACCTTCATTAATTTTTATTGCGCGAGCTTTGTATAATTTTCCGATTGCTTGCTTGAATAATTTTTTACTCATCCCAACTTGTTCACGTATGCTGTCTGGGTCACTTTTATCAGATAAATAAAGGATTTTACGTTCTTTCAACAAAGTTAGAAGTCCTTCAGCTGCTTCGTCAAATTTCTCAAAACCTTCTTTTGTAAAACGAACATCTACTTTTCCATCTTCACGAATATTGTAAACGAATCCTTTGTCGTAAGAACCACGTCGTACCAATTTACTAACGTCATTTCGGTAGATTATCCCAGAATATTTGTCATCCACAATTACTTTTATCCCTAAATCTGTTGTGTCGCCAATGAGAATATCAATTTCCTGATTTAAGATATCTTCATCGGTACATTCTTTCATGTATCGATTAACTTTTGTTGAAGCAAATAAACGATCTGTTAAGGTATCTAATTGAAGTGTCACAAGATAGTATTTACCGTCTTCCATCAGCTGATTTTGCTCCTTAAATGGAACCATTAAATCTTTTTCGAGTCCCCAATCTAGAAATGCACCAAATGCTGTTACTTCGATCACCTTTAAAAAAGCAAATCCGTCAATTGTTATTAGAGGTGTTTCTGTAGTTGCAACAATTCTATCTTCAGAATCCTTGTATAAAAAGACGTTAATAATATCGCCTTCCTTCATATCATCTGTCACATACTTCCCAGGGAGAAGCACGTCATTGTCTTCTTCATCACCAAGATAAGCTCCAGGAGCTGTAAACCGAAGAATTGTTAAATCGTTGTATTGTCCAATAATCATCTGCTAAAAATAAAGCGAAGATGCAAGTTTTGAGTTTAGCACCATGCACGGTAATTTCTGATCGTTCGTAATCAGCGTTTGTGCAAAGGTATCAAATTGTGGTAATAAACTTTCAGAATGATAAGCAATAGCAATAAAATCGATTGATTTTTCTTTTGTGTAAGCCAATATTTTCTTTTGGTAAGAACCGCCGCTTTTGATTAATTCCACATGACAATCAATATTTCTATCATCGTATTGATTTTTTACAATTAAAACACGGTTTTTCATTTGTTGACTCAATAATTCATCGTTGTGTTTTTCTCCAATAACATGAATTTTTGCTTTAAACATAGATGCAATATCACCAGCAATATTAGTAATTTGTAAGCTTTCTTTTGATAAATCGATAGGTACAACAATGTTTTTGATTTCATTTAAAGGTGTATCCTTTTGAACAACTAAAAAAGGGGTGTCTGAGCCTGTTATAACTTTCATTGCATTACTTCCAAGTAATCGTTGCATTCCAACAGAACCGTGTGTTCCCATTATAACCAATTGAGCACCTTCCGATTTAGCTATTTTACCTAAATCTTCGAAAATAGAACCAACACGAACTAATTTAGTAAGTTCGACTCCATAAGGCTTTTCAAAACGATCTAAAATAGCATCCAAGCGATCAATTGCTTTTTGACCTTCAGGTTTTGAACTTGCTAAATGCAAAACAAGAATTTTTGCTTTTACATTTCTTGAAAGGTGCAATGCATAGTGAATCGCCGCATCACCAACTGGTGTGAAGTCATATGGAACTATATATAAATTCTGGCTCATAATATGGTTATTTTTTCAAAAATAAGTAAAAAAAAGTGTAGTTCTGAAATAAATCAATAAGAATGATTAAACCATGGATCTCATTGATTATTAACCGAAAAACGTTATGATTTTCTTCTTCTTCTATGTTTGTCCTTTCCTAAAGTAGAATTAAGATTACTTGGGTCCCTTTTATCATGCTTAGATGCTTTTTTATCCAATTCGTTTTTCTGAGCAATAGGATTCTGGATATCCTTTTCAGGTGTTACAGCTATATGTTCACTGCCACCACCCGGAGCTTTTTCATCAGAAGGATTAATCCATTTGTTTTTAATTTCTTTTTTCTCAACTTTACCATTGCGTTCATTTTGAACATAAACGGAAGTATTTTCTTCATTCTCCTTGTTAACACCAATTACATCTTCTTTTAATACCCATTTTTTATCTTCCAATACAAAAGCATCGTAAGACATATCGGGGACATAAAAAGAATAAAAACCCTTTAAATTTGGCGTCTCTGGGGAAAGATGGTCGAAAATAATACGATCGTATTCTTCTTCATACTTTAAAGACATCGTTGTTTTTTTAGAATGCTCGTAAAACATTCTTTTATAGGTCATTTCTTTTGTTTTAAACAATGGACTG
The DNA here is from genome assembly GCA_947470515.1 of Flavobacteriales bacterium. GTDB lineage: Bacteria > Bacteroidota > Bacteroidia > Flavobacteriales_D > Crocinitomicaceae > M0103. Next base: position 20,287 of record CANITF010000034.1, read on the forward strand.
CCCAGTTTGGGAGCGTCTCCTGAAAAGTATAGAACATCAATTAATTTAATTGTACTCATTGAGCTATTGCCGTCCCAACCAAGAAGCGTGTAAACCGTTTTCGACCCTTTGTCAATAGGAATGATTTTGTAGTAAAGTGCGCCATACCAATTATCAGCTTCCAATACACCATCAGGGCGGGGTGGTAGCATAAAGGAATTGTCGATTAATTCACTATATTCTACTTTTTTCTTTTTGGAATCAATATGCAGCAAATAACAATAATATTTTTGAGATTCATCTTCTTGCTCAATGTTCCAGTTGATAATCCGCAATTGTCCATCAGGGCTATCAATAAAACCAACTGATTTTAATTTATTGAAAGGGTATTTAAATGCGCCCTCTTGTTGGAGTGTTTCGAAAAGGTATTCTTTGAAAATGAAATTATTAGTTGCTTTTTCGTCATCCGTTAATGAAGCCCTGAGGATTGCTAACAAATCAACCAATTTGTTCTCTCTAGTAACCAATGAAGTATCTGATAATGCAAACACATTCGCTGAAAAAAGTATAAAAATGGTAAGAATTAACTGTTTCATATCGAAGTTAACGGCAATTACATGTGTTTGTTACTTTCGTTCACTGACAAATATAAAAAATTAAAAAGGAAAAGTCTTTTTCACAATTGAATTAAAGACCTTTTAACGCTGCAATTGTTTGTGTTGGATTAGGCGAATTAAAGACAAAGCTACCAGCCACAAGGACATCGGCACCTGCTTCCACTAATTCTTTACCGGTTTCCATGTTGACACCACCATCCACTTCTACAAGTGCACGTGATCCATATCTGTGAATTAAATTTTTTGCTTGTTCAACTTTTAAAATTGCATTTTTGATGAATTTTTGCCCTCCAAAACCTGGATTCACTGACATGATTAGTACTAGGTCTAAATCGGCAATTATATCTTGTAATAAATCTACTGGAGTATGAGGATTTAAAGCAACTCCAGCCTTCATGCCTGCTGCTTTTATTGCTTGAACTGTTCTATGTAAATGAGTACAAGCTTCATAATGAACTGTTAAAATATCCGTCCCAACATTTTTGAAGTCTTCGATGTATTGATCTGGATTTGCAATCATGATATGAACATCTAACGGTTTCGTTGCATGCTTTTTAATTGCGCTAATCACAGGAAATCCAAAAGATATATTCGGGACAAAAACCCCATCCATTACGTCAATATGAAACCAATCAGCTGATGAGGCATTAATCATTTCAACATCACGTTGAATATTAGCAAAATCGCATGATAAAACTGAAGGTGAAATTAAAACTCCCATTTTCTTTTCTATATTTTTCGTTAAAATTAATAACTAAAACCGTTATTCCTTCATGATTTTCAAATATTCCTCGTCTCTTTTGTAAATATCTAAATGAAAAATAAGTTTTTCTCTATCTGCAAAAACGGTGTTGTATTCCACATATATTGGAATAGGTTTTTTAAGTTTTATTACAAAATTCTCAGCTCTACCGAGCAATGTGTCCAAAGAATCTCTCGTTAAATCATTCCGCTTGCGACCAACAGAATCATAATCTAAAATTACTTTACCTAAATCAACTGGATTTTCACAACGCATACAACCATGAGAGTAAGAACGAACATCTGTTTTAAACAGTGACTTTGCCGGAGAATCATGAACATAAACACTGAATTCATTGTAAAATTCGAACTTTATTATTCCTAAACTATTTTTAGGACCAGGCTCTTGTTTTACTTGATATGGAAAGGTTTCGTCTTTGATCCGCTTCCAATTTACAGAATAAGGATCTATTTCAGTTTCACCTTTAAAAAGTTTATACTTATTTTTTGCGAAATACCCTGCACTCCTTTTGGCTGCTGGTAAAACTTCCTTACTTGCAATGGAGAATGGCACTTTCCAATAGGGGTAAACTACAATATCTCGGATTTTTGATTCAAGTTGAGGCGTTTGATTTTCAGTTTTACCTATAACTATATTGTGAATTTGTTTTAAGCTATCATTCACGTAGAAACGCAATAAATATTCTGGGAGATTTATTCTTACGCATTTTGATGGGTAGGCGCTAGCAGTTCTCAATTTATCCATCACAAAAGCGACTCTCAAAACTTTATCATACGTACTTTCGTTTAAGGCCCAAGCAGTGTATTTACCGACTTTTCCATCTTTTTTCAGTCCGTTGTGTTCTTGAAATACCTTTAATGCATCAACAAACGATAAACTGTCTTTAAGCTTTTCGTTTAAATATCCTTTAGAGATTAATGCTTTCTTTGCTTTGGGAATTGTATAGAGAGAATCGTTTTTATATGCTTCAACATCAAAAGTTGTTTTATCTAAAGTATAACTTTGGCAATATGCATATAACTTACTGGCCATGAATTGATAATTTGTATCTACTAATCGTTGTTGAAGAAAAATTTCATCAAAAGATAATTTATTTGTCAATGAAAGGGTAGAGTCAAAAGACCCGCTAGAAATAAATTTTTTTAACTTGTATTTTTTGTCTTTTATATTTAAGAATCCCTTATTTAAATCATGAAGAATGAATGCGGTTTTTGCCGTTAGAATAATTTCTTCTTCAACCCAGTTAAATTTTATCTTTTTAGAAAATGATAGTCTGTTTTCAGGTATTCCAAACCACATTGAATTAGACAATGTTTTTTTTAATTTTACACCTGATTCAATTACCATAGAATCATTGATCCAGTGAGGTTTGAAAGATTGTTTCTCATAATGCTCTTGAAGCCAAGTACTCTGTGAATCATTGAATCCTAGTGTTTTCAAATATGAATTTTCTAGCACCTTTTGGATTTTCTTTTCTATGGAGATAGATTTATCTTTAAAAAATTCAATTGGAACTTCTTCTGCACTATTCGAACAACTGTAAAATAAGAAAAAACTTAATATCAGAAAGATAAAATAGCGCATGAATAGTCAGTTGAATTAATTACTTTTGCTAATGTTACGTGCAAGATAAAACTTATTTTTAAATATGACTTTTACTTTATTAACAATAATTCTAATTGTAACTGTTATTGTTTCGCTCAATGCCTTTAAAGATAGCTCATTGATGGATAAGTTGATTTATTCTCCATATCAAAGCAAGCATAATCGTGAGTATTATAGAATGCTTGGACATCTTTTAATTCATGCTGATTCAACCCATTTGATTTTCAATATGATGTCGCTGTATTTCTTGGGAAGTTTATTAGAACAAGAATTCATTTTTCAATACGGCAGTGTAAATGGTGAAATCCACTTTTTAGTATTATATATCTTAGGAGGTTTGTTCGCTACCCTTATTCCATACATGCGCAATCAAGATAATCCTAATTACAGATCTTTAGGTGCCTCAGGGGCTGTTTCTGCAGTTATTTTTGCCGCAATAATTTGGAATCCAACAATGGAATTGGGACTGTTATTTATTCCAATTCCAATTCCAGCATACATTTTCGGACCACTTTACTTGGCTTTTGAATATTGGGCGGATAGAAGAGGAAATACAGGCATTGCACATGATGCTCACATTGGAGGTGCTATTTTTGGGATTCTTTACGTTTTAATTATTAATATTGATAAGGGAAAAGATTTTATTAGTTTAATTTTCGGTTAAAAAGATGCTTTACATAAATAACAATGGTTTAATTTTAACGAGTGATGCTCCTACTATAAATGCTGGTAATAGAGGTTACGTCTATGGTGACGGCGTTTTTGAGAGTATTCGTATCATGAATGGCGTTCCATTAAACATGGAAAATCATGTTCGTCGTCTATTAGATGGTGCCAAAGCAATAAAAATGCGACCTGCAAGCTATTTTACTACTCAGTTTTTTGAGGAAAAAATCATTGAGTTGTGTCAAAAATCGGAAATCTTGGAAGGTGGTAGATGCAGGATTTCTTTGGATCGAGTTACAGGCGGAGCATATAAACCTGAATCAAATGAAGCATCCTATTTTATTGAAGTTTACCACTATGAAACGAACAACTTCGAGCTGAATTCGAAAGGATTAGAGGTAGATCAATATGCTGATATCAAAAAACAACGAAATTTCTTATCCAATTTTAAGACTAAAAGCGGGTTAATCTACGTGATGGCCGCAATTAATGCTACAGAACGTAAATTGGATGATGTGCTAATTGCGAATGATACAGGAGGAATTCTAGAAAGTTCTAGTTGCAATATTTTTTTAGTAAGTAATAGTGTGCTTTATACACCAGGATTAGAAGAAGGATGTTTGGCTGGAACAATGCGCATGCAAATTATCAATTTGGCTTTGAAAAATGGGATTAAAGTTTATGAATGTAATATTTTACCTCAAAATTTATTAGCGGCAGATGAAATCTTTTTTACAAATGCTATTCGCGGAGTAAATTGGGTGAGTGGATACCGTACAAAGCGCTACTTCAATAATATGTCGCGAAGATTTGTTGCACTGCTGAATGACCATTGGGAGAATCACTTCTCAGATCAAGTTTAAGAGATTAGAAACGAATTATGCCAATTAGCAGGAGAGAAGAAGTAAAGCCAGGAATGCTTGTCGCAATCGTTTTAAAAGAAAATCAACGTTCAGGTGAATTGACGGAAGGAGCTGTCCAAACCTTACTTACGAATTCTAATTTTCATCCACATGGAATTAAAGTTAGACTTGAAGATGGGTCAGTAGGACGTGTTCAAGAAATTCTTGAAGATTGATTTTTATAAATTTCTTTGACCTCCAATCAAAATAAAAATCTTATATTTGCCCAAGTTTCGGGGGGAATTCAGCAATTGAATTTTTCACAGTATGGCAAGTCATCGCGATAACTGAATTAATTATTCGGTACAACACTATTAAAATTGTGCTTCCTAATTGTTTATTTAGTTTCAAAATGCAGGTTTCAACTGTTTTTGAAACCTTATTAATCATAATACCAAAGCAATCGAATGGCAAAATCTCAAGAGACATTTAATAAAAAAGAAAAAGAAAAGAAACGTTTAAAAAAACGTCAAGATAAACTTGTAACGAAAGAAGAACGTAAAGCAAGTTCTCTAGGAGGTTCCTTGGAAAGTATGATGGCTTATGTTGATGAATTTGGAAATATCTCTGATACGCCGCCAGATCCAAATGTTGTTAAAAAGAAAATCAATGCAAGTAGTATTGAAATTGGTATCCCAAAAAGAACCGATGAGCCACAAGAAACTGGTCGCCAAGGAAAAGTTACCTATTTCAACGACTCAAAAGGTTATGGTTTTATCAAGGATTTAATGACGCAAGAAAATGTATTTGTGCATGTTAATGGCTTAACAGAAGAAATTGCTGAAAACGATATGGTTACTTTCGAAGTAGAACGTGGAATCAAAGGAATGAACGCAGTTCGGGTGAAGAAATTTAAACCTGAATAAAAAATAGTTATTTGAAATTGGGAGCTGAAAGGCTCCTTTTTTTTTGATCAATATTCTTACACAATATATGTAACTCAAGTTGCATATATGATGGTTGTCAATAGGTAACTTTGTCAAAAACTACCATGAAAAAGGGAACAAAAATATACAGTATTTTAAAAAATAAATGTCCACATTGTCAAGAGGGCGATTTTTTTGAGGGATACTTCTTTAAAGCGAAACCAAAAGAAACATGTGACGTTTGTGGAACCAAACTAACCAAAGAACCCGGTTTTTACCAAGGTTCGTATTATGTTGTTTACGCCTTGAGTGTCGCTGTTTTTGTAACTGTTTGGTGCACAATAAGTATCTTTTTAAAGAATGTCAGTTTTAATGGAATGATAGCAGCAATAATAATAAGTTTGTTGGCTACAGCTCCAATTAATTATCCGCTATCTAAAATTATTTGGGCTAACTTTTTCTTTAAATATAAAGGTAAGGGAAATTAATCGTAGCGTATTCAAGTATAGCAAGTCTAACAATTATAATTGTCTTATAATTAATATTATGTTAAATAGTAACATAAGTGATTCCTTGCTAAATTGTTTTTAACATCAGACATTACTTCTACTTGCTTTTTTTGTTTTATAAAATGAATTTTGCTAATCCTTCTTATCTGTCATTCTACCCACTGCGCAACTTACAAATGATTTTGCTTTTTGCATGATCGAATTTGGATCCGTATCAATTGGATAGCCTAGCCTGGCAAGTTTCTTTTCTACGATTTCAATTTGATTCTCATTGTTATATTCAAATGTAACTGAATGAGTCTCAACTTCTACATTAGCATTGGAAATTCCTTCTAATTTATTTAAAGCATTTGTAATCGTGTTTGCACATCCATCACACTTTAAGTTTTGTAAAATTTCTGTTTTTGTCATGATTCCAAGTATTTATAATTTCCACTACTATAAGTTTCTGATTTTTCTAGCAAATTAAAACAGCTTTACTTATGATAAATAGATTGTTTGTAATCAATTACCAATTTCCGTAACCGTCTTCTAAATCATAAACTTTCGTAAATCCCATTTCTTTCATCATCGCAGCAGCTTTTCCACTTCTTCCTCCTGCTTGACAATATACTAATACAGGTTTAGTTTTATCTAATTTAGCAATATTCGTTTTGAAATTTGCACCATTAAAGTCTATGTTTTTAGCATTACCGATATGACCTCCATTGTACTCACCACTCGCCCGAACATCAATTAATTGTGCTTCTTTTTTCGTCATCAACGTTTTGAATTCTGATTTTGTCACAACTTTGTTGACAATTCCAGTTGACTGTTCCTTCTGATTTTTTGATTTTGCAGTTGTTTGTGCATCACTGCAAGAAATCATAGTAATTGATACAGCTAATAAAATAATGTATTTTTTCATCGAATGAGTTTTAAATTTGAACTGCAAGATACTTATTGTTTGAGAATCTTTGAGTAACATGAGTTACAAAGCATATTTATGACAAGAAATTTCAATAGAACGGCAGATTAAGTGAAATAAAATTACTTTTGTAGGTATTAAATATAAACGCTATAAAGTTCATTCTTAACTAGTCATAGTTTTAATCACTATTCAAATTTTATTAATTCAACGAAATAAATTTTAATTAAATGCTTTCTCGTGAAGAACAAAAACAACTGAACATTGAATTCTGGACAGAGTTCAGGAAATTCATGAGTCATTTTAAATCGTCTAATGGAAAAAGGATCAATTGGCTGTCCTATCCATCCGATGTTAAAAACGTATATATCCGGTTGCAAGCAGATGGAAAAGGAGCCAGATTATGCTTCGATATTCAGCCAAAGGATGATGGGATTCGTGCAATTATATGGGAACAAATGACTGAATTAAAAAAGGTTATGAAAAACAACATGACGCATGAAACAATTTGGCTTGAAAAAATGTGGAACGATGAAGGAAGAACATTTTCGAGAATTATGTGGCAACAAGAAGGCTTAGATTTTTATTTAATAAAAGACAGAATTGTCATTTTTGAATTTCTTAAAAATCGTCTTGTTGAATTTGATAATTTTTACCAAGAGTTTAAAGAAATTCTTATTTCACTAACAGATTAGATTGCTTTCGCTATTTTTGCATAAAACGATAATCCGAATTAAATAATAAACATGAAAAAATTCATTTTAGTAATTTTATCAAACGTGTCAATCATTGGATTTGCTCAAACAGACATTTTTACTACAGATTTTCAAAATGGTATACCTTTGAGCTATACGCTAATTGACAACGATGGTTTAATTCCTGCTGCCCAAGTATCTGAATATACTTCTGCTTGGATTACAGTTTTAGATCCTGAAAATTTAACAGATACAATAGCCGCATCGACATCCTACTTTTCACCTGCGGGAACAGCAAGTCGTTGGTTAATTACCGCACCATTTACGACTGGTAGCTATGGTAATTTTATAGAATGGGAAGCAAAATCGCAAGATGCAGCTGTTCCTGATGATTATCTCGTTCTCGTTTCCACGACAGACAATCAAATTGCAAGTTTTACCGATACAGTTGGCTATATCATTGAAGAAAATTTTGAATGGACAACTAGAACTGTCAATTTGAGTACCTATAACAATCAAGCTATTTACATCGCTTTTGTTAACATTACGAATGACGGCTTTAAATTATATATTGACGATATTCATGCTTGGAATAATGATCCTGTTTCAGTAATTGAATTAAATCAAAATAACGCTGTTTCAATATACCCAAATCCAACAAAAGGAATGTTCTCAGTTGAAAGTGAATCTGAAATACAAAACGTAATTGTATCAAATTCCTTTGGTCAAATAGTTTTTACAACTAAACAAACAAAAATAGATTTATCAAATTATTCGAATGGAATATATTTCTTGAAAATTGAAACTACTACTGGTTCTTCCATTAAGAAGATAATAAAAAACTAAATTTCCGGAAACGGTATTAATACTAGTTGGTATTTAATATCTGACTTTGATGTTGGGTTCAAAATAATTTTATTTTCAGATTGAACGTTAATATTGAATTCCCATTTTTCTTGAGCAAAAAATAAACTAATGAGATTTTCATCTGGATACAGAGAGTACTCCCCTCTTTTTCCTTCTAGATTGCCAATTGCATTCATTGGCTGAAAGATACATTTACCATTTTGATAAAAGATTACAATATCTTTTTCAATATTTATTTTTGGGGCAAAATTTTTATTTCCGGAATTGACTTCATTTATAATCCAAATTTTACTATTTGAGTCATTAAAAAGCGGCGCCAGACTTATGGGTCTTAGCTCTACTCCTCTTGAACAGCCTGATATTACACCAATAAATAAACTTAAATAAAGGTATCTCATTACAAGATCATTTGGTTTTTGACAAGTGTTTTATATATATCATTAGATACCGAATCTTTAAGTTCAGCTTTTATTCGTTGTCTCCATGGACCATCTGAGTCTGTACCTTCAATAGTTTCAGTTGTCTGAAATTTATAGGATGCACCATTCCAAACAAAGATGCAATTGTAAAAGATTACATCGCCTTCAACATTGTCATTGAAACGTAAAATTAAATCAGGATAATGCGTTTTTGATTTCCTTGTACCAATTAAATTAGCGACAAAAGTATTGACTTTTACTAATTCACCTTTTTCACGAACAAAGGTTATAAGACGTCTCAATTTAATTCCACCAACTTTTGATTTTATTTGTAATAAAAATGCATTCTCAACTGGAGCATCATCTCTCATTGGAAAAATTTTAAAGAAACGCGGAGAACAAGCAGGCTTCATGTAATCTGATGTGTCTTTTTGAAATTCAGAACAAATTTTCAATTCTTTCAATAATTCGACATGTTTAGGGTCGCCAAATGAATCAGAATTAAATAAAGTTTCAATACCCGTAATTTCTCCAGAATTATCAGTAATTGTTTTCTTTTTTGGTAAATCATCATCCCCTGAACATCCAGTAAAAACAATTACAAGTATTAGATATACGATTTTTTTCATCTTTGAAATAATAGTTTTATTGGAAAAAGTTACATTGGGAAAACTGTATTTGCCTGTAGATATGATTTTTTAAACAAAATAGAATCTATCCCGGTTATTATTGCATTTTCATCAAACCAGTCTAACATGACTTCTGTCGGCATGTTACCAGTTAAATCATCACTAGCCATTGGGCAACCACCAAACCCTTTAATTGCGCCATCAAACCTTTTACAGCCTGCCAAATATGCCGCACTGATTAATTCCTTTGCTCCGCTTGGTTTTGTGTGTAAATGTGCTCCAAATTCAACATTTGGTAGCTGTGGAATTAAAAGTGAGAACAAATCCTTTACTTCATCGGGTGTTGCTGAACCAATTGTATCTGAAACAGCTAGAATTTTCACATCGAATTTTGAATAAAGAATATCACTCCATTTCTGCACTATCTCTGGGTTCCATTCTTCCCCATAAGGATTTCCAAAACCCATTGATAAGTATACAACGAGCTCTTTACCCGATTTGACACACGTATTTTGAATACGTTCAACGAGTGTAAGTGAATCTATAATTGTAGAATTTGTATTTCTTTTTTGAAATTCTTCCGAAACGGAAAATGGGTAACCTAAATAATTTATTTCTTCAAAAGATGTTGCTTCGGATGCTCCTCTTTCATTTGCAATAATAGCAAGTAGTTTTGAAGATGTATTAAGTTCTAATTTAGACAACACATCTGCGGTATCTCGCATTTGCGGGATTGCCTTAGGTGAAACAAAACTCCCAAAATCGATCGTGTCAAATCCACATTTTAATAAAGAATTGATATAATCCGCCTTAATTTCTGTTGGAATGAAATCATGCAGTCCTTGCATAGCATCACGTGGACATTCAATCAGTTTTAATTTCGAATTTAACATAGTTAACTAAAATTACGATTTTCTTTTCAGAATAGCTTTATTAATTCTTTTTACTAATCCCGGACCTTCGTAGATAAATCCGGTATACAATTGAATTAATTTCGCTCCAGCATCTAATTTTTCCAAAGCATCCTCTTCAGAATGAATTCCCCCTACTCCAATTATAGGGAATGAATCATTCGACTTTTGAGATAAGTACCGAATTACTTCCGTAGATCGACTTTTTAGCGGTTTCCCCGACAATCCTCCCATACCTATTGAATTTAAAGAATCATCAGTTGCAACAAGGTTTTCTCTGCTTATTGTAGTATTAGTAGCGATTACGCCTGCAATTTTAACTTCATCGATAATTTCAATAATATCATCCAATTGTTCATTTGTCAAGTCAGGTGCGATTTTTAATAGTATTGGCTTTTGAACTTTTTTCAAATTATTCATTTTCATCAATTCTGAAAGTAATTGTTTGAGTGGTTCCTTTTCTTGTAATTCTCTCAGGTTAGGTGTGTTTGGCGATGAAACATTCACTACAAAATAATCCACATAATCAAAAAGCTCTTCAAACGCTATTAAATAATCATTTACAGCATTTTCATTTGGAGTAATTTTATTTTTACCAATATTTCCACCAATAATAATTTTTGTTTTACGGTTTTTTAAATTATCTATAACTTCGGTTAAACCACCATTATTAAATCCCATTCGATTAATGATAGCTTGATCTTTTTTCAGTCTAAATAATCGTGGTTTTTCATTTCCTGATTGACTTTTTGGTGTTACCGTGCCTATTTCGATGAAGCCAAATCCACAAAAAGCTAAATCATTAAACATAGATGCATTCTTATCAAAGCCTGCTGCTAGTCCTACTGGATTAGGAAATTTGATCCCAAAAACTTCGGTCTCAAGTTGTTTATCTTCTGAACAAAATAATTTCTTCCAACACCATTTCATTCCTGGTATTTTCAACAAGAATTTCAGGCTAAATGCGGTAAAGTAATGAACTTTTTCAGGATCAAAAAGAAATAGGAAGAAACGAATTATTTTGTACATATTTTTTTGATAAAGGTATAAATGCAAAACGAGGTGACAATAGCCACCTCGTTTCTTTCATTAACAATATTTTCAACAATTAGAACTTGTAACGTCCTTTACTCCATTTATAGGATTTACGTTGTTTTGAATAATCTTTATAAGTAATATTTCTTTGAACGACAATATTAGCTGTATAATATGCATCATTTTGTTTATCACCTCTCTGTTGACCTGGTGCGAACCAAGTAGTGTTATTATTTGCAGGATTTGATAAATATTGGGCAGCGGCAGATCCTAATAAAGATGGATCATAATAGACACCGGAAACGTCGTCTATATAATCTGAAAAAGTTTTAATGTAAGAAACTTCTAAACCAAATCTCCACGTGCGTCCTACTCCGAATCTTATTCCAATTCCAAAAGGAATAGTTGCAGTAACAGGTGCAGTTTCTTTTGCACCGCCTGTCATTCCTTGTCCTTCAGTATTCAGAGGATCTAATGCCACCCAACTGCCATTGTATTGTGCTTTTGGGTTAAAATAACTTACTCCAATTCCAGTAAATAAATAAATTTGTTCATTGTGATTTTTGAACAATTTATTACCCGGTAATGAATAACGTGAGCCAAATTTTTCATTAGCAAAAACAATACATTCGATTCTTTGCTGTAATTCAAAATACATTGATCTAAAAGAAAGATTTCTACTCTCACGAATAACTTCATTCGTTAAAGCGTCATCACCTTTTAAACGACCAATATTCAATGTTGTTGATGTTGCAAAATAGGGATGAAAACGAAATCTATATCCTATCATCCCACCAATACCCGTAGAACGCAAGTCGATATCTTTTAATCTATAGTCCGTACCAATTTGATTTTGCCCTCCCAAATCACCTGTGAATTGAGTAGCCCCAAAACCAAACATTATTTCTTTTTTATTAAGAGACCAGTTTCTTTGGGTATTGAAATTAGTATGTTGGGTAAAGGATACCAAACCTATCAGTAATAACAAAAGTGTTAAAATATATTTCATATAGTGTTTTTAAAATGACATACGCCATTGTATAACGTCACGAATTTATGAATAGTTTTTTGAATAAAAAAAAAAAAAGTGAATAAATACTAATATTCAATTGTTCAAACAATTATCTAATTTCCCCATAACTTTAAAATCCCGCCCAAAACTAAACGTTTGAGCAGAATTTTTAAGATTAAAATAGTAATTATTTGACAAAATTAAATCATCCATTTAATGGTCTTTTAACTTATGATGCATCATTTATTTTTGCAGCTGGTGAACCTCGTATTAGTTTAACTATTCACATTGTAACTTCTATCGATCTGAATATTATTTTTTATTGTAGAAGTTGCTTTTTGCTTTTTTAATGTAATTGTTTCGTCATTTATCGCGGTTTTTGAATTCATTTCATTATTAAATAAAATGGCTATTGCCATCGAAGACAGACCGATAGCCCCGTAAAACCAGGGGCTTTTGAAATCGGTCATCTTTGTATTTCTAGCTAGATTCAAAATTGGTTTGAAATCTTGTCGCAACTCTATATATGTTGACGTTAGATTTTTTCTATCCAAATTGATTTTTTTAATTTCCATAAATTATTGTTTTGGATTTATTAACTGTTTCAGTTTTTCAATTGCACGAAAAGCTTTTACTTTCGCATTATTTTCTGTTATTTCTAATATCTCACCTATTTCTCTAAAGGATCGTTTTTCAAAGA
>CANITF010000035.1 GCA_947470515.1 Flavobacteriales bacterium
TTAATTGCTGGACGAATACCTGCGTTAAATAAGTCACCTTCTAGGAAAATTTGACCATCCGTAATAGAAATTACGTTTGTTGGAATATACGCAGAAACGTCACCCGCTTGTGTTTCAATAATTGGCAAAGCTGTCAAAGAACCACCACCTTTAATACGACCTTTTAAAGAAACCGGTAGGTCATTCATTTGCGATGCAATTTTATCATCAGCAATAATTTTAGCTGCTCTTTCCAATAAACGAGAGTGCAAGTAGAAAACGTCACCTGGATATGCCTCACGACCTGGAGGACGACGAAGTAACAAAGATACCTCACGGTAAGCTACAGCTTGTTTAGATAAATCATCATAAACAATCAGAGCTGGTTTTCCAGAGTCACGGAAAAATTCTCCGATTGCTGCTCCAGTCATTGGTGCATAAAACTGTAAAGTTGCAGGGTCAGATGCATTTGCAGCAACAACAACTGTATATGCCATTGCGCCAGCATCTTCAAATTTCTTAACGATACCAGCTACAGTTGATCCTTTTTGACCAATTGCAACATAGATACAGAAAACTGGTTCACCTCTATCAAAAAATTCACGTTGGTTGATAATCGTATCAATTGCAACAGTTGTTTTTCCTGTTTGACGGTCACCAATGATTAATTCACGTTGCCCACGTCCAATTGGAATCATCGCATCAATAGCCTTGATACCAGTTTGAAGAGGTTCAGTTACCGGTTGACGGAATAAAACACCTGGAGCTTTACGTTCGATAGGCATTTCATACAATTCACCTTGAATTGGTCCTTTACCATCTATTGGGTGACCTAATGTATCTACAACACGACCGATCATTCCTTCTCCAATTTTAACTGAAGCAATTCGACCTAAACGTCTTACTGTATCTCCTTCTTTTACATCAGAAGAACGTCCAAGCATTACTGCTCCAACGTTATCTTCTTCAAGGTTCAATGCAATTGCTTGCAAGCCACCTTCGAATTCGATTAATTCACCATATTCTACGCTATTTAAACCGTAAATACGTGCAATACCATCTCCTACTTGTAGAACGGTACCTACTTCTTGAAGTTCAGCTTCCGAACGAAATCCTGATAACTGCTCTCTTAAAATTGCAGAAACTTCTGCTGGTTTTATATCTGCCATGTTGTGTTGTTTTACGTTGATTTCACTTAGTTGTGATTATCTTGTTAAACGTTGTTTTAAATTACTTAATTGACTTGAGATTGAAGCATCAATTTGCTTGTCATCCATTCGTATGATAAACCCACCTATTAAAGATGGATCGATTATCTCGTTTATTTCTAAAACTCCAGTAACTGAAGCTCTAACTTTATCAAAAATCTTTTCTTTTGTTACGCTATCCAATTGAACAGCTGAAATAAGTGTTATTGGAACAATGCCACGGTATGCTTTCAATTGCGTACTAAATGATTGTGCAATCTCAACTAACATGTATTCTCTTCTATTTCTCGTAATCAAATCAATGAACATCATCGACAATTTTTCAAATTGTCCAAACAATTCATTAAAGATTGCTAGTTTTCTATCTGGATTAATAACTGGAGAGCTCAACAAAACTTGAAAATCTTTCGTTTCGCCATTCACTTCAACAATATAATTCATATCACCAGCGACTTGATCCAACACATTTTGCTCGATAGCCAATTCAAGAATTGCTTTAGCGTATCTAGATGCTGCTTTAGTACTTTTCATCTTCGCTAATTAGTTCAGATTAATGTCACCAACTAATTTCTCTGCTAACGCTTTTTGCTTATCGCTTGAATCCAATTCACCACGAACAACTTTTTCTGCAATCTCGATAGAAAGTGTCGCTACTTGCGATTTCAATTCTGCGATAGCAGCAGATTTTTCTGCTTCAATCGTTTGACGCGCCGCAACAACAACCTTTTCAGATTCTTTCTTTGCATTGTCCTTCGCATCAGCAACCATTTTAGAAGCTATTTCTTTCGCTTCTTTCACTATTGAATCTCTTTCTGCACGCGCTTCTTTCAAAATATTTTGATTTTCAGCTTGCAACGTTTGCATTTCAGCTTTTGTCTTTACAGCAAGTTCTAATGCTTCAGTGATTTTTTCTTCACGTTCGTTTACAGCACTTAAAATTGGCTTCCAAATGAATTTTGTTAGCACGAACAATAAACAGATGAACACTAAACCTGTCCAAAACAAAAGACCGAAATCTGGTATTATTAAATCCATTTTATTTTTATTAAACTGTTTTCAAAAAAATAAATCATTGCCTTAACCAACCGTTAAAGCAATGATTTTTTAATTACTTTGCTCCACCTAGTAGACCAATAACGACTCCGAAAAGTGCAACACCTTCAATAAGTGCTGCTGCAATAATCATTGTTGTTGTAATTTTTCCTGAAGCTTCAGGGTTACGTGCAATTCCTTCTACTGCAGATCCACCGATTCTTCCGATACCGATTCCTGCTCCTAGAACTGCTAAACCTGCTCCAATTGCTGCTATACTTCCGTACATAACTATTTGTATTATAAAGTTACTATTTATTAATGATGTGCTTCTTCAAGTGCTGCACCGATAAACAACGCAGAAAGCATTGCAAATAGATACGCTTGTAAGAAAGCCACCAACAATTCTAAAACAGATATAAACAATGCCATAGGAACAGATAAAGCTCCCCAAGCGGCATTTTGGTTTATAAAAATGATAGAAATCAATGCCAAAATAATAATGTGTCCCGCTGTCATATTAGCGAACAAACGAATCATTAAGGCAAAAGGCTTTGTAAAAATTCCAACCATTTCAATTGGAATCATAATTGGCAACAATGCAATTGGAACTCCAGGAGTTGCAAAAATGTGTTTCCAATAATTTTTATTTGAAGATGCTAAAGTAATAATCAAAGTACATACTGACAAAAACAGTGTTACTGTAATATTACCGGTAAGATTTGCTCCACCAGGTAAAATTGGAATTAACCCCAAGAAATTATTGAAAAGAATAAAGAAGAAAATTGTCAATAAGTAAGGAAGGTATTTTGTGTGTTTACCATCTGCAATGTTTGCTTTTGCAATATCATCTCTTACAAAAACAACCAATGGCTCTAAAAACTTAGCTAATCCTTTAGGAGCAACAGCCCCATTCCTTTTGTAAAATTTAGCAACACTAAACATGATAACCAAAATTAATGTAGCGCCAAAAAATAAAGACAACACATTTTTTGTTATTGAAAAATCCCATGGTTTAATACTTCCATGGACATGCCCATCTTCAAAAGTTAATTCACCATTGTTTAATTTGTAAATTTTCTCATGAAACATTGCGTATTCAGCAGCAGGGCCAACACCAATTAAGTAATCAACTGACGCATTGGTTATTTTATCAACAGTTGTTTTAGATATTCCATCGTAAAAATTCTTGGAAGAAAAAGTTTTCAAGCCATTATCAAGAAGAATAATAGGAAGATAAACGGCAGTCCCTCCATGCTCTGGCCCCCACAAATGCCATTCATGTGCATCTTTAATGTGGTGCATGATCATTTCACTAACGTCAAACTCTTTTTCATGACTTTTTTTATCATCATTTTTTAATTCAGAATTATTCTTTCCTGCAGCAAAAACGTTACTTAAAGGCAGAATTGCAATAAGAATTATGTATAAAAAGTTTAATCTGTTTTTTAATGACATTTCAGATGATTTTCTTGTTTAAAAGTCTCAAATTTTCGGCAAAGTTAAGTAAACTTTATAAAAAAACAAGTTAAAACAATAAAGAAAAATTATAACAATTAGAAGATTTTGATTGAACGGAAATATTATAGTTAAAAAAAAGAAAAAATGGATTTGAAATTCAGTTTTATATATAATATTCAGCTGATTTTATTATTGATTTTCACTAAAAGATAAGATTGAAGAAAAAGAAGTACAACAACGATAGCCAGCAAATGAAAACCAATTATTCTGACATGATCAATTTGTTTAAAGGCCATTATACCAACAATAAAAAACACAATTAACATCTGCACTGTTGTTAACAATAAAAACCTAAGTGTAAAGTCTTCCGCGTTTTTATTGAGTCCTGGGGCAATTATAAGAGTTCCAATTAAAAAAATACCTGCGCATGTAGCAACGATATAAATTGATGTTTTTTTATCAATTAATAGTATGCCAGAATAAACCATACTTAGATAAATCAAAAAAGAGACAAACATGAACGTAATAAATTGTACTGCGTATTTTTTTGTTTTATTCATCTTCATTTCCCATTTTTATAACTTCTCTTATCACGATTACAAGTGACGTTAGTACTCCAAAAAGCGATAGTCCAATTGTCCACCAAGGTGTTTTTGAATTATATCTTGCGTCTAAATACGTTCCCAACCATGTAAAAAGAGCGATTATTGCGCCCATTTGGATGCCTAACGAAGAAAAACGTACAAATTTTGATTGATTTTTTTTTGAATTTGATGGCTCCACGAATTAATAGATTACGTCATCTATTTCATTCTCTTGCGCCAAACTTGAAGATTTAAACACGTTATTTGATCCAGTAATCATTTTACAAGCTCCTAAGAAAAATGCGCCTTCTTCGATATGTAATTTAACGGTGTGAATATCGCCATTAACTTTCGCTTGATCGCGTAAAATTAATAACCCTTCAATTTCCAATTTACCATCAATTTTCCCTTCAATATCGGCTTCTTGACAATTCAAATTCCCTTTTAAAAAACCATTTTCGCCAATTACAACTTTCGAAGATGTTGTAATATTTCCAATTACTTCACCATCAATCCGAATGTTCGATTCCGAAATTAAGTCCCCTATTATTTTTGTTCCTTCAACAATTCGATTCAATCTATCTGGACCTTCAAATTGTGTTTTTTCTTTTCTCTTCAACATGCTTAGTAATATTCATCATAAAAAATCTCATATTCTGCCAATTTTTTTGTTTCAAACAGAATTTTCATATTTTCCTGAGTAATGATTAAAATTTTTGATTTTTGCATTTCCAACAAATACTTTCTTGTTGCTTTGAATGTTCTTACGTATTCAGCTGCTTTCATATCGTTTTTAAATTCTTGAATCAAGATGATGCTTTGGTCTTCACCATAAATTTTTGAACTTACTTTCAATTTATCTCGACTAAAGAATTCTCTATTAAAATCGGACACTTTCGATTTTCCAGTTGTTGAACTTTCTGCTTTACTTAAAAACACAATCACCCATTGTTCAATTTCATCACTGAACGTATACGGTGTTTTATCTGTGAAATCTGAAATGACGTTTTTAGAATAACCATTTTGAATAATCTCAATCATTTCCTTGGCTCTTGCCTCTTCATCCGTTTTGGGATATTCTGAAATTAGCTGATTCAATGTTGGCAATAACTCTTGCTTGTTATCAGTTGTTTGTCCAATACACATTGCTTTTAATAACATGTATTTAGCTCTGTATTTATTGTCTTTTTCATTGTCAATCACAAAATCAGCTTTTGCCATAACTGGAAAATACAATCCTTTATTATAACGTTCTAAGATTACAATGTATTCCTGTTCAGCCAGCGCTTCTCTTTCTTTTCTTTTTACAAAGAAATCTGGATCTCTTAAATAATTGGCGTAATCTGAGTCTGGGTATTTAGTAAGAATATGATTTTTATTTTCCAAGGCACCATCAGGATTTGTTCCATCAAAAATTTTGAATAGTTGATATGCTGAAGACATATCATAAAGCCCTTCTATATTTTTTGATCGAACAGCATTAAATTGAGTTTTAGCCAAATCCAGCTCATTTAATTGTTCTTTATAAATAATTCCAGCGTTATATAAGGCTTCTAACAATCTACCATTTGATGCAATAAGAGAAGAATCTGTAAGTGGAATATTCTTCAAGAGTAATTCAACGCTTAAAGTATCTTCTATCACTTCAACAACATTATTATCCTCTATTACCAATGAATCCTCCACATCTTCCGTAATTGTAAATAGTGCAGTTTTATCTGTGCGGCGCCAATTATCTTCATTTTCTCTTGTGCCCCATAATTTTCGGAACTCATCAAATCCATCACCTCTTGTTTTGGCATTATTAAAATACCATTTACTTCCATTACCGCCGTTATCAGCGAAATTATTTTGATTTTGTTGTAATTCTCTCAAGCGTTCAGCTTCTCTTTTCTTCCTATTAGCCTCATCTGCTTTCTTTTGCTTAATTACATTTTCAATAAATTTGATGCGATCCTCATCTGATAATTGAGCAATTCGTTGCACACTATCCTCAAAATTAGCAGTTTCGACTGCTGCCACAAGATCCGCCAATTTTAATGCTTTATTTCTAACACCTTCTGCGTTTGGGTAATCATCTGCAATCACAGTGGCACACGAGTCATAATATTTCTGAGCTTTAACATAATCTCTGTCTGCGAAAGACATATTTCCCAGTTTTTCATAGGACATTCCTTTTTGCCGAGTATTGGATACTGAGTAAAAAGCAGATTGCGTCAAATATTCAATTGCCTGGGGTTTGTTATTCTTTTGCAATTCGATATCCGCCAAAGCATAATAAATTTGGTCTTTGTATGCCGAATTTTTAGCATCACGCAACATTTTCAATAGCTCCTTTCTAACTTTCTCATCGCCTCCCATAAAAGCGCGTTTCAATCGTGCATTAAAATGCATTTCATAAGGAGCAGTATATTTCAAGGTTGCGCTATAATGTTCTTTTGCAGCTTCACGGTTACCAATTGATTCATACAATTGCGCCATCACAAAATGTACTCTGGATTTATCTATTTTCTTTTTAGCAAATTTCAAAGACGCATCAAGGTATTTTATTGCATCTTGAGGGTTTTGTTTTCTTAAAGCATATTCTGCTTTTGTTTTTTCAAAATCAAAACGGATTGATTTTGGAACTGTTGCTACAGCTTCTTCTTTTTTGTCCTTTTTGGAGGATTTTTTCTTTGCTGCTTTCGTTTTTTCAGTTCCGGCCTCTTGATTTTCGATTGCTTTATCTAAATTGGCGATATTAAACCCAGCTTCAGTAAGCTTTCCCATTTCAATATTCGTCTTTGCCATCCACAATTCCCCAATGTAAATAGAAGGATCGTTAGAATAAAACTTTTTCACGAACATGAAACTTTTCATTGCCGCTTCATAATCCCTCCTGTAAAAACTAGCAATACCTATCGTAGTCCAATTTTCATCAATCCATCGATTATGTTCTTCTTTTTTTTGGGAAGGCTTATCGTTACTCGGCATGCTATGACGCTGAATAACCTTTGTACATTTAACAATTGCGGTATCAATAGCTGGATATAGCCCAACAACTTGTTCCTCATTCGGTAATGGATCAATAGCTAAAATTGAATAATAATCCTCTTGTTTTGACCCACGGAAAGATGTCATTGATTGACTTATCAATTCTGTCGCATTAAAATAGCCGTTATAATGAGCTGTTAAACCATGAAAAGAGCGGTTTACTAACGTATTTTTTTCAGTGGAACACGATCCTGCTATTAACAAAAGCAAAAAGATGACAACTAATTTCCGAAACGTTAAAACCATAAGTAAAGTGTAATTAAACTGTTATTGCGCAACAATAACTCATAAATGGCGCATTTATTTTAAATTTTACTCAAACAATGTTGTTTTAAGCAATATTTGTAAATACTTGCTGAATATCATCATCGTCTTCAATTTTGTCAAGCATTTTTTCAATATCTGCTAATTGTTCTTCAGTTAATTCAATAGGTGAAGTTGGAATTCTCTGTAGATTCGATTTTTGAACCTCAATATTCAAATCTTCCAATCCTTTTGAAAGTGTTCCAAAGGATGTATAATCCCCATAAACGAAAATTTTATCGTCCACTACTTCAATTTCTTCGCAACCAGCGTCGATTAATTCTAATTCCAATTCTTCGGGATCAATCGTATCTGTTTTATTAATTTCAAAAACTGCTTTACGATTAAACATAAATTCTAATTGACCATTTGGAACAACACTTCCTCCAGATTTATTGAAATATGACTTTACATTTGCAATTGTTCTCGTTGAATTATCCGTTGCACATTCTACAATTACAAGAACACCGTGTAAACCTTTACCTTCGTATAGCACTTCAGTAAAAGAACTAATATCTTTTTGAGCTGCTCTTTTGACAGCAGCTTCAATATTATCTTTTGGCATATTTTCAGACTTTGCATTCTGAATAGCCGTTCGCAGTTTCGCATTAGTTGCAGGATCATCACCACCTTCTTTAGCAGCCATCGTAATGGCTTTCCCTAATTTCGGAAACAATTTGGACATTTTGTCCCAACGTTTTTCTTTGGTTGCTCTTCGGTATTCAAATGCTCTTCCCATATTCAATAAAAATTTAGCATGTAAAAATAGAAAATTTAATGTTAATCAAAGCTAACAACTTCAAAACGATTTAATTGTTGTTAATTTAACAAATTCACTAGAAAATATACATTTTCTAACAATGCACTTTTGATTTGCAATTGTTACATTTGTGATGTTAAGTTAACGTGAATATGAAAACAATATTAATTCTAGGTGCTGGACTTTCAGCATCGTCTTTGATTCGATATTTATTAGAAAATTCTAATACTTATAATTGGAAAATAAGAATTGTCGACCAAGATTTAGATCTCGTTAACAGAAAAATAAACGGTCATCCAAATGCTATTGCTTTATCCTTTAATGCGTTAGATTCTTTAGAACGTCAACCAGAAATAGAGAAAGCTGATCTTGTTATTTCGATGCTCCCTGCTCGTTTTCATGTGGATGTAGCAAAGGATTGTATAGCTTTGAAAACGAACCTCATTACACCTTCTTATATTTCGGAAGAAATGAAAGAATTAGATGAACAAGCAAAAGCATCGGGAATAATCATCATGAATGAGATTGGTGTTGATCCAGGAATTGATCACATGAGTGCAATGAAAATCATTCATGCAATTCAAGCGAAAGGTGCAATAGTTACATCGTTCAAATCCTTTTGCGGAGGATTATTGGCGCCAGAAAGTGATAACAATCCTTGGAATTATAAATTTACTTGGAACCCAAGAAATGTCGTACTTGCTGGACAAGGAGGTGCATCTTGTTTTATAGATCATAACGAATACAAATACATTCCTTATAATCGATTGTTTGGTCGCTTATTCACCACTGGAATAGAAGGGTATGGTGAATTTGATGGTTATGCTAATCGTGATTCACTTTCCTATAGAAAAACATACGGCTTAGAAACGATTCCAACAATTTTCAGGGGAACTTTACGTCGACCTGGTTTTTGTCAAGCATGGAATGTCTTTATTGAATTAGGAATGACAGATAATTCTTATAAAATGGAGAATTCCGAATTTTTAACTCCAAGATCTTTTTTAAATGCATTTTTACCCTATAGACCATATCGATCTGTTGAAGACAAATTCAAAGATTTTTTACGAGAAGATAGACATAATCTTTATGAAAAATTTGAATGGTTAGGGATTTTTGAAAGTACTACTCCACTTGGAGTTAGTGACGCTTCACCAGCGCAAATGTTGGAAAAAATACTTGTTGGTAAATGGGTATTAGAACCAGCCGATAAAGATATGCTTGTCATGTACCATGAATTTGAATATGAATTTCTTGGAGAACATCATTCAATCACTTCCTCTATGGTAAATATTGGGGAAGACCACACATTCACATCAATGTCAAATACCGTTGGATTACCAGTTGCAATTGCATCAAAAATGATTTTAAACGGCGATTTAACAATAAAAGGTGTTACACTTCCAATTCAACCTGAAGTTTACAATCCGATTTTAAGAGAATTAGAAACTTTTGATATTCGATTTATTGAAAAGGAAGTTCAATTGGATTGTAAAATATAATAGATAATTCCCGACTTATTTAACAATCTTTAGAAATCCTGAATTCAAAATCCTGAATTCTCTGTATCTTTGCTTTTTCAATTGAATTATCACGATGTCAAAAGCAAAATATACCGTTACTGCAGCACTTCCTTATGCAAATGGACCTTTACATTTAGGTCATGTTGCAGGTGTTTATCTTCCTGCCGATATTTTTGTGCGCTTTTTAAGAATGAACAATCACGATGTTGCATTTATATGCGGTAGCGATGAACATGGAGCAGCAATTACATTACGTGCAAAAAAAGAAGGAATAACACCACAAGAAATTGTAGATAAATACAACTCTATCATTAGTAAAGCTTTTACAGATTTCGATATTTCATTTGATATTTTTCACCGAACATCGTCTGAAATTCACCATAAAACATCACAAGATTTCTTTTTAAAATTATATGAAAAAGGGAAATTTACAGAAGAAACATCCGAACAATATTACGACGAAGAATACGAACAATTTTTAGCAGATAGATATATTACTGGTGAATGTCCTAAGTGTCAAAATCCAAGTGCTTACGGAGATCAATGTGAAAAATGTGGGAGTGATTTAAGTCCAACAGAATTGATCAATCCAACTTCTACTTTAAGCGGAAAGACACCAGTTTTAAGAACCACTTCACATTGGTATTTACCAATGGCGAATCATGAAGATTGGTTGAGAGAATGGATAAAAGAAGGTAAATTAGATGGAATTCAACAACATGATCCAAAGCCTTGGAGAAACCAAGTAATTGGACAATGCATGTCATGGATAGATGGAGGTTTGCACTCTAGAGCAATGACCCGTGACTTGGATTGGGGAGTAAAAGTTCCGCTTCCAAATGCCGAAGGAAAAGTATTATATGTATGGTTGGATGCACCGATTGGTTACATTTCAGCTACAAAACAATATGCATTAGACAACAATAAGAATTGGGAAGATTATTGGACTGGAGATAGAAAACTGATTCATTTTATTGGAAAAGATAACATTGTTTTTCATGCAGTTATATTTCCAATTTTATTGAAAGATCACGGTAATTTAATTTTGCCAGACAATGTTCCGGCTTATGAATTTTTGAACTTAGAAGGAGATAAATTTTCGACTTCAAGAAATTGGGCAGTTTGGTTACATGAATATTTAGAAGCATATCCAGGAAGAGAAGATGAATTGAAATATGTTTTGACATCTATCGCTCCGGAAACAAAAGATTCAGAATTTACTTGGAAAGAATACCAAACTCGAATCAACAGTGAATTAGCCGATATTCTTGGAAATTTTGTGAATCGCGCTTTGGTTTTGACTCAAAAATATTACGAGGGAAAAGTTCCTGAACGAGGTGAATTGACAGAAGAAGATCAACTCGTTTTGGCTGAAATAAACGAAATTCCTAAACGAATTAGCAAACTCGTTTATGCATACAAATTGCGTGATGCGCAAGCAGAAGCGATGAATTTGGCACGACTTGGGAATAAATATTTGGCAGATCAAGAACCTTGGAAAGTTGTAAAAATTGATCCTAAAAGAGTTGAGACAGTGATGAATATTGCGCTTCAAATCACAGCCAATCTAAGTGTGGTTTTGCAACCATTTTTACCAGCGACAGCAGCTAAATTATCTAATTTCTTAAATTTTAAAAGTACAAATTGGGAAGATGCAGGGAATGGAGATTTGATGAAAGTTGGAGATCAAACAAATACTCCAGAAATCTTATTCCAAAAAATAGAAGACTCTTTGGTTGACGAGGAAGTGAATAAATTGAAAAATACAGATAATATGGAATCAAAATTTGAGGTTCAAAAAGAAGAGGTAACATTTGATGATTTCACAAAAATGGATATTCGTTTAGGAACTATTCTTGAAGCCGAAAAAGTTGAAAAAGCAGATAAATTATTGAAATTACTTGTTGATACAGGATTGGACAAAAGAACAATCGTTTCTGGAATTGCTGAACATTATTCGCCAGAAGAAATCATTGGTAAAACTGTTCAGGTTTTGATGAATTTAGCTCCTCGAAAAATCAAAGGAATAGAATCAAAAGGAATGATTTTAATGGCTGAAGATGCAGATGGAAACTTAAGCTTTATGTCGCCTGAAAAAGGATTTGAAGCTGGTTGTGGAATACATTGATTTAATTGCTAGTTGCTAGTTGCTAGTTGCTAGTTGCTAATTGCTAATTGTATATGGAAGAATTGAAAAGTTATGCTGAGCTTCAAAATTATTTCAATAATGAAGCATTTGTTTTAAAAACACAACAACAAATTTCAAAGGATTTCGCAAAATTCAATTTGTTTTTTACGGATTCATTTGAAACCAACCCATTCTCTAAGGAAGAAATTGAAGCACAAATTGCAAATCCACTTGTTGAAATAATGAAGCAAGGTGAAACACGTTTATTGCAGTTATTGTATACAATTGATGTAGCAGAAAAAGACTTTCTTCACTTAACTACTCAACCAAATTTTGTTCAAGAATTAGCGCACAAAGTACTTTATCGAGAAGCTTATAAAGTGTATTTGAGAATGAAATTTAGCTCTTATACCGATTGAGTTTTGCTTACCGATAGATATCGATAGCGCACTATATCGGCATAACACCAATAAAATTATCCCGGCAAAATAACAGATGACTTGGTATTAAACCCAATTTTTTGTCTTGTATCTTGATTTTGTTGCTTTTTATCTTTTTCTAACAGAAAATTTATCACAGCATAAACATCTGAAAATTTACCATCTAATTCTTTAAGTTTTTCATTCAATTCTTGATAAGATAGTGCATATTGCCTAATATTTACAAATGTCCGCATGATTGAAATATTTATAGCGACAGCCTTTTCTGAATGAATTACTGAACTTAGCATTGCAACACCTTGTTCAGTAAATGCAAATGGTAAAAATTTAGAATGTCTTCCTTTTCCTCCTTCTAAGATCACAAATTGTGATCTTAGAAACGAATATTCTTCTTTTGTTAGCATAAACATGAAATCTATCGGAAACCTATTTATATTTCTTCTAACACTTTGTTTTAATATTCGCGTTTCTGTTTCATACAACTCAGCTAAATCATAGTCCATCATGACTTTTAATCCTCTAATCGTGTGTATTTTTTCTTGTATTGTTTGTTCATTCATTGTTCTATAATTTAACTAACTCTCTTGAATTTAATAAAAAAGTTCACTTCTTACAAGTGATTTTTAGGTCTTTTTCATAATACTTTAAACTTTAATAACCGTTTTCAAGCAAATTATTTCCACATTTTAACGGCTTCCATTGGGGAATTTGTCTAAATTTGTTATTCCGTAAATGAGTAAAAATACCATGGATAAAGTATCTTATGTTGGGAATGCAGACGTGACGGCTATTGATCATCTTTACAAAATGTATCAGCAAGACCCTGAAAGTGTTGATATTGGCTGGAAGAAATTCTTTGAAGGCTTCGATTTTGCTAGAACAAATTATGAAGATGGTGGAGATATCCCTGAAAATTTTCAAAAAGAATTCAAAGTAATTAATTTGATTAATGGTTATAGAAACCGTGGTCATTTATTTACGAAGACGAATCCTGTTCGCGAACGCAGAAAATACTCCCCTACTTTAGATATAGAAAATTTCGGATTAGATATTTCTGATATTAATTCCGTTTTCCAAGCTGGAGAAGAAATTGGAATTGGTGCAGCTTCTTTAGGTGATATTATTCATCATTTAGAATTGACTTATTGTCAATCAATTGGTATCGAATACGTCTATATGCGTGACCCAGATAGAATTGATTGGTTCAAAAATAAAATTGAGATTAAAAATCGACCTGTTTTTGATAAAGAACGCAAATTAAATATTTACAAAAAACTAAATCAAGCGTCTAATTTTGAAGCTTTTTTAGGTAAAAAATTCGTTGGTCAAAAACGTTTTTCAATTGAAGGTGGTGAAGCATTAATTCCAGCCTTGGATGCATTAGTTCAAAAAGGATCTGAATTAGGAGTTGAATATTTCGTAATGGGAATGTCACACCGGGGAAGATTAAACACACTAACTAACATTTTTGAAAAAAGACCGAAAGATATTTTTGCTGAATTTGAAGGAAAAGAGTTCGATTCAATAGAATATTTTGATGGTGATGTTAAATACCATCAAGGTTTTACCTCCAATGTAACATTAGCAAACGGGAAAAAAATTGGTTTAACACTTTCTCCAAATCCATCTCACTTAGAGGCTGTTAACACTGTCGTTGAAGGAATTGCAAGAGCGAAAGTTGATCATATTCTTCACGACGAAAGTAAAATCTGTCCTGTTTTAATTCACGGTGATGCTGCAATTGCTGGTCAAGGAATTGTATACGAAACCATTCAAATGGCACAGCTAGATGGATATAGAGCTGGTGGAACTGTGCACATTGTTGTAAACAACCAAGTAGGATTTACAACAAATTATTTGGATGGAAGATCTTCGACTTATTGTACAGATGTTGCTAAAACGACACTTTGTCCTGTTTTTCATGTGAATGGCGATGATATCGAAGCGGTTGTTCAAACGATTGAAATTGCGATGGAATACCGTCAAAAGTTCAACCGTGATATCTTCATAGATTTACTTTGCTATAGAAAATATGGTCATAATGAAGGTGACGAACCGAAATTTACGCAACCAAACTTATATAACTTAATTGCAAAACACCCAAATCCAAAAGAAATTTATTTCTCTCAATTGGAAGCTGAAGGTGTTATGACAAGTGCTGAAGCAAAACAAGTTGAATCCGATTATAACGACTATTTAGAACTTGAGTTTGATATTTCCCATCAAAATGACAAGGCTTTAGTGCACGATTTTTTAAGTCAAACATGGGAAGGTTTCCGACATGGAAAATCAATTGATTTTGAAAAATCTCCTGAAACCGGCGTTGACAAAAAGAAATTGCTGGAGCTAGGAATTAAGCTTTCTACTTTACCAGAAGGGAAAAAATATTTTAGAAAAATCGCTAAAATATTTGAAGACCGTTTGAATGCAATCAAAACAGATAAATTAGATTGGGGTTCTGCTGAAATGTTAGCATACGCAACATTATTAGATGAAGGACATCCTGTTCGTATTTCTGGACAAGATGTTGAACGAGGTACTTTTTCTCACCGTCACGCTGTTATAAAAACAGAAGATACAGAAGAAGAAATCGAAACGTTGAACATGCTTTCTGATAAGCAAGCAAAATTCTCTATTTACAATTCGCACTTATCAGAGTACGGTGTTTTAGGATTTGAATATGGTTATTCATTAGCAACTCCTAAAGCATTAACTATATGGGAAGCGCAATTTGGTGATTTCTTTAATGGTGCTCAGATTATGATTGACCAGTTTATTTCTGCTGGAGAAGATAAATGGGCTACTCAAAGTGGTTTAGTTATGCTTTTACCACATGGTTATGAAGGTCAAGGAGCAGAACATTCAAGTGGAAGAATGGAGCGTTTTTTACAACAATGTGCAGATAACAATATGCAGATTGTAAATACTTCAACTCCTGCAAATCATTTTCACTTATTACGTCGTCAATTGAAACGTGATTTTAGAAAACCGCTTATTGTATTTTCTCCTAAAATGTTATTGCGTTATCCAAGTGCTGTATCATCTTTAGATGAAATGGCTAAGGGTTGTTTCCAAGAAGTAATTGATGATCCAAAAGCAATAGTTGCGAACATTGATACACTTGTTTTTTGTTCAGGTAAATTCTACTACGAAATGTCTGAAAAGGCTGCTGAAATGGGAGTTGACAACATGGCATTCGTTCGTTTAGAACAAATTTATCCTTTACCAAAGACACAAATTGATGCAATCATAGCGAAATATAAAAATGTAACTAACATCCTTTGGGCACAAGAAGAGCCTTCAAATATGGGTGCTTGGACATACATTGCTATGTCGATGAGAAACATTCCATTTATTGGTGTTTGTCGTCCTGGAACAGCTGCATCTGCTGAAGGATCTAAAAAGTTACATGAGAAAAGGTTAAAGCAATTGTTTGCGGATCTATTCCATTATGCAAAAGTTAAAGCTTAATAATTAGCTATAAAATTTTAAAATAGACGACTATGTCAGTATTAGAAATGAAAGTACCAAGTCCAGGAGAATCAATCTCTGAAGTGGAAATTGCACAATGGCTTGTTGCTGATGGTGATTATGTGGAGAAAGATCAGGCAATTGCCGAAGTTGATTCTGATAAAGCAACATTAGAACTTCCTGCTGAAGATAGTGGGATCATAACATTTAAAGCTGCTGAAGGAGATGTAGTAAAAGTTGGGCAAGTTGTGTGTTTAATTGACACATCTGCTGAACGACCTGCCACTTCGACCCCTACGACCCCTTCGATAGGCTCAGGGGCCGAAGAAGTTAAAGCGGCAGTTGCTCCGGTTGCTGAAAAAGCAGCGGCCCCAAATCCAGATCCAATTAAAAAAGAAGTTTCATATGCTTCAGGAACTCCATCAATTGCTGCTGCAAAAATAATGTCTGAAAATGGCGTTTCAGCAAATCAATTGAATGGCACTGGTAAAGATGGTAGAATAACGAAACAAGATGTTGTTGCGGCAATGTCTGCTGGTTTTTCCGCAACAGATGCGCAAGGTTGGGGCGGTACACGTGATCAATCTCGTGAGAAAATGTCTATGATGCGTCGAAAGATTGCAGAACGTTTGGTTGCTGTTAAAAATGAAACAGCGATGTTGACTACTTTCAACGAAGTAGATATGAAACCAATCATGGATCTTCGCGCTAAATACAAAGATGCTTTTGCTAAACACCATGAAGTGAATTTAGGATTCATGTCATTCTTTACAAAAGCAGTTACTGAAGCATTAAATTTATTCCCTTCTGTTAATGGACAAATTGAAGGAAACGAAATGATTTTGCACAATTATGCAGATATAGGAATTGCCGTTTCTTCACCAAAAGGATTAATGGTTCCTGTTGTTAGAAATGCAGAACAAATGTCGTTGGCTGAAATTGAACGTGAAATTAAACGCCTTGCCATTAAAGCCAGAGATGGAAAAATCACTCCAGACGACATGACTGGTGGAACGTTCACTATCACAAATGGTGGAGTATTTGGTTCTATGTTATCTACACCAATTATCAATCCTCCTCAATCTGCTATTTTAGGAATGCACAACATTGTTGAGCGTCCAGTTGCAATCAATGGCAAAGTTGAAATCCGACCAATTATGTACGTGGCGCTTTCTTATGACCATAGAATCATCGATGGAAAGGAATCAGTTGGATTCTTGGTAAAAGTAAAAGAAATGTTAGAAAATCCTGAAAGAATGCTGTTTGGAGCGAAAGATCCTTACGCAGTGTTGTTGGGGTTATAAGCCAATTTAATATTCTATTTTAAACCGGTCACTGAGCTTGTCGAAGTGCCGGTTTTTTTTTACAAAAATAAAGGATATAACCAATATTTTTCCTTAAATTCAATAAAGCAATTTTTATATAAACACGTGATATATACATCATTCAAACATTCCCCTCCACCGGAGGGGTGTCAGCCGCAGTCTGACGGGGTGGGTAATATTATAAACCAGCAAAGCGCCGTTGACACATATGCTCCCCAAAATTTTTCTTTGGTCCTTGATCCTAGATCTTTATACACGAAAACCATGCGTATAAAAGGATCTGTACTTAAGTCACCCATCATCCAAGAATTACCTCAAAACGCTGAACTATTAAAAAGAGCGAGAGAACTGAGACAAGCCCGAAATCTACCCGAAGTTCTTTTTTGGATGCAAGTAACAAAAG
Organism: Flavobacteriales bacterium; assembly: GCA_947470515.1. GTDB lineage: Bacteria > Bacteroidota > Bacteroidia > Flavobacteriales_D > Crocinitomicaceae > M0103. The sequence continues at coordinate 17,651 of CANITF010000035.1, forward strand.
GAAGGTTTCACCAAATTGATTTTGATAGACAAAAAGTAATTGGGAACTATATTGTAGATTTTTATGTCAAACGGTTACGATTAATTATTGAAATTGATGGCTCTAGTCATATCGGGAAAGAAGTATACGACCGCAAAAGGCAAAATTATTTAGAAAGTATGGGGTTAAAAGTTTATCGAATAAGTACAGGGGATATTAAGTATAGATTGGGTTGTGTGTTGAAGGAATTGGAGAAATATATTATTGAAAATTATTCAATGGGGTAAGAAGAGGTGGAATAACAGATATCAGCTATTGCTGATTAAAATTATTGAAGACAATAAAATTGTCTTCAATAATTTCCACCCCGTCAGCCTTTGGCTGACACCCCTCCGGTGGAGGGGAATAAATAAAAAAGCCGACTCTAAAGAATCGGCTTAAGAAAAAAATATAGTCTATTAATTAAAATTCAAATGTTTCCATGAACTTAGTAGTAAAATTCCCTTTTCTGAAATCTGGGTTATCCATTAATTTCTGATGGAAAGGAATTGTTGTTTTTACACCTTCAATAATGTATTCATCTAATGCTCGCTTCATTTTAAGAATCGCTTCTTCACGTGTTTGAGCAACGCAAATTAACTTTCCTATCATTGAGTCATAATTCGATGGAATCGTGTATCCAGCGTATGCATGCGTGTCGATACGAACACCGTGTCCACCTGGTGAATGGTAAGAAGTAATTTTCCCTGGTGAAGGGCGGAAATCATTAAATGGATCTTCTGCGTTAATGCGGCATTGGATAGCATGTAAATGCGGATAATAATTTTTTCCTGAGATTTTTTCTCCAGCAGCCAATTTGATTTGCTCTTTGATTAAATCGTAATCAATAACTTCTTCAGTGATTGTGTGCTCGACTTGAATACGTGTATTCATTTCCATGAAATAGAAATCTCTGTTTTTATCAACTAAAAATTCTACAGTTCCTACACCTTCATATTTAACAGCTTTTGCTGCTTTAATAGCTGCTTCACCCATTTTCTCTCTTAACTCTTCCGTCATGAAAGGTGAAGGAGTTTCTTCTACTAATTTTTGATGACGACGTTGAATTGAGCAATCACGTTCAGATAAATGACATGCATTTCCATATTGATCCCCTGCAATTTGAATTTCAATATGACGTGGTTCTTCAATGTATTTCTCCATGTACAAACCATCATTTCCAAATGCAGCTCCCGCTTCTTGTCTTGCAGAATCCCATGCAGCTTGCAAATCTTCTTCTTTCCAAACAATACGCATTCCTTTTCCTCCACCACCGGCAGTTGCTTTTAGGATAACAGGATAAACAACTTGCTTTGCATTCTTGATGCAATCTTCCATGTCCTTAATAAGACCAACTGACCCTGGAATGCAAGGAACACCAGCTTTTATCATTGTTGCTTTCGCATTGGCTTTGTCGCCCATTCCAGAAATTTGCTCTGGCGTTGCACCAATAAATTTAATTCCGTGCTCCTGACATACTTTTGAAAATTTCTCGTTTTCAGAAAGGAAGCCATAACCAGGATGGATTGCATCTGCATTTGTAATTTCTGCAGCAGCAATAATGTTTGCAATTGATAAATATGATTTTGAACTTACAGGAGGTCCAATACATACCGCTTCATCAGCAAAACGAACAGGTAAACTATCTTTGTCGGCAGTTGAATAAACAGCAACAGTTTTAATTCCCATTTCTTTACATGTACGAATAATACGCAATGCTATTTCACCTCTATTGGCTATTAATATTTTTTTGAACATACTTCTTGAATTATGAATTCCGAATTCTGAATTCTGAATTTTTTAAGCTGGATCTACTAAGAATAATGGTTGATCATATTCAACTGGAGAAGCATCGTCAACCAATACTTTTACAATTTTACCTGAAACTTCAGATTCAATTTCGTTGAATAATTTCATTGCTTCGATAATACAAATTGTATCACCGTTTCCAACCATTTGACCAACACTAATAAAAGGCTCTTTGTCTGGACCGTTTGAACGATAGAAAGTTCCAATCATTGGTGATTTTACTACGATATAATTTGAGTTCTCATCAACCGGAGCTGCTGCTATTGGCGCTGCTGCAACTGGCGCTGATGCAACTGGAAGAGCAGCTGGAGCTGGAGCACTTGCTTGAACATAAATAGGTTGATCGTTACCTTTAGATTTATTTTCAGCTTTTATTACAATTTTGAAATCTTTTTGCTCGATTTCAACTTCACTAACCCCTGATTTAGCAACAAATTTTATTAAATCTTGTATTTCATGCAGATTCATATCTCTTAAATTTTATAATTGTAAAAATAGTTTTTTTTATGAATTATATGCCCATTTCAAATAAATTGCACCCCATGTAAATCCACCACCAAAAGCAGATAATATGAGCGTGTCTCCTTTTTTCAATTGACTTTCGTAATCCCACAAACAAAGAGGTAAAGTCCCTGCGGTGGTATTTCCGTATTTTTGAATATTAATCATTACTTTTTCCTTCGGAAGTCCCATTCTATTAGCCGTAGCATCAATGATTCTCAAATTGGCTTGATGAGGAACTAACCAATCAACATCGTCACTGGAAAGATTATTTTTTTCCATGATTTCCGCAGAAACTTCAGCCATGTTCGTAACAGCAAATTTAAAAACTTGCTTTCCTTCTTGCTTTACGTAATGTAATCTATCTTCAATTGTTTGATGAGTTGGTGGGTTAGCAGAGCCTCCTGCCGGTTGAATCAAATAATTTCTACCAGCACCATCAGCTTTTAATATAAAATCGAGAACTCCTAATCCTTCCTCATTTGGTTCTAATAATACAACACCGGCTCCATCACCAAAAATCACACATGTTGTGCGGTCTTGGTAATCAATTATTGAAGACATTTTATCTACACCAATAACCAATACTTTTTTGTACTTACCAGTTTCAATGAATTGTGCTCCTGTAGCCAAAGAATAAATAAAGCCTGAACAAGCTGCGATCACATCGTAACCCCAAGCATTTTTCATCCCTACTTTATCACAAACGACATTCGATGTACTTGGAAAAGGATAATCAGGTGTTACTGTTCCACAAATTACTAAATCAATATCTAAAGGATCAATTCCTTTTTTTTCTAACAATTGTGAAACTGCCGCAGCTGCCATATCTGAGGAAGCACCATCTTTCATAATCCGTCTTTCTTCAATCCCAGTGCGAGATAAAATCCATTCATTCGACGTGTCAACAATTTCCGCTAGGTCATCATTGGTAAGAATGTGTTCAGGAACATAACCTTGAACTCCTGTAATTGCGGCTGTAATCTTTCCCATATTAACTAAATGCTTCATTTACCTTAGAAGCTAAGCCCGATTGAGCAACTTCGAAGGAATGTAATATCATATTTTTAACGGCAATACAATTTGAAATTCCGTGACCAATAATCACATTTCCTTTCACTCCTAAGATTGGAGTACCGCCATAATTTTCATAATTAAATCTATCAAAATACTCATCTTGAATTCCTCTCATTTTCATAAGCGTATAAATTCCTTCAGCTTCTTTCAATACCACATTTCCTGTGAATCCATCACAAACAACAACATCAGCTTTACCAAAGAAAATATCTCTTCCTTCTATATTGCCAATAAAATTGATGTCATCAGAATCGGCCATCAGTTTATGAGCTGCTAAAGTCAACAGGTTTCCTTTCGATTCTTCTTCTCCAATGTTTAATAAGGCCACTCTTGGATTGTCGATACCGTATACATTTTTAGCATACAAAGCACCCAAAACAGCAAATTGATACAAGACATCTGCTTTACAATCTGCATTTGAACCAACATCCAAAAGGATCGATTTTGAACCATTTATTTGAGGTAATGTTGATGTAATACAAGGACGAATCACTCCAGGAATTGTATTGATTTTATAGATAGCTCCAACCAACATTGCTCCTGTATTTCCTGTACTTGCAAAAGCTTGAATTTCTTTTTTGGCAAGAAGATCAAATCCAACAGCGATACTACTATTCGGTTTTTGAGGAATTGCTCTTGTCGGATGATCCTCCATCGTAATACAATCTGGTGCATGTACAATTTCGAAATCAGCTAGATTTCCACCTAACGACAAAAGGCCACTAGAGATTTGATCTCTGTCGCCTAATAAAACGATTGTTACGTCGTTTGGAAGTTCTTTTTTGGCAAGTATTGCTCCCGAAAGATTTGCTTCCGGAGCAAAATCACCGCCTAAAACATCAATTCCAATCTTCATTAAGAAAGAAAATTAAGTAAAAGCAATAATTAAATTGCTACTTCTTTCTCTGCTAAAACTCTACCTTTATAATAAAGTTTTCCTTCATGCCAGTGTGCATGGTGGAACAAATGCGGTTGTCCTGTTGTTGGACATGTTGCAATGTTGTGAGCAACAGCATTCTTATGCGTTCTTCCTTTGTCACGTCTAGTCCTCGATATTTTTCGTTTAGGATGTGCCATTTTACTTATTTATTTTATTTTAATTCAAATTTTTAAGGGGAAACATACTTGGATTTATTGGCATATCATCACCGTCATCCTCATCGTCATCCCAATCTTCATCGTCCCAATCATCGTCGTCGTCGTCTTCTGAGTTTTCTGATTTTTGAGGCATATATTTACTCAACAATTCCATCATTTCCTCGTTACATTCACCTTTTGGATGAACTAAACGTGACGGAAGTGAAACAGTAATTAATTCATAAATTGAATCATACAAATTAATTTCATAATCATCTGGATGTAAAACAACCAGTGTTTCATTATCACTTGGCTCGGTATCAAAGGTGTAAATCAAACGATACTGCCCATTAACAGGGACTTCGTATGCATCATTACAACGATCACATTGTGTTGAAACTGTTCCTTTGATTGTAAATTCACCAATCATCATGGTTCCTTTTTTCTCAAATACAAGTTTCACATCCACATTGCCATTGTGAATAATTGAGTATTCTCTATCTTCAAAGAACGCATCATGAATTTCAAATTCAAATTCATGAAATCCAAGTTTCAAGCCTATAAACGGAATAATATATTCTTTTTTCGTCTTCACGCTGAGCAAAAATTGGAGGGCAAAGGTAGCATTTTAAACGTAAAATTGTTCATATCTTTTGTTTTTTTTGCGAAAAAGATAATTTGAGGCAAAGCGGAGCCCTACACTTTTAAGAAATCGATTAATTATCAATAAATTACCTTATCAATTATTGTAGCATCAAAGACAGAAAAAAACTAATTATTCTATGTCGCTATTATTTCTTCTTTTTTCTTTTGGACTTATCGCTAAAGGATTTGCAAAAACCTCTTTCGAAAACTTTTGATTTCTATAAACATCCATTGCAACATAAATCGCATTGCGCATAGATTGCTCTGAAGCTTTATTTTGTCCCACAATATCGAATGCAGTTCCGTGATCTGGCGATGTGCGCACAATTGGCAAACCAGCTGTGTAATTCACACCATCTTCAAAAGCCAACGCTTTGAAGGCAGCTAATCCTTGATCATGATACATCGCTAAAATACCGTCAAATTGTGAACGTGCATTTGAACCAAAAAATCCATCAGCTGGATAAGGACCAAAAGCTAAGATATCTTCTCCCTTTGCTTGATTAATTGCAGGGGAAATAATTTCTTGTTCTTCCGTTCCCATTTTACCATTTTCACCAGCATGTGGATTCAATCCGAAGACAGCAATTTTAGGTTTCAAAATTCCAAAATCCTTTTTCAAACTTGCTTCAAACGTTTTAATCTTATTCAAGATTTTTTCTTTGGTCAAAGCGGAATTCACATCTTTCAAAGCAATATGCGTTGTAACTAGTGCTACTCTCAAATTTCCAGAAACCATTAACATTAAAGCATCATCAACGCCAGACAAATCAGCCAAATACTCTGTGTGACCAGGAAATTTAAAACCTGATTTTGCCATTGCTTCTTTCGATATCGGAGCTGTAACTAAAACATCAATTTTTCCTGAAGCTAAATCTTGCGTTGCTTGTTCCAATGCTAAAAAAGCATATTTCCCCCCCGTTTCGGTTGCTTGACCCAATTGAAATTCTACCTCATCGTTCCAAACGTTTACCACATTTACTTTTCGTATTTGTGCTTCTTCGGCTGTTCGACAAGATTGGTAATTGAATTCCAGATCATCCAGTATTTTTTTATAATGCGAGAAAACCTTTGTTGACCCATAAATAATTGGCGTACAATCTAACAACAACCTTGAATCACTTAAAGATTTCATGATTACTTCAGCACCAATACCATTGATATCACCAATTGAAATTCCAACCTTGATAGGATTTGGATTTCCGACTTCCTTCTCCTTTTCTTTGTCTTTTTCTATCATTTAATTTTCTTCAAAAAATTGTATAATAAACGAACGCCAGTCCCTGTTCCACCTTGTCCTTTATAATCTTCTTTTCCATCCAACCAAGCTGGACCAGCAATATCCATGTGAATATAAGGTGATTTAACGAAATGCTCCAAAAACTTTCCTGCTGTAATCATTCCTGCATTTGGTCCACCAAGGTTTTTTAAATCTGCAATTTTGGATTTTACTTCCTTTCCATAATCATCCCAAAAAGGAAAACGAACAACACGTTCGTGGGTTTCATTTCCAGCTTTTTCAAGAAGATCAAAATATTTATCGTCAGCATTACCCATGACGATGGATGCATTTGTTCCGATAGCTTTTACTGCTGCACCTGTTAAAGTTGCTGCATCGATAACCAATTCTGGTTTGTATTTATTAGAATAAGCCAACGCATCAGCCAAAATCATTCGTCCTTCTGCATCTGTATTTAATACTTCAACCGTTGTTCCGTCATACATTGTAACGACATCTCCTGGCGCATAAGCGTTCATCCCGGGACGATTATCCGTTGCTGGAATTAATACAATAACATGCACTTTTAATTTCTGAATTGCAGCCAAATAAACTGCTCCAACCATGCAAGCTGCTCCTGCCATGTCACATTTCATGACATCCATTGAGCCTGGAGTTGGTTTTAAACTCAATCCACCAGTATCGTAAACAACACCTTTACCAACTAAAACAATTGGTTTTTTGTTGATTGCTTTTTCTGGTTTGTATTCAACTATGGTAAATGTTGGTGGGTCAATTGACCCTTGGTTGACAGCAAGAATTCCACCCATTTTCAACGCTTCAATCTGTGATTTTTGAAGCACTTGAACATTGAAGCCAACTTCATCGCCCAAAGCGACAATGTGTTCGCTAAGTTGTGTTGCGTTTAAATGTGAAACAGGTTCATTCACACGGTCACGTGCCCAGAAAACTGCTTTTGCCATTGCGGCTAATTCATCCAATTTTTTCTGTGTAACTTCCGCTGGAAATACTAGTTCTTTCAGAGCATTTGTTTTCTTTTTCTCATCCTTGAAATATTTGATGAATTGATAAGTTGAAAGTAACAAACCTTCACCAACCATTAAAACGGAAGCTGTTTCACCTAAAAATGTGACAGAACTATTTTCTTTAGTAAGGAATGAAAATACTTTAGAACCTACAACGCGCAATTCTTCGTTTTTTTGATCTTCTTTGACGAAGAACACGAATCCATTCGCAGTCTTCAGAAAATCAAATTTCTCTTCTCCTTTGTGAAATTTAGTATGATATGAGACAACATCTTTGCTCACTGATGTGTCTAATTTTGTTTTTTTATTGGAAACAATTACGATTGAGGTATCAGCCGTTAATTCTCCGAAATGTTTTAATTGAATCATAGTGAATTCTTTATTTTAACAAAAGTAATGAAGTTCACGAAATAGGGGATATAAAAGAAAAAAGAGATGGTTAATGACCATCTCTTTTTTTAATTATTCTTCTTCAATCATCTCGTCTTCTCGCTCCGCTGCAGTTGCACTGCTGCGGCACATACTAAACACTAATCAATCCTTATCTGCAATCTTAAAGAATTTTAAGATGTTCTTATGAAAATTCCGCAGCAGTGCAACTGCAGCGGAGCGCAGAACCCAGAAACAGCACAAAATTCATTTTACAAATAATGAACCATCCCATAAATGTTCTGAGCCTCTCAAAAATGTCAATGAAACAATAAAGTATGACATAAAAAGAACAATAGAAACCATTATAACTATGAAATATCTTTTTCTTATTTCTTTTGCAAAGTACAGGGCAAAATAAAAAATGTTAGTGCAAAGAATCGCGGCTAGATATGCTAAATCTCCCAAACCCGCTCCAAATGTAAACTTACCTTTTAAGGTTAGAAAAATGACAAATAAACTGAATATAAAATATAAAATAAATGAGAATTGTAAAACAAATATTTTCATTTCGTTATATTAATAAATTGATTTTCTTGTTTCAACGCTACGCTGCAGTTGCACTGCAGCGGTTATTAAAAGTTTTAATTCTTTTAGTTGATCTCTTCATGATGTTTTCCGCAGCACTGCAACTGCAACGGAGCAAAACAATATTGATTTTTTACTCTTCCTCAATTATCTCACCTTCTTCAACTTCTTCCTCATCGCCATAATTATTCATGTTGACATCGTAGAACTCTTTGTTCAAGGCTTTACCAAGTTGGTAATTGGTGATAATTATGTCTAACAAATTTTCTCTGTACTTGATTTCTTCTTCTAAATTTGGAAGATTTGGATTCAAGCAAATATCTCCTAGGTATTTGGTTTTTGAAAGGTCGCCACCTAACCAGCGTCCGTCACGTTTACCCATGACATAGTTTCCAACCAAGTTTAGTTTGCCATAGGGATCATAATATTTCCAAACACCCGTTGGCAAACCATCTTTCATCCAGCCTTCGTTTTGAAGAACACCATTATCATAGTGATTTCTAACATAACCATTCATGCGGTCAATGGTATCTTTTCCTTGCCAGAAAGTCATGTATTGACGGATTTCATAATGATCGGTGTGCGAACAATCGTATTTTTCAAATTTCTCAATGATGTAACTTTGACTGATGATATCACCAGCAGCATTAAAGTCAATCATGATTCCTTTTGATTTAAATTGAATGGAATCATTAACAGTAATGATTGTATCAAAATAATCTGCTTCGTACAGCATTTCTCCTTCATAACTGTAATATTTCCAACAACCCACTTTTTTTCCTGATGAGATTCCACCATCTCTCGCAATTGAATCATTCGGATAATATTTCGTGATGTGGTAATCAATGCTTTCCTTGTTCACTAGGCTTGGTCGACCGTAATATGGTCTTTCATAATATTCTCTTCCAATTCCCAAAGAAGAAAGTACCCTGTCTAAACTTTGTGTGGTTGTAATGTCCGTTGGTTGGAAATAAATTGAATCTCTCCAATCAAACAAATAGCGCACACTTAATTGGTTTTCTTCCCAAATTTTTTCTTCAACTGGAAAAGCATAAAGGAATTTCACATAATGGTATTTGAATCCTAATGTATCAATTGCTTCATAATCATCAATTGGTTCGCCATTCAAGAAAAATCCTCTTTTCGCTAATTTACCATTTGTATGATAAGAACGTGATTCACCTTGTAGCAGGCCATTTTGGAAATTAAGATCGAAAAGCAATAATGAATCTTGTCCTTTAAGTGTTAAATACGTTCGAACATACCCATCCAAAGAACCGTCTTTATAATTTAAACTCGTATAAGCAAGATTATTTCTCTCAAAAGCTGGACCTTCTCTATATCCATCTTTATATATTTCTTGCTCGTTCAATTCTCCTAACCAATTGTAGCGGTTTGATTGACCGTTTGCAACGCCATTTTTATACTCCTTTGTAGAATATAAATAATGTGTTTTTCTTTTTGGCATTGAATCTTGAAGATAATCTTCTCTTTCATAATCAAGGTAATCTTCATAATTAGGATACAAATTGTCGTATTCTTTGACTGTTCCATTGACCATTCCTTTATCAAATGGTATTTCATATAAAACTTTCCCAAATTGATCTTTGATTGTCCAAAGACCTTGAGGTAATCCATCGCTCATAAAACCATTTACCTTCTTCGCAAAAGGGCGAACTTTTTTTTCAGAATAGCTTTTACCATCTTCCATCTCGTATTCATAATTATCAGAATAAGGATATTCAACATATTCTCCGAGAAAACCAGCGAATAAAGACGCAAAAATATTCGCTCCAAAATCCTCATCAACTTCAGAACCATCTAAAGTGTTGAGAAGAACTTCATTTTCAATTTTACCCGTTTTTTTATACTTCAGAATCGATTTATTTAATGTTTTCGTCATGTTATAAGAGCGAGGCAAAAGCATTTTTATTTTTTTTCCTGGCTTGTAAATAAAACTTTTTTCGTTCATTATTAAATCAATTTCACCGGTGAATGGTTTCTCATTTTTCTTAAGGATATATTCATCTGTCAACATGAAAATATCACCAAATTCATTCACATTTCGCTGCGGAATTGAATCTTTTTCTATAAAGTCACTTATAGATGCTGAAGTTGTTGTTTTAAGCGTTAAATCCCCAATTTTATAATTTTTGAAGCCTGTCCAACTTTCGAATGAATCACTGAACTGTATTTCTGCACTCAATGATGGTTTTCCTGTTACTGAATACGATTCAAATTTCAATGTTTTATCATTAGGAAAATAGTTTCTAGTATACAACAAACTTGAATCTTCTTTGAACCAAGACCTAAAAAGCACAAGTGAATCCTTTTGTTCGAATTCTAACGTGTCTAATTTATCATAGAAATAGTATTTCCCATATCCGCGGTCTTCAGCAATATAACCATCGATCGTTACATATTTTATTTTTTCAGGTTGGAAATTTATTCGTTTGAATTCCCCTTTTGAATCAAATACTATTTCATTGAACAATTTACCATTGTAATCATAAATTGATTGCACAAAATGATTAGAATCCGATACAAATGAGATCACATCATATGGTTTTCCATTGTCCCAGAAGATCGTATCTTCTTCTACAAGTTGGCCATCTTTAAAATCATAATGCACCATCAATTGACCATTCGGATATCTTTTCTCATAAACGCCGTCATAGTAAAAAACTACTCCCAAGCTGTCAATGAGTTTCGCCATACTAACATATTCTTGAAGTTTAGAATCATACATCAAATTCTTGTACGCATTATTCTCATCATCATAACCTTCATCGTAATATCCTTCTTCACCATAAAATTCTTCATCTCCGTAATACTCCTCTTCATAATCGCCACCATCGTAAGAAGTAATTTTCTCTTCATCTAATTCAAGATCTACTTCTTTTTGGTAATTAATTCCATACATTTTTGAAAAGGAGATATATGCATCATATTTTGATTCAAAGTCAAAGTCAGGATTATAATCTTGATCCATTATCATACGTTTTCTAATTAATGGAGTATGAACAACAGTTTCGTCTAATGTTGGCGTATACAGCCACGTAATAACAGAATTATTTCTGTTGCGTTTGCGCGTTTTTCCTTTGCCTGTATAACCAACAGTTCTTTCCTTCCATTGACCAACTGGTTCATTATTTTTATAAGTCCCTTCTAAAACTGGATACATAGAATTAGAATAACTTGCGAAATATCCATTTTTAAATCCAGCAGCATAATTTGTAATTTCAATTGTTGTATCCATATCAGGATAACCTCTTTCGATATATGTTTTAGTATCAATTTTCCCTAAACTATATGCTGCTTTTCTAGTTTCCAAGTACCATTCCCCAACCTTTAAGCCTTTCTCAAATTTTCCTTTTTTCAAGGTGTCGCCAAGGACATTAAACCAAATAGCATCTCCCTCGAGCATATTGTTTTTAATAGAAAAGTAACCTGAAACTTTTATTTCATTAAATTCTAATCTGCCATTCTTTTTAATCGGAAAATACCCACTAAAATATTGAACATATTTACCATCAGGAATTACATCTAAACTTGGAATTATGTCACTTTCTAGCGTATATCGTTGTTCTAAAAGCGGGAACGGATTTTTACGTACTGCTTTTTTGAATTTTCCATTCAAGTGTTTTTGATTGTCACGGTATTTTCTGCCTTTCAGTGCTTGAAAAAAGATTTTTCTTTTACTCTTGCGAAATTCCTTTTTATTGAAATCTTCTCCATACGACTCAGCATAATAATCTCTATAAGAATATCTTGGTCCTTTCGATCTTTTTACAGCGACATAATAATTACTATGAACGGTTACCGGATTTTCAAATGGATAGACATAATATGCAATTCCATTTATAGTATCTTGCTCTATTTTTTGAGCGGAACTTTCAAAATAACTAACTAGAAAAATGGAAATGAGTATGATAACTCGAAAAATTGAATGGCCTATATTATTCATATTTTATTAATTCTATTGAGATCCGTGCTGTTTTATCCTGTTGATTTTCTTTCCGATGAATAACCTTTATTGGTCGATTCAACTTATCTAATTTAATTTCTGATACTATTCGCGTTAAAAAATGTTTTCCTGAAAACGTTGAATCAATGTAACCGTTACAATATCCATTTTGATTATACATTAAGGTTCTATTATTTTCAAACGGACTTTCTTGTCTTAATATTGTTTCAATTCTATTGGAACTTGAATTATACTTGAATTGTTGCACATCTCTTTCGTTCACTTTATTAATTACCCTATACTGTTTCGCAGGGAGCAGCGGTTTTCCAAGCACAATAATATCATTTTGAGTTGGTTTCAAAACAGTGTCTATTGATAATGGTCCCCAATTTTTGTTATTAAGCATGTAAAACAAATAATTCCCTGTTTCCATATCTTGATAAGCTAAATATTTCTCAGTTTGCCTTGCCTTTTGATGTATTTTATATGGAAAATCCACATTTTCATCTTCTGTAGATTCGAGATGAGTGCTATCCTTCAATTCAACAATATCAGCATATCCATATTTATCTTTTAACGATTTATATAAAAAAGTGAATATCCCAATTTGCTCGTCATCATAAAAAAATGAAAAATTCAATTCTTTGAGTTGACCATTGTCAAAAAACCAATATTCTCTTTTTTCTCTTGGAATATCATTTTGCAGATTATTAATTTCTAGTGAATCTTCTAA
>CANITF010000036.1 GCA_947470515.1 Flavobacteriales bacterium
TAATTGTCCTGATTATGCAAATGGGTTTTATATAGAGGCATGTAAATATTGGACAAACCCAACGCTTGGAACTTCCGATTATTTCAATAGTTGCAGTACGGAACAAGATGGTTCAGGGAATTATTTATTTAGTGTCCCAGAAAATTATACCGGGTATCAATTTGCACGAACCGGTGATGCATACGCAGGATTTTCATTTACACAGGTTGATTTTCCATGGGTAAATTGGATGGACCAAACTTTTTCGGAATACATGCAAGTGAAATTAAACCATCAGTTAGTTGCGGGGCAATTTTATCATTTGCAATTTTTTGTGAGCAATGCTCCTGATGTATTTTGTAATAACTCAATTGGGTGTTTGTTTACTGACCAGGAGTTTCATGTTAATAATGATAAAATACTATTACAAACACCTCAATATCAAAGTGATTTAGAACAATTTTTTTGTGATTCTATAAAATGGTTTGAATTAAACTACAAATTTCAAGCTCTTGGGAATGAAAATTATATCACAATGGGTGTTTTTACTCCTTTATACATCAACCAAACAAGTGATTTTAACGGCAATATTATTTCTGGACCTGGTGAATTTGGAGCAAATGTTTATTTGTATATAGATGATGTATCATTGATTGAAATAGACTCCCCAATACCAAATATCTTTACTCCAAACTCTGATGGGATAAACGACACTTTTATCATAGACAAAATTGCTTTACAAGCAACTGATATTCAAATCATTAATCGCTGGGGTAATGTAGTATATAATTCTGACAATTCATTTCAATGGGATGGAACATCTAATGGTGATGAACTTACAAATGGGGTTTATTTTTATCTAATAAAAACAAAAAATAATAATAGCATAAGCGGATTTGTTTCTTTGATAAGATAAAAATTATCATAATGAGAAGAACAAAACAATTTTTAATAGTAGCCTTTGCTGTTGCCTTGCAATCAAGGGCTTATACACAGGCAACAAATAACTCTCCTGCAAATAATTTTTACTCCGGAGGGTTTCTTGGTTGGACAAATACCAACGGCGCCAACCCACTCCTAATAAAGACCAATAATATTACCAGAATGCATTTCAATGGCAGCACTGGAGGTTATGGAGTTAATACCAGCGGTTTCATAGGTATTGGCACATCTACTCCTGCGGCACCTTTGCATATTTTTGGTTCAGGATCACAAAATGCGATGGGTTGGCAACGTGGAATTACGTTGTCCAATGCTGCGGCGCTTATGTTTGATGGAGGAGGAGGAAGCGGATTCTTTATGGCACATCCTTCCGGTACACCACTTGGTAATTTTTATGGTGGAATTGGTGCAAATTTAAGTTCAACCGCTAGTGTTAATTATGCTTATTCAATTTCTGTAAATTCCCCAATTGGAATGAACCCTTTAGCTTCAGTCGATTTTTATAAAAATGTGATTGTTTATCAAACCACATTTGAAAGAAAATTTGGAGTTAATGTATTAGATCCAGCAAGGGTTTCTGAAATATATGATGGAGGAGGCGCCATAACGGACGCACAATTAAGATTGTCAACATCGGGTAATAGATGGACAGATTTTAGAACAACATCTTCTGGGGAAATGTTAATTACACCGGAAGGAGGAAAGGTTGGTATTACCGATGGAGGAACAAGTATCTCCACGACTGCAACACTTGATATTAATGGAGATACACGAATTAGAAACGTTCAAACAGCTGTACCTGATGCACTTTTTGTTGGTGAACAAGTTACGGGTCAAAATGATTTAAATGTAAGAAGGTTAGATTTTACAGGAAACCCAAACGATGTATTACAAGGAGACGGAACTTGGGGGACAGGAGCCAGTCCAATTACGGCAAATAATGGAATAACACTTACCCCTGGTGATGTTGTCCAACTTGGTGAGCTTTATAACGTTGTCGCAACGGTTCCACTTTTAAATAACAGGGAAGTTAGAATGAACAATAGAAATTTTGTTTTTTCACGCACATCTTCGGCAAATACAGGTAATGTTGGAATTGGATTAATTTTTCCTTCTGCACCAACACAACGTTTGGATGTTGATGGAAATGCGCGATTGAGAACACTTCCTTTAGCAGTGAATCAAGCTTCAGCATCGGTAAATAAAATTGAAATGGTTGATTCAACGGGAGTATTGAAATGGTCGTCATTAGTTCCTTCAAGTTTTGGAACAATTTGTTCAGACACATTAAATTCCATTTTCACAGAACATCGTAAAGTTAATTTGAATGACAATAATTTTTATTTTGAAGGAAATGCAGACACTATTGAAAACAATAATGTAGGGTTTGGTTGGGCATGTGGCACACCTATAAAGGCAAAAGTTGATGCTATACAATTTGGAGAAGGTGGTATTGGTGGTAGTTTTATGGTCTTTGAAAATTGGCAAAATGGTATAAATAACATTAGTCCAACAGGTGTTATAGGAGTGTCAAATGGAAATGGCAATGGAGGAGCAGGTTATATCGGAGTAAATGGTATAGCATTGGGGTCGAATAGTGCTTATTGTTATGGGATTTATGGATCTGCAGGAAACGCGGCTATTAATAGAGCAGGGTTTTTTAATGGAGATATCGAAATTATTAATGGTTTTTTAACTTCTGACCAGCAATTTAAAACAAATACAACGGCTATTCCTTCTGCACTTAAAATAGTTTCTAGCCTGAACCCAAAAACGTATTATTTTGACACCTTAAATTTTTAGCAATTTAATTTTGGAAGTGAAAAACAATATGGTTTCATTGCACAAGAAGTTGAAACAGTCTTACCAGAATTGGTTCACAACAGTATTCATCCGGGAGAACAAGATGCTTTTGGAAATGTGATTGGTCAAAGTACGACGTATAAATCACTCAATTACAATGCAATTATTCCAATCAATACACAGGCGATTAAAGAACTAAACAACAAAGTTGACAAATCAACTTTAAGTGATCAAACAATCAAAACAAATGTTATTGATTTATCTGGTTCTTTAGCAAAAGTGTTAGATATGAGGGGCGTAACGTATGATTGGGATGGTTCAAGTCACCCGAATTTAGTTTTGGACAGCGTTTCTCATGTTGGTTTTATCGCACAAGAAATATATGCAATAGACCCATTGTTGACTTTTGTTGATGAAGATACATTGATGCATGTTGAATACGATAAAATTGTTCCAATATTGGCTGAGTCAATCAGTGAATTAAATGAAACAGTTGAAGCGCAAGATTCATTAATTGATGTGTTGGAAGATGAAAATTTAGCTCAACAAACAGAAATCGATGACCTTAACGACAGATTAACTCAACTTGAAAATTGTCTTTCAGGAATTTTGCCATTGTTGTGTCAAATGAATAATTCAGCGATTCAGCCTACTCAAGAAGTTGTTCAAGAGCAATTGAGAGCTGCAATTAATGTGAATCTTTCGGATCGTAATGCAATTGTTTTGAATCAAAATGTTCCAAATCCTTTTGCAGAGTCAACAATCATCAAATTCTCTATTCCCGCAAGTGTCCAAAAAGCACAGATTCATTTTTATGATGGACAAGGAAAATTGATTAATACAGTTGATATCGTTGAACGTGGAAACGGACAATTGAATGTTTTTGCCAATGATTTAAGCACTGGAGTTTATACCTATTCTCTTGTTGCTGATGGTCAAATCGTTTCAACAAAACGAATGGTAAAAGAATAACTATAAATAAATCCCACGGCACTTCGACAGGCTCAGTGACCGTGGTGATTATTTCTTCCTCAACCACCTCGGCAACAACACCGCCCCAATAAACAAGTACGGAAAATAAGAAATCAACCGCCAAAGAATCGCTAAAGCAGCGAGCAATAAGGCAGATTGACTAAAAGTCACCATCAATTCGCCAAAAGCATATTCTGCAATACCACTTCCTCCAGGGGTTGGGCTAACGCGCATCAAAAGCCATAAAACCAATTGCTTTCCAAGAACGAGGAGATGATCCATGATTCCCAAACTCAAAAAGGCTTGTAAAAGTGCATTGATAACTAGAAATCTGGAAGTCCAACTCGCACAGGTTGCTCCAAATACTATCAACCAAAAACCAATTGATTCTTTTTTAAAGATTTTAGAAGACGCTTCAATGTCTTTTCCTGTTTTGATGGCGTGTTCCTTTTTTCTACTTAAAAACGGAAGACTAAATACAATTTTTAAAAAGCCTGTTGCCAGTTTTGGGACTAAAAAAAGTGTTGTGAACATGAATAAACAAATTCCTACAAAGACGGAATAACCGATCCAAAACACCCATTGAACACTAGACGAGTTGAACGCTTGATGGGGGAATAGTTGAGCTGCATCAATGAATACAAATACGAAAGGAATCAATAAGATGTAAAACAAATTGTCCATCAAGGCAGTGATAAAAACAATTGCGGTTGATCGACCCAAATCGATCTTTTCTTTGTTGAGAATAAACATGGCAACTGCTGCTCCTCCTAAAACTCCAGGAGCCAATGCAGACGCAAATTCCCATAACATAATCACATAAAAACTCGATTTCCAACTGAGTTCTGAATGCGTCAGTAGCCGAACGCGCAACATGTAAAAGAAGTCGCGGCCAACCATAAAAACGAGCGCAAAGAAAATCCATAAAATAGAAGTGTTGCCCCATTGAATTTCAGTTAATGAATCCGAAAGCGTTTCTTCTCGATAGTTTCCATTTTTCGCAGGGGAAAATTCAGCTGCTAATTGTGTGTCAACAAGACCGTTGTCATTACTATCTTTCCAGGAATAGGATCCGGTATTATCCGTGACCTTGATAAATCGAACTTCAGAAATACTGCTGAACAACATCCAACATGCAACACTCAAACCAATCAAAATGCTTAACCACATTTTCCAACCTTGAAAGGAACGTTGAATGATTGAAGGCTCTGTCATTTATTGAATGGGAGTGAGTGGAACATCTATTTCCCAATTTGCTCTTACAGTTGTTGGTTTTGAGAAATTATAAACTTTTTCAGGCTGTAAGTTCAAAGCTCTATTTCCTGGATCCCATTTGAAATTCGCATTCAAATCTTCAATCACACGAAATTGGTAAAGCCCTGGTTCAATATTAGAAAAAGAAATTTTACTTCCATCAAAATTCAACACTTTTTGAACGACTTTGTTGTTTTGGAGAAGCTCAACAATGACATTTTGCTCGAATTGAGAAACGTCAACATGAATAATTCCATAATCCTTTTCCTCTTTTAAAGCAAGAAACAATGAAATAGAATCGGACAATGTGTTTTGTTGACCAAGCGCAGCACCTTTTTGAAAAAGAACTTTAATTTTTGTAAGATTCTTTCTGTCAAAATCGAGCGATAGTTTATTCAAGTCAATTTTTGTTTCGAATGGAATTTTGAGCGAATCTTCAATATTTACAAGTTCAATTTTTAGGTTATCGACGGTTACAATTCTGTCATTCACCGTAAAGGAAACAGTTTCGTGATTTCCAACCTGGTTATTCTTAAAGGTTGGAATTAAACGCAAGGAATTAGCCTTTTCCCTTTCCGTGATTCTTAAATTCAAGGTGTCAGAAATAGTATCAGATTGAACAATAAGCTCAAATTTTGTTTCAGCTTGAGGTGCATAATAAAACGCAACACTATCTTCCTCGAAGAAGTACATGTTTTCTTTTTCAATTTTAGTGTTATTCATGAAAAAATCGGCATTCAACAGGGAATAATTCGAAGCAACAGTAAAGCTTCCAGGAGCATTGTAAGTAAAACTATTAGTCTTTTTTGCTCCTAAAGGAGTTGATAGCAATAATGGAACGGTATCAATTTGAGAAGCAGAAAATTCCATTGGCTGAGAACGGAAAGCAACGGATTCACTCGGTTGAATTTGCATATCCAAGTTTTCATCAATAAACGCAGCTAAATTATACGTTCCTTCTTTTAAATAAGAAAACGTTGCCAAGCCTGAAGCATTAGATTTTGCGAAATAATAAGGCTTAAGAGAATCATTAAGTGCAAAAAGACCAACCGTAGCTCCCTTTACAAGCTTATTGCTCCTCGCATTTACAACGTTAACAGAATAGCTTAAGGAGTCAATTGTAGTTCCAGTTGAAAAAACATACGTCATTAAAGTGTCATTACTTTCGGCAACATCTTTAAGCGCACCATTCATATAAATTACATAGGTTGTGTTTTCTTTAAGTTGTTCTTCCCATTTTAGTGAAAGCGTTTTGTTCTTGATAGAAGCAATCGGCGTGGCGTGATTTGGAACAAAGAAAATGGTTTGAATAGGATTGTTTAATTGAATGAATTCGTCAAAAGTAATTTCCACTTCGTTTGACCTGAATCCAATGGTTTCATTTGGTGGAAATGTTTTCCCCGCAACAGGCTGAGGTGCTATTTCGTCTTTTTCTCCCCCTGTTAACGTACCTACTTGCGCGCAAGAAAGCAGGATGATTGGAATAAATAATATTATAATTTTTCTGAAAACCATTGACATAAATTTGTGAGGTGTTCAAGATCGATATCATCGAAATGGTTTAAATATTCACTGTCAACATCTAAAACGCCAACGACAACATTATTTTTTATTAGTGGAATTACAATTTCACTTTTCGATAATGAAGAGCATGCAATGTGTCCAGGAAAAGCATCTACATCCGCAACAACGATCGCTTCTGCATTCTGCCAAGTTGTTCCACAAACTCCTTTTCCTTTTTGAATGCGGGAGCATGCTATTGGACCTTGAAATGGACCGAGAACAAGTTCATCAGTTTTTACAAGATAAAAGCCGACCCAAAAGAAATTGAATGCTTCTTTTAGTGCGGCGCAGATGTTCGCCATGTTTGCAACAGCATCTTGTTCATTACCAATTAAAGCGACTATCTGAGGAAGAAGGCTTTGATAAATTTCACTTTTTGTGCCGTTGAGTTGTGAGAGCGTTTCTGACATTTTATAATTTGTATTAGCAAAATTGCCTTTTTTATGTGGATTCTGCAATTTTTTCATTATCTTCAAATAACAAACGCTATTTATGTTAGAAAAAGTATCCCTAGAAAAAGTTTTATTTCTGGACATTGAAACTGTCCCGCAAACGTATCAATTCCCTGATTTAGAGGAAGACGCAAAACACTTGTTTGAATTGAAAACAAGATTTCAGCAAAACGAGGACAAGTCCTTTGAACAATTGTACAATGAAAAGGCAAGTATTTTATCCGAATTCGGGAAAATAGTATGTATTTCAGTTGGCTTTGTTCGAGAAACAACAACCGGTAAGCAATTAAGAATGAAATCGTTTTACCACGATGATGAAGAAACGTTGTTGAACCAATTCAAAAAACTGTTGGACGAACATTATAATACACCTTATCACATTCTTTGCGGTCACAATGCAAAAGAATTTGATTTCCCGTATATCTGTCGTCGGATGTTGATTAATGGCATTAAACTTCCTGCAACATTGGATATCGCAGGGAAAAAACCATGGGAAATAAGTCATCTGGACACAATGGAATTATGGAAGTTTGGAGATTACAAAGCTTATACTTCACTAGCACTTTTATGCCATGTATTTAAGATTCCTACTCCGAAAGATGATATTTCTGGGGCTGATGTGGCGAGGGTATATTATGAAGAAAATGACCTTGAAAGAATCAAGGTGTATTGTGAAAAAGATGTTGTCGCCTTAGTCCAATTATTTTTGAGAATGAAGGGAGACCCTTTAATTGGAGAGGGAGACATTCAGTTTTCGTAAAACACAAAAAAAACGCCCCTGGTCCCTGAGTTTAGCATACAAAAAAGCCGCCCCAAGGTCCCTGAGTTTATCGAAGGGTCGAGGGGCGGCTTATTATTTTTGTAAAAATATTTCTATTGGATAAAAACGGTTTCTTCCGAAGTTACTTCTTGTTCAACTTTAATGATTCCTTGTCCTGTTGATCCACCAAATGTAGCTTCGATATTTAAAACTGCAACTCCAGCTTGACCTAGTTGATAAACGTCATTGAAATTAAATTTTGCTTCTCCTGAAGTGTTACTAATTGTCGTATCATACAAAACAACATTTGCTGGCTGATTTGTTGTAGATTGACCATACAAAACAACTGTAGCACCAGAAACCAATTGATTAGCAACATCACGCACATAAATTATTGCGATAGTATCTGCTTTCTTGCGACATCCAGAAGATAACGCTACCCCTAAAACTGCTACAAAAGCAAATAAAAGAGTTCTTTTTACTGAAGTATTCATAGTTTGATTTTTTAGTTTAAAAAGACAGTTTCTACTGTCGTAATGTGTGCACGAGCACGAATATATTCTGCCCCTTCTGCCCCGTTTTTCTTGACAATTATATCAAAATATCCTGTTGAATTACTTTCTCCAGCATTCGTAAAGAAAGAATCCATATTAAAAAGTGCAAATCCAGAAGTATTGGTAAAAACAGTATCAACATACGCCGACGTTGAAGGAGTAGAATTAACATCACCCACAATTACGACCTGAGCACCATCTAATAATTGGTTACTGGCAGACCGCACAAAAATTTTAACAACTGAAGCATCGGTGTTTTTACACGCTGAAAAAAGGCTTATTAGCAGTAGAAAAGAGCAAGCGGCTGTAAGAGTTTTAATCATTTTATTCATCTTTCTTCTAAATCTTAACCACCAAAGATAAACTAATTTTAAATTAATCCGACAACAAAGTTCTTCTTAATTTCTTACCTTCGTGAACGATAGCAGTGTTATATGGTTCTTAAACAAAAAAAGAACACAAAAAGTTACACTCCAATTAAAAAAATAAAATTGTTAAGCGCAAGGATTACCAGAATGAAAGTATTAATAGACAAAAGTATTGCAGAGATAGAAGCCTTTAATATAGAGGATTTGAAGAGCTTGGAAGATTTTAGAATTCTTTTTTTAGGTTCAAAAGGACGGGTGAAAAATTTATTTGGAGAGCTAAAAGGCGTTCCAAATGAAGAAAAAAGAGAAGTTGGGCAATTACTTAATAATTTCCGTGCATTAGCAGAAGAAAAATTCGCTTCTTTCAAAGATCAACTAGAAAATACCGCAACTGATTCAGCCAAAATTGATGCTTCAAGACCTGGTGATGATCAAGAAATTGGAGCGAGACATCCACTTTCTTTGGTAAGAAGTGAAATTATAGATATATTTAATCGTATTGGTTATGCTGTTTCGGAAGGACCAGAAATAGAAGATGATTGGCATAACTTTTCTGCCTTAAATTTTCCGCCAGAGCATCCAGCGAGAGATATGCAGGATACGTTTTTTATAGAAAAGGGAGATGTTGAAATGGCTTTGCGCACCCACACAAGTTCTGTTCAAGTGCGTGTTATGGAAAATTCAAAACCGCCAATTCGAACAATTTCACCCGGAAGAGTTTATAGAAATGAAGCAATATCTGCACGTGCACATTGTTTCTTTCACCAAGTTGAAGGTTTGTATATTGATAAAAATGTATCCTTTGCCGATCTGAAACAAACACTTTTATATTTCGCGAAAGAAATGTTTGGTGAAAAAGCTCAAATTCGTTTACGACCATCTTATTTTCCGTTTACAGAACCTAGTGCCGAAGTTGATGTTTCATGTACTATCTGTAATTCTAAAGGATGCAATGTGTGTAAATATTCTGGATGGTTAGAAATTCTTGGATGTGGAATGGTTGATCCAAATGTGCTCGATGCTTGTGGAATAGATTCAAAAGAATATTCTGGTTTTGCTTTTGGAATGGGAATAGAACGGATTACACAATTGAAATATAAAGTCAACGATTTGCGCCTATATTCTGAGAATGATGTCCGTTTTCTAAAACAATTTACAGCAGGAATTTAAGTATGGGACTATTTTCATCACGACCTAAAACAGTGTTTCCTTGGACACAATTAACCTCTGAGGAACAATTAATTACTGCTTTTGAAGAATCAAACGACAAACCGGCTCTGTTTTTTAAACACAGTACAAGATGCAGTATCTCTTCAATGGCGCTGAGTAGATTTGAACAAAATGCTGAATCGCTAAGTGAAATCTGCGATTTGTATTTTCTTGATTTATTGGAGTTTCGACAGCTTTCAAACAAACTAGAGGAAATTAGCAATGTGATGCATCAATCACCCCAGGTTATTGTTGTAAAAAACAAGGAAGTAATTTATACTGAAACGCATTCATCTATTGATGCAAAAGAAATAGAAAGACAATTAAGATAGAAAAGAGAATGAAAAAGTATTTGATAATTGGGTTAATTCTAGTTGTATTAGGAGCGTTAGTTGTTGTTCCAATGATGAACAATACAGTTCCTGTGGAAGATGATGAAATTCCAGCCGTTTTTGCATTCAATGATAATTTAGCAACGAAATGGGATGAAACTATTCAGTTAGAAATTAAGATCAATAACGCTGATGTTGTGAAACTAGAATTAATTTATAACGATAGTATTTTTAAAACTTGGAACAACCCAAAAGGAAAAATCACATTCCCATTTAAAGCAGGATATTATGGTTTAGGAACGCGCGATATTCAGCTATTATCAACCATGAAAGATGGTTCTACGTTCGTTGACAATAGAATGGTACGCGTATTATCTGACGTTATCCCAGAAATTTGGATTGCAGAAATTGTTTCCTCTTTTCCTCACAGCGCCACAAGTTTCACACAGGGATTGGAATTCAATAATGGAATTTTATACGAAGGAACGGGTCAAAAAGGGTTAAGCATGGTTGCTCAAGTTAATTTAACTACGGGAGAAACGATCAAAAAAATGGGGCTTGATGGGACTTATTTTGGAGAAGGAATTACGATCCTTGGCGACAAATTATACCAATTAACGTGGCAAGAACAAAAATGTTTTGTTTACAATAAGTCAACGTTGCAAATAGAAAAAGACATGCCTTATATCGGCGAAGGTTGGGGGCTCTGTAACGATGGAACGTCGTTAATCATGTCTAATGGTTCGGAGAGAATTACCTTTAGGAATCCTCAAACATTTGAAATAGAGCGAACGATTGAAGTATATACGAATCAAGGAGCAGTAACGAATCTAAATGAACTTGAATACATTGACGGGTTTATTTATGCAAATGTTTGGATGACTAATAAAGTTGCAATCATCGATCCTTTAAACGGAAAGGTACTTGCTGAATTAGATGGGTCGTCATTGATTAATGAGGGAAAAGGTAATGGTGATGTTTTGAATGGAATTGCAGTGAATCCTAAAAACAATAAACTGTATATGACGGGCAAAAATTGGTTGAAATTATTTGAAGTGAAAATTAAAAAACCAACTGTTTAACCATTCAAAAATGAAACTACTTACGCTACTAACTTTTTTTACCACAACGGTTTCATTTGGACAAAATTACACCTCATACTATTTAGGAAATACCTCAGATGTTGTAACATCTCCAAAAGGAGGAGTTTGTTTAATGGGTGGTGCAACAGAACACGATGAAGCCATGAAATGGTTTTTACAACAAGCTGATGGTGGAGACGTTTTGGTTTTGAGAGCAACTGGATCTAACGGTTACAATGACTACATGCTGAACCAATTAGGGATTTCTATCAACTCAGTTGAAACAATCGTGTGCAACAATGCAAGTGCTTCACAAGATGCATATCTTCAACAAAAAATTAATCAAGCAGAAGCAATTTGGTTCGCTGGCGGTGATCAGTGGACATATATTTCGTATTGGAGAAATACGCCAGTTGATAGTTTGGTTAACAAAGCGATTGCTGAAAGGAATGTAGTTGTTGGTGGCACAAGTGCAGGAATGGCCATCATGGGGAAATATTATTTTTCTGCCCAAAATGGAACTATTACAAGCGCTCAAGCATTGACAAATCCTTATAATTCTTTGGTGACGGTAAGCGATGAACCGTTTCTTGTAAATCAACATTTATCGAATGTTATTACAGATACACATTACGATAGTCCTGATAGAAAAGGAAGACATGTTACATTTTTGAGCAGAATTTTACAAGATTATCAAGCAGTCGGAAAAGGAATTGCTTGTGATGAATATACAGCTGTTTGCATTGATACTTTGGGTTTGTGTAAAATATATGGTGATTATCCAACATACGATGAAGATGTTTATTTTATTCAACCAAACTGTGAATTACCTGATTTAATGCCAGAAACATGTGTTACTGCAACTCCTTTAACGTGGAATAGAAGTGGTCAAGCACTGAAAGTTTACCATGCGAAAGGGACACCTTTTGGAACACAAACCTTTGATTTAAACGATTGGACAACAGGAACGGGAGGAGTTTGGGAATATTGGTATGTGGAAAACGGGGTGCTTACTCAAACCGGCGGAACGGCCCCTGATTGTGGATTGGCAAGTTTATCTAATATGGATGACATGTTGATCTCAGTTTATCCCAATCCTGTTTCAGGGAATGAAATTACAATCGATAATTTATCTCAATTTAATTGGATTATTAAAGATTTACACGGAAAAACGTATTCAACCCCATCAAATGGAATTCAAATTGACCTTATAAATTTATCAAATGGGATTTATTTGTTGAATATTTCCAGTGACAAAAAACAAGAAATAGTTAAGTTGGTGATTGCTAGATAACCAATTATTTCGCTTCAAACGTTGTAAATGGATTAAATCTGTCCATCGTATTTACTTCTTTAATTTGTTTGTTTTCAACTCTCGCAACACGGCCTGGAAATTTCTCCACCATTGTCATATCATGCGTCGCCATTAAGACGGCGGTTTTTTCTTCTTGAGCAATAGCCAATAATAAGCGCATAATTTCTTCAGATGTTTCTGGATCTAAATTTCCTGTTGGTTCATCCGCCAAAATTAATTCTGGTCTATTCAGTAAAGCACGTGCAATGGAAACTCTTTGTTGCTCTCCTCCAGACAGTGTGTGGGGCATAGAATTAATTTTTTGTTCGATTCCAACCAGCTGCAAAACTTCTTTTGCACGTTTTTCCATTAATTGCTTGTCTTTCCAGCCAGTAGCACCTAATACAAACAATAAATTTTGTGAAACAGTGCGGTCCATCAACAATTGGAAATCTTGAAAAACAATTCCAATTTTTCTACGAAGCATTGGAATATCTTTCTTTTTTAAACCTTTTAAATCAAAACCTGCTATTTTTCCTTCACCTTCAGTCAATAATAACTCACCGTAAATTGTTTTTAACAAGCTACTTTTGCCGCTTCCTGTTTTCCCAATCAGGTAAACGAATTCATTATTATCGAGCTCAAACTGCACGTTTTCTAAGACAAGCACCTGCTGTTGATAGATGTTTGCGTTTTTTATTTGTATGATTTTTCCCACGAGATAAAATAATTTAGGGTAAAGGTCGATAATTCATACACAGTACTTTGGTAGTTGCTTATAATAATCTTAACAGATTCACGTTTAAAACTTTTGTAAGCCCTCTCCTAACGGGACACTATGTCCCTTAATTTTACTCGATTAAAAGCAACGCGTTATGAATAAGTTCCTGGTCGCCATATTAGTGTGCCTGCATTATTTCTCCTATTCTCAAACTTCGGAGAAATATAACAGTGAATACGAAAATTATTACCGAGGAGAGGAGTTGTTTGCTAAAGAGCAATACGCTGCGGCCCGAATAGAATTCAGAAATTTTATTTCGGTTTTTAAAAAACCAAATGACCCAATGTATGTAAAAGCTCTTTATTATGAAGGGTTATCTGCTTTGGAACTGTTTAACAATGATGCCATTCCATTATTAGAAGATTTTAATCGTAACTATCCAGAAAGTATTTTTAAACATGCTATTTATTATCGTTTAGGGAAATATTTTTATCAAAAAAAGGATTTCAAAGAGGCATTGGCATGGTTCAATCAATTGAAAATTCAAGACGTCGAGGAAGATAACAAAGAAGAGTTTTATTTCAAAGTTGGTTATTCGAATTTTCAAGAAAAGAACTATATAGAGGCAAGAAGCGCTTTTTATGAGGTAAAAAATGGGGTTTCTCAATATGCTGCTCCCGGATTGTATTATTATTCGCATATAGCATATATGGATAAATCATATCAAACAGCGCTTGATGGATTTTTAAAACTGCAATCAGACACGCAATTTGCAAGTGTTGTCCCTTACTATATCGCCCAAATTTATTATTTGCAAGGAAAATACGAAGAAGTAACGAAGTATGCTCCGAGCATCATGGATTCAGGTAATGTGGTTAATCAAAACGATTTGAATCACATTATTGGTGACGCTTATTACCGCACAAATAAATTTGATGAAGCAGTTACCTATCTAGAAAAATACAATGCAAAATCAAACACAACAAGAGAAGATGATTATCAATTGGGATTTGCATATTACAAGAGCAAAATTTATGAAAAAGCAATAAAATTATTTGATAAAGTTACCCGACAAAAAGATAGTCTTGGTCAAGTTGCCTTTTACCATATTGGGGAATCCTATTTAAAACTGAACAATAAAATTTCAGCAAGATCAGCCTTTGATGCCGCTGCGGACATTGATGCTGACGCGAAAGTTGAAGAAGATGCATTATACAATTATGCTGTTTTGTCTTACGAATTAGATCTAAACCCTTATGATGAAGCCGTAATTGCCCTTGAAGAATACTTAAATCGATTTCCAACTTCAAAACGCGTCAACGACATCAATCAATATTTGGTGAATGTGTACACATCAACTAATAATTATGCAAAAGCACTTGCTTCTTTGGACAAGTTGCCGAATAAAGACTCAAAATTGAAAATGGCCTATCAATTAGTTGCGTTTAACCAGGGAGTAGAACTATTTCAAAAGGCGGATTTCCAAAAAGCCATAAAATCTTTCGATTTGGTTGACAAATATCCTGTTGATGCTGTAATTACAGGTCGAGCAAAATTCTGGACGGCAGACGCTAATTACCGTTTAAACAACATGGATGTGTCTATTAAAGGATACAAGGATTTTTTAGGGCTTCCAGCAACGTTAGCCCCAGATTTAAAAGCAGATGCTTATTATAATATCGGTTATGCATATTTAAAAAAACAAGATATTCCGCAATCTATTGAAGCATTCAGGATTTACTGTCAATCAAATGTGAAAGACAAAAACAAGCTAGCTGATGCTAATATGCGCACAGCTGATGGGTATTACATGACTTCTCAAAATGAGAATGCTATAAAATATTACCAAGAAGTTGTGAAATTGAAATCAGGATTTGAAGATCAAGCATTGTATTATATGGCCAAAGCATATGGTTTTTCTGATAATGTTGATGCAAAAATCACCCATTTATTAGACATTATAAATAATTATAAAAATTCCAAATATACCATTGCTTCTGTTTACGATGTTGCAATGAGCTTCAAAGCTAAAGCGGATTATGATAAAGCAATGCGTTATTTTAATCAAATTGTTACAGATTATCCAAGTTCAACGTTACTCGTTAATTCAAAAGTTGAAATAGCTGATATTTATTATAAGAAATGGGAATATCCTCAAGCAGAATTAAATTACAAACAAATTCTTGATGCATATGGATCAGATAGAGAAGTTTGCGCAAAATGTGTTCGCGGATTAGTTGATGTTTATGCAGCATTAAAACAACCTGAAAAAGCGAGTCAGTTGGCAGGCGAATATACTTGTGCGAATATTTCAATAGATGAGCAAGAAGGATTATTTTTTAGCCCAGCTTTTGAGGCATACAAAGACAGTTCTTATGTAACAGCGATTCCACAATTTGTAAAGTACATTGAGAAATTTCCTTCAGGACAATATTTATCTGAAGCAAACTACTTCCTTGCTAACTCATACTTTGCAACAGGAGATAAAGCAAAAGCAATTGATACGTATAAAACTGTTTTAGAGGAACAAAACAATTCATATACTGAATTTGCAGCATCGCGTGTTTCACAATATTTGTACAATGAGGGGAAACATGAAGAGGCGATTCCTTATTATGATCGATTAGAAAAAATCAGTTCGAAACCTACCACCTTGTTTAATGCAAAACTAGGATTGATGCGCTGTAATTTCTTAATTGAAAATTGGTCGAATGCTGCTGCTTACGCAAAGAATGTAATTGAAAACAGTCAAATCAACAATACATTAAGATTGGAAGCTGAATATGCAAAAGGAATGTCAAATTTTTATTTAAATAATTTTGATGGAGCAAAAAGTTCATTGGCATACATCGTAACAAACACAACCACAGTTTGGGGTGCCGAAGCGAAATATACGTTGGCAGAGATTTATTATAAGCAAAAAGAGTATGTAAAAGCAGACGCAGAAGTTAGGGCTCTGATTAAAATGAAACCAAGCTATAATTACTGGGTTGCAAAAGGATTAATATTGCAATCACGCGTATTAATAGCTCAAGGTGATTTATTTCAAGCTGAACAAACATTGAAGTCAGTTATTGATCATTACCCAGTTGAGGATGATGGAATAAAATCGGCGGCGAATGAATTGTGGGATGAATTGATGCAGTTGAAAAACCAACCAAAATCAATCGAAATACAAGAAGAAACTATTATTGAAGTTAACGAAGGAGGAAATTAATCATGAAAAATTATATTCTAATACTGTTTTTAGCAGCAGCTTCTTTTTCCTTTTCTCAAGGAGGTTCAGATCAAATTGTTATTGTGACAACTGTTGGTCGTGAAGTTGAACCGGCCTACAGAATGACCGAAAGTCCAAAAATTATTGATACCGTAATTTCTACGCCTGTTATTGAATACCCCTTATTGGTATTACAATTCAATACTGCTATTACAATTGAGAAAATAAATCCAGCATCAATTAAAACAGAAGCGAAATTAGCACAGTTGTATAGCACTTATGTGAAGCTTGGGATTGGCACTGAATTGATGCCGCTGGGGGAAATTTATTTTGACTCAAAACGTTCGCGTAAATTTGTTTATGGTGTGCATGCTAAACACTTAAGCTCTTATGGAAATTTTAGGGGATATGCCCCAGCGCAATTTGACCGAACGAAATTTGGAATGAATGGAGCAATAAATGAGAAAACCTATTCATTAAAAGGCGATTTACATTACAATAATCAAGGATTGCATTATTATGGATGGAAAATTCCAACGGATTCTGTCGATCGAAAAACAACTGCACAACGGTATCAAGATGTGGGAGGAACATTTTCTTTTGCTTCACACAAAAAAGATAGCGCAACACTGAATTATAATGTTGGATTATCGTATGCTAATTTTTCTTCTAAAAAGCCAACGGCCGATAGTCTTGCTGATTGGAGAGCAAGGGAGAATTATTTTGCAATAAATGCTTCTGGATGGTATAAATACGGAAAAGAAATCTTTGCTGCAGATTTCAATATCCGTTATAATGGTTATAAATATGGTTCAATTGGCGACACCAATATTTCTATGCTCGATTCAGGAATTGTTTTGAATAACACCATCATTAATTTAAGACCTACAATCACCACTTTTTCAAAAGACAATCGACTAAAAGCAAAGATTGGGGTCGACATTGTGGTTGATGCACATACAACTACGAAAGCACACATTTATCCAGTTGCTGAAGTAAAATATTCTTTGTTCAATGATATTTTCATTCCATATATTGGATTACGAGGAGGCTTGAAACAGACAACTTTCAAATCATTAACTGTCGATAATGAATTTGTATTACCAAATCTTGCAATGCAAAATGAAAACACAATAATTGATTTTTATGGAGGATTCAAAGGAACATTGAGTAAAAGAATGAGCTTTAATATTAGCGCAAGTTTTGCTAGAATTCAAAACAAGGCTCTTTTTGTAACGGATACAACTTATTCAGTGGGGAATAAATTTAACCTCGTTTTTGACACGCTTAATTTAACCACAATTGAAGGATCGCTCTCGTATCAATTAAATGAAAAACTGAAAATTGATGGTATTGGAAGGTTCTACTCATATTCTTTGTTAAACAATTCTTATGCATGGAATTTACCACAATGGCAGGCAATAGCTAGAGGAAGCTATAATTTGTTTGACAAATTTCTTGTCAATTTAGACCTGAATTTTGAAGGAGGAAGAAAAGCATTAGTTTATGCCCTTGAGGATGATGTAACACTAGAGAACAATCAATTTGCGAAGACTTTAGGCTTGGTTGCAGACATCAATTTAGGAATTGAATACAGATACAACAAACGTATTTCGGCGTTTGTCCAAATGAACAATCTTGCATCGCAAAGATATAATCGTTGGTACAATCATCCTGTTCAAGTATTCCAATTTATGGGGGGAATTACTGCGCGTTTCTAAATTAGAGCATAGACCGCTGTCGCTGATAGAACATAGCGATGCGCTGAGCCTGCCGAAGTGAACATAGATTAGATTTTGGGAAAGAATATGATTCTTATTCTGAGAATTGTTTTGGTTCACACGAACCAAGTCCTTTGTCTTTTGTCCAACGTCACCTCGAAAGAATAGATTAGTTTACTAGAAACAAGCCTTTTGTCCAATTAGAACCTAGACCGCGGCGCTGTTAGAGCCTAGAACATAGATTTGTTTTTGGGGTAGAATACGATTCTTATTCTGAGAATTGTTTTAGTTCACCCGAAACAAGTCTTTTGTCTTTTGTCCAAGGTCTACTCAAAAAATCAGATTGGTTCACAAGAGAAACTGTCTTTTGTCTTTTGTCCAAAGTCACCTCGAAAGAATAGATTAGTTTACAACAAACAAGTCCTTTGTCTTTTGTCCAACGTCACCTCGAAGAAATAGATTAGTTCACGCGAAACAAGCCCTTTGTCTTTTGTCCAAAGTCACCTCGAAAGAATAGATTAGTTTACAACAAACAAGTCCTTTGTCTTTTGTCCAACGTCACCTCGAAGAAATAGATTAGTTCACGCGAAACAAGTCCTTTGTCCAAAGTCACCTCGAAGAATTATTTTAGTTCACAAGAAACAAGTCTCAGCTCTCAGCTCTCGGCTCTCGGCTCTCCTTAACCTTCTTCTTCGGAAAATACTTCCGTTGTCTAATAAACACTAAAATTACACCAGATGTTATCGATGCATCAGCAACATTCCAAATTGCAGGAAAAACTTCTTTACCCCCTAACCAAGGCATCCATTCGGGCCAATTAGCTTGGAATTTAAACATGTCAACAACATTTCCTAAAAGAAAACCAGTATGACGCGTTTCTATTTCCCCAAAAATGCCGCAATCTGTTTTAATTCCAGAACCTTCTAAATGATTGAACCCCATGCAAGGGTCATATGGAAATACAAAATCGTAGAACATGGAGTCGATGAGGTTTCCTGTTGCACCAGCTAAGATTAATCCTATCGCAATTAAAAATTCTCTACGAACACCTTCTTTTGCTTGTTTGTACCAATAATAACAAATTCCAATTATCGCTATTACTCTGAAAATACTGAGTGCTAATTTATGCCACATTTGATTCCCAAACGTTGTTCCAAAAGCCATTCCTTGGTTTTCAATGTATTCCAGCACAAACCAATCACCAAATACAGCATAATCCTCACCAGGAGAAAAATGTGTTTTAATATAAATCTTAACGATTTGGTCTAAAAGCAAAATGAGGGCAACCATGGCCCCCACTATCAATAGATTCTTTTTCACAGAATTATTTGTTTTGAGCGTTTTTTGCGTCAATACTCATTGTTGCATGGGGCACTAATCGCAATCTTTCTTTTGGGATTAATTTCCCAGTTACGCGACACAAACCGTACGTTTTATTCTTAATTCGAACAAGCGCCGCTTGTAGGCTTTGAATAAACTTCTCTTGACGCGCAGCTAATTGAGCAACTTCTTCTCTAGATAACGTTTCAGAACCGTCTTCCATCATGTTGAATGTTCTACCTGTATCATCCGTTCCGTGGTCATCATTATGAGATAATGATCCTACCAAAAGAGAATAATCAACATGTGCTTCTTCCAATTTTGACTGAATCAATTCTTTGAATTCTTCCAATTCACTATCTGAATATTTTGTTTTTTCTTGAGACATAGTTTAAAAAATTTATTTCAACAACACTTATTATCCTTCTTCTCGAGCAAATATAACGGAAAAAAATAAAGTATCAAGTAAAAATAGAATTAACAAATAGACATTGTTTTTTCACTTATACTGTCTGATTTTTTTTGATGAAACACTTTTCAGTATCTTCGTCCTGTGGTAAAATTATTTTTAGGAAATAGAGCCGGTGTTTTGTTGTTGATTCCCATAATCATTTATGGGTATTTTCTGTTAAATCAGCACACAGAATATTATACATATAATGCAATTACAAATCTTGGATTTTGGGGAAAATCAGTGGTGTTGTTTCCTGAAATAGCATCAATTTCAGCTGCTGTTCTTATTTGTTTTAATGCTTTTGGAATAAGTTGGATTTATAATACCAATGAGTTTTTTGATCGAAACAGTTATATGTCATCCTTGTTGTATGTTGTACTTATGTCTTTTTATCATTCATTCTATAGCATCGATGGATTGTTAATTGCCCATTCTTGCATTATATTAATGTTATTTCAATTTTTTAAATTGAACCAAAATAAAGACGGTCGACGCAATGTTTTTAATGGATTATTTTTCGCAGGAGTTGCTGCAACATTTCATCCTCCAATGATTCTTGTTTTTCCGTTTGTTTTAATCATGGTATGGAATGTAAGACCCTTCATCTTTAGGGAAACAATTTTAGGGATAATTGCTTTTTTAGTCCCGTTGATTTATGCCGGAACATATCTTTGGTATTACGGAAACGCAATTGAATTGAAAGTTTTAGAACAAACAACGAGCTACACAAACAAGCAAACAGATTTCTTGGTAACTGCGGTGTTATTTACCTTATTGTTTTTACTGAGTATTGTCAGTATTAGGGGCAGGATGCAAACTTCTTCTATTCGTTTAAAAAAATTGGTAAGAATTTTATATTGGCTTTTATTAATAGGGATACTCTTTGGAGTAGTTGATTTCATTATTTACAGACAAATTGAGCGTTTTAGTTTTCTTATGTTACCTCTCTCATTTTTCCTTACATTTTCATTTGTCCATAAAACATTTGACTTGATGGCTTCCGTTTTATTTTATTTAACCTTTACCTATTCTATCATTAAATATTTCATATGATAAGGGATAGCCTTTGTGTTAATTTGACTAATTTTGCACAAATATTTTATAAGTTCATTTTACTTAAAAAAGTCTTAATATAATGAAATTTGGTGTAGTTACTTTCCCCGGCTCAAACTGTGATGAAGACATGGTTTATGTTTTGCAAGATATTATGGGTCAAAAAGTTGAACGTTTATGGCACAAAGACACAGATCTAAAAGGGGTAGACTTTGTTGTTTTACCGGGCGGATTTTCATTTGGTGATTATTTGCGTTCGGGAGCAATTGCGAAACTTTCCCCAATTATGGGTGAAGTTATAAATCATGCGAATAAAGGCGGTTATGTGTTGGGAATTTGTAATGGATTTCAAATTTTAACTGAATCAGGTTTGCTAGAGGGAGCGCTGTTGCATAACAACAACCAAAAGTTTATTTGTAAAAATGTCTTCTTAAAACCAGTGTCAAATTCTGCTGCAATTACTAAAGGGTTGAATGTTGAAAAAGCGTATAAAATTCCAATTGCTCATGGTGAAGGGAGATTTTATGCTGCAGATGATGTTATAAAGAAAATTGAAGATAACGATCAAATTTTGTTTAAATATTGCTCGGAAGATGGAAAAATCAATGATGTTGACAATCCAAACGGTGCATTATTGAACATTGCTGGGATTACAAACGAAGGAAAGAATGTTTTTGGAATGATGCCTCATCCAGAAAGAGCAGCAGATCGTTTTTTAGCGAACGAAGATGGAAAAGCAATTTTGGAATCACTATTAAAATATTGCTAAAAGCAAAAAAGTAAAATGAGAGTATTATTGCTTGGGTCCGGTGGGAGAGAACACGCATTGTCATGGAAAATGGCTCAAAGCTCAATGTTAGAGGAACTTTTCATAGCGCCTGGTAATGCAGGCACTAAGCAACATGGAAAGAACGTAAATATTAATCCTACAGATTTTGAAGGAATAAAAAAATTCGTTTTAGAAAACAATGTAAACATGGTTGTTGTAGGTCCTGAAGAGCCTTTGGTAAAAGGGATTCATGATTTTTTCTTGGCTGATGAGTTACTTAAAAAAGTAGCTGTTATTGGTCCAACGAAAGAAGCGGCTCAATTAGAAGGAAGTAAAGATTATGCAAAGCAATTTATGCACAGACATAATATTCCTACTGCAAAATATGCAACATTTACAAAAGACACTTTAGAACAAGGATATAAATTTTTAGAATCAATGAATCCTCCCTTCGTTTTAAAAGCGGATGGATTAGCTGCTGGAAAAGGAGTTTTGATTTTAGATAATTTAAAAGAAGCAAAAGCGGAACTTAAAAATATGTTGGCAGATGCGAAATTTGGTGAAGCGAGTTCGAGAGTTGTTATTGAACAATTTTTGAAGGGATTAGAACTATCTGTTTTTGTTATTACTGATGGGGACTCATACAAACGGTTACCAGAAGCGAAAGATTACAAACGCATCGGTGAAGGGGATACTGGCTTAATGACAGGAGGAATGGGTGCTGTTTCTCCCGTTCCATTTGCTGACCCAGTTTTCATGGATAAAGTGCAAAACCAAATTATTATTCCAACCATCAAAGGATTAAGACATGACAATATTCCATATAAAGGGTTTATTTTCTTTGGATTAATTAATGTAAAAAATGAACCGTACGTAATTGAATATAATTGCCGTTTAGGTGATCCTGAATCTGAAGTTATTATTCCACGTTTAAAGTCTGATTTGTTGGATCTTTTTGAAGGTGTTGCTTCGAATACGTTATCGGAGAGAGATGTTCAATTTGTCGACAAATGCGCCACAACTGTTATGATGGTTGCAGGCGGATATCCTGGGGAGTATAAAAAAGGCAAACAGATCTATGGCTTGAATACAATAACTGATAGTATTGTTTTTCATGCTGGAACAAGTTCTGATGGCCCTGCGGTGCTTTCTGCTGGCGGAAGAGTTTTAGCCATTACGTCATATGGAAAGAACATTCAAATTGCGTTAGCAAAATCCTATGAATCTGCTGCTAAAATAGAGTTCGAAGGAGCAAATTATCGCAAAGATATTGGGTTCGATGTTGTTTAATTTCATTTTTGTATCTTGCAACAAGATTAACTTTTAATGGACCCTTCATTTTCGGCTTTTATAATTTCCCTTTCACTTGTGTTTTGTGCTTTTCTATCGGGCATGGAAATAGCTTTTCTTTCTTCCAATCGTTTAAAAGTTGAATTAGAACGCAACAAAGGGACTTTT
Source organism: Flavobacteriales bacterium (assembly GCA_947470515.1). Lineage (GTDB taxonomy): Bacteria > Bacteroidota > Bacteroidia > Flavobacteriales_D > Crocinitomicaceae > M0103. The sequence goes on from CANITF010000036.1 coordinate 23,278, forward strand.
AACGGTCGAATCGGCGGGCTGTTTTATAGAAATGAATCCTTTTTTATTGCGCTACTATTGCTTGGAAACAATGTTTCTTTGGTTCTTTTTGGTATAAATGCAGCAATTATATTGGATCCAGTTATTGAAAGTTGGGGCGTAACCGGTCCAGGTTTTATTCTGTTGATTCAAACAATTTTATCTACCCTTTTAGTTTTAATTGTTTCCGAATTTTTACCAAAAGCACTCGTTCAAATCAACCCTAATAGCTTCTTGAAAATTGCAACTGTTCCAATGTTGGTTCTTTTCATTTTGCTCTACATTCCAACTCAAATAGTAATGTTTGTAAGTGGATTAGTACTGAGAATTTTAAAAACAGATCGGACAAATTCTGAAAAAGTATTTTCTAAAATTGATCTTGAACATTTTGTTCAGGACCTGTCCTCGCGCTTAAAGGAGGAGGATGATTTTGAAAATGAAATGCAAATTCTTCAAAATGCCTTGGACTTTTCAAATATTAAAGCACGGGATTGTATGATTCCTAGAACAGAAATTATTGCAGTAGAGGTAGAGGAAGAAATTGAAACGTTGAAAAATTTATTTATTGAAAAGGGTTTATCAAAAGTGTTGGTTTATAGAACAACAATTGATAACATAATTGGATACGTTCATTCATTTGAACTCTTTAAACGCCCCATTGGGATTAAACAAATCCTACTTCCAATTAATTTTGTGCCAGCGGCAATTCCGGGAAAAGAACTCTTAGAGATTTTTACAAAACAAGCTGGAAAAATTGTTGTTGTTGTAGACGAATATGGAGGAACAGCCGGTATTGTAACGATTGAAGATGTTATTGAGGAAATATTCGGTGAAATTGAAGATGAACATGATGTTGAAGATTTGTTGGAACAAAAAATAAGTGACACTGAGTTTTTGTTTTCTGGTCGTGTAGAAATAGATTACCTCAATGAAGAATATAAATTGAATTTGAATGACTCTGATGAATTTGATACACTTGGGGGCATGTTAATTCATGAATTAGAAGCAATACCAGAAGCTGGCGCAACAGTAGAAATTGATGATAAAATGTTTGTCATCGAACAAGTTAGCGACAGAAGAATTGAAGTTGTCCGTGTAATATTGAATTAATTGTATGATTCGTTTTTTACTTTGTTTGTTCGTATTTCTAGGAGTAAACAACGCCTTTTCTCAAGACAAATTCAAACTGCCGAAAGAACTGAATGAAATTTCTGGTCTTGAAAAACTAAATGATTCCGTTCTTATAGCAATAAACGATAGCGGCAATTCCCCTGAAATATTTTTTATTAATTTGAAAGGAACTATTTTAAAAAAATGCCGTGTAAAAAATGCTCCGAATAATGATTGGGAGGATTTAACGATGGATGATAAAGGAAATTTATACATTGCAGATGTTGGGAATAATTTGAATGAAAGAAAAGATTTATGTGTCTTGAAATTAAATGTCAATTCTGCTTTTCAAAGTGATTCAATAAATGCAGAAAAGATATTTTTTTCATATGCTGGCCAACGATTTTTCCCTCCCAAAGCCAATAGCTTTAAATATAATTGTGAGGCAGTTTATTGGAAAGATGATTCTTTACATTTAATCACAAAGAATGAATCAAAAAAGCCAAAAGATGATGGGAAAAGTCATTTCTGGAATCGTTTTCCTGAAGACTATGTGATTTCAGATAAACCAGGAATTTACAACGCGAATCTGAATGACACCGATATTGAGTATTTGCACAAAGTCGGGAGTAAAGGAATTTCAGACCTTGTAACTTCAATCGATTATTATGAAGGAGTAATTGCTGTTTTAACCTATTCTGAAACACGAACGTTTCGCATAAATGAAAGTGCTGGTCTTACAACGTTGTCAAAAGCGTGGGGCTCAAAAAAGTTTAAAAAAATCGCTCAACGAGAAGCTCTTGTGATTTTCTCAGATAAAATAATTTATATCGCAACGGAAAAACATCCACTTCTTGGGGGGCCATTTCTCTATAAAAAAACGTTTGAATGAAACTTGATATTACACAATTTGACGCAGTAATTTTTGACATGGATGGCGTGCTCATCGACTCCGAACCATTATGGAAAATTGCCATGGAAGAGGTCTTTCATTCCATAGGATCAACGTTAACAAAAAAAGATTTTCAGAAAACTGTTGGCTTGCGTTTAGATGAGGTTATACGCTTTTGGCACCAATACGAAGGGTGGAAAAATGTTACGCCTCGAGATGTTGAAATGTTGATTGTGGATAGAATGCAAGAACTGATTCAACAAAATGGACAACCTTTAGAAGGAGTAATTGAAATGTTGCATTTTTTGAAAAGTCAGAACATAAAAATTGGACTTGCAACATCTTCATACAGCGTATTAATTGATAAAGTTCTTAGCGAATTAGGGATTGCTAATTTCTTTGATTTCACGCATTCAGCAGAAGATGAACCTTTCGGGAAACCACATCCAGCTGTATATTTAACCGTTGCAAACAAACTCAACGTCCAGTCATTGAAATGCTTGGTTATTGAAGATTCTTTAAACGGAATCATTTCTGCTAAGGCTGCCCGAATGAAAGTGGTTTGTATTCCAGAAAAAACACACCATCCAGAACCTAAATTAATTCTTGCTGATTTTCATTTTGAAACAATGACAGAAATGCTCGAAATAATCAAAAAATAAATAAATTTCGGTACTTCGACAAGCTCAGCAACCTCAGATTAATACATCGAGATGTCTATTTGTTTTCATCCATCAGTTCTGCGTTCCACACTAAAAAACTATCAGTTATAAACTATAATCTATCAACTTCGCATTCCACACTTCGCACTCATCGCTCATCACTAAAAATCTATCAGTTATCAGTTATAAACTTTAAACTATAAACTATAAACTTTCAACTCCACACTTCGCTCTCCACATTCATCATTAAAAAACTACCAGTTATCAGTTATAAACTATAATCTATCAGTTTCATTTAAGCGCATCCTCAACCCATTCTTTCCCCCATTCTTCGATTTCTTTTTCAGACCATAATGCGGGATAAAAAATTCTCTTTTGAAATCTTGGAGGCAAATACTTTTGCCAATTTGTTCCACCTGTTGCGGCAATATCTGCGGAATCTTTATTTAAATAATGAACAGCAGATTTGTAATGCGCAAGCGGCCAATTAATATTTACGTTGATATCGTTTTGCTTTAAAACAGTAATAACCTTCTCAGATTTTTGAGCATCTGGACTTAAACGTTTATAAACTTGCCATAAATTTCGTTTTTGACAAGCATCACCTAATTTAATAAATTCTTCTTGGTAACGTTCTTCGAATTGAATAAGTGTTAATGTTTTCTTGCCAGTCCCAATTTCTGTCGCTCCAGCTTTCCAATAAATATGCGCATACATTTCTTCGATTGATGATGTTGCAGAATAATTAGAACGATGGTCCTTCGCAACAAGATTAATAAAATCGGTGCTATACATTTCTATGAAACGATATTGCGCAGATTGGAAACCACTTGCTGGTAACAAAGACATTCTGAATTGCATGAATTGCTTTTGATCCATTCCTTTTGACATGATATCAAAACTTATAATCAATGCGTCAAAATAGCGATTGATGCGAGAAACACGGTCAACAAAGAATTTTTCTGTGAGCTCTTTAGTGTCAGCTAATTGCTCAAATTCTTTTAATGCCAGCTGAAAATATAACTCAGTTATTTGATGGTACATAATAAAAATATGCTCATCTGGAAAATTTGTCCGCGGCTTTTGGAGACTTAAAAGCGTGTCTAATTCAATGTAATCCCAATATTTGACAGTATCAGCATATAATAAGCCATCCAAATAGGATAATAAATCTTGCCCAAGAGAAGAATACTTTTCATTCAATTGCTCTAATCTGTCTTTTATTTCTGGTGTAATTTCCATGTTCAGTATTTAACTAAGACAAAAGTAAACAACCCGCAACCCTACGCAAGTGGTTGTTAAATTATTAACATGAAAATTAAATCATGCGTGTTATCTTTGTCTAAAATTTAGAATTAAGATGGTAGACTATAACCCAAAGAGTTGGATAAAACTCATTTTCGCATTTCACAAAAGCGATACATTTCGGATCCTTTGGAAAGAGATCATTTATATTGGAATCTTTTCATTGTTAATAGCATTTTTTACAATAACGTATTTCCCCAAAGCTGTTGTTCTTGAAAAATTAATTGCAATTTACTCTCTGATTGGTTTTGTACTTTCTTTGCTGCTTGTTTTCAGAACAAATACAGCATACGAACGTTGGTGGGAAGGGCGAAAAAAATGGGGGGAAATTGTCAATGACACACGCAATCTGTCCATTAAATTATCTGCGATTCTTTCCGAAAAAGAGGACAAAGCGTTTTTTAAAAATATGCTTCCGAATTTTGCGTTCGCTTCAAAAGAACATTTGAGAAAAGGGGTCAATTTTGAGGAATTAACGCTTACAAAAGAACAATTTGATAAAGTTATAAGTAAAAAGCATGTTCCTCTGGCGATTTGCGAAATGATGTATATTAAACTTATTGAATTAAAAAAAGCTTCTAAAATAACGGAGGAAGAGTTTCTCGTTTTGGATAAAAATCTGAATGCGTTAACGGATAGTATCGGTGCCTGCGAACGCATAAAAAACACACCAATACCTGTTTCTTATAGCTTGTTCATAAAGAAATTCATCTTTATTTATGTCATGACGTTGCCTCTAGCTTTTGTCGTACAGTTTGGTTATTTCTCAGCGCTGATTGCAACATTTGTGTTCTATGTGCTTGTAAGCATGGAGGTGCTAGCTGAAGAAATAGAAGATCCATTTGGAAATGATGAGAGCGATCTCCCAACAGACACGTTGAGTGAAAGAATCAAAATAAATTGTGAAGAAGTATTAAATTGAAACAGGTCCAACAAAAAAAGTCCCGATTTACACTTAAGTATATCGGGACTTTTTAATGAATAAAAGAGTTGTATTATTCTTTGATGAATTTCATTGTTTCAGTTCCACCAGCATGGTTCACAACAACGAAGTAAATTCCATTATCAAAACCATTCAAATTTACATCCATTGTTGGTGAAGTAACATCAAGATTCTTGATTACCTTTCCTTCCATGTTTGTAATTGTTAATGAAGTAATTTTCATTTGCTCATTCAAACCACCAATAGTGATTTTGTCATTTGCAGGATTTGGATGAACTGTAATAGGATTGATGATAGCTTCAACAATTCCAGCTGTTCCAACAATAATTTTGTAACCAACGAACTGGTATGGAGCATCTACAGGAATTGGGAATCCAGGGATTAATTCTACAAGAATTACTCCAGTCACATCAATAGAGATTGGATAGGTTCCAGCAGTATTGCACGTTCCTGTAATTTGAGCGCATCCTACTGATCCACCAACAAAAGTACAAGTAGCAATGTTACATGCATAACTTAATCCAATAGGTAAACCGTTAACCGCATTAACGGTAAAATCTTGGATAGCAGAACCAGCTAAAGCAGGGTCTACATCTCCAGCATCTAAAGGAACTTTAAATTGTAAATCTTGCGTGTAAGCTACACCAACAGCCGCAGCCCCAAAGTTAGTAACGGTATCTGGCCAAGCACCAAAAGTTGAATCTGCATAATTTGGAGCCGGATTTGTAATGTCTGGCGTACATTGTGCAAACGTGTTTGTGATTGCAGCACTTACTAAGGTAATAACAAGTAATAGTTTTTTCATAATTAAATAGTTTTATAATTTTTGTAAACCAAAGTTAAAGAAAAAAAGAATAGGCTCAACATGGGATGTTAATTCTGTGTTAAAACCAATCTATATTCTGTCCCCGAATTATTCGAATTTTAATGATAGGATAAAAACATAGTGTGACACCCGAGAACAATTTTGCAGATAAATAGAGCGTCTTCAAATGGCCTAAATTCGTGGAAATTCGTGTAATTCGTGGACAGATTTTTTAAGTCCTTGATACTATACTATTGAAATACAACAGTTTTCCGACTCACACATTTCAACCATTCCTTCAAATGGAACGTCAACCATGTCCGATTTCAGAATATCCCTTTTCTGTTTCGAGAAATCTCGAATTAGTCGCCCCTCACAAAATCGACGCAATTCTGTTTGATTTTCAAGAATAAGTCCAGGAACAGGCTTTAATTCGTTATTATCATCTTTTGCTGCCATCGTAAAATAAGAAGAGTTAGTATGTTTCACAACACCTGTTTTGGGTTGCAAGGATTCAACACGAATTCCAATAATCATCGTTGTTCTGCCCACATAATTCACGGATGCTTTCATGGAAACCAATTCCCCCACTTCAACAGGCGTCAAAAACTCAACATTTTCAACCGCAACAGTTACACAATAGCCTCCACTATGCTTGGAAGCCACTACATACGCTACTTTGTCCATGAGCGACAACAAAAATCCACCGTGTACTTTCCCTCCAAAATTGGCATAAGAAGGAATCATTAATTCTGTGATGGTTGTTTCTGATTCTGAGATTTTTTTGAATGACATGGGGTTGGTTTTGGATTCTAAATTACTTGAAAACGAAGAAAAAACAAGAGATATTAAAAAATTAGAACTTATATAAAATAATTATAATACAA
>CANITF010000037.1 GCA_947470515.1 Flavobacteriales bacterium
AGGGTGGGAGAGTAAGTCGACGCCGCTTTTTAAAAGCCCATTCCCAAAAGGAGTGGGCTTTTTCTTTTTACAATAATATGAGCTGATGTCGCGAGTGTCCGCCAGCTGGCCGATGGGAGAGTATCCAGATGCTATCGGGTCGACGCCGCTTTTTGTCTTTAAGAAATTTGTCGAAATTGTAGTTGGGTTTTTAATTATTTCTAAACCATTAGCAGCGATATCGTTCAGTACTCAACCTTTCCAAAAGCTCAGGACATCGCTATCAGTTATCAACTTTAAACTAAAATCTCCATCCTACTTCAATGCCTTATAATTCTCCACCCAAACTGGATCTTGTATGTCAGATAAGATGTTCCAAAAATTAGTATCCAAAAAGAAATCAGCATCCACGTTGCGCACACCATAATTGTTGAATAAAAACAGTTCTTGTTTTGGGGAAGGACGAAATAATTTACTGCTCCAACCTTCTCCTAAATTGGAGCGATACGGATAGGTTGAAAAACGAATCTTCCATAGGGAATCAAACGGAATGCAATAGGTGGATTCCTTGTATGAAAAAGTGTCGATGATCATGCCACATTGAAGATTGCGTTGTTCGAAATAATTGATGCGTTCCGGGTTGTAGATACTCGGCCAATTTCCTGAAGCAATATTGATGAATTCTGTTTCTGACAAAATGCGTTTATTGCTGAGCGTTCGTCCGTTATTGAGAAAGCATACAAACATAGTGATTTGTGAATTTGATTGAAAAGCAATGCGCACACCAAATACTCCACGAGCAACAATTGGCTCAGGTGTTTTAACCGAACCTGCCAAAAACCATAATAGTATAAGTGAAATGCGCAACATAGGATTCATCAAAACTTCTGTTGTTTAAATTTACGTTTATTTTTTTCTAAAAACGAAAAAAAGTAAGAGTGTAGCAAATCCAAGATACAGAAAGACCCACATCCAGCTTGTTGCCAAAAAGAAGGTGACTAAAAATCCTGGAATCAGAAAAATGGATAATAGATGAAATTTTCCTTGGTTATTAGCCATTGTTACGTGTGATTTTTTTGGTTTTTAATTTATGTCTAATGCCGAATTAGATTTGCTTACAGGATTATTCCAGTTTTAGCAAAACTTAATCGGTATTATTACTTGTCAAAATGAATGATTTGAGTAGGAGTGATGCAATAATTCAATGGAATGTCATATTTGTTTAGATCTTCAATTTCGCTAAATTCCTCAAATAAATGCAAGCCAATGAAAATACAATTTGGAGCACATTTTTTCAAAAACCGATCGTAATAACCTTTTCCATAACCAATTCGATAACCAGATTTATCAATTGCTAACAATGGCACAAGAACGAAATCAAATTGATTTGGTTTAATAACAATTCCTTCTTTCGGCTCGGGAATGCCATACGCATTCAAAGTCAATTGCGCCTGCGATTCGTATAAAATGTGCTTTAAATTTGCAGAATCAGGAGAGGTTTTAGGCAAAGCAATTTTAACATCAAGGCTAATTCCTTTTTCTAAAATGGTATAGGTATTAATTTCCTTTTGACCTTCTATTGGCAAAAAAAGACTAATTGTTTTGCCTGATAATTGGAATTTTGAGAACAACGAATTACAGATCATTTCAGATTTCCGCTCTAACTCTACTGGGGAAAGATCAATCCTTTTTTGTTTGAAATGGGAACGTAATTCTTGTTTTATCATAGATAATAATCTTTGTTCAATCAGAATGAAAGATTCAATGCTGAACCAACCAAATTTGGATTTAAATCGTTAACTTAATATGTTTTACTAATGTAGAAATATTTCCTTGATAGTAAAGGTTTTTAAAGGTATAAATGACACTTTGAAAAAATAACAAATAATTAAGTTTTAAAAAGTACAATTGATTTTTTTGTAATTAAATTTACCACATGAAAAATACCTTTACAATTTTTGCTGCAGTTTCGTTTCTAAATTTTGGGCTAAATGCTCAAGTAACTGAGGGGGATTCAACCATTGTTGAAGAAGAAACGTACTATGAAGAAGTAGAAGACACGAATCGAGTGGATGACACTTTTTATTCTACTCGAGTAATTAATGGTCATTCTGTTGAAACCTTAAGAAAAGGTGTCTACGAATTAAGAATAGAACACCGTTTTGGAGATTTGGCTGGGACAGACGGCGGGGCTCAAACAATGTTCGGTTTTGATAACTTGACCGACATGCGCATCGCTTTGGAATATGGGATTACTGACAATTTAATGATTGGCATTGGCAGAAGTAAAGGAACCGGTGCACCTTATCGATCTTTGATGGATGGCTTCGTAAAGTACCGCGTTTTCCGTCAAGAAAAACATGGTTTTCCGTTTTCACTTACAGCTGTTGCTACAATGAATTATACGTATATGACAGCTTCTGCAGATGTTTCTCAAGTGAGTCATTTTCCTGAATGGCAACAAAGATTTGCGTATTCTACTCAGTTGAATTTTGCACGGAAATTTGGCGAAAGATTGAGTATCGCCATAATGCCAACGCTCGTTCATAGAAATTATGTTGCATCAAATGATGTGAATACACTTTTTGCTTTAGGTGGTGCTTTGCGAATTGGGCTTACTTCAAAAATGGCAATTCTATTAGAATATTTTCAAACTTTCGCTGACCCATCTTATCGTGGTGCAAATACAAATAGTTTGGGTATTGCCTTCGAATGGATCACTTTTGGACATAATTTCACAATTAACCTTACCAATTCAGGAGGTTTTGGGGATGTGCAATTCATTACATATACCTACGAGGATTGGTTAAAAGGACAATTTAGGCTAGGTTTTTGTATTGGTAGAAAATTCGAAAAAGAGTAACTAATTTATTTTATATATACCATGGTAAATATATCGAAATTATGTTATCTTTGTATTCATTATTAAACTAAAAAATCATGAAAAATATATTTTATCCCCTTTTGGCTGCTACAATTTTACTGACTTCAGCTATGTATGTTACCCCTTCTCAAGATTTTAAAATTGCGGATGGTTATTCAATTGCATTTAAGAGTAAAGACCCAAGTGGTGTTTTTAAAACAATGAAAGGAACAATCAACTTTGATGAAGCAGATTTGCCAAATTCTAAGTTTGATTTACAATTTGTTGTGTCTTCGATTTCAACTGGAAATGGAATGATGAATAAAAAAGCACAAACGGCAGAATGGTTTGATGCTGCAAAATTTCCCGAAATTAAATTTATGTCTACTAAAGTTGTGAAGTCAGGATCTGATTATTCAGTAACGGGTAAATTGACTATTAAAGGAATTACAAAAGATAAAAGCATACCCTTGAAAGCAACTAAAGTTGGAACGGGATATACGTTTAGTGGAAGTTTTGGTGTTAACAGAATGGATTTCAAGATTGGGAAAAAAAGTGATGCAGTTCCAGATGTTATGAATATCAGTTACGCAATCCCAGTTCTAAAAAAATAAAAATATGTTTAAAAATATTTTTTTCACAGGACTCATAGCAAGCATATTTGGTACGTTAATAAGTGTATTATATATTTTTGTATTCAAATATTCACCTCTAGAAGTTGATTTTACGGAAAAAGCTTCATTTCAATATCTTTTAAGTTTTAACATGTTCATTGGAATGTCAACATGTTTCATTTATTTTGCTCTGATTAAACTTTTTAAAAAAGAACAAATTACATCATTTATCGTTGGCTTTGTTTTAAGTGGCGCTTCAATTGTAATAGCATTATTGTTTATGTTCAAAGTAGATACTCAATTAGCTTTCAAGAATGAAAATGCTGAGCTCTACAAGGACTTTTATTATTTCATTCTTGCGCCAATATCATTCTTCCCAGTATTATCATGGTTTACTTTTAAACCTCTTTTTATCAGAAAATAATGAAATATCAACACTTAATTTATGCTTTTGTAATCGTGACTGCAACTTCGCTTGTTTTTTCTTGTAAAAAAGACCAAGTGCCAGTTGTTTCGGATTGTGTTGACACAGTTTATTTCGCTACACAAATTGCACCTATGATTTCATCCAAATGTTTGAGTTGCCATGATGTTGGAAATAGTACTGGATACACTTTGACAAATCATACAAATATTTCAGCTAATGCATCAGCTGTGCTAAATTCTTTGCACGGCGCTTCTGTGGCCTTGATGCCAAAAGGAGGACCAGCTTTAAATGATACGTTGATTCAACAATTTGCGTGCTGGATCAATCAAGGAACACTTAATAACTAAATCTAAATTAACTATGAAAAAAAATTACATCTTATCTTTCTCAGCTTTAGTAATTCTTGGAGCTGCTTCTTTTCAGCAATCAGGCGATTTTAAAGTTGAAAAATATTTTGCAAAAAATGGACACTTGAGAAATTCTTCTGGCGCGGCTGGTGGAAGAACTGGTGCTCCTGGTGAAACAAATTGTACTGCTTGCCATTCAGGAACAGCACAAGATGGAACTACAGAAAACAACTTAACTGTTTTGTCTGGTGTTTCACCTGTAACATCATATGTTCCAGGAACAACCTATTCTGTTGCATTAAACATGACTTCTAGCCCTGCAAAAAAAGGTTTTCAAGCTACTGCTTTAACATCAGCAGGAGTTATGGCTGGAACATTTACTGGCGTTGCTGGAATTACATCTATTAATGCTGCGAGCTCAAAAAGTTATGCAAATCATACAGCAACTAGTAATACAAATGCAACTACTTTATGGGGTTGGTCATGGACAGCACCTACAACAGATGTTGGTGATGTAACTTTTTATGTTGCTACAAATAAAACAAACAGCAATAATACAAATTCGGGTGATGTTATTTATTTATCACAACATGTTATAACTTCAACTCTTGGATTAGTAGAGCAAACAGACAATCAATCAAATTTTACAGTTGGATATTCTCCTGAAAATAATAGTGCTGTATTCAACTTCACAACTTTAAGTGTTGGTGAAATGGTTTTAAATCTTGTTGATTTGAACGGTCGCTCAGTGTTTCACTCTGAACTTGGAACTGCACAAATTGGTCAAAACAACCAAAGTGTTGCGTTGCCATCTGATTTGAAAAATGGAATTTATATTGCGAACTTCTTTGTGAATAACAAAGTTATGTCTGCTAAAATAATGATTCAAAAATAATTGATAATTACAAGTTGCTAGTTACAAGCAATTAGCAACTTGTAATTTTATTACTCCAATCTTTTCGTTAATAAGTCATTTACCTTCTTGTAAAATTGATAGGGTTGATAGGTGCGCCACTCGATATCATCTAATTCACCACCCATTGCGAAATAATGGTCAATATTTACCTTTTCAAACTCTTTGGCCACATGGTCATGGAAATTTATCAGTGCAATCCATCCATCTTCAACATCATCAAACCATTCTTCGTAATAACAATCGTCCGAATAATGGAAATTCAATACATTTTCGCCAATTAAAATAAATTTAGTTATTCCTTCATCAATCAGTGGGTCTATGATGTCTCTTTTGAAAGTCATAATATCATTCTCTATCGCATCGTTCCATTCACCAATTAGTTCGATTATCACAAAAGATTCTTCATATTCTACATAAAGTATTTTGATAAAAAGTGTTGGTGAACCCATCGTGTCCCATTGAGGATGAATGTAAAAGTCGTAAACCGAATTTTGAAATTCAAACTCACTATATTCTCTTTCGTAAAAGGGAGACAAAGGATCTTCCGAGGCAATATAGTCTGTTCTCCAAAGGTAAAAAGGTTCAATTAAATGCATTCTCAAATTTACGGAAGTTGGCACATTAAATGCTATGTCCTGATGAATTAAATTTTATGTATTTTTGACTATTCAACATCATCGATTAAATTTTTAACATGAAAAAGATTTTTGGAATTTTTATTTTAACGCTTATATTGATTTCCTGTGGAGGAAACAAAGATGGCCGACCGGTACAGGATTATTTGTCCGCTTTTTTGAACGGAAACGAGAAAATTGTTGCTTTTGGAAAGGCTGATCTCAATACTATTTTAAACAAATCAGAGTACAAAAAAATTCCAAAGTTTGGATTGGTGATTTCTAAAGAATTGGAGTCGTATAAGAAAAGTTTGAATACTGAAACGCCTATCTTTTTTGCTTTAGAAGGACCTTTTTTAGAAGATGGTACACCGGAAACAAGTTATGCCTTTTTCGAAGTTGTGAATGAGGATTCGTTGACGCAAAAATTGACGCAACAAGGATTTGATATTGAAAAATCTGGCGATGTTCAGTTCTTTCAAAGTGGTGATGTGAGTTTTGGAATTAGAAATAATTTAGCAATTCTAATCTCTAAGAAAGCTGAATTTGATGGAAAGAAATTACTAGCAGAAGCATTTGATAAATCTACCGAAGATGTTTCTGAAGGTAAGATTGATGAGATTCTTGATTCAAAAGGTGATGTTGTACTAGGAATGAGTATTGCTAATTTATATGGAACGTCGAATACCGATTTATCAGATTTAAGTGCTGATAAACAAAAAAGCATCAAAGAACTTGTTGCTGATTCATACATGCAAACAACAATGGCTTTTGAGAATGGCGCAATTTTGATTGAAACGAAAAATTATTTTTCTGATTTATTGAAAAGTAAAATGTTCTTCAAAAAAGACGGTGGAGCATCAATCGTTTCTAAATTGGGAACAGGAAACCCAAAAATTGGTTTATCTGTGAATATCGACATGAAAAAAGTACAAGCTTTTATGGATGAATATTCTCCAGGCGCTATGGCTGACCTAATGGACATGTTAGGCGGTGAAGCGCAAATGGCAATGGCAATGGGAGGAAGTGATGGTTTAGCTGGCCTTTTAAACGGTGAAGTAGCAGCAGTGATGGTTGGAGAGCCAAATGCATATGAAGGCATGTCAGATTTCAATGTTTATGTTGGATTAGGAAAAAATGGAAGAACTTTAGCTGAAGGTTTTAAAGGTTTACTTTCTTTAGGAATGGCAAAAGTTGATTTGGATAAAAACGGTTTATCTGCATTCAGTTCAATGAATTTTGTTCCTCAAGCAGGGAAGAAATTGAATGTTCCAGCGGGATGTGAAATCTTCGGTAAAAAGGGAATCACCGCTTTCGTTAATTTTGAAGGAATTGATTTAACTTCTTTCGAATTTGAAAACGAGCAAAAGATGATTTACTTGATTAAATACGTCACTTTTGAAATGGACGAAAATGGTAGTAAAATCATTATTAAAGCGAAAAACGGGAAAGAAAATGTCCTTAAACAAGCAATGGATGTTGTTGTGAAAGAACTTTCTGGAAAGATTGGGAATATGACGATCTAAAAAATAGTAATCATAAAAAAGAGGTTTGTCAATAGATAAACCTCTTTTTTTATGCTTTTTTTTTTTTCGCTTCGCTGCAGTTGCACTGCTGCGATTAAAGTGTTTTGTAAATTCACTTTGTTTTAAATTATTTTTTTTGCTGCAGTATTTCAAATGTGGGGAGGGGATTAATAATCAGTTATTACTTTAATCATTTTTTGCCGCAGCAGTGCAACTGCAGCGTAGCGGAGTTTTGTGAATTCCTTTGTTTTAAATTATTTTTTTGCCGCAGCAGTGCAACTGCATCGGAGCGGATAATTTAAGTCTAAGATGGTAGTTTATCTTAATTGTGAAAACGCCACACAATCATAAATTTCTTCACATTGCTGATAGATCATTTCATGTAATATAAGTTGAGAAGCCAATGCCAATTGTGTATAATTCTGAGAGTTATTACCAAAATCACCAGCAGTTGTTTGCCACATTTGCGTAATCAATTCTTGACTTCCAACAGTTGGATTGATTTTATTGACAACCGCGCTCACATTCATTGAACCAGCATGGTAAACGTGTAAAACGAATAAACGAAACCACAAATCAGATTCATTGTATGTTAAATGATGCGCATTTAAAATTCTTTTAGCTTCAGGAATGCACACGCGACTTATTAAACGTGAAGCTCCATAAGCAGATCTGTCAAAATCTTTTCGTTCGTCAATTTGACTATTTACGGTTAATCCTTGCGCTCGTGCAACAGATGGCATTAATTGAAACGCTCCATACGCTCCAGCAGAAGACTTTTTAAGTTGTCCCGGACTCTCAATTAACAAAATTGCTTGAGCGTACCAGGGATCAACGCCGAATCGTTCAAATGATTCAACTCCTTTTGATAAACTCGGATAAACTTCTTTGAATTTATAAAAATCATTCTTTCCTGTTGTAACATTTATTTGTGCATCACTGGCCAATGAAAATTCCCTGCGCAAGCTGTCTTTGAAAATCCCTTTTTGAAGTTCAGTTTGTTTCGACCAATCTCTCACAGACATTTTTCTCAAAACAACACGTGTTGCAGCTATATTAATTAAACAGGAGTCTGGAGAAAGCACCATGATTTGTTTCCAAAATTGAGGTTGTGGAAGCACATCCCAACGATCCGCAAACAGCGATTCAGCATGCATTATGGTACTCACAGTTTGGTTATTGTGAACTTCAATTTTTTGATCGTCCCACGATTTTTGAGATTGACTAAAAAACACGAAAGGCGAAAATACAATCGCTGTAAATAATATGATGCGCATAGGATTGAGTATAACAGTTATTCAAGATAAGCATTTCTATTGAAAACGTTACTATTTTTAAGAAATTTAACAGGAAAATAATTTATAACATATTCGATTATGCTGGATATTTTCACCTTCCTTAAACCTTACTCTAGGGAGGAAAGTGAAAATTATCCTTAAATTTACACATGGATTTAATCAAAAAGATACTGAGTTTTCCCATCATCCTTTTGGTGAAAATATATCAATGGATTATTTCTCCTATTTTCCCAGCAGCCTGCAGATATAACCCTACTTGTTCGCATTACATGATTGACGCACTTAAAATTTGGGGTCCTTTCAAAGGAACGTGGTTAGGATTAAAACGCATCGGTTCTTGTCATCCTTGGGGTGGTCACGGTGATGATCCTGTTCCGGAAAAAAAGCCTTCTACAATTTCAGATACAAAAGCAAAAAGTTAAACAACTTTATCGAAGTGCCTAAATATTCTTGTATGTGTATACTCTGCCTATTTTAGCGTTTTCAGCGGGAAGTTTAACTCATTTTTTGTCCACGAATTTCACTAATTCCCACAAATTTTTTTTGTCATCTGCGTATTTCTGTCTTTTTTGCGGGATATTACTAAGAGAAATATAGAGTTTTAAACCGTTGAAATAACCCACCTTTTACCATTTCATAAACGAATAAAATCAATACTGGAACATATTCAAGTCCAAGTAACCAATTCGTTGTGGCAATATTTCCGTTATTATAAAACGAGTAAGACAAAAATACGGTAAATGACCAAAGAATCAGAAAGGTGTAATTTGTGAAAACAGAAAGAAATAAAGCAGGTAGGATATACCAAGGATGCAATGTTGTACAAGAAAGTAAGTACACAAAATAAGCAATTGTCATTTTTGAAAACAACTCTTTAGGAAGTGTGATTTTCTTCCATAAAGCCAGATATAGAATTGTTATGAAGGTTGTGAAGGAAAGAATAAACGAATAATGACCAATCTTGTGATAATAATAATGCAATGGGTCTAATTGCAATAAAACGAATAAGAAAGATGAATTAAATTGAAATAATTCGAAGTACAATCGGATACTGTGCATAAAGTGTCCGAAATTTGAACTATTCAATAGGGAAATTGAAACAATTAGCATCCCAATTCCAATAATAAAATAGGTAATCACTGCTTTTTTCCAACCGATAAAACACCAAAGAAATGGAAGTAGGAGTAGTGGAATGAGTTTAATTTGAATGGCCAATGAAAGCACCATTCCAGCTGGAAAAATCTTTACTTTTATTAAATAATAAAAACCAACAATTAAAAAACTGATCATTACTCCTTCAAAATGAACATTTCCGATGCTTTCGATAATAAAGAGTGGATTTAAAAACAATAAGAACACTTTGTTTACTTGGATGGTAAGAAGTTTTAAGAGTTTAATAAAATAAACCATTCCCGTAAGTTGAATAATGGCAATTAGGCTTTTTAAAATAACTGTATTTATATAAATAGAGTCTGAAAACCAGGTCGATAATAGAAAGAAAAATTGATTTAATGGCGTGTAACAACTGTAATTAGTTTGAGACAATTCGCCCATTCCAGCGTGAAGTTCTTTTAAATAGCTATTGGAAATAAAGTGTTTTGAATGGATGATTTCATTCGGTGTAAAATCATATGGATTGACTCCTTTCCAAAAGAGTTCACCATCCCATAAAAAACGGAAATAATCTGTTGATAAATGTGGAGTTGAAATTATTCCTAGAATAAACGTAAAAATAGTTAACCCAATAAAATAGTTAGTTGAAATGCTTTTCGAACGAATGACTAAAAAGAAATACGCTACAAACGCCAAGGTATATGCTAGGAAAATGGAAAGAAAGTGAGATCGATTTTCTTCATTTAACACTATGAAAATACTACTTAAAAAAAGAAAAGTGGATAGATACACTAACCACTTTTGATTTATTTTAAATGACATTTAATACCATATTAAATGCAATTATTTACCACTCACTCGAATCTCTTTAAGTGTAGAGAAGAAGATTACAGCATATCCACATGATAACATTAAATGAAATGGAACCATTCCTAAATCACCATATATTGCTCTAATAACAGCAGTATAACCAAAAACAACCATTAGTATTCCTTCCAGAATATTGATTATTGACAAACTCTTTTTATCGTATTTGTTTCCTTTGAATTCACTTTTCACTAAAACATTGAATTTAGGCGTTCTAACAAATGAACTTTTGATTCCTAAATATCCTTCAATTACAGCAACAGTATTACTCAAAGAAAGTCCCATTGAAACAACTAAGAATTGGAAAAAACGTCCAACAAAACGGATGAAAGATCCAAAAGTGTTTGCCGTTTTATCTCTGAATGCATGCCAATAATAGAACATCAAAAATACAGTACTAATGATGAATAATCCCATGTACTGTAGGATATAATTCAAATCTGAGAAACTGTCTTTAATATGCAAAACAGCTAAACTTAACATCGAAACGATTAAGATAAATACGAAAACAGATGAATTGAAAAGGTGAGATAAGCCATGGATTTTATCTGACATTTTAACATCTTTTGCCTTGATTAATGTTTTCCACATTTTAACAAAACATTCAGCTCCACCTTTCATCCAACGGTGTTGTTGACTTTTCAAGGCAGACATTGTAATTGGTAATTCAGCTGGTGCGATTACATCCTCACAATATTTAAATTTCCATCCTTTTATTTGTGCTCGGTAACTTAAATCTAAATCTTCAGTCAACGTATCATGTTCCCAACCACCTGCATCTTCAATACATTTCTTTCTCCAAACACCACCAGTTCCATTGAAGTTGATAAAGTGTCCTGCAGAACTTCTTCCGCCTTGTTCAATAGCAAAATGTCCATTTAGTCCAAATGCTTGAAGTTCCGTTAAAATCGAATAGGATTTATTAATGTGTCCCCAGCGTGTTTGTACAACACCAATTTGGTCATTTTGGAAATAAGGCATTGTTTTTTGCAAGAAATCAGGATCTGGAATGAAGTCAGCATCAAAAATTGCAATAAAATCACCTTCAACTCTGTCCATTGCTGCATCTAGCGCTCCCGCTTTATAACCAGTTCTGTCAATTCTATGTATGTGTTGAATATTAATTCCTCGCGCTGCAACTTCAGCAACTTTCTTCGCAATTAATTCAGTTGTTTCATCTGTAGAATCATCCAAAACTTGAATTTGGAACTTGTCTCTCGGATAATCGAATTGAGAAATAACTTCAATGATTCGGTCTGCAACGTATAATTCATTAAACATTGGAAGTTGAACCGTAACTTTTGGAGTTGTTGCAGGATCGAAAACAGGTTTAACTTCTGGTGTAGTTTTATTTCTGCGCTTATTCTTTACATACGCAATTGCCAATGAAAGTTGCAAAATACTGTAGAACAATACTAGTAATAAGCACAACCCATAAATCGTCAATATTATTTTTGCTAAAAGATGTGACCAATAATGCTCTTTTATGACTGTTTTCCCTTTTGCATTGGTCATTTTTCGATCTCCCCAATTGAACAACCAAGAAACTTTTAAAGAAACTGGAATTGGCGTACCAAAAGTATATTTTTCAACATGGTCTTTATTCAATTCAACATCTTGCTTGATATCCATGTAATCTTTATCAGTCACATGTAATTTGTATTTTCCAAATGGGATATTCTTGAAAACAAATTTCCCATCACCATCAGATTCAGTTGTGAATTTTGCTTTACCAGTAGTGCTAGTAAGTGTTAATTCTACTTTATCTGCCTCACCATTAGTTCGTTGGTCAACCAAATTTCCAGTAACAATTTTTGAGGTTTGAGCCTGAACTGAAATTGAAAAAAGAAGGGCGAAAATTACAAATTGTATTCTATTCATATAAGTATTCAATTAATATAAAAACGAAAAGCGACCAAAGTTAGCTAAAATCGGTATTTAAAAACAGCAAATATAATTTTAATTCCGGCGAGTAGTGTACCTTTTATTGTTCCTGATACTTTTGACACGCCAATTCTCTTCCTATAACGCACTGGAACCTCACAAAAATGGTACTTTTTCTTTGCTGCTTTTATCTGCATTTCTATTGTCCAGCCATATGTTTTGTCAGCCATATTAAGCGCGATTAATTTATCGTACCGAATCGCTCGAAAAGGTCCTAGATCTGTGAATTTTGCTCCATAAAAAAGTCGGATTAATTTAGTGGCCAACCAATTACCGAAACGTTGTTGAGGAAGCAAGGAACCTTTTTCACGTTTTCCTAATACACGCGAGCCAATAACCATATCCATGTTTTGTTCAAGTATGGGTTGAATTAATTGAGCTATTTCCTCAGGATAATCAGAAAAATCACCATCTAAAAAAACAACAATTTCTGGAGATTGATTTTTTAAATAATCCATTCCTGCTAAACAAGCCCAACCATAACCCTTTCTGTTTTCTGTTAAAACAATTGCTCCGGCTGAAATTGCCACATTTACTGTATCGTCAGTTGAATTGTTATTCACAACAATTATTATTTGAACAATATCTTTTGGAATTGCATTTACAACTTTCCCAATAGATTTCTCTTCATTGTATGCTGGAATAATTACTGCGATATTCATAATTAGTCAGAATAGTTGTTATTGTCTATTGACCAATCATATTTGGAATAGGTGATTTTAGGATTGGTCCACAAAGGAATTATTTGATTGCGTTTTAAAAGATCAATGATGCCATTTTCAGTATTAAAATCCTTTTTATACCACTTAAAAAGTTCACTAATTTCCACTTCATTTTTAGCAGTGTCATAACTTGAAGTGCTTTTCACGAATGATTTTTCGGCTAGTGTTAATTGTTGTTCTAGGTCAGTTGGATCATAAAAAGCAATCGGAGGACAAGAATTTGCGCCACAATTTAATGCGAAGTGAATGCGATAATTTAGTTTTGTTGGGCGTAATTGTTTAAATAAGCTTTCGTTCTTACTTTCAGTTTGAAGTCTCAATATTCCATTTTCAATTGAATTCAAGCTCATTTTCTCTCCTCCAATAGTGATACTTTGACCTGTGAAGAAAGCTTTTTTATTTTTATATATAGTTGAATCTTTTGAAAGTTTATATTGAACCAAAGCATTGTAGCAATTTAGCCAAAAAGCAATTTTCTTCTCGTCTGAATTTAAAGAAGCAATCAATATTGTGTTATCTAAATTTTTTAATGTATCAATAAAAGCTTCTGTTTCATTGCCAGATTTTTGTTGAAGCAAGAATTCTTGTGAAAAGGATAGAAAATCTTTCGGATTTTTAAAGTCATTTTCATTGTTACAGCCAGTAAATATGAATGTAATTAAACTTATAATTGAAAATAGTTTTAGAAAAGTCATTCACGTGTTTTAGTTAAAAATAAGCAAAAAAAAACTCTTGATTTTAAAGAATGAATCCTTTCGTATCAAGAGTTTAAATTAGTTTGATGGATATTGAAATTATTTCCAAACACCCATTTTATTGAATTTTTCTATTCGATCATTGATTCGAACTTCAGGACTCAGTACTTCTAATTCTGTAATATATTTTTTAATATTCTTTTTAACGATAGCAAACATTTCTTCTTGACTTCTGTGAGCACCATTCAACGGTTCTTTGATAACGTCATCAACTAAACCATTTTTTTTCATGTCTGTTGAAGTCAATTTCAATGCATCAGCAGCTCTTTCTTTGTAATCCCAAGATCTCCATAAGATGGAAGAACATGATTCTGGAGAAATAACAGAATACCAGGTATTTTCTAACATCACAACTTTATCGCCTACACCAATTCCTAAAGCTCCACCCGATGCTCCTTCTCCGATGATAATACAAATCACAGGAACTTTCAAGCGCATCATTTCATAAATATTACGCGCAATTGCTTCACCTTGACCTCTTTCTTCAGCCTCTAGTCCTGGATAAGCTCCTGGAGTATCAATAAAAGTGACAATTGGTTTATTGAATTTTTCTGCCAATTTCATCAAGCGCAACGCTTTACGGTATCCTTCAGGATTTGGCATCCCAAAGTTTCTGTATTGGCGCATTTTTGTATTGATACCTTTTTGTTGACCAATAAACATTACAGTTTGATCGTCAATTAATCCAAAACCACCAATCATCGCTTTGTCGTCTTTAACACTGCGATCACCGTGTAATTCTTGAAATTGATTGTCTGTTATTGCATTGATATAAGCCAAAGTATAAGGTCTGTCTGGATGACGCGATAATTGAACACGCTGCCAAGGAGTCAATCCTGAAAAAATTTCTTTTGTTTTATCAATAAGCACTTTTTCTAACTCATTGATTTTATCAGACATATCAACTTCCGTGCTCGCCCCAATTTCTTTGGTTTGCTCGATTTGTTCTTCTAATGCCTTAAGTGGCTCTTCGAAATCTAAATAAACTGACATAATTATTCATTTTTGAGAGGCGAAAGTTACGAAAATAGTTTAGTTCTTCTACTTTTGTTATATGATATTATTTCCACCTGCGAAGATCAATCTTGGTTTGAATGTTTTACATAAACGTGCCGACAACTATCATGAATTGGATTCGTGCATGCTGCCAATACCGTTTACGGATGTTTTGGAAATATTACCTGCTAAAGAGTTTTCGTTTGTTCAAACAGGAAATGCAATCCCAGGTTCTTTGGAAGATAACTTGTGTGTAAAAGCATATCGTTTGATGGTTGATAACTATTCAATTCTGCCAGTTTATCTTCATTTGCGCAAAGAAATCCCTATGGGAGCCGGATTAGGTGGTGGTTCTGCTGATGCTGCTTATGTACTAAAAGGAATCAACGATTTATATCAATTGAACTGTTCAATCGAAGAACTTCAAGAGCTAGCTGCAACACTTGGATCGGATTGCCCATTCTTTATAAGAAACGAAGCACAAATTGCACAGGGTAGAGGAGAAGTCTTGTCTTTGTGTAATTTAAATTTGACAGGATATTATCTAAAATTAGTCAATCCGGGAATTCATATTGGAACGAAAGAAGCATATGATGGAATCGTTTTCAATGAAAATAATCAATCTGTCAAATCTATAATAGAGGGACCAATTTTGAATTGGAGAGAAGCATTAAAAAATGATTTTGAAACAACAGCCTTTGTTAATCACCCTTTATTGTCCCAGATAAAAGAACAAATGTATTCCGAAGGAGCAATTTATGCCTCAATGTCAGGAAGCGGCTCAACGATGTATGCACTATTTTGGGATGAACCGAAGTTGAGCTATTCTGAAAATAAAGATTATTTGGAATTGATTGTTAGAATTTGAATTACGAATTACAAGTTGCGAATTACAAGTTTATGTAACTTATCTTTTACTCCTCTGTGATCTATGCACCACTTCGATAAATTCAGTGCACCGCTATGTGTTTCAAATAGAATCACGAATCACGAATTTTTGAAAACTATGTGGCCTATGTGTCTATGTGTTTCAAAAAGGATCACGAATTACGAATTACGAATTTCATTTTTTCACTACCCTTTTCACTAATCTATCCCCAAAAGCATTCTCAAGAATTACGAGATAAATTCCATTTGAAAAAGCTGTTAAATCTAAATTAGTAGAATGTATGAATTCTTGCTTGGAAACAACGTTATTGCCATAGAGATCAACAACTATAAATGAAAGAACTTCCGCTTTTTCTGAATAGATAGTTGACGTTCCATCTGTTGGATTTGGATAGATGATAAGGTCTAATTCGTTTTTCAATTCTTCAACATCAGATTGACTATTTGGATTGACTTCAAAATGATATAATCCACCTAGGTCTTGCCCTACAAATAAATCTAAATAGCCATCTTGATCTAAATCATTTACATGAAAAGAACTATACGCGCCAACATTTATGTTCAAGAAATTATCAGAAACCAAATTAAAGCTGCTTCCCGAAAGTAGATTTGATTCAATAGTATTATAGTAACGCAGTTTTCCATCTATTCCACCTAAAAATAAATAAAGGCTGTTATTTTCTTTGAAGAAATGAGGAACAGGATATCCATCAGGTGATGCAGTCGCAATGTCGATATTACCTAATGTATCATTTAATAATTGAAAACTTGGAATTGTTGCTGTTCCAATATTCTGATAATAGAGCAGTTCTCCCGTTTTCTTGCCGATTATTAAATCCAATAAATTGTCTTCGTTTAAATCAAAGAGTTGCGGTGAAGCATATTGTCCAGCTGTAATTATCCCTCCTAAATTGTCACTATAATTAAGAATTGGTGCTGCAAATGAAATAGCTGGAGCAATACTCGTATTTTGAAAATAAACCAAGGTTCCATTTTCTAGTCCTAGAATTAAATCTTTATCACCATCATTGTCTAAATCTCCAAATGTTGGTACCATTCTTAAACCAAAAGTTGATGAAGCCAAATTCAAGAAATTATTATCAATAAACGTAAATATTGGATTAGTGGTTGTACCCGTATTTTTATAATAGGCAATGCTTCCTTCTTTATTTAAAGTTGGTTTGTATCTGAAAAAATTCGATACAAAAAGGTCTTCTAAACCATCTTGATCGAAGTCAAAAAAAGTTGGAATACTCCCCGTTCCATGCTCAATCATTTCATTTTGGAGGAAATTATTTACTTGGTATGAAAACAAGGGATTACTATTTGTCCCTACGTTTTTGTAATTCAAAACACTTGTCTCGTTTTCAGAAATATTTTTAGCATTCGCACCAACAATTAAATCTTTTTTTCCATCAAAATCTGTATCAACCCAAAAAGCAGCTGGAAAAATTTGCATGTTAACAGGTAATGAATTACTAGGAAAAGAGCCATCAACGCTAACTATAAGAGAATTCGTATTAGGAGCTGACCCTCCATTAATAAGTAAATTTAAATTCGGGTAGGAAACATCTCCTAAAATTAAATCTAAAACACCTGAATTATCCATGTCTATTGCCAAAACCGTTGATCCTGCATGCTTCGCTTCAAGAACTGTAGGTTTTTTTTCGGCGGTTGAATTGTCAAATACGGGAAATTCTGCTCCAGGCACATTTCCTGTTGTGCATTCCAAAGCAGCATCGTTCAAATAAACACTATTTGTACTTAAATCCTCACGATAGCCTCCCCAACATTGATTTTTTAATACAAATTCTAAAGAATCTGGAATGCCATATAATTCCATACTTTGATTTTGGTGGTATTCTAAATGCTCACCACTGATATGATAAGTTAGTATATCTATATCGCCGTCTCCTTCAACATCTACAAGTGCTGGAATGTCAGAAGAACTAACATATAAATTTAAATTGGCACCCCAATAATCAGAATACAGTAAATTCTTGGCGACAACCCATTGAATTCCGTTTGTTATATCGCCAACATTTCGATAGACTTTTAACCCTCCAATCCCATAAGCGAAAAGGTCTTTTCTTCCATCATTATCATAATCAACCATCATTGCGCGGTATCTTATGTCAGTTGGGAAAGAAGTTTGGGCATTGTATTTTAATTTATATTGTTTAACTCCTCCAATTGTTTCTTGGAGAAAAACACGAATATTGTCACTGCTTTTGTCAAATACAAATAAGTCTAGATCTCCATCGAAATCGAAATCGAAATCAGAAAATTGCACATAATTTAAACCGCCAGACCAGGCTAATTTTGAGGTGTCAGCGCCAATTTTAACAACAATTGAGTCTGAGTATTCAAAATTGAATTGAGCTTTCAATTGACTGAAAAACAGCATTAATAAGCTTGATGTTAAAATTAATTTCTGCATATTTGACGCGTATAAACCGAAACAAGAGTTTTTAGAAATCCAATAAAGACACAAAAACAAACTTCATAACGATGCAACTTTCTACTTCCAAATTAGTCAAATTTGTAAACAAATAAAAATTTATGAATAAAATCGCCTCACTTTTTATCTTCTTCTCAACCGGGTTAATGTATGCTCAGGACAGTGCATCTGTACTTTTTATTGGGAATAGTTACACGTATGTCAATGATCTTCCAACAGTTTTTTCAAATTTAACCACTTCGTTAGGTGATGAGGTGACAGTTGATTCTAAAACGAACGGTGGATTTACTTTTTTAAATCATGTAAATGACCCAGTTACCTTTTCTAAGATTCATTCTAAACCGTGGGATTTTGTTGTTATTCAAGGACAAAGTCAAGAACCATCATTTGAAACAAGTCAAGTAAATATCAATACATTACCTCCTGCAGTTCAACTAGCTGATAGTGTTTATGCTAATTCATATTGTTCACAGTCACTTTATTATATGAGTTGGGGAAGACAGGTAGGTGACCCACAATGGGATTCAATAAATACGTTTAATAAAATGAATGGCCGATTGAGAAATGCCTATTTACGCATCACAGATTCGGCTCAAGCTTCTGTTGCGCCTGTTGGTGTAGCTTGGAAATATGTTAGAGACACTTATCCAACAATAAATTTGTATGCTGGTGACGGCTCACATCCAAGCTTGGAAGGAACATATTTAGCTGCATGTACTTTTTATGCTTCCGTTTTTAGAAAATCACCAGTTGGCGCAACTTATACCGCTGGGTTAGATTTAATTACAATAAATGCGTTGCAAAACGCCGCCGCCATTTGTGTTTTAGATAGTTTAGAAACATGGCATTTACGTGCGAAAGAGGAGATTTCAATTGCTGAATTTCAGTATACAGTTTCAGGTAATTTAGTTCAATTCTTCAATGAAAGTTGGAGAAGTACTGATTATGAATGGAGTTTTGAAGATGGGTCTACTTCAATCGAAATAAACCCTTCACATACCTATCTAACTGCTGGAACTTATACTGTTCAGTTAATCGCATCAAATGAATGTGGAGATGATACCTTGGCTATGGAAGTGGTAATTGGTCCATTGACAGTGAATGATTTGAATCTAACTCAGATAATAAAGAAAACGAAAGCTCCGGGAATATTTAATATTGAGGGATTCGAAAATTTAAAGTTGAATGCTTTTACAATTTATGATATCACTGGAAAGGAAATGAAATTAGCTAATAGTGAATTGATTCAATCTGATAACAATTCAATGATTATCGATCTTCGTGAATTTCAAAATGGTATGTATTTTCTGAAAATTTCCACAGATTCGGGAGAGGTTACGATTGATTTACTAAAGCTTGATTTCTAGATTTTATTGAAGTGAAATAGCTAAAAAGAAAGGGTGGTCTAATTGAACCACCCTTTTTGTTTTAAATTATTTCTATGATAGTTGATTTTGCTTTTCTGACTTTTTTAAAATGTTGAGTTGCATCATCTTCAGAACGATAACCAAGTGCACAAACCACTGTAGCATGTAAATTTTGAGCTTTCAAATTCAATACATCGTCATAACCTAGAGGATCAAATCCTTCCATTGGTGATGCATCTATGTGCAATTGAGCTGCTGCATGAATCAATTGACCTAAAGCAAGATAAACTTGTTTACTATTCCATACAAGCTTTTTTTCAGAGTCAAAAGTATTGATTGTTTTTTTCATACTGTCACCATAACCAACTAATAAATTTGCATCAATTCCTCTTGTTGTGGCTGTATTTAAAATATGTTCATCAATATGTGAATCTTTTACGTCAATATAAGAACATAATACAATCAAATGTGATGCATCAGTAATTTGTGTCTGACCATAAGATTTGGGTTTAAGTTGTTCGCGAATTGAAGCGTTTTCAATTACTAAAATCTTAAATGGTTGCAGTCCATAGGCAGACGGAGCAAGGCGTATAACTTCAAGTAAAGTAGTTAAATCTTCTTGTTTTAGTTTCTTGGTAGTATCAAATTTCTTTGTGGCATAGCGCCAATTTAAATTGTCTATTATCGTATTCATATTGTTACTGTTTGAAAATTAATTGAATTGTTTTTTTCTGTTTACATTAATCAAAATCCATTGGAATTTCAATTGCTAAAATTTTACTTTGACAGTTTGCTTTTAAAACTACTGTATCAGTATTCCAAACACCAAAAGCATCTTTTTGTTTTAATTGTTGATTATTAATAGTGACATCACCATCTATTAGCATGAAATAAACACCATTTTCTTTTGAATTGAATGAATATACAATTTCAACATTACTATCTACTTCAGCTATTTTTATCCATGCATTTTGATGGATCCATGTTCCTTCGTCCTCTTTGTTTGGGCTGACCAACTGTAAAAAGTTGTTTTTCATTGCTTGTGTGTTCATCTCAAATTGGTCGTAGCGAGGAACGACATTTCGCTTGTTAGGAAAGATCCAGATTTGAAATAAGCGCAATTCTTCGTTTTCATCAGGGTTAAATTCACTGTGTTGAATTCCTGTACCGGCGCTCATAACTTGTATTTCGCCAGTTTTAATAATAGAGGAATTTCCCATGCTATCTTTATGAGCAATTGACCCTGAAAGAGGTATTGTAATTATTTCCATGTTATCATGAGGATGCGTTCCAAATCCCGCACCAGGTGATACAATATCATCATTTAAAACACGTAAAGCACCAAAATTTGTTCGTTCAGGGTTGTACCAACTTGCGAAGCTAAAAGAATGTTTTGCATTTAACCATCCATGATTTGCTGCTCCTCTAGAATTAGATGCGTGAAAGATTGTTTTCATTGTGTAAATTTTATTTCTTCCGCAAATATACAATAAACCTTTATATATTTACCATGGTATATAAATAGATTTAAAAGATTATTTCATTAAAAGTGATTTAAGTCACTTTATGTATTCTGCGCGAAGATTAACATTGAGCACAATAATTTTCTCTGAAATATTTTTGCTAAAAGATGGTATAATTGGGTTGTTTTCATGTTCTGAAAAACGAGAAAAAACAGCGCCAATTCGAAAAGAATTAGTTGAAGCAGTATCCGCAAGTGTTGCGATTGCTCGAGCATTAATCAATAACCCATCTATCATTGTGGGGGATGGGAAGATAATTTCTTAGGCCTTATCGTGAAATTTATTTTAATAAATGGAAGTAACAATGTCCTTCTATTATTTTTTCATTAAAATCGGTCGCTTTATATTTAATAAAATAGACACCTTCTTCAACTACTTTCCCATTTGATTTACCATCCCAACCTTGGTTTAAATGAGTCATTGTCGTTATTTCATTTCCCCAACGGTTTAAAATTAGCGCTTCAAATTCTGCTCCGTTTTGAACATCTATAAAATAGAAATCATTTATGTTATCGCCATTTGGAGAAAAAACATTTGGTGGAATAACAGTCATCGGCGGAATAACTTCAATTTGAGTTGTCCAAGTATCAGTGCAAATTCCATTCGATGCAGTTAAAACAATTGTATAAATTCCAGCTGTACCATAAGCGTTTGAAATATTAGCTGAAGTACTTACATTTTGAATATTCCCATCTCCAAAATCCCAAATATAACTTGTTGCGTATTGACTTGTGTTTGTAAAATCGATTATCATCGGAGCATTACCATAATTATCACTAGCTGTGCCATTTGCAATCGGTAATGTCAAAGAAGTAATCATAACATCATCTGTATCAGTGCAACCATTTGCATCTGTACCTGTTAATACATAAATAGTTGTTCCGACTGGTGGTGTAAATGATACGCCATTTGTTACGCCATTATTCCATGAATAAGTCATTGCTCCTGCACCTGCCAAAGTTACTTCAGAAGGTGTAAGATCATTGGGTTCGCATAATATTTGATCTAATCCAGCATTAACTACGGGTAATGGATTGATAGTTACAATCGCAGTTTGATTCTGAGCTTGTGAGCATTGAGCACCACTTGATTCAGAAATATTCGTCAAAGCATATGTATAGGTCCCTGGGGTAATTGTTGGGACTTGAATTGTTGTTGTTCCACTCGTAAGAATAGGTGTTTGAGCTACACCATTCAACGTATAATCTATAGTGTATGGAGCTGTGGCTCCTGCGCCACCAAATATAACATTAGATGGAGGTGAATTTTGGCAAAGATCTATAGTGCCTGCAATTGTTGCGGTTGGCAAAGGATTCACGTTGACTGTAAGAGCGACGGTCTGTGGTGCAGTGCAAGATCCAATTTCAGTTACAGTCAATGTATAAATTGTAGTAATTAATGGGGTTGCTATAGGATTTGAAATGTTAGGATTGTTCAGTCCTGCCGCGGGAGCCCATGAAAAATTAAAAGTTCCACTGTTACAGCCGTTAGAGGCAGATGCTGAAAACTGTGTGTTTTCAGAAATACAAATTGTGTCTTCTGCTAAACTTGCGTCAACAACAATTGGGCTAGCACCGGTAACTGTAAATGTTTGTTCTGGGGTGTATATCATACAAGATGTTTCAGCAGCTCGCCATTTATACGTTCCTGGACAGAAGTTAGTTAGATCAATTATTGTTAAAGGGTATGGTGTAACCAAGTTATTGGTTACTGAAAATCCATTGCCACCGTTCAAACAAATCTCTGCAGAAAAATAATTTGGAACACCTGTAAAAGAGGCATTTGAACAAATTATTTCTATTTGCACAGTGTAACAACAATCCCATCCAGCGTTACTGGTAAAGGATAATTCTAAATTGGTTCCGCTTATATTTTGTGTAACATTAGAAAGAGCTCCACATGGACTGCAAGCATGAGATTTAGACGAAAATAGAATAAAACCAAGCAGTAATAATAGGGATAAATTAATTTTCATTTTTTCAGTTAAAGAAGTGGTGGATATATAACTTTTTTCAAGACGTACTTATTTGAAATTTAGTTGCTTATTAATTAGAATTACTCAAAATTTTAGTCAATTTTTTTTCAAGATCTTCAATTCTTTTAATCAATTCAAGATTTACGTTTTCTAAATCACTAATTTTTTTTTCTTGTTCTTGAACCGAATTAATTAAAGGCACAACAAATTCAGCATAGCGAATTGAATAAAAGTCATTTTTATTTTTCGGTCTAACCAAACCACTAAAGTCTGTATTTAAATCGTTTAATAATTGTTCTACATCTTGAGCTATAAGTCCTGAGTAGACTAAATTTTCTTGTCCTTTGGCTTTGTAAGTGTAGTTTACAGGTTGTAATTTTGTGATAAACTCCAATCCTAATTTACACTCTTCAATATTTGTTTTCAATCTTTTATCAGAAAACGTACTCCAACCAACCTGTCCACCGATTGATGTAACAGATGTATTGCCAAGAATTATAGAATTGTCCGCATTAACAATAGCACCAGCTCCAAAAGCAGCTGCATTTGTAAGATTGCTACTAGAACCATTTGCTTCAAATCCTACGAACGTATTATTGTTCCCAGAGATATTGGCTAGTCCTGTAAAATTGCCAAGAAATACGTTAAAACTACCCATGTTATTAAAGTAACCTGCATGGGCTCCAATAAATGTATTTTCTGCACCACTTGTATTAGAACTTCCAGTAGTTACTCCCATGAATGAGTTGTGATTACCGTCTGTATTTGATTGACCAGCATAAGCGCCTATAAACGTGTTTTCAATCCCATCAATATTACTGAAACCAGCCCTACGGCCTAGGAATGAATTCATATCACCATTTATATTTGCTGCACCTGTTTCTGTTCCAATGAATGTATTCTGTGAGCCTGATAAATTTAATGTCCCTGAATTGAATCCAAAGAAAGAATTGTTAAATCCAATTGTATTAGATGCGCCAGTATTATTTCCAACGAATACGTTTCCAATTCCTTTAACCCATAACACTTTTCTGTTATTAATCATATAACTGCTGTCTAAAGGGATGTTTATATTTCCATTAACATGAAGTTTTTGCACGGGAGAAGCAGTTCCTATACCAATTTTGTTACCATTATTATAAATGTTGCTATTGTTAATTACCCAAGTTGAACCATCCCAGTAGGGTGTGTTCCCAGCTGAAGTTCCATTTGGTAAAAATGCAATTCCTGAATAATTAGAATACAAAGCATAGGGAACGCTTAAAAGTTCACTTGTTCCGAACTGTAAATAACTTGTTCCACCTGTAAGATCCCCTTCAATTTCAATATATTTTGCTCCATTTGACCAATCTACGCCACTAATTGTACCTGTCAAAGAAGCTCCAGCGCCAATCGACAGATTGAATAGGCCATATTCATTAGTCACAACAGAATGAGTTTCTTGAAAAACAATTGTACCTGATGCGCTTAGATCATGAATCGATATCCTAATACCCAAAGGCAAATTTGGTAAAATTAAACCTGCTGCATCTCTAGCGATTGATTGATATTTAATCAAATTTGGAGCTTGCGCATTTGAAATGGTTGAGCATATTGCACAAAATGCGATGAAAGAAAGTTTCAATACGTTATTAATCATCTTTAAGTTTAATTAAGCGTTGAATAAATCGTTTATTTTCCAATGGGGTAGTTAATTCAAAATAATAGTAGCCAGCATCTAAGACCGATAAATCGATAGTCAATTGTTCACATGCTGGAGAGAAAAGGATCTCATTTTGATACACTATTTTATTTTGGTAATCAAAAACTATAAGATCAAAAACAGCATGCTTGTAATTGGTTTGAATTTTTACTTCTGAACTAAATGGATTAGGGAAAATTGTTATGTCATTTAAGAAAAGATTGTCTGATAGCACTAAATACCCTTCTTGAATTTGTTGGAAACCTTGAGTTAGCTGATAACTTGCTGTAGTGACTGTTTCAGTTACTACTTCTCCAATTGTCCAAGACAAACTTCCTTCAGAATTATTCCAAAATTCACCTGCATTTGCAATCACTTGTTGCGCAGTTACTTTCATTGAAAAAAGTAAACATAGAATGATATAGAATTTAAGCTTCATTAAACTTTAAAAAATTAATAATTCGAAAATTACAATAAAAACAACACATTTTATTATTTATTCTATTGTTCTAAAATGAAAAATCTAATGAAAGATCGAATAATTGAAATGAAAGGATTAAATTGATTTAAAGACAAAACCCCTAAGAAATTTGATACTTCTTAGGGGTTTCTAACCTTTCAGCCATAAAAGGCGTGCTTTTAACGTTGTTGCGGTAAACCGCTTTAGCGGTCTGGACGGGACCGAGTATGCGTTAGCCTTTGTATTGTTTTTCAATTAGTTAGGTGTTGTGAAAATGGGCTTGTTCGCCGCATTGTTCACCTTTAATCAATTGCTATTTGCTTGAATTTAAAGAACGAGTTCTGAAGTAAAGGTACTAAAACCATGTATTTGAAACTAAAATTAATGTGAAATCTTTAGAAAAACGGGTACAAATTCAAATAATAAATTCTCGATTTATTTAATTATTAATATTAACAATTGATCCTATTCTTAGTAATTAAAACTACATTAGAAGTTCATGACACTTCAAGATATAAAACAATTTTTAAAAGAGAATGATGCAAAGTTAAGAGCATCCTTTAATCATTTCCTCCAAGAGGAGGTTCGTACGGTAATCAATTCATTGTATTCTAATTTACTGACACAATATGAACATGAATTAGAAATTCAAGATGAAATTTATCTCTGCTATTTTGAGTTGCTTAATTATTATTCTCAGGCATATAAAAGTTCCAAAACTCTCGACATCTTAATTGAAGAATATAAAAAACCAAAGATATGTAATGGTCTAAACAATCGGCAAAAAGTTCGAATGGTGCTGGTCACTTCTAGAACAGATTTATTTAGATTTCAAATACTCAAAGAAGAAACTTCAGATCTTGAGAAAAATAATAAAGACTTCATATTTTATCTATTAGCCGCGAAGAAGAAATTGAGCAAATTATATTCTGAGTTTTTAGCAAATGAAGTTGAATTAAATATGGGTCAACAAATCTATTGTCTTGAAAATTTAGGGATTTGTTACGCGGATTTATCTAGGTGGTATGAATCGCTTTACTACATAAATCGTGGCTTGTTATTGGATCCTAATAATATAAATTTGTTAAACACTAAAGCTTCAGTTTTTGATAGATTGAGAGATGCAACATGTCAGAATTACAGTGGTCAACTTTTATTTCAAATATTGAAAACTTTAGAGAAGCCATTGAAATATACTGGTTACCCACAATCTCAAATTGATTCACTTAATAAATTTGAGACAGAAGTTAAAGATGAGCTAGATAAATTTAAATTGAATTTTTCTGATTTAGCAAAGGAGTTTAACAATGTTGAAAAGGAGAAATTGGAAGTTCTAGATTATTTGAAATTTGTTGGGTCTAATGACCTTTTTCTGAGTGAACATTCTGATTATTGCAAATGTAAGGCCGGTATGAAAGATAATCTTCAAATTAAAAGTTCACACGATCATACAAAGATTTCTTATGTTGAACCATTCGAAGTAGTTTTAGAATCTGTCAAGTACGACTTTGTTGAGGCTAGATACAAATTCTATCAATCTTTAGATCATATCAAAATTAAGGGTACTCACCTTCGGTTGTTAAAACCAAGTATTGACTATAACTCCAGAATTAAAGAGACATTTTTAAAAGAGAGTTTTAAACTTTGCTTGAGCATTTTTGACACGATTGCAATTGCAATTTTGGAGGCTTTAAAAATCAACTATGTAGAAATCAACAAAACAAAAAAATACGGGAAAGGAAATATTTATTTCACGAACATTTTTGATAAGTATATAGATTTGGAAAGTCATAAACGAAACTTCTATTTAAATACACTTTACAGTATAAGTGAAGATTTGAAGGAACACAATTCGGGTCACAGAGATTTAAAAGATATTAGAAATACTATAGAGCATGGAATTTTTTTATTTCAAGATGACAGAAATATAGAGTTCAGTTTTAATAAAACCAATTTCAAAATTGTATCAAAGAAAGTTTTGGAAGAAAAAACAAAAATACTTTTGGTTCTGACTAAGTCACTAATTATTTCGTACACGTATTTAGTAAGACGGGAGTCAAAAATTTATTAATTGAAACTAGCTACAATTGTGGATTTGATTTCATAAGGATTTCTTTTATAAAATAAAGACCTTATTAAAAGACAAAACCCCTTCGACATTGATACATCTAGGGGGCTTCTAATCCACACAGCCATATGTGGCTTGTCTTAAATATTTTTTCTAATTGCTTAGAATGGTGCAAAGATAGGATATTAATCGAGAGTAATCGCTATTTGGGAAAAGATTGATGTTTCTCAATTCAATTATCGCATATCGCGTTACACAATAATCCATTTTCTATTTTTTCATTTTCATACTCTATATAGGCTTAACCTATTCTCTAAATAGCCTCAAAATATATTTCTCCACTGTTCTTTCAAATGGACAATGTGCACTTTCATTTTTAATGTACTTGAAAGTAAATGAGATGCCTTGACATCTCATTTTAATCACCTGATGTTTGTCTTGTCCGTGTGTTTGCAAAGTGCGCAATTCTGGAATTATTGCCGACACATGAGCAGGTGAACTGGTCGACCTTGGAACTGACCAAACAACAAAACAAAAAGCAATGGCAAGACAATCAGGCCTTATCAAATTGAAGGGAACGTTGGATAACGTTAACTTCTATAAAACAAAGGACGGGAACTTGGCGCGAATGAAAACATCGGTAGATGCAAAACGAATCGCGAATGACCCAGCCTTTGAAAGAACTCGTGAAAACGGGAAAGAGTTCGGGAGATCTGCTGCATCAGGAAAATTGATGCGTGACGCAGTTCGACCTATGTCTTTAAATGCTGCAGATGGTAGAGTAACCGCTCGTTTGACGAAAATCATGACGAGTATCAAAAATCTGGATGCAAACAATGTTCGTGGAGCGCGAGTTGTTGCACAAGGAATTCAACTTCCGGAAGGAATTGCTACTTTGAAAGGTTTCGACTTTAACAAAGAAGCATTGCTAGGATCCATCTTGTACAAACCGTTTACGGTTGATGTCAACAATGGTGCAATCGTTATTACGGATCTTGTTCCACAAATGGATATTTCTTGGCCGCAAGGTGCAACGCATATTCAATTTTCTTGTGGATTCGCAGGATTGGATTTCGATGAAAATGAAAAAGATTTACAGATGTCTCCAGCTGTGAATTTACCGATTGATGCAACACAGTCAACAGTTACCCTCATACCAGCAGCTTTGCCTGGTATTGCAACGACCAAACTTTTCTTATTGAAAATTGAATTCTTCCAAGAAGTGAATGGAGTTCAATACACGTTGAAAAATGGTGCATACAATGCCTTGAAGGTAGTTGAAGTAGCGTAAGTTCTGGTGGAGAGTTCACTCTCCACCTTTTTTCAAACTTTAAAAAATCTGAAAAATGAAAATCATTGATCGATTGAAAGCCAAAACACCAAAGTTCTACAAAACACTTCGTAATGTAGGAATGGGAATGGCAGCAGCTGGAGCAGTTTTGGTGGCTTCACCAATTGCAATTCCAGCAATCTTGGTAACTATTGGAGGTTACCTCATCGTTGCAGGATCTGT
Organism: Flavobacteriales bacterium; assembly: GCA_947470515.1. GTDB lineage: Bacteria > Bacteroidota > Bacteroidia > Flavobacteriales_D > Crocinitomicaceae > M0103. The sequence goes on from CANITF010000037.1 coordinate 28,918, forward strand.
GGCAACGGCAGTTTC
>CANITF010000038.1 GCA_947470515.1 Flavobacteriales bacterium
GTTCCAGAACATGCAGGAGCAGCTGAAATCACAGGAGCAGAAACAGTTAATGTTCTTCCACAGTTATCAAGCACAGTTGGTGATGTAGGCGCAAGAGCTAGTGCTGGACAAGCAACAGTGGATGAACCATTCGCAGGCATTACAACAGTTGGAGCACTAATCGTATAGGTATAAACCCATGGATAAGTTGTTCCCGAGCAACTTGTATAAGTATAGGTATACGTTTGTGTTCCTGAACATGCAGGAGCAGCTGAAATCACAGGAGCAGAAACAGTTAATGTTCTTCCGCAGTTATCAAGCACAGTTGGCGATGTCGGTGCAACAGCTAGTGCTGGACAAGCAACAGTGGATGAACCATTCGCAGGCATTACAACTGTTGGAGCACTAATCGTATAGGTATAAACCCATGGATAAGTTGTTCCCGAACAACTTGTATAAGTATAGGTATACGTTTGTGTTCCAGAACAAGCTGGTAAAGCTGAAATCACAGGAGCAGAAACAGTTAATGTTCTTCCGCAGTTATCAAGCACAATTGGTGATGTCGGTGCAACAGCTAGTGCTGGACAAGCAACAGTGGACGAGCCATTCGCAGGCATTACAACAGTTGGAGCACTAACCGTGTAGGTATAAACCCATGGAAAAGTTGTTCCACATGCATTTGTGTATGTGTAAGTATAAGTTCTAGTTCCAGAACAAGCTGGTAAAGCTGAAATAACAGGAGCTGAAACGGTCAAAGTTCTTCCACAGTTATCTAAAACAGTTGGAGCTGTAGGAGCTGTTGAAGAGGTTACAGGACAAGCAACTGTTGAAGCTCCATTTGCAGGCATAACTACCGCAATTGCAGTAACTGTAACTGTCATCGTAGTCGTTGTGGCACATTGACCAGCATTTGGAGTAAATGTATAAACAATTGAACCTGCCGCAGCAGTTGAAATTGTTGCAGCACTCCAAGTACCAAGTATTCCATTCAATGAAGTCGTAGGTAATAAGCCAGGAGTGGCACATTGGCAATAAGGTCCAAGAGCAGTAAATGTTGGTGTAGTAGAGGCAACAACTGTCACAACTACAATATCAGTGGTCACACATCCTGCAGATGTTCCAGTAACAGTATAAGTTGCAGAACCAGTTGCTCCAGCACTAATTAAAACTGAAGGATTAGCAATAGTTGTAGAGCCAGAAATAGCAATATTTGCATTTGCACCCGTTTCAACCCAAGAATAAGTCATTCCTGCAGGTCCTGATGGAGCACCACCAATTGTAACTGTCGCACCAGAGCATCCAGAAACATCTGGACCAGCATTGACAGGCGTATTAGGATTTACTGTAATACATTGCGTTTGTGTATATGTACAACCAAAATTATCCGTAACTGAATAAACGTAACAAGGAGCTCCAGCAGCAGTTGGTGTTATCGTTGCTGTTGTTAAACCAGTTGAAGTTAATCCCGTTGCAGCATTCCAACCTTGAGTCGCAATCGTTGGAGTAAAGGATCCTGCAGCTGGGGGAATAGTAAAATTAACATCCCAGTTAAAGATATATCCGTTATCAAAACCGAGATTATCCGTAACTTGAATCGTCCAAGCACCATTTAACGGACAACCAATTAAATTCGTAAAAGGCTGCACAGGCATATAATTCCCTGCGTTTATAGAACCTGCAGCTGGAGTCCCAGCAAATGTAGTTGGCCCATTAACAAGTAAAGTAGCGGCACTAGGCGTAAAACAATAATTCCAACCTGCACCAGGTCCTACAGCTGGATCATCAAGAGGAGCACCCAAATAGGTACCATTTCCACCCGGATATGCTTTCAAAATCATACTTTGTCCATTTGGACATATTAATACAATATTTAAATCACCTAAATATGAATGTTCAAGAGTTAAACATACGTTAGCAATATTAGCTGCGCTTGTAATTGTTTGTGCAGCATTAAAACAATTTACATTTATTGCTGTTGTATAAGAGACTCCAGAACCATCCGGTAAGAATGTGGTGCCAGAAACAGGGGGCGTGCAATTGGGCACGTAAGGTGTCATGGTAACTGCGGCTGTTAAATTCGCAGATTGCCCTAAACAAATAGGATTGGGTGCAACAGCGGTCACTATTGTTGGTGTTGTTGAAACTTGAACAATGACAGAATACGCCATGCTTGTAGCGCAACCATTCGCATCTGTAACAGTTAAATTCACTTGAAAACTGCCTGCGGCTGGATAAGAATATGATATATTTTGACCAGTTAAAGAAGCACCATTACCCATATTCCAAGAGTAAGTGTATGGACCTGTACCGCCTGAACCAGCAGTAGCCGAAAAACTAGTTGACTGGCCTTGACAACGCCGAATAATGCCTGCTACTGCAGCTGGAGTTGTACTAGCTATTCCAGAATTAATTGTTTGACAAGGAGTTGTACAAGCAATTATACCTACCCAACCAGTATAGGTTATACTAAAGTCCGAATGAAAAACAAATGTTAAACAACCTGTTGCATTTCCTGCAGTTGCGCTAACCATTCCAGGTCCAGCTGTTCCGGTGTATGAACCCAGCGTAGGAGCAGCAATGGAATTCCCATCGTAAATAGTTAGTAATTCATAATTATTTTCAGTGTCAAAAGTTGTGAAATTCACGGTTACTTTGGAACCAGGTGTTGATGGGCAAATAGTATATGTAAAATCTTGGCCATTTGCATAATTCCCAGCTGCACCGCCGCTATCATAAAAAGTTCCAGAACAAGCCACAATAGATCCACCATTGGTCATGCTATATGATTGTGCAAATGAGTTATTGAATTGAAAAATTGAAAATATCAATAGAAGATTGTGTAATAATTTTTTCATATGAAGCGTAAATATTATTAGTAGTAATAGGAAATTAATTTTTCAAAAGAATTGTTTCCTGAGGTAGGATATAAATAATACGATTTACATCCTTTAATTTAAATACTTGAAAATCATTGGTTGGGAAAAATTTATATTTCAAAGGATTAAAATTCGTGCTTTGAAAATCTTCTAAAAATTCAGCAACTGAAACTGCCCCTCCTTCTTTCGCGCTTAACGGCACAGACTCTAAAGGAGTAAACTCTGAATATTTTCCTTCACTTACAGTTTTAACCATAAAACCGTAACTTATATAATTGTCTAAAAGTGTAATTAAGGCCGGATCATCATTCATCCATTGAGTAACTCTTTCTTGACCATAAACTTCTATGATCTTGTCTTGATTTTTTAACTGACCATAAAGAATACCATTGAAAAGGGCAATAAAAATTAATGTAACGACAGTTTTCATGTGTTAATTGTTAAAAATGAATGAAATACGAAAATGAGAATTAAAACATGACAGAAGACTAATAGCCTCAAGTAAAGACATTATTATCACTTTTTTTAGTAGTAGATGGTTCATGATTTAGGTGATGTTTTTATTCTTGACGATAAATATATTGAATAGTTGCCAATTATTTTTAAAATATGTTTAAAATTTTATTAACTATTTTATAACATCCAGTCCAATCCCTTTTTTAATAAATCCAAAGTCTGTATTTCTTTAGAATCATTGATTGGCAAATAGTTATATTCCCAAGATGCATTTGCTGGAAGCGACATTAAGATAGATTCTGTTCTACCTCCTGAAACCAAGCCAAATTTCGTTCCGCGGTCATTTACGAGATTAAATTCTACGTATCTTCCTCTTCTTAGATTTCTCCATTTGATTTGTTCATCAGTAGCAGGGATATACTTTCCACATTCAACTTGATAGTTATATAATTTTGAAAAAGTGTCGCCCAATTCAATGCAAAAATTGAAAATATTTTCTTTTGAAATAGATTCATTTGCTTGAAGATGATCGAAAAATATCCCACCTATTCCTCTGGTTTCATTTCGATGAGGGATAAAGAAATAATCGTCTGCCCAATTTTTAAATTTTTGATAAAAAGCACTATTATATTTATCACAGATATTTTTTAGTCCTAAATGAAATTCTTTCGCTTGTTCGGGAACAATATAATGGGGTGTTAAATCTATTCCTCCACCAAACCAGTATTCGCCATTATCCATTTCAAAATAACGCACATTCATGTGGATTATAGGAATATGTGGGTTTGTGGGATGCAGAACAATAGAAACTCCTGTAGCAAAAAATTCATTTCCATCCAAGCCCATTTGTTTTTTCATCAAGTCCGTAATAGGACCATTTACTTTTGAAAAAGCAACTCCTCCTTTTTCAATAATGCTACCGTTTTGGATTATTCGTGTTCTTCCTCCACCTCCTTCTTCTCTCGTCCATTTATCTTCAATAAATAATTGCAACCCATCAATAGTTTCTATTTCCTTGCAAATTCTGTCTTGCAATAATTGAAATTCTGAAGAAATGAAATCTTTATTCATTTACTTGTTTTGAACATTTATCAATTCGAAATCTTCTTGTTCAATGATATATACATTTGAATTTTCATAACCATTGCCTACCCCATTTTGTTTTAAATCAAACTGATTCATTATCAATTCATTGAGACTACTACTTAAGAGCAATAAAGAAGTAAAGTAATACAAAACATCAAATCCTTGTACAGCCATTTTTGTCATATCCGAATTGTATGCTGAACGGTATTTTAAATGTAACTGCTCAGTTTCTGGATATTTATAATTCAAATCATTTGGACTGGCAAAATGGAAATTATATTTATTCTTGTAATGTGGTTTTACATCATCAAAATTGACCCATTCCTTTGTTGCATAAACAAAAATATTTTCAGCATTAAATTTACTTGAAGAGGAGCTTAAATTATTCATAAATTTAATCGCCAAGGATTTTTCATTTGTTGGGAAAACTAAAATATTATTTACCCCTTTTTTCATAAATGACAAATAATTATCCATTGTTGCTTCAATGAGTTTTGGCCTCACTCCTACGACAGGAGCAGTTAGAAAAGTATTTCTAAAACTTTCATACATAATCAAATCCTTTTTATTAGTCGATTTTATTACAATGACTTGGTCTTTTGAATTATTATTTAAGGTGAATTCAGCCAAACCTTTTAATAATGTCGCATCTGAAGGCACAGCACTGTATACAAATTGGTTGTTTTTAATGACTGAAATATTCACTGAAACTGGGCAAACCATTCTTACTTTATTTAATTTACACCATTTTGCAACCACATCAACATTATCAGGAGAAAGAGGTCCAAAAACCAAATCCATGGTTGCAAATTCCGGTTTTTCAAGAATCTTTTTAATCGATATTGTATCTGTTTTTGAATCGTAAACGAATACTTGAGCATCTAAACCCATTTTCTCTAAAGAATCTATCGCTAATTTTGCTCCCATGTAAAACTCTGTAGCAAGAGTAGAAATATAGTCAGAATTATTTTCGCTTTTTTCTAAAAAGAAAGGAAGAAGAATTGCTATTTTATAATTTGTTTTTTTTGGAAAAAGGAGCGTCGAATCTACTGATTTCATAACAATTGCCTTAATTTCTCTTTTTTCTAGAACTTGAATTTTCTCCTTTTTAATAGGGATTTTCAAAACGTCACCAGGGTTTATTTTCGAACTTTTTAACCCATTAAAACTTTGTAATTCTTCCACTGAAACCATGTATCTTTTTGAAATACTATAAAGCGTTTCATGATCAAGAATCACATGATGTATCATTGTATCTTCAAAGGAAATTTTATACTTAGAGGCTTCCTCTTTTGCGGAATCTGTCGTTTTTACAATTTCATTTTGAACATTTGATATTGGAATATTTTCAGTAGTACTTATCTTTTTTTCTACTCCAGAAATTGTTAAAATCTGTCCAACTGTAATTCCTGTTTCTGCTGTTGGGTTATTAGCAATGATACTCTCAATAGTAACGCCATATTTTTTTGAAATTGCAAACAATGTTTCCTTACTATCAACAGTATGTAAAACGGTTTGTAGCTGAACAGGAAGAATAAGTTTTTGACCATCAATTAAGCCTTTCTCAGTTCCTGGGTTATATTTAATAATGTCTTCAACAGAAACAGAATAAAGATTATGGATTCCCCATAACGTATTTCCCGTTTGTACGAAATGGACATAATATTTTTTACCTCCTATTACTTCAGTTTGATTAGTTTCAGGTTGTGCAAATACACACTTAAAAGACAATAAAAAAGCAATAAAAATCCAATTCTTCATAATCATAGGTTTAATCTTGGTTTACAATAGGTATGCCATAACTCACTTTATTCCCACTCTATTGTAGCAGGTGGTTTTGAACTTATATCGTAAGTAACCCGATTAATTCCTTTTACTTGATTAATGATTCTATTCGATGTTTTTGCAAGAAATTCATATGGTAAATGACACCAATCCGCAGTCATGCCATCGGTTGAACTTACAGCTCTCAAAGCAACGGCATTTTCATATGTTCTCTCGTCACCCATAACGCCTACAGACTGAACTGGCAAAAAAATTGCACCTGCTTGCCAAACATCGTCATATAATCCATCTTCTTTCAATCCATTGATAAATATTGCATCAACATCTTGAAGAATTTTTACTTTTTCTAAAGTTACTTCTCCCAGAATTCGAATTCCTAATCCTGGACCTGGAAAGGGATGTCTTCCCAATATAGCATCGTCAATATTCAATGATTTACCAATTCGTCTAACTTCATCTTTAAACAATAAACGCAAAGGTTCTACAACACCTAATTTCATGTAATCAGGCAACCCTCCAACATTGTGATGAGATTTAATCGTTTGTGAAGGTCCACCGTTAACAGAAACCGATTCTATAACATCAGGATAAATTGTTCCTTGACCCAGCCATTTTGCATTTTCAACTAATTTTGACTCTTCATCAAAAACATCCACAAATACTTTTCCAATAGCCTTTCTTTTTAGTTCTGGGTCTGTCAAACCTTTTAATGCCTCATAGAATTTATCCGATGCATTGACACCTTTCACATTTAAACCCATGTGTTGATATGAATCCAACACTTGGCTAAATTCATTCTTCCTCAATAATCCATTATCAACAAAAATGCAATGTAGATTTTTTCCTATTGCTTTATTTAATAACACAGCAGCGACAGAAGAATCAACGCCTCCAGACAATCCTAAAATAACTTTATCATTACCAATTTGAGCTTTTAATTGAGCAACTGATTCATCCACAAAAGAGTCTGGTGTCCAATCTTGAGAACATCCACAAATATCAACAATAAAATTTTTCAACAGAACTGCACCTTCTAAAGAATGATAAACTTCTGGATGAAATTGAATTCCATAAGTTTGCTCGCCTTCAATATGATATCCTGCGAATTCAACATCTGCCGTGCTCGCTATGACCTTATAATTTGAAGGAACTTTTTTAATTGTATCACCGTGTGACATCCACACTTGAGATCCGTCTGTCAAGCCACGTGTTAATATATTCGAGTGATCAATAAAAGACAAATGTGCTCTACCATATTCTCGAATTGCTGAAGGTAATACTTCTCCACCAAAATTATGCGACAAGTATTGCGCTCCAAAACAAACGCCTAGTAAAGGTAATTTTCCTTTTATATCATCTAAATTAGGTTTTGGTGATGTCTCATCTCTAACAGAAAATGGGCTTCCTGACAAAATAACGCCTTTAATATTTGGTGTTATTTCAGGAATTTTATTCCACGGGTGAATTTCACAATATACGTTCATCTCTCTAACTCTTCTTGCTATAAGTTGAGTGTATTGAGATCCAAAATCAAGTATCAATATCATTTCATGCATGGTGCAAAGATACTATGAAATTCAAAAAAAATATTACTGAAGCAAACTATTTAAACCACAAAATATTAACAATTTCCAAAGACAATTTGTCAGATAAATGTTATTTGGAATGATTTATGACAAAAAACACGAAATTTTAAGCTAATTTATTAACTATAGCTTTCAAATTTCATTAAATTTGAAGCCACTTACAAAAAGAATAACGAACAGATGATAGCAGGATTATTAAAGAAGTTTTTTGGAGACAAATCAGCAAAAGACACAAAGGAATACCAACCAATTATAGATAAAGCGAATCAATTTTCCACTGAATTAAATTTGTTGTCTGATGATGAATTAAGAGCAAAAACAGCGTATTTTCAAAATATAATTAAAGAAGGGACGCAAGAATTAGAAGATGAACTAAATAGTTTAAATGATATTGGTCAAGATCCCGCAACACCAATCCATCAGAAAGAAGAATTATTTGAAAAAATAGACAAGTTATCTAAATCTATTGACGAAAAAATTGAAGAAATTCTTACTGAATTATTGCCTGAAGCTTTTGCCGTTGTTAAAGAAACTGCGAAACGATGGGCTGAAAATGGCCAATTAACAGTAACTGCTCAACAATTTGACCGAGATTTAGCAGTTGCTAAAGATGGTATTACAATCGAAGGTGATAAAGCAATTTGGCATAACACATGGACTGCTGCAGGTGCAGAAGTTAAATGGAGCATGGTTCACTACGATGTTCAGTTGATGGGTGGAGCCGTTTTACACAGAGGAAACATTGCAGAGATGCAAACTGGAGAGGGTAAAACATTAGTTGCTACTCTTCCTGTGTATTTAAATGCACTTTCTGGAAAAGGCGTTCACCTCGTTACAGTTAATGATTACTTGGCTAAGCGTGACTCTGAATGGATGGGTCCATTGTATCAATTTCATGGATTAAAAGTTGATTGTATTGATAAACATCGTCCGAATTCACCTGAAAGGAGACTTGCTTATCTCGCCGATATTACTTTTGGTACGAATAATGAATTTGGTTTTGATTATTTGCGTGACAACATGGCAGGAGGAATTGATGAATTAGTTCAACAAAAACATCATTTTGCAATTGTAGATGAGGTCGATTCTGTTTTAATTGATGATGCTCGAACACCATTAATTATTTCTGGACCAACTCCACGTGGAGAAGAACATGAATTTCATGAATTAAAACCAAGAGTTGAAGCTGTTGTAGCTGCGCAAAGAAATTTTGTGAACCAATGTTTAGCAGATGCAAAAAAATTGCTTACCGTTATTACCGGAACTGTTGAAGCAGGAAAAGAAGCAAAACAAATGTTAGAAGATGGTGGTATTGCTTTATTAAGAGCGCACCGTGGTTTACCAAAAAACAAAGCGTTAATCAAGTACCTTTCTGAGCCCGGAATCAAAGCTCACTTGCAGAAAATTGAAAACTTCTACATGCAAGAACAAGGAAAAAACATGAAGAAAATTGACAAAGAATTATTCTTTACAATTGACGAAAAAAATAACACAATTGAATTAACAGATAAAGGAATCGATTTGATTTCAGGTGCTGACGAAAGAGATTTCTACATCATGCCCGATATAGGTTTGGAAATTGCACGTTTACAAAAAGAAAATCTTGAAAAAGAAACTTTTTTAGAACGAAAAGATTCATTGATTCGAGATTATAGTATCAAATCTGAAAGAATTCATTCTATCAATCAATTGTTAAAAGCATATACACTTTTTGAAAAAGAAGTAGAATACGTTATTCTTGAAAACAAAGTAAAGATTGTCGATGAGCAAACAGGAAGGATCATGGAAGGTCGTCGTTATTCTGATGGTTTGCACCAAGCAATTGAAGCGAAAGAAAATGTTCAAGTTGAAGCTGCAACACAAACTTATGCTACAATTACCTTGCAAAATTATTTCAGAATGTACCATAAGTTATGTGGTATGACTGGTACGGCTGAAACAGAAGCAAAAGAATTTTGGGATATCTATAAATTAGATGTTGTTGTTACTCCTACAAACAAACCAGCAGTTCGTAAAGATCAAAATGATTTAGTGTTTAAAACAGCTCGCGAAAAGTTTTCTGCAGTAATTGATGAAGTTGAAAAACTATCTGCTGCTGGAAGACCAGTTTTAGTTGGTACAACAACCGTTGAAATATCTGAATTATTGAGCCGAATGCTTAAGATGAAAGGTGTTAAACATGAAGTTTTAAATGCAAAACATCACCAAAGAGAAGCAGAAATAGTGGCAGATGCCGGAAAAGCTGGAGCTGTAACTATTGCTACGAATATGGCTGGTCGTGGAACAGACATCAAATTAGGTGAAGGAGTCAAAGAAGCTGGAGGTTTAGCGATCATTGGTACAGAACGTCATGATTCACGTCGTGTTGATAGACAGTTAAGAGGACGTTCAGGTCGTCAAGGAGATCCAGGTTCTTCGCAATTCTTCGTATGTTTAGAAGATGACCTAATGCGTAAGTTTGGTTCGGAACGGATTGCAAAATTGATGGACCGAATGGGCTTGAAAGAAGGAGAAGTTATTACACACAGTATGGTTTCCAAATCAATTGAAAGAGCACAAAAGAAAGTAGAGGAAAACAATTTCGGAATTCGTAAACGTTTATTGGAATACGATGATGTTATGAACGCTCAGCGTAAAGCAATCTACAAGAAACGTAAAAATGCTTTATATGGTGACAGATTGGATTTAGATATCGACAACATGTTTTATGATGTTTGTGAAACAACTGTTTACGCGCATACTAAGGATGGTTTTGAAGCTTTTGAAATGGATCTATTGCGTTTAATTGGCATTGAATCCCCGGTTCCTGAATCAGAATATAAAAATAGTGATAGAGCTGAATTAGTTGAAAAAGTTTATGCAGCTTTATGTGAACAATATTTGCGCAAAAATGAGAAAATTGCTCATAAAGCATTTCCTCAAATTAAGCATGTTCACGAAACAATGTCAGATAAATACAAGAACATCGTATTCCCGTTAACTGATGGTAGACGTGAAGTTCAAATGGTTATCAATCTGGAAGAAGCATACAAATCAGGCGGAAGTGCGATTACAAAATCATTTGAAAAGAATATTATTCTAAGTAAAATTGATGATGAATGGAAAGAGCATTTACGTGAAATGGATGATTTGCGTTCAGCAGTAAACAATGCTCAATACGAACAAAAAGATCCTTTATTAGTCTATAAATTAGAATCATTTGAGCTTTTCAAAGCGATGTTGGGTAGATTAAATGCTGAAGCAATTGAATTGTTAATGAAATTGGATTTACCTGTTGAACAAGAAGTTCAAACGACTAATAAAGAAATAACGCACCAAAACAATTACGATAAAGCGCAGTTAAATCAGGATAATTCCAATACGTCTTCTTCAGCGCAGCCTCGCTTCCAAGGAAGTGAAGGATATCAACAGGCAATTCAAAATTCGATGCCTCCACTCGAAAAACAACAGCCTGTAATTGCTGAACCAAAAGTTGGTAGAAATGATGCTTGTCCTTGTGGTAGTGGTAAAAAATTTAAACAATGTCACGGTAAATAAGACTTAAACCAAATGAAAGGTATTACATCAATTGCTATTATAGGAACTGGAAATGTAGCCTTTCATCTTGGTAAAGCATTTTTTGACAAAGGAATTGTTATCAGCGAAGTTTATGGGCGTAATAAAGCTTTAGCACATGAGTTGGCTAATCTCTGTAATAGTTACGTTGCACCAAATCTGAATGATTTAAGAAGCGATTTGATTTTAATATGCACAAGTGATGACGCTATTGAATCAATAGTCTCACAACTGCCTATAGATTCAAAAATAGCCTATACTTCAGGTGCTGTATCCCTAGAAAAATTTAAAGACTTCAAGGATATTGGTGTATTTTACCCATTACAAACATTTTCAAAGGAAAGAGCAATCAATTTATTTGAAGTTCCTTTGTTAATTGAAGCAACGAATGAATTTCTTGCTCAAGAACTTTTTGATTTGGCTTGGCTTTTAAGCAGAAAAGTAACGTTTGCTAATTCTGAACAACGAAAAAAATACCATTTAGCAGCTGTTTTTGTAAATAATTTCGCTAATCATTTGTTTTATCAAGCGAAAAAATATTTAGATCAAGAAGCGCTCAATTGGAACTATTTACAACCTTTAATGAAAGAAACAGTTGAAAAAATACTTCTTTCTAATCCGGAGGATGCGCAAACTGGACCAGCAAAAAGAAATGATCTTGAAACTCTGAAAATGCAAGCTGAGATGCTGTCTGGAAAACCTAAAGAAATATACGAACTGCTTTCTGAAAGCATTATCAATACTTACAATCAGCATGATTAGTTATAAAGAAAGAATGAATAAAATAAGCACATTCATGTTTGATGTGGATGGCGTTTTGACTAATGGAGATGTGCTATTAATGCAAGATCAAATAATTAGAACGTTGAATTCTCGTGATGCTTATGCGATTCAATATGCCGTTAAAATGGGATTTAAGATAATAATTGTTACCGGCGGAAATTCACTCGACGTTAAAGATCGCTTACTTGAATTAGGAGTTCATGAAGTACATTTGTCCTCTTTTAATAAACTTTCCGTTTATAATTCTATAAAAAACGAACATAAATTAGTTGATGAAGAAATTTTGTACATGGGAGATGATATTCCCGATTATCAAGTCATGTCTGAAGTTGGTTTAGCTACTTGCCCGCAAGATGCTGCTGTTGAAATAAAGAATATTAGTCATTATCAATCTCCCTTTAATGGCGGTCGACACTGCGTTCGAGATGTTATCGAACAAACCTTGAGAGTTCAAAATAAATGGTTCACACCAGAAGCATTTGAATGGTAAAAGATGGAGAGGAAATCCCTTCTTATTGTTTTTGCCCTTATCTTACTAAAACTAGTTATTAGTATTCCTTTTTTGACATTCCAACCCATTGATTTAGATGAACCATTTTCCATCTACCATGCTCAAAAAAGTTTGCCTCACCTCATTAGCATTTTCAAAACAGAGAATAATCCGCCCCTTCATTTTATACTGTTGCATTTCTGGGAGCAATTATTTGGAATCGGTGCCTTATCTGTTCGATCGCTATCCCTCCTATTTTCACTATTGACGATTCCAATTTTATGGAAAATTGCCACACAATTTATAAATTTTAAAGCAGCAATACTACTTTGTTTATTATTCATTTTCTCAGATTATCATCACTACCACGGACTGGAAGCTAGAACATATTCTCTTTTGATTTTTGAATATAGTTTATTGCTTTATTTTCTAATGAAAATACTATTATCAACTTCAAATACGAAGTCTAAGTATTATATAATGGTCGGTTTTTTAAATGCATTACTTTTCTACACACATTATATTTTTCCGCTTATTTTGTTATCTGAAATAGTATTGATACTTGTGTTTTACAGAAATGTTGAGTGGAAAAAATTAGGCTTTACAGCCGTCGTTTTTGTTTCGTTATGTCTTCCATGGATTCCAGTAATGATAACACGAGTTGACTCAATACAAACAAGTGGCACATGGGTTTCTACTGCTCAATTCTCTGAACTTTATGGGTTTATCAATAAGTTTTTCAATGACAAATGGGTGTTTTTAACCTTAATCTTAATTTCTGTTGGCTTATTTCTATTTTACAAGCATCGGTTTATTACATTTTTAAATGAAAATAAAAAAGCTGTAATTATTCTTGTGATTCTATTTATCATCCCATTTATTGGAACATTTATCCTTTCAAAATATGGAGGAATACACTTATTTCTTGATCGCTATTTATTCTTTTTAACGATTCCCTTATTCACACTTTGTGCTATCGTTTTCAGTCAAAATGGCAAAGTATTTCAGTATTCAGCGCTTATTTTTATACTGATTTTCATCATCCGATTTGATCTTAAAATAGATAATCATCGAGACGGCCATAAATTGGCCAATTATGTTAGATCTACTGGAATTAAATCAATTGTTATTGCTCCAGACTATTATGATTTAACGTTTATGTATCATTTTAATCAGAAATTGTTCAAAGAGGAATATTTACGAATAAATGAAGTTAAAAATGGGATTTATCCATTGATAAATGAACAAACTTTGGAACAATTGGTCTCTAAAAAACAACTTGTTGTGATCGATGCAGATTATTCTTTTTCTCATCCCACAGATACAAGTCTGGAATGGATAAAACGAAATTTTACTTTAAATTCTCAACGCATATTTAAAGGGAATTATAGCGTATCCGTTTATTCAAAAAAGTAAGTTAATGAACAACTAATTTACTTGTTTTTAGTAGTTGCTTATTTTTTGAAATTCGAATAAAATACACGGATGAATTCCAATTAGAAACATCAAATTGGGCATTATTCACAATGGCTTCTTTCCATATTGTTTTACCATAAACATCCACAATATCAATTTCTATCAACTCATTTGTTCCTGTAAAGATTGATACTAAATTGCTCGCTGGATTTGGATACATTTTAAAATCAGTTAATTCTTCCATTTGAATTTCATCTATGCTTACCAAGCTTTCAACAGAAATACTTGAAAAATCAGACCAATTAATAGAAGGGTAATCATCATTAGGACCTACTTTTAAAACAAACACACTGCTTCCTCCTAACATCCCACCTTCCATATAGCCAGTAAAAATAACTCCCCCATCACTTGTGGAAATCAAATTACCTGTAAAATCTTGCATGCCAGACATTACATTTACAAAGCCAAAATCAAACGTAAAATCACTTAAATATCTTGTTACTCCAGAATCATAAGTTCCAGCAACAGAATAAATATTATTAAAACTCGTCGCAATTAATATTTTGTTGTTTATTCCATATTTACATACATGATCTAAACTAACATCTCCTAAAACGTGATCGCTTATTTCGTTTAGATCCGTACCATTGATATCAGATTTAAGCCTATATTCATCATCTTCTCCGTCCTCAGGAAATACTCTAACTCCGACTGCATTTAATAAAGTTCCATCGAAAAAACAATCATTCAAAGAATAATTTCCGTCGAGGCCATATTGTTTCACCCAAGCAGTATCTCCATTAGCATATATTTTTATGATTGCTCCTTTTGTTAAAGTTGAATCTGCATTATACATTTCACCAACTACAAAAAAGGTTGTGTCATTATATTGGCGTATCGAATTAGCAGCATCCTCTCCAGATGAACCAAAATTACGTGTCCACAACGTATCCCCATTATGGTCCGTTTTAACAATGTAAAAATTTCGATCTCCAATCCCGGTGCCAGTTGTCTCACCTACCATATAAATTGTGGAATCAGCAGTTATTAGCGCATCGTTCAATTTTTCCCAACCAGGATGATTGTAATGTCTTTCACTTATTTGATTCCCATATTTATCAGTTTTAACTAAATAAAAGTTATAAGAACCGCTTCCAAGTGAATTAGAATATCCTGCAATGTAAAATACTGTATCATTCCAACTTAAAACTCTTCTTCCCCAGTCACTTTCAGATCCACCAAAATTCTTTGACCATTGAAATGTTCCTAAACTATCTAATTTCATTAAAAAAACCTGCGATGGACTATCACCATAACTACTTGAACTTCCTGTTACCAAATAAGAACTATCTGCAAGTTGAACAATTCCTTGTCCATAGTCATAGCCATTGTCTGAGAAAATTTTAAAAAATTTTATCTGTCCAAAACCAACAAATACCTGAAAAAAGAAAATTACAATTATTGCTTGTCTCATATCTTTAATCTTAAACGTAAAATAATCGATTGTCCTTTACCCGTATTCGAAACCATGCCAACTAAATCTTCACTAGAAATTCCTAATGCGAACTTTTTCAAATTTATTTGAGAATACAAACCGAATCTCAATGCGGTATATCCACCATAACTCACATTTGCGCCCAAATCAAGCCATTTTGTTGTTTTAAGGTGAACTCCAGCATAAATCATTGGAACATACGAAACAGATGGATACATTCTAACACCATAGAAACTTTGAACTTTTGATGTGCACATTACATCAACAATTTTCCCTATTTGTATAAACCCTGGTAAAAAACGAACCTTTGTAATCGAAGTAGAATCGATGCCCAAAGTGTCCAAAATGGAAGAATTAGAATTAAAAATATTCGCGTCTCCAACCAATTGATTAAAAGTAAAACCGTCAAATGAAATAATGGTGTCAGCTGCATATCTTGTAACCGCAGAGTAAATATGTGCGACACCTACATTCTTCGCTAGGAACTGGATATAGGATGTTTTACCTTCTCTTAAGACTACAGGAATCCTAAAATCTAAATCTACTCCTACTCCATAACCTTTTACAAAAGTATTTGTTGAGGCATATTGAAACTCCCCATCAAATGTTAAGCTGACAGAATCACCGCTTGCAGATTGGAAAAGTTTACCCTCTCTAATATTTCCTTCAGCATAATTTGAAATTGAATAGAAATTAAGCGAAACAGTTGATTTAGTTTTTTTATTAATTACACCAAACCCTATTTTTTGAAATGACATGGAAGAAAACCGTGTTCCAGAAAAATTAGCATTCTCCCCTAAATAGTTTTCATTTCCATAAAAAGTTAACCCGAACAAATCTTTGGAATACAAACTCGATACATAAGTATAGTATCCTGCTTTGATAATAAACCCCAAATTTTCTTTTTTAAATAGATTTACTTTCATGTTCCTGTATTCAAATTCACTCGTAAGATCCGCACCTAAACGATTAATGCCTTTATGCTTCGTATATGAATTATCTTTTATTTCATTTGTGATATTTCCACCAAATAAAAATTTTGAACTTAAAGAATTTTGTATTGAAGTCGCTCCGAAATCTGCAACTCCATTGATTATGTATTCTTGATTATACGCATTCGTGTCATGCTGTATAGGCAGTAATTGTTGGGCAAATCCAACCGAATTTAATCCCAAAAGAAGGAATAGAAAGTTTAACCTCATCATAATACTGCTTTTAAAACGAGTTTTGCTTTCAACTTAACTGCTATAAAAGCACCAACGGGAATTAATACCTGACTATTAGCCGATGTCATTGGATCCGGTGTATTAAATTGTGTTTCAACCGCAATATTTGTGATGTTTTCGAGATCTAGCAGCGTCGCATCATTTAAGACAAAATTAACTTCTGAATTCATTTTTCTCTTGCCATCTGAAGGATCAATAGAACCATAAAGAGATGATACTATATCTGAGCTACCTGTAACAGTATGAAGTACAACTCCATTCACGTCCATTAAAAATAATTTAACACTACTAGATAAAGGGAATGCATTGGTAACGTTTAAGACTAAAATTCCTGATTCAACATGCGATTTTTCAAGATCTTGCTTGATATCGAAATTAAAAGTATCGCGTAAGGTTAAACCGTCGGCTCCAATTGCTAAAGGCATTTGTGCTTTAATTTTTACTTTTAATCGGCTGTTTGGAAAAATCTCATTCCAACCAGCAGAAACGTTACCGAAAGGATTCATTTCTAATTTGTAACCAACCGTATGTGATTTCCCTAAATTTTCTAAATATGTTTCTAAGTTGCTATTCATTCCGTCAAAACCAATCAAAGTAGTTGAATTTGTCAATGATGACCAATTTCCAGTTGCTTGGTCGATGTACAAAGGAACGCCTATTTGAGTACCAGATAGACTTACTGTATTTCCTAGATAATTCGTATTTGAAACAGTTGTAATCAATGCTTTGGCATCTATTTTCATTCCATTTGTAATCTCAAATTGTAGATTAACAGAAGGTAAATCAACTGTTCCTGATGTTACACTGTTTAGAAAATCAATGTTATATGCTGTTGTATCAGAGATTATCTTATTTCCAAAATAACCGCGAGCATAATCGACCTTAATATTCTTGAACAATGCATTCACTTTAAATACTTGAGCATTTGTCACAGTAACTGATGGACCTGCAGGATCTGTTGCGACTACTAATCTAGATTGTAAAACATTGTATTCTCCACCGGAGACACCTGTTAAAAGCAAATCGTAACCAGAAATATCAAGACTTGCAACAATTGTCCCTGGATTTGAAATTGTTCCGGCAGGAACTTCATATTGTTCTTGAAATTCTATTCCATTTTTTGAAACTCCTGGTAATTGAACAGTGAAAAAAGTTTTTGTGTTTACAGGATTGAAAACTTCCATCTTTATGACACCATTGCTCACTCTGATTTTCTTTAATTGAACAGCACTATTACCAATAGTATGTTCTTCAACTTCGTTTACAATACTGAATCCTGGTGGAACAGAAAGGCTTGGTACAGCAATATTAAAATTATGAGTAATTAACGTATCAGGAAGAGCCACGAAATCCTCAATACCAAGATTTAAAATAGTACGCGTCAAATCAACTTGATAAAACGTGCTCATCCCAGCAGTTAATGTTGAATCATTTACTAAATTATTCAAAGATAATGTGTCATTAATCAATGGAGTAACCCAATTCGAATCCCAAGTTGTTTTTTCTTTATTACAAGAAATAAGGAACAAGATTCCAACAAAAGGCAAAATATATAATTTCTTCACATTCATTCTAACGTAAATTATCTATTAATGGTTGGTATTATGCTCTTTCAATAATTGTTGCATAACCCTGACCAACTCCTATGCACATTGTTACGAGTGCATATCTCTTATTTGTTTTTTGTAATTCCAAAGCTGCAGAATGAAGAATCCTTGCTCCAGACATTCCAAGTGGATGTCCTAAAGCAATAGCGCCCCCATTTGGATTGATGCGCGGATCATTGTCTGCCAAACCTAATTTTCTTGTACACGCTAATACTTGCGCTGCGAAAGCTTCGTTCAATTCTAAAATATCCATCTGATCAAGCGTTAAACCAGCTCTTTGAAGCACTTTTTGGGATGCGTATACAGGTCCAATTCCCATTATTCTCGGTTCCACCCCTGCTACTGCAGCACCAACTATTCTTGCTAATGGTTTTAATCCGTTTTTATTTACCGCTTCTTCAGATGCAATTAATAACGCTGCAGCTCCATCATTTAATCCTGAAGCATTTCCTGCAGTCACAGTTCCATCTTTTTTAAATGCAGGTCGCAAACCGGCCAAACTTTCAAGCGTTGTTTCTGGTCGTGCAAATTCATCTTGATCGAATATAAGTGCATCCTTTTTTCGTTGCGGAATAATAACCGGAACAATTTCTTGTGCTAATCGGCCATTAGACATTGCTATTGCGGCTTTTTGCTGCGACCATAAAGAGAATTGATCTTGTGCTTCTCTTTCAATTCCGTACAAATCAACTAAATTTTCTGCTGTATTCCCCATTCCATCAACACCATATAATTCTTCCATTTTTGGGTTAATAAATCTCCAACCGAAAGAAGAATCATACATTTGAGCATCGCGACCATATGCCGATGATGTTTTAGAAATTACCCATGGTCCCCGCGTCATGTTTTCAACACCACCAGCGATATAAATATCTCCAGCACCATCTTTAATTGCACGAGCAGCATTAATTGCAGCAGCCATTCCTGAAGCACACAATCTATTAACTGTTTCACCACCAGATTGAAATGGCAATCCAGCTAATAAACCCGACATTCTTGCTACATTTCTATTGTCCTCACCAGCCTGATTTGCACAGCCAAAAATCACATCTTCAATTAACAAAGGATCCAGATTCGGATTCCTTTCCAGTAATGACTTAATAACATGCGCACCAAGATCATCCGCTCTAACTGCAGACAATGTTCCTCCAAAACTTCCAATAGGAGTTCTTATTCCATCAACTATATAAACTTCTTTAGGCATAAAAATTGTTTGATTTCATAAAGGTAACATTTTTGAAATTGTTGAAAACTAATTTTATCCATCAATTCGATAGTTTGTATATTAGGTTTCCAAAAACTTAAACGAAAAGAACGTGAAAAAAAAGTATCTCCTACTAATAAAGCTATGCGTAGCTTTTGGGATAAACACATTTGCACAACTAGAGGAACTCACACCTGTAGAACAAGCATATAGAGATTCCATCAAAGCATTAAACCTTCAAAATGAAGCAGTTGCTCAAAGTCAAGAAGCCTATAACAGAGGCATTAAATTGTTTTCAGAAAAAAGTTTTAGTGCAGCTATTACTGAATTTGGGAAATCAATTCAATTCGATCCGAATTTCACAGCAGCATATTACAACAAAGGTGTAGCTGAAAATGAAGCTGAAAAATATGCAGATGCTTCAAAAACTTTAAATTCATTAATAGAAAAAGATCCAAGCTATTCAAAAGCTTATTTTCAAAGAGGACGAGCTTTTCAAGGATTAAATGATTATTTGAAAGCCGAAAAGGATTATGAAAAATCTATTTCTATTGATCCTAAAAATCCAAAAGCATATTATAACTATGGGACATTGCGCTTCTTACAAGCTGATTATAATGGTGGAATCAAACACTTTACAAAAGCCATTGAATTAGATCCAAATTTTGCTTTCGCATATAACGACCGTGGAAGTTGTTACCGAATGTTGGGAAACTATCCCAAAGCGCTTGTTGACTATGAAGAAGCCGTTCGTAAAAATCCAAAAATGGCATTTGCTTTAAATAATATTGGAACTACAAAAAGGAAAACAAAAGATTATGTTGGTGCAATGGCAGCTTTTAATAGAGCAATTTCTGTTGATCCATCGTTCTATATGGCTTTCAACAATCGTGGAGCAACACAAATGGAACAAAACAGATTAGATGATGCTAAAAAAGATTTCGAGAAAGCATTGGAAATCAATCCTAAATATGCTCCAGCAGCTTCAAATTTAAGTGCAATTTATTTCCGGTTAAAAGATTATAAAAAAGCATTAGAAATGGCAGATAAAGCAATTAAACTTGATGCAAATTATGTTAACGCTTATGTGAATCGTGCAAATGCTAAAGAAATGAGTCGTGACATGAATGGTGCATGTGATGATTGGTTTAAAGCAAAACAATTAGGTGTAGAATTGGGTAAGAATTACTACTCAAGCAATTGTAACGAATAAAAAGACTTAGACATGAAAAAATATATTATAACCGCAATAGCTCTTATTTTTACAATTGTTACAAACGCACAAAACGTCGAATTTAAGTCAGCTAATTTCAAAGAAGACAAAGAAGGTTTAAAAAAAGCAGAAGATGCAATCAAAAAGGGTGATGAATTTCTAGCACTTGGAAACGAAGCAATTTTCTTGGTTCAAAGTCCAGGATTAAACTTCCAAAAAGCCTTAAAAGAATACATGATTGCACAAAAATTCAATCCAAAGAATGGTCATTTGAACTTTAAAATCAGTGTTTGTCATGCAAATTCTACTGATCCGTTTAAATCTATTGAATTCATTAAAAAAGCATTCACTTTAGATCCAACCTGTGATCCATTCATGAATTACTATTTAGGATATTCTTTGCAATTGGAGGAGAAATTTGATGAAGCTTCAAAAGCATATATTGAATTTGAAACAGCCTACAAAAAAGCAGATAATTTCTCGAAATTTGTAACGCAGCATAAAAACGAATGCAAGGCTGCAAAAGCATTGAAAGCTGCTCCAATCCGAGCATGGGTTGACAACATTCCTGAATTAAGTTCTGTTGCTGATGATTTTGCTCCTTCAATCACAACTGATGGTGCTGAAATGGTTTTGACATCTAACCGGTCTAACAGTCATACCCCAAATGAAGTGGGTGGATATGATGCCGATATTTATACATCAACTTTAAATGACGGGAAATGGGCAACACCAAAACAAATTTCTGGTCCATTGAATACGACAGGTGATGATGTTTCAAATAACATGAGTTATAATGGCACAAAAATGTTACTTCACCGTGAGGTAAATGGTCAATTAGATGTTTTCGAAAGTAAATTGAATGGTTTGAATTGGTCAGACCCTGCTTTAATGCATTTTCAAATTTCATCAGGAAAAGCAAATGAAAAATACGCAGCTTATAATCCAGATGGTTGGAGTATTTTCTTTTCTAGAGACAATGATAACAGAGCAAATGGCTTTGATATCATGTACAGCGCGATGCAAAGTAAGATTCAAAAGGATTACATGGCAGCGACTATGGTGACGCTGATCAATTCCAAATTCAATGATGGTCCAATCTATCTTCATATTGATGATGAAACGATGTATATTGCTTCTGAAGGTCATGAGTCAATTGGTGGTTATGACATTTTTGTATCTAAAAAAGTTCAAGGTCAATGGACAAAACCTGTGAACATGGGTTATCCTATTAATACTCCTTATGATGATTTTTTCTTTGCTGGAACTGCGAATGGGAAATTTGCTTACATCTCGTCAAATAGAGCTGGAGGAAAAGGTGGTTATGACATTTACAAAGTAACTTTTTGGGGCCCTGAAAAAACACCAATTACGGATGTTGAAGATTACTTACTTTCTTCTATTGCGATGCCGATGAAAGATGCACAAGTTGAAGCAACGGTTGATGTCAACAAGAAATCATTTACGGTATTCAAAGGAATAACAATTGATGCAATGACAAAAAAACCAGTTGAAGCGAACATTGAAATCACAGATAACGTGACAGGAAAAGCAATTGAAACATTCACAACAAATAGCGCTACTGGTAAATTTATCATCACATTGGCTTCTGGAAAGAACTACGGAATTGCCGTAAAAGCAGATAAGTATTTGTTTCATTCGGAGAATTTCGATATTCCAAATGGAGCAGCAGACAATTTAGTCAACAAGGTAATCGAGTTGAAAAATATTGCTGTTGGTAGTAAAATCGCTTTGCGAAACATCTTTTTTGACATTGGTAAATCAACATTACGACCTGAATCAAACTCGGAATTAGATCGTCTATTAAAATTAATGAAAGAAGTTCCAACTTTGAAAATTGAAATCTCAGGTCATACCGACAATACTGGTTCTGCAACATTGAATGAAACATTATCTCAAAGTCGAGCTGAAGCGGTTGTTGCCTATCTTACAAGTAAAGGAATCGCAGCTAACAGAATGGTAGCTAAAGGATACGGTGCATCAAAACCTATTGCATCTAATAATTCTGAGGATGGCAAACAACAAAATCGTAGAACCGAATTTGAGATAAAAGGAAATTAAAATTTCAGAATTATCTATTAATATATTTTATAATAATGTAATTTAAACTATGAATAACTTTCGTCCGATACAAACTTCAGATATTGAAAATTTCACTAAAATTTTGGGAGATCGTTGTTTTTATGATTTGGATAATTTAAAGGAATACGGTCACGATGAAACAGAAGATTTGTCGTTTTTACCTGAAGTTGTTTTAAAACCTATTTCACCAGAAGAAGTTTCCAAAATACTAGCTTATTGCAATGCAAATCGAATTGCTGTAACGCCATCAGGAGCTAGAACCGGATTAAGTGGTGGTGCGCTGCCTATTCATAAAGGTGTCGCTTTATCCATGGAGAAATTCAATAAGATTCTTCACATAGACGAAAAAAACCATCAAGTAACAACTGAACCTGGTGTTATTACGCAAGTTTTACAAAATGCAGTAAAAGAAAAAGGGTTGTTTTATCCTCCAGACCCTGCAAGTAAAGGAAGTTGTTTTATTGGTGGAAATGTTTCTGAAAATTCAGGCGGACCTAAAGCAGTAAAATACGGAGTCACCAAAGATTATGTTCTGAACCTTGAAGTGGTTTTGCCAACGGGTGAAATTATTTGGACAGGTGCCAACGTTTTGAAAAATGCAACAGGTTATAATCTAACACAATTAATTATCGGCTCAGAAGGAACTTTAGCCGTCATTACAAAAATTGTTTTGCGCCTTATTCCCTACCCTACTCACGATTTATTAATGCTTGTTCCTTTTTTCGATGCTGAAAAAGCGTGTGAAGCTGTTGCAGCAATTTTTAGAGCTGGAATTACGCCAAGTGGGTTAGAATTCATGGAACGTGATGCATTAACTTGGACTCAAAAATTCACTGGAGATCAAACAATTGAGGTAAAAGAAAATCATGCAGCACATTTATTAATTGAAGTCGATGGGTTTAACATGGATCTTTTAATGACTGAATGTGAGAAAATTATGACAGTATTGGAAACTTTCGAAACAGACGAAATTCTTTTTGCAGAAAGCGATTCACAAAAAAACAGTCTTTGGTCGATGAGAAGAAAAGTTGGTGAAGCCGTAAAATCTCAATCAATCTATAAGGAAGAAGATACAGTTGTGCCACGTTATGAATTACCACGATTATTACATTACGTTAAAAAGATTTGTAAAAAATATGGCTTGCATTCTGTTTGTTATGGTCACGCTGGTGATGGAAATCTGCATGTCAATATAATAAAAGGAGATTTATCAGATGAGCAATGGGAAAATGATCTTCCTTTAGCCATTCGAGAATTATTTACAGAAGTTGTTAAATTGGGTGGGACACTTTCAGGTGAACATGGAATTGGTTTGGTTCAACAGCCTTATATGGATATTGCATTTCCAGAAGTAAGTTTAAATTTAATGCGTTCCATTAAATCTGTTTTTGATCCAAATGGAATTTTGAATCCAGGGAAAATATTTTCAACTGAGAAGAAATAATGGTTTTAATTCACTAAATTCTTGAATCTAACTGCGACAAATTCCAAGAATGGTAACAACGAAATTAAAACTTCAAGATAAACTTCCTCTGACGTGCACGCGGACAGGTACGTGTTGTCATGGGAATTTAGTAAAGCTTAATCCATGGGAATTATTGGTTCTTGCCAAAGAAAAAAAAATAACAACAAGAGAATTTCGTGATTTGTATACCGAGTTTGGAGGGATTCGTTTAAAATTTAATGGGAATACTGATTCGAATGGCAGACAGTCGTGCAACTTATATAGTGAGAATCATGGTTGCAGCGTTCATTTGAGTCGTCCATTGGCCTGCAGATTATTTCCACTAGGAAGGCAAATTCAAAGTAATGAAGTGAATTACATATACCAAGGAGAAGAATTCCCCTGTTCAATCGGTTGTCCTGATGTAGTCAATTTACCCTATTTAAGTGTTGGTGAATATCTAGAAGGGCAAGAAACAAAGAACTTTGAAGCAGCTCAAGATGCTTATTTAGATCTTATGCAAAATTTAGCTGATGTTGCCTTTGTGCTTCTTCTAGATAGCGGTTTGGCGAATTCTAAAGATGATCTAACGCTTAAAGAATGGAGAAAAATGGGCACCGAATCTCCAGAATACCTCGTTAAAAGAATTGGAAACGAATGGCTCGATCAATTGATGCTTCCAACTATTACTAAAAATCTAGAAAACCCAACTTTATTTGTCCAAACACACAACGAAATACTGCAAGAAAGAGCTCAAGAAAAATTTGAAACATTAAAAACGAATCATGAATTTCATGAAGCAGCCGTATTAATTATGGGAATGGCTTTGTATTTAGCGGCTGCAATTGGAGCGAACCCAAAAAATTTATCTGACTATTGGATAGACATAGCGAAGTCGCACGGAGCTAAAGAATAGATAATTTCAATAAAAAAATCAGGAATTAATCAATTATTCAAAAAATTCATGTCACCACTTTTCATTTGGCGGTATGAATTGGCTAAATAAGCTAAAATAATTCGCATAGCATCAAATGCTTCTTCTGTTTCCGCACTGATTTCTTTTCCTTTCATTCGAAGCAATAACTTCATATACAAAGCATGAAACAAGACTTCAATTTGATTCTTTTCTTTCAGATTTGAACGTTCTTTAAATTCTTCGATATAAGGAGTTCCCGTTTCATATAAAACGCGGTATTTTTCATCATTTGCCTGATTCAATAAGGTATTATGTAAAAATGAAATCTCTACTAATACATCTTTTAAATCGTGTAAATGACCCATTTTTTCAATTCTCTGAGATTTCATTTGTCCAATAATTTCTCTGTACCAATCCTTATACTGTTCAATAAATGAATTATCTGGTAATTGTGGACGCACATAATTATCAATTATTGCATCTAAATCAAAGTTGTATGCACGCACCAAATCTTCAATTTGATACATGTATAAAACATATTCCGCGATATTTTCTTGTTGCTTTTGACGTGCAATAAACATAGTTTTTACTTCTTTGTATCGTTTTCAATTTCTGCTTGCTGCTCATTTAAAAAAGCGGCGAACTCTTTACTTACATCCATTGCGGAATTGATAAAATTGATTTGTCCACCTTGACCGTGAATCAATAAGATATCAATATTATTTTTTTCACTGAATTGCTTTCCAAAAACTTCAATTTTTTTACTAATGGTTTCAAGTTTCTCCATTGTTTCTTTTTCCAATCGAGCACCTTCATTTTGCTGATATTGCATCAAATCAGATTCCATTTGCTGCGCACGCTGCTGAATTTGAGCTTGTTCATTTTCTGATAGTAACCCACTTCTCAATTTCTCGTTGTTCTTCATTATATAATTCTGATACTCTTTAGACCTCCGCTCAACTTCATTTTGAAAGGCAGTTTGCTTTTTTGTGACGATGGCTTCCTCTTTCTTAAAGTATTCAAACGTAACTTTCAGACTATCACTGTTATAAAAAGCTATTTTCAAGCCTTTCATATCTCTTGTTACAATCTTAGGTGTTGAATTTTCTTTAACCTTTTCTTTCTTTCCACAAGCTGTAATTCCTAACAAAACAACACTTGTCAATACCAATAACTTATTCATAATCATTTTATAATTGATTTGTATTTTTTTTAAATTCCATTTCCCAATCAGCGCGCATTTCTATAAAACGTTTTAAGCAATTGGAAAGTAATTCTGGTGAAATCATTTTTTCTACTTCTTCCAACGAATTAACATCCAATTCCCCAATCTTAAAAAGCTGTTCGAATTGACCCAACTCTATCTTTACAATGTATTTTGCATTGTAATTCAAAAGTTGAATTTTAAACCGCTCGTGTGGAATATCTTTTATTAATCTCACAATATAATTTTCTGTAAAAATAGCAGAAATCTGTCTTTCGCATTCACAAAGCAAAAAAAAACACCTCTTTAAAAGGTGTTTCAATCTATTTTTCTCTGAAAATTTAAACTGCCATGGCAATATCCACATCAATATATTCTTTAAATACAAACGGAACCTTTACCATATAAGCATAATCTTGCCCAACTTCATACATGTCCTCATCTGTTTCTCGGTATAGCCATTCAACGTGAACATTATTTCCAACTTCTGCAAGTTCATTTAGCTTATACAATAAGAACAGAATCCTTTTAGACGATGAAATATTGAAATATTCTAAATGAATTTTTACAACAGTTGATCCATTTGGATTCAATAAATACGTTTCAAACCAATTTAACACTGGCAACCAAAATTCATCTGGTTGGTCTGGGATAGAACGACCTTTAATCTCCATCACACCGCTTTTACCATTGAAATGGATAAATGGGGTCTGTGGAGTAGCGTTAATATATAATTCTTCCATAAATCAAACAATTTATACTGCAATTTGCATATTATTCTTCAGAGTTATTCAACTATTCTACCAATGATAAAAAATGATAGATGAACTGCAAATATCATCGACTAAAGTAATAATAAATTGTTTAAATAGTAGTTTTGATTGACTAAAATGTACTTTTTATCGAATATTCGGACAAAAGCTCTATTGGTTTAGTGATTACAACACCTAAATTCAAATGCCTTTTTAAAAGTAGTTCTTTGATTATTCTTTGGTTATAATGTGCGTAACTGCCAACAAAACAAATTGTTTTATTAACTATAGTTGCAGGGAAATATTTTTCAATAAAACATGAAATATTCTCAAGATGAAGTTGTTGAATTTCTAAATTTAAGGAGCCAGAAAACAAGCCGGATAAACTTGCAATGAATTCCTTATTTGCTGGAGCGTTACTATCTAAACTCATAAAACCTTCTGTAATCATAGTAGATTCAATTTCCCTTATTGTTTCTAATGAAAATTTATCTTTCAAATAGTTATCGATTAGCAATTTCCCAAAGTAAAAACCACTTCCTTCATCACCAATCAATGGTCCTAATCCACCGTAAACATTTTTTATTCGATGATTTTCAATTTCAGCCAAAACGGACCCTGTCCCTAAGATTCCTATCCAACCATCCTCTTTCCCAAAACAAGCCCTCGCGGCTGCAAGAATATCGGATTCCACTTGAACATCTTTAAATCCCCACTTCTCAAAAACTAATTTGACCTTGGTTCTGTTTGGTTCTTTTAAACATCCACTTCCATAAAAATGGACTTCCAAATCTTTAATAATGCTATATTTTTTCCAAAACGACTCATTTGCTTCAATCCATTCATCTGACATGAGGTTGGGATGATAAGAAGCTGTTGTAAAATAGTTTGTATTTCCTAAAATATCTACAAAACACCAATCTGTTTTGGTTCCTCCACTATCAGCTA
>CANITF010000039.1 GCA_947470515.1 Flavobacteriales bacterium
AAGCTGCTCTTAACCCACTATTTGCAGAAACCCCACCTGCAATTGCAATTTCGGTTATCTTCAATTCATAGGCTGCTTTTTGCAGTTTTTTTAGCAATGAATCAATAATTGCATTTTGGATAGAAGCACATAAATCATCCAAATTTTCTGAAATGAAATGTTCATTGATCTTCAACTGCTTTTGTAAAAAATATAGAATTGATGTCTTCAATCCACTAAAACTATAATCATAATTTGAAATTGAAGCTTTTGAAAACTCAAATTTATTCGGATCACCGTTTTTGGCATGTTTGTCAATCATTGGTCCACCAGGATATGGAAAACCAAGCATTTTTGCCGCTTTATCAAATGCTTCACCTGCAGCATCGTCAATAGTCGTTCCTATAACTTTCATTTTTAGATGATCTTCCACTAAAACGATTTGGGTATGTCCACCAGAAACAGTCAAACATAAAAAAGGAAATTTGGGTTTTTCTTTACCTTCATCATCGATAAAATGTGCTAAAACATGTCCAATCATATGATTAACGTCAATCATTGGAATATTCATTGCCATCGCAAACGCTTTAGAAAATGAAGTGCCTACAACCAATGAACCCATCAATCCAGGTCCTCTAGTAAAGGCAATTGCATCAATGTCATTTTTTGAAATCCCAGCTTTTTTTATTGCTGCATCTACAACTGGAATAATATTTTGTTGGTGCGCTCTACTTGCTAATTCAGGTACAACCCCACCATAATTTTCATGGATATCTTGCCGGGCAATCAAATTTGAAAGAATGGTGTTGTTTTTGAGTATAGCGGCGGATGTATCATCACACGATGATTCAATACCTAAAATGATTATTTCTTTTTGCCGCAAGATTGTTAAATTTGTATTCTAAATGACAAAAGTATTCAAAATAATTGGACGATTCCTTGGAATTTCCTTGGAATGGATTCTAATCACAATTATAGTGTTTGCTTTTGCAATTCGGACAAGTCCCGTTCAAACATATCTCGCTCAAAAAGCGACTGAATTTCTTTCAAAAGAACTCAATACTACTATACGAATCGACAAAGTTTCGATTGTTTTTATCGATAGAGTGGCACTAGATGGCGTTTTTATCTTAGACCAGCAAAAAGATACATTAGCTTCAATAGAAACTATTTATGTCACATTAGACGAACTAAATTTAGATAAAAACTATATCAAACTTGGGAAAGCAGAATTAGAAAAAGGGCGTATTCACATTAATAGAGACAAGATAACTGGAGATTACAATTATTGGTTCCTTTCCGATTATTTTTCATCTGGAAAAAGCAAATCAGTGAAGAAACCGATGAAAATAAGCCTTAGTCAACTGCAATTGAGCGACATCAACTTTAAATACGATGACTATAGAAAAGATTATTCAACCTATGGAATGGATTTTGACCATCTCAATTTGCATAATGTTTTTTTAAATGCAACCGATTTCTCCTCTGACAAAGGAGTCATTACTGCTAAAATTAAAGAACTGAGAGCAAAAGAAAAAAGTGGGTTTATTTTAACAAAATTCTCTGCTGATGCAGCTGTTTCCTCAAAGGGAATTAAGGTTCAAAATGCAACAATTATAACTCCTTTATCAAAAATATACTTGCCTAAACTTCATTTATTGATGAATGATTACGCTGATATTCAAACATTTGTTGATAGTGTAACGTTTGATGGATTATTAGCAAAAAGTAAAGTTTCTTTAAAGGACGTGTCCTATTTTGCTCATAATCTAGAGGGAATGGATGAAACAGTTTACGTAAAAGGCAAGGTTAATAACAAAGTAGACAATCTTAAAATTAGCAATCTTGATTTACGAGTTGGTAAAAAGACACTAATTAAAGGAACACTTAATTTACCAAATTTCAACGAATTAAACAAAGCCTTTTTCAATGAAAATATTGAATACGCTTATGTTTCTCTAAATGATTTAAAGAAAATAAAATTACCAAAATCAGCCAAAGACGACTATTTAAGTTTTGACAAATACCTTGAACGTTTAGCCTATTTTGAAGCAAAAGATATACGTTTAGACGGTTTTTATTCACAGTTTGTTATTGCGGCAGATTATGTAAACACGAACCTCGGGAAAGTGAAAATTGACAACGGTATCATGTTTACCGAAAATCTGCAAAACAATTCCTATTTTTTCGAGAAATCTGAAGCATCTAGATATGATGTTAAAATTGAAACATTCCAATTAGGAAAATTTTTGAATGATCGCAACTTTGGTGTTGTAGATGGAACTTTTTTCTTTTCGGGAGAAGCATTTTCAATTTCGGATATCCATTTCAATTTCATGGAAGGTCATGTCAATAGGTTTGATTACATGGATTACGCTTATAACAATATTGATATTTCAAATGGTAGCTTCATTGATAATATTTTTATCGCAAAAATAGACGTAAAAGATGATAATCTAAATCTTGTTTACGATGGTTTTATTGATTTTAATGGAAATCAGCACATGCAATTCACCGTCGACCTTACCAAAGCGATTCTTGCCAATTTGGGGATTACTCAATCGGACAGTACAACTTTGACATCAAATTTCACCGTAAATATTACAGGCAAAACTGCTAATACTATGTCGGGTTACATCACTATGAATAGTATGAAATATACTGAAGGATTGAGAGAAATTGTAATTCCAAGTCTAACGGTATCAGTTTTAAGGGGCGCAATTCAAGACGAGTTTACGATAAAAAGTGCTGTTGCTGATGTCGAATTAAAAGGGAAAATTAATTTCGCAACCCTTCTTTCTGATTTTACTGATCAGTTCGTGAAAGTTTTTCCATCAATTGTAGAGGATAAAGTTGTGAGGAAGAAACCAAGTTCTTTTAAAAGTGATTTTACATATTCTATTGTGGCGAAAGATTTGAATAATTTCCTAGCAATTTTTGCCCCCGATATTAATGTTTCATCTGGAAGCTCTTTAATTGGCCATTACGATGGATTAAAAGAAGATTTTTTTATGGATTTAAATTCTTCGAAAATCATTTATCAAACAATGGTATTTGAGGGAATTGATTTGATTCAAACACTAACTTCTAAAGAAATATCTGCGGATTATTCTGTAAATAAATTTATTTATAATGATTCCATTTCACTCGATAATGTTCACTTTAAAACTGGAGGGAAACAAAAATCACTTATTTCTGAATTATCATGGAATCCCAATACGTTGAATGAATCGATGATCTTATGGGAAACATCAATAATTGACAATAAAAATCTAAATTTCACTTTACGTCCTTCCTATTTTAGTATCAATGACCAACGCTGGGAAATAGAAAATCAATCCGATTTTGCTATTGCGGAAAATGAACTACACATTTCTAAATTCAAAGTTGAACGCAACGAACAATACATTTCAATAGATGGCTGTCTTTCGCGAAATGATCTTGACAAACTCAATTTCAAAATTAATGATATTGATTTGAAAGAATTAGGAGTTCTAATCGGTGCAGATGTAAACATGAAAGGACTAATTAACGGTTGGGGAAATATTTCAAATCCTTATACCAACCTTAATTATATGGGTGATGCAACAATTCAAGACCTTTACATTAACAATGAAGAAGTTGGTGATGTATTTTTCCAATCGGAATGGAATAAAGCGAGAGAAAGTGTCGGTTTGATAGGCGATTTAATTTATAAAGGAAATCAAACTTTCAAATTTGACGGTAATTATTTTCTAGATCGTGAAACAGAAAATTTAGATTTCAATTTACTTTTTGATCAAACGGACCTTCAATTCACCAATGCCTTTATGGATCCAGATGTTATCAATAATATAAAGGGAGTTATTGACGGTCGTTTAAAAGTTACAGGGACACCAGATTCACCAAAATTAGATGGAGACATTGAGCTCATCGGTGGTAATGCAAAAATTGAAATTTTAGGAGTGAATTTTGGTTTTAATGGTGAGATATCTGTTGACGAATACGGGTTTTACATAGATAACATGCCCGTTTTAGACGAAGAGGGGAACACCGGTGACTTAATTGGCTCTGTATATCATGAAAATTACAAAGATTGGAATTTTGACCTGCAATTTGATTTAGAAAATGGCATTATAAAAGAGGAAGGGGGACTCTTTGGATTTAACTCAAGTAAGCCGAATGATAAATTCATGGTTTTGAATACTAAATACAAGGAGGGTGATTATTATTATGGCAAAGCCTATGTAACAGGAACTGCGGACATCTTTGGATATGCTGATAATATTGAAATAACTGTTGATTTGCAAACAGGAAAAGGAACGACTGTTATATTTCCAATGTATGGTGCTGCCGAGTTGGATGAAGAAAAAAGCTTCATTACTTTCAAGAAAAAAGATCAATCTGTTTCAATTGATCCAGCGAAAATAGATTTTACGGGTGTTGATTTAAATTTAAATTTTAGAGTTACCCCTGATGCTCAATTAAAAATAATATTCAACGAACAAACAGGTGATGAAATATCCACAAAAGGGAGTGGTGATATTGCAATAAAACTTGATAATTTGGGTGATTTAACGATGGATGGTACTTTTCAAGTAAAAGATGGTTTATATAATTTTGCACTAGGTCCAATAAAACAACCATTCCATATTGTTGAAGGAGGAACAATAGCATGGACAGGGGATCCTTATAATGCTGTTCTAGATTTAAAAACCTATTATGAAGTCAATGCCAATTTAGCAGAACTAGCTCCAGATCAATTACAAGGCACAGGGAAAGGAACAAATCAAAAGGTTTTATGTTATTTGGGACTAACGGAATCATTAATAAAACCGAGTATTGGTTTTGATATAAAAGCTCCAAAAGCGAGTGAAACAGACAAAACATTTTTAGCGAGAATTACAAATGACCCTGTTGAATTAAATCGTCAATTTTTTTCATTGTTATTATGGAAGAAATTTCAACCATTAACAGGTAGCACAGCTGCCAATGGATCTGCAGCATTAGATTTGGTGACGAATCAAATCAATTCAATGTTAGCAATGGTCTCAAAAGACTATAAATTAAATGTGAATTTAGGTTCTGATAAACTAACAGGAGAAAATTCCTATGAATTTGGGGTTTCAAAAGGCTTTTTAAATGACCGATTAATTTTTACAGGAAGTTTTGGTGTAGAAAACAATACTGTTAATCAACAAAGTCAAAGTGCTTTAATTGGAGATGTTAATTTAGATTATCTCTTGAATGAAAGTGGTACGTTCAGAGTAAACATTTTCAATGAATCGAATGATTATTCTGTAATTCAAAACAAGCAATTAGGACCATTTACGCAAGGAGCGGGACTCCTTTATCAAGAAGATTATGACAATTTTGAAAATTTCAAACTTATGCAGCATTTCTTAGATGTATTTAGAAAAAAGCAAAACAAAAAATATCCAGTTAAACGTAAAAAAAGACAAACTCCAATTCCACTAGCTTCGGACCATTCTATTCAGTTTATTGTTCCGGATAATAAAATGAAAATATCCTAAATCTTCTATTCAAATTGTTTTTTACTTAAATCAATTCTGTATTTTTACGGTAAAATAAAACTACATTAAGGATCAATAGTAGAATGAAAAAAGTTCTTATTGCAAATAGAGGAGAAATTGCACGTCGTGTAATCCGAACGCTAAAAAAAATGAATATCACAAGTGTTGCAATCTATTCTGATGCAGATCGAAATTCACCACATGTTTTAGAAGCTGATGAAGCTGTTTACGTTGGAGAAAGTCCTAGTTCAGAAAGCTACTTAAAACAAGATTTAATTCTAGACTATTGTAAAGAATTAAATGTTGATGCTATTCATCCTGGTTATGGTTTTTTATCTGAAAATGCGAATTTTGCTCGAAAAGTGAAAGATGCTGGAATGAAACTGATTGGCCCTTCTCCTGAATCAATGGAGTTGATGGGAGACAAATTGAGCGCAAAACAAGCAGTCAAATCCTACAACGTTCCTTTAGTACCTGGTGTGGATGAAGCAATTACTGATGTGGCTGAAGCAATTCTTATTGCAGAGCAAATTGGGTATCCAATTTTGATTAAAGCTTCTGCTGGTGGAGGTGGAAAAGGAATGCGTTTAGTAGAAAATTCAGGAGAATTTATTGAACAAATGCGCATGGCTCAAGGAGAAGCTCGTTCTTCTTTTGGAGATGACGCTGTATTTATTGAGAAATTTGTGCTTGAACCAAGACATATTGAAATTCAAGTTTTCGCCGATAGTTTTGGCAATGTTGTATATCTGTTTGAACGCGAATGTTCCATTCAAAGAAGACATCAAAAAGTGGTAGAAGAAGCACCAAGTGTTGTTTTAACTCCAGCATTGCGAAAAGAAATGGGAGAAGCAGCAGTGGCTGTTTGTAAATCTTGTAATTACGAAGGTGCGGGAACAGTTGAGTTTCTTGTTGATGCCAATATGAAATTTTACTTTTTAGAAATGAATACGCGTTTACAAGTTGAACATCCGGTGACAGAAGAAATTACTGGTTTAGACTTAGTTGAATGGCAAATTCGCGTAGCGAGGGGTGAGAAATTACCTAAACTTCAAGATGAACTCTCGATTAATGGACACGCTATTGAAGTAAGAGTATATGCAGAAGATACACTTAATGGTTTTACTCCAGATATTGGAACCTTGAAAAGATACCGTATTCCAACAGGTAAAGGTATTCGAGTAGATGATGCTTTTGTTGAAGGAATGACTATCCCCATTTATTATGACCCAATGATTGCTAAGTTAGTCGTTTGGGGTAAAACAAGAGAAGAAGCTATTGAAAAAACGATCAAAGCAATTGACAATTATCAAATTGCAGGATTGAAAACAACGCTAGATTTTGGAAAATATGTTCTGAAACATGAAGCCTTTCGATCTGGAAAGTTTGATACAAATTTCGTGAAACATTATTTTGAAGACCCTAAGATTATGTATTCGTCAATGGAGGAAGAAAAGGATGCTTTACAACATGGAATCAATCAAATTTGGGATTCTATAAAGGAACGAGACAAGAAAGAATATGCTTCTAGACAGGTTGTTAGCTCATGGAAAAGCGCTCGTTCATAAGTACTTTTAAAATATGTTAAATTAATATTGAAATTTTTACCAATTAACAATACTTTTACCTCACAAAAATTCATAGAATGAACTTACACGAATATCAAGGTAAATCAATTTTAAAAAGCTACGGAGTTGCAATCCAAGAAGGGGTTGTTGTAGACAAAGTTGAAGATGCAGTTGCTGCAGCTAAAAAATTAACCGAAGAAACAGGTACAAGCTGGTACGTTGTTAAAGCGCAAATTCACGCTGGTGGACGTGGTAAAGGAACGGTTGAAGAAACTGGTTCTCATGGTGTTGTTCTTGCCAAAGGAATTGATAAAGTTGAGGATACTGTAAAAGGGATCCTTGGTGGACATTTAACAACAGCACAAACAAATGGAAAAGGAAAAAAAGTAAATAAGGTTTTAATAGCCCAAGATGTTTATTATCCGGGAGAATCTGAAGTTTCTGAATTTTATATGTCAGTGCTTTTGGACCGTGAGCAAGCAAGAAATGTAATAGTTTATTCTACAGAAGGTGGAATGGATATAGAACATGTAGCTGAGCATACTCCTGAGCTTATTCACAGAGAATTAATTGATCCTCGTTATGGCGTTCAAGGATTTCAAGCACGTAAAATTGCTTTTAATCTAGGTTTGTCAGGCGAAGCGTTGAAGCAAATGACAAAATTCATTTTTTCATTATATGCAGCATATGATGGGATTGATGCTTCAATGTTTGAAATCAATCCAGTATTAAAAACATCTGACAATAAAATTATCGCTGTTGATGCGAAAGTAACGATGGATGGAAACGGTTTGTTCCGTCACCCAGACTATTTGGCGATGCGCGATAAAACAGAAGAAGATCCAACAGAAGTTGAAGCTGACGCAGCTGGATTAAACTTTGTGAAGTTAGACGGAAACGTTGCTTGTATGGTAAACGGTGCTGGTTTAGCAATGGCTACAATGGACATCATTAAACTTTCAGGTGGTAATCCTGCTAACTTCTTGGATGTAGGAGGAACTGCAAATGCTGAACGTGTTGAAAAAGCATTCCACATTATTTTGAAAGATCCAAATGTTAAAGCTATTTTGATTAATATCTTTGGTGGAATCGTTCGTTGCGACCGTGTTGCTCAAGGTGTTGTTGATGCATACAAAAATATGGGGTCTATTCCTGTTCCAATTATCGTTCGTTTACAAGGAACAAATGCAGTTGAAGCAAAACGTTTAATTGACGAATCAGGATTGAATGTTCACTCTGCAGTATTATTGCAAGAAGCAGCAGATAAAGTAAAAGAAGTATTGGCATAATTAAAAAGGGTAATTAAAATAGATTAAAAGGCTTCTCAAATTGGGAAGCCTTTTTATTTGGGATCCCGATACATCGGGAGGAATTCTGAATTATATATTCTAAATCCTTCGTATCTTTGCCCTCGAAATGAAAACCTTCAACCGAAATATGATAATTTATAAAAGCTTAGAAGAAATTGAAATCATGCGTGAAGCAGCGCAGGTTGTTAGTAGAACTCTTGGAAAAGTAGCTAAAGAAATTAACATTGGTGTCACTCCAAAATTTTTGGATGAAATGGCGGAAGATTACATTCGTTCTCAAAATTCAATTCCTGGTTTTTTAGGACTTTATGGATGTCCAAGTACATTGCTTATTTCTGTTAATGAGCAAGTAGTTCATGGTCTACCGACTGATCGTCCGTTTGAAGATGGGGATATCGTTTCTGTTGATTGTGGATCTGTTTTTCAAGGTTATTATGGCGATCATGCGTATACATTTGAAATTGGAAATGTAAAACCAGAAATAAAAAAATTACTCCAAGTGACTAAAGAATGTTTGTACTTGGGAATAGAACAATGCACAATTGCTAATAGAATTGAAGATATCGGCTGGGCAATTCAAACGCATGCTGAAAAACATGGTTATGGTGTTGTCAGAGATTTAGTAGGTCACGGATTAGGAAAATCATTACATGAAGACCCACAAGTTCCAAATTATGGTAGAAGAGGACGTGGTAAAAAAATTCAGAATGGTTTAACGATTGCTATTGAGCCAATGATTAATATGGGGACTGAAAAAGTAGTACAATTAGACGATAATTGGACGATTGTTACCGCGGATGGATTACCGAGTGCACATTTTGAACATGATGTTGCTATCGTTGATGGAAAAGCTGTTATACTTTCCACTTTTGATTATATCGAAGCAGCATTAGCAAAGAAGAAATGAACCGTGAAGAGCGTTCTGTAGCACTAGCAATACTTACACTTTTCGTTTATGCTAGTTTTCTGTTTTATGATACGGGGGCTATCTTATTTCCTTTTCCATTAAATGAATTAATCGTTTTGATCATTTCGATTCAATTTTTGATTTGGAATTGGCACGCTAAAAAATCACTCCTTGTGATTCTTGTAACCGCAAGTATCTTTAATCTTATTTCAACTCAATTCTTCTGGTCCTTTTTCATGACAAATGAACAAATGGAGGTGTTTGTTTCAGGAATTACCTTAGACATCCTAAAAATATTCTTTTATATTTTTATTTCCATTGGGTTAGGTTTTTACTTTTTGACTTCTTCTTCAAAATACAAACTACCTTTTTTTGGTTTCACTCTCTCCCCTATTCTGTTAACAATGTTCACTTCATTTTCCATTTTTGAAACAATTTCATACATTTTAATTGCGCTTCTTGGATATAAACATAAAATAAATTACCCGATTCATTTATTGTGGTTCTTAATTGGAACTCTTCAATTAATGAAATTCTGTACACTATACCTCTAATCAACAAGTTGCAACTTTTATTCTTTTTTTTCTTAAATAGCTTTGAGTTGTCATGGGTTTTATTAATTTTGCCCTCTAGTTCTTTGAACACCCGGAGGGATGGGTGAGTGGCTAAAACCACCAGTTTGCTAAACTGACGTACGGGTAACTGTACCGCGAGTTCGAATCTCGCTCTCTCCGCAAAATAATATTGGAAAAACCTTAATTTTATTCTGTATTTACTATTTAAAATGGGGTTTTCTCCTAAATTATATCGAATAAAGATTGCAAAATCTAATAATCTGATTACTTTTGCACTCGCTTTCTGAATAACGTTTCAGAAACAAAAAAATTGAAATCAAAAGAACTTTAGTTCGGGGCGTAGCGTAGTCCGGTCATCGCGCCTGGTTTGGGACCAGGAGGTCGCAGGTTCGAATCCTGCCGCCCCGACAAGGGGGATGAGAGATCATCCCCCTTTTTTTTTTCAATTTATAGAAAGATTTTTTGGCCCCGTAGCTCAGCTGGATAGAGCAATTCACTTCTAATGAATAGGTCTTTGGTTCGAATCCAAACGGGGTCACTTTTACAAGCTCATTCGTCAATTGACAAATGAGCTTTTTTTTGCAGATATAAATGCTCTTAATAACAAGACGTTGTCTTTAATGCTTAAGGTTATTAGAAATATTTTTTAATAAAAACAGTCCTCTGTCTTGCAGGTTTTAAAAAAGTCATTATCTTTGCACACGCTTTTAACGTAAAGCATTTAATACAATTTTGAATTCAGCTGTTGCTGAAGACCGTCAATTGATGGTTAAAAAATTGGTTTGGTAGTTCAGTTGGTTAGAATACATGCCTGTCACGCATGGGGTCGCGGGTTCGAGTCCCGTCCAGACCGCGAATGTTAAAAGTTTAGCCCTGTAAGTCATTGATTTACAGGGCTTTTTATTACTGTTTATTTTAAGAGGGGACGGAACAGGGGACGGATTTAGAAAATATTTTTTTTATTGTCTTTCAAAAATTGTTAATAACTCAATAATTGTAGTCCGGTTCAGACCGCAAAAAATACTAAAAATAAGTCCTCTATGGCTGGAGGAAATAGAAGCCTCTAAGAAGTATCAAATTTCTTAGGGGTTTTGTTTTTTTAATTATTGTCTTTTTAAAACTTCCAACAACTTGTAATTTAAATATAACTTTTCTTTACCCACTTGCTCACTTTTCAAAAAACCAGCCTTTTCAAGCTCTATAAGATAGTTTCCCACTGTTTTCAAATTACCCAAGCCTGCTTTTTCAAATTGGTTTCTCTTTGTATATGGCAATCGGAATAGCGCTTCTACTAGATCTTTTGAATATATTTTTGGCAACTTTTCCTGTATCTCTTTTCCCATTTCATTCATCAGTTTTTCAATACCTGCTATTTGGCTCCTTCCTTTCAGGGCGGTTTGCTCTACCATATCTAGCATATATATTATCCAATCTTCCCAATTTCCATCTTCTGTTACTTTTCTGAGATTGGTGTAGTATTTGTCTTTGTGCTGGATGATGTAATTACTTAAATATAACGCTGGCAAATCAAGTAACCGAGTCATTTTGAGATATAATAAAAGAATTATTCTTCCTGTACGACCATTTCCATCGAAGAATGGGTGAATTGCTTCAAACTGATAATGAATGATTGCCATTTTTACTAATGGATCAATATTGTCTTCTGCATGAATAAAATCTTCTAAATTTTTTAGCTTTTCCCTAATTACGTTTTCTCCTTCTGGTGGTGTGTAAACCACAGAGTTTGTTACTGGATTTTTTAATTGTGTTCCAGGTGTATTTCTTATACTAGATTTATTTTCTTTGATTATTTGCATTATTGCAATAAAAAGATTGGTTGTTAGAATAGGTCTATTCTCTATTTGATCGACACCAAACCAAAGGGCATCTTTGTAATGCATTACTTCTTTTGTAGCTGGATTGTCATTTTTCTTCTCTGCAATTGACGCTTTGAATAGTTCATCTTGTGTTGTAATTATATTTTCAATGGCAGAACTCGCTTGTGCTTCTTGTAGATTAATTGTATCTATAAAAAGCGTTGGGTTGGGCAAATTAGTAATCGCTCCTTTTAACTCTGACAATGCTCTACTGGCTGAAATAGTTTTTTTTAGTATTGCATTACTTTCTATTTCCACTTGTGGCGGCAATAGAGGCAAGTCATTATATGGTATTTCAGCATTGTAGATTACTTTTTTACTCATTTTACGCTGTTTTAAACGAAGGTATTTATTACTTCCGACTTATAATCAAGTGTAAATATACCAATAATTTACTCTCGTTTTAATTTCAGGGGTAAATTTTGCCCTCGTTTCATTTTTTCATTTGTTCTATAAATTTGATTGATTTTGAGAAATTAGATATAAATTTATCTTTTTACTTAACAATCAATTACTTAAAAATGGAAGAGGAAGATGCTTTTGTCAAATATGAATATCAAATTCATATTAAAGAATGTGCAAAACTGGTAATACATAAATTAAAGCATTCAACTTTATCTCCAGAGATGAAAATAAGTGTTAATGAATACCAACATAGGTTGAAGTTAGCAATTTCATGTTATTATGAATCAGTGCAACTATCAAAAAATCTCACTGAAACAGAGAAGAATAGAAAACAACTAATCCCTACTGATCATCCCGCTTTTGATTTCTGGCTTTCATTGCACCTAACAACTGTTGAACCTTATGACATTCCATTAATCCTCGATGCTTATCAAAGAGGACAATTTGGCGAAATAGATAATTTCATTGGACATGTTGAGTTTTTTGTAAAGCGGATAATAAAGAATAATATTTTTTATCCTTATGACCTCCACATGAAAGAAATTGTTAATTGGATTAGGGAAATCCGAAGAGCTGAGAATAAAGCTATTCCAGTAAATCAAACTATAAATATTGGTGAGTTGAATTTTCAGATTAACATACAAAATAATGACAATAGTATCAACGTCATAATTGATCAGCGCAGTATTATTAATAACTTTAATCCTAAAAATATTTTTTACGCACAATCTAACCATTCGCCAGATGAAAAAATTAAAAATACAAATTCAGCTTTTACAAAAACGAAATCGACAAATATCAGTGAAGAAAATGAATATATCTTACTTGGTAATCAAATAAAACTTTTAGACGAACTTGAACAAGAACTTACCAAACTCTTTACACCCTATCTTTATGATAAAGAAGATTCTGACAAGTTAAAACTTGTGTTTTCTGGAAATATTCTCAAAAAAGAGAATATGATAAAAATGAATATTACAGCAAATCAAATGGCAGATGTTTTTAGGAGATTATCGGTAGAAAGAATCTTTATTACTTCATATAAAGTTCAAATTGCAAATTGGTTGGTGAGCAATTTTCAATTTTTCAAACCTAAACAAAAAAGGTTTGAACCATCAACAATAATTTA
The DNA here is from genome assembly GCA_947470515.1 of Flavobacteriales bacterium. Taxonomy (GTDB): domain Bacteria; phylum Bacteroidota; class Bacteroidia; order Flavobacteriales_D; family Crocinitomicaceae; genus M0103. Next base: position 13,264 of record CANITF010000039.1, read on the forward strand.
TTTTCAAAATTTATTATCTGGAAAAAACTCACCTTCAGAAAATAATAAAATTGATGTTAGTCAAATCTTAAAGGCATTAAAATCAGTTAAATAAATCTAAAAGAGGGTTATTTTAGGTTATTTTAGGATAGACCTAGTTTAGAAATTTTTTGATACTTTAAATATTTCATTCCTTAGCAGAAAATTAAGGAAAATGAAACAAACATTATTAGTCACCCTCACCACATCCGACCTCCGCACTTTGATTTCGGAGGTATTGGAAGAGCAGTTATTCCGACTTTCTTCTGAAAGTAAAGAAACACAAAAAGAAGTTTCACTCATTAGTCGTCTCGACGTTGCAAAATTATTTGGGGTTTCCAAAACCACTATCGATAAATGGCGCAGGTGGAAAATATTGCCACCATCAATCAAAATGTCTTCTCGGATCTTTTTCAACAGAGATCAAATTATTGAAATCGTCAAACGACGTCAGAAAAACCCTAATGATTTTTTACTTACTTAAAAATAGAAATAATGACACAATTAATATTAAAAAAATGCAAATGTTGTGGCGAAGAATTCGAAACGAATAGAATCGATCAGTTCTTCAAAAATCGCTTGCATCAAGTTAGCCATAATAACAATAAGCAATCGATTCTAAGGAAACGACTTGCTAAAATTAACACGCCAATTTTAAAGACGCTCAGGATTTATAAGGATTTAATCGGAATAAAATCTGAAATTCGTGTCTCGAAAGATTTTCTAAGGGGCAAAGGGGCGAACATAGCTGTCTTTACCCACGTGGCAAAACTCGATGACCAACTGGTTAATTTTCTGTACGACATTGCCATCTTCGATCAAGAAGATTTTATTGTCCTTAAAAAAAATAAACAATGCTAGAAATAGGACAATTTAGAACAATTGCACCTTCTGTCTCATTCGATAAGCTGATACTTGAAAATGCCTTGTTGAAACAACGGGGAGTTAATTTGACAAGGATTGCTGTTGGCAGTGTAATAGTAAGTGCCATTCTACTTGTATGCTATCTGCATATAAAAGAGGAACAAAAGAAAAAGGAAATTCGGATAATAAATCCGGAAGAAAATAATTTTAAAAATTAATACAATGGAAAGTTTTATTGAACAAGAAAAAGTGCGCATTTATGAGATATGTGATATTCTCCAAGCTAGTTTGGAAACGCACTATAACCTTAACCCACAAATAAATGAAGCGGAAAGGAAACGTACAAATTGGTTTTTGAAAAATGCACTACTAATGGAAATTGATTTTCTGTACGACGATCCAGAATCGTATAAAGGAATCTACTATGATGAAAGTGAAGAATGAGTTGTAGAATAATTTGGAGAGGCCCCGTTTTAAAAACGGGGCTTTTCATTTAAAATCACTCTTTTGTTTCAAACAATAAAAATCCTATAGCGCTCTTCGAGAAGATCCAGGTATTCATTTTTCATTTCTTGTGATAAAAAGGATTGATTGATCCAATGAATTGCTTTTGGCTTATTTTTCTCAAAGCGTTTGAAAACCCCTTGAATCTGTTTTTGATTTAACCCCAAACCATCACCGAAACGCTCAAAATAAGCATGCTGTAACGAAGCGAAACTTTCTATTACCCTTGTAGGGATGTTTTTGTGAGAGGGGTGATGAGAAACCGAATACCGAATTTCCTTTTTTAATAATAATATTTTAATTCTGCCTTTACGAAATCAATACTACTATTTTCACACTTAAATTACTAAAATATATTCTTATTAAGTTACGGTTGTGTTTTAAAACGCAGCAGTGCAACTGCAGCGAAGCGGGTTAATTGTTTGTGCTTCATAATCCCAATTTTTAACTTTTAAAGGATTATTCCTAATCTTGTATTAGAGTAATCCTTTTTTATTAAAAACTTGCATTAGCAATTGAATCTAGCTAAAATAAACAAATTAGTAACAACATTTTTTAAATGGTTTTAAACTTCTGAAAGTTTTAATTTTAAAATTAAAATCAAATCATTTATTAGCTTAAGTGAGCTTTTAAAAGATTCTTTATTTTGATCATATTTATGATTTTCGAGTTCTTTTTCGAAACATCGTGCAATCCCAACTTTAGAAAGAGGCACTTTTTCTCTAAGCCAATCATCACCAATTTTACCTTCATCCACAAAATTTGTAACAACATATGGGGAAATTAAGTTCTTATAAATTGAAGAGGAAATAGTCTCTATTTTAAATGGTTCAATATCATCATTTTTAATTAAAATATTATCAATTATCAATTCGTTAATATAAGAATTAACAGAATTTGACAATAAATCAATTGGCAATAAATCTTCAATCGACATTGCGTCTTTTCTATAATGATTTACTTGCCTAACCACCAATAGTCCATTTTGAAGGCTCTTTTGCTTTGTTTCTAGACGATTAAAGGTTCTTGACACATCTGAATCCATTAATACCATACAAGGCCTTTCTTCCTCAATCATAATTTGCACCATTGGAATAAGATTGCTTTCACCTCCAGAATCAATAAATGAAAATATTTCAGTATTGACTTCAATTAATTCGTTTTTTACAAAATAATGTAACAAAGCACTCAAGTAAAGTACATCTTCTGGACCTTCAACTACAAGTACTTTTTCAGAATAATAAAAACTATCTGAAATATTCATTCCTAAGGCTGACCTCAATGGTTTCCAATTTTTAGAAAATCCTTTAAGTTTGAATTCGGTACCCTTTGTTTTATTCCTTTCAACTATTTTAACTCTATTAGGAAAAAGTCGATTAATTAAAAAAGGAGAGTGTGTTGAATAAATTACTCTGTGTTTTTTAGATAGTTCTTCAAAATATCGTAATAAATCCCTTTGGCCACTCGGATGAAGGCTATTCCCTGGCTCATCTAAAACAAAAAGCAAATCACCTTCATTGGCAGATGAAGATGCAGCCTCAATTAATAAACTAATGAAATATTTAAATCCACCGCTCCTTTCGCTCATTGCGTATTCAGCATCCGTATTATCTTCTATTTCTAAATAAATTTCACCAGAATTATGCCTAATATTTAATTTAACACTTGGGTCTTGAGAATAATATTTTTTGGTAAACGTGTCATTTAACTTTCTTGAAATTTGTTTTAAGAAAGTGTCAATTTGTCGAACTTCGTTTGGTATTGCAAATACATTTCCACCACTTAATTTAATTAACTTCATCAAAGCAGTGTGGGGCTGAGAATTTAATTTAACCTCACTTATAGGTAATGAAAAAGAATCAGAGTATTCATCTGATAATTTTATGATTTTCGTTTCTAATTCCCTTATTCCATTTAGAAAAATCTCCAAATTATTATCATCTTGAATAAAATCTTTAGGCGATCTATATCGACCACTTATTACAAAATAAATGGTGCCAAATGAAGGATCTGGAAATGATTGAATAATAATTGCATCAAGTGAATTAAATTCTGAAATAAGATTAGGGAGGATATCGAAATTTGGAATAAGTTGTTTAATTTTCTTTTTTGTTTGAATAGTAGTTTGATATTTAGCCTTTATTAATGGAATATTCCCATTAATATATCTTTCACTTGATCTATTTGTATGATTTTCATGATTTAATTCGCCCAATTTATTTGACTGAAGTAAATCAAAAATTTCCATAAGATTTGATTTACCACTTTCATTCTGACCAACAATACAAACTAATTTTTCTTCTAGGTTCCATTTTAATTTCTTGATGGATTTATAGTCTTCTATTTCAAGTTCAATTAGTTTCATAATTCAAGTGGTTTCAATAATTATTATATAATTCAATGTTTTTTTACTTTCAACTCAAAACCTCCCTCAAACAACTCTCCATCCATTTCTCTTGAATGGTTTTGCTCATTTCTATTGCTGCCTCCAACTCATCACACAAAGCCATAAGAGAGTTTGCTTTTTCGACGATTGCCTTTTGTTCTGCTTTTGGAGGGAGAGGAAATGTCATAAGCTCAAATTCTGAATATTTAAGGGAATGAACAGTCATACCGTATTTTACAAATTCCTTTAACAGTCTTGTTTCCATACCTTTTAGACCAAGCATAATGTATTCATTCATATGTTTTATTATGGGAACAATAACCTTTAAATCTTGATTAACAGTACAAATCACTTGATTGATTGATATTGGAATCGTTCTTTTTAAGATTCCTGACCTACCTACAACCAGTAAAGACCCTTCAGGAATGAGATTTGCACTGGAATTATTCACACCTTCCATCGTAACTTTATCTTGAGAGTCAATGATGTAAACGCTCTTCATGTCTTTTGGACTTACCCATGGAATATCGCCGTCCCAATAAATTGATTTACCTTTTGATGGTGTTCCTCCACCAGTAAAATACCCAAGAGCCTTCAACCTGCACCAAACCCAACCTTCTGGTAACTCATACGGAATCTCTTCATCACTAATCTTCGGTAAAGGATTCTCCTTCTTTATCTTTTTCTCTTTTACAAGTTGTTCCTTTTCTTTTTTAATACGCTCTAACAACACTTTCGCATCCTCAACATCTGGATTCAATTTTCTCCAATCACTTGTCAATTTACCTTGCACTGCCAATTGCAAAATGCTTTCGCGCAGTTTTTTGACGTTGGATTTTTCCGTGAAAAAAGTAGAAAAATGTTCTTTTAAAAATGCCCATTCCGTTGAAGTGTCTCCAATACTTAATTGCCTTAAAGCAGAGGTCACAAAATCTAATTTGACAGTAATGCGTTCTTTGGTAAGGGTTTCTAATTGGTCTACTTCAGCAAATAATTGATTAACAACTTCTACGATTGCTTTTTGTTCTTCGATTGGCGGAATAGGAATTAATAATTCAATAAAATTAGAACGTGATATCCCACCAATGATGCCAGACATTTTTTCAGCAAAAGAAGATCCGAAATAAGCACTTCCGTATAGACATAAAATATACGTAGAATCAATTTGACCATATTGCTGAATTGCGAATAATTTGTTTCCAAAACAGCAATCTTCGGTCAATATTCCCATCTTTTTACCAGCACTGCCGCCTTCCGCACAAATTAATACGGTTCCCATTTTGGCTAACTTAAATTTAGGTTCTTCATATGGGATTCGAACACCATTATTATGATTGATTGGTTCAAAACTATATCCAACATCTTTAGTGGCTATGTAAGGATATCCATTTTCAAGACCCTCGTATTTTGTTTCTTTTATACTTTTATTTACACTGTCACCGTTGAAAATATTTCCAATTGAACCAAGTCTTGCCCAAACCCAACTTTCAGGGATCACAAATTTTTCTTCATCTTTGGAAATCTTAGGTAAAGGTTTCTCCTTTCTGATTTTTTTATCCTTTTCTAGTTTTTCTTTTTCTTTTTTAATTCTCTCAATCAATATGGAAGCATGATCAATATTAGGGTTTTCCTCCCTCCATTTATTAGTAAGTTTACCTTGAACAGCTAGTTCAAAAATCAAACCCTTCAATTCTTTCGCATTCTTTGGATGCAAACTCAATTCGTTAAAATGTTGTAGTAGCTGCATCTTACTTCAATGCTTCCGTTAACACTTTTACAATCTCCTCCTGTATGCTTGAAATTTTTGTTTCCGTTGCTCGGTATTTTGCTAATAATTCAGCTGGACTTGCCATGTCATCAGCAGTTTGATGCGGGTTTTTAATGTCTAAATTATATCCACGAGTTTTGATTTCTTCGGCAGAAACTTTCCATGCATATTGGTTTTCTTCGCGGTTGTTCCACCATGCTTTTTCAAGGTCAAATTCCTTGATATTGATGGGTTTTCCTTTGTTGTAACTTTTCGCTCCATCTGGGTAAGGATGTTCGAAATACCATACATCTTTCGTTGTTGTTCCTTTATCAAAGAACAAAACATTGGTTTTAATTCCTGTATACGGGTTAAACACCCCATTTGGTAAGCGGAGGATTGTATGTAAGTTACAGCGCTCCATTAATTCTTCCTTGATACGCGTTTTTACACCTTCACCAAACAAGGTTCCATCCGGTAAAACAACAGCACAACGGCCATTATCTTTTAACAGTTTAATAATTAACGCCAGGAATAAATCGGCTGTTTCTTTGGTTCTAAATTTTGCTGGGAAATTGGTTTCTGTTCCATCTTCTTCTACCCCACCAAATGGCGGATTGGTAATGATCATGTCTACCTTGTCATTCTTTCCCCAATCGCTATACGGTTTGCTCAATAAATTATCTCTACGAACGGCAGGTAAATCAAAACCGTGCAACATCAAGTTGGTAGTACACAACAAGTGAGGAAGCGGTTTCTTTTCGATTCCACGAATGGAAGTTTGCATTTTGTTTCGCTCCGATTCGTTTTTAACTTGCTTTCGAATGTGTTCAATGGTACAGGTTAAAAAACCTCCTGTTCCACATGCTGGATCTAATACTGTTTCACCCAATTGTGGATTCAATATATCCACCATAAATTGTGTTACCGCTCTTGGTGTATAGTATTCACCAGAAGAACCTGCAGATTGCAATTCTTTTAGTATAGTTTCATACAAATCATTGAACAAGTGGCGTTCGGTAGAACTATTGAAATCAATTTTATTTATTTGGTTAATTACCTGACGAAATAACGTCCCGTTCTTCATGTAATTGTACGTGTCGTCAAATACTGAACGGATAATACGTGCTTGTGGGCTTATCGTAATATCTAAATCCTTTAATGCTGGGAATAATTCATTGTCAATGAAATCCATTAAGGCTGCACCTGTCAAACCTTCTTCATCTGCTGCCCATATTTGCCATTTCAAATTATCTGGAATAGGACTTTTATAGCCTTCCATGGTAATTTCCCATTCTTCTTCTTTATCGGCAAAGATTTTCATGAAGAGCATCCAAACCATTTGAGAAATTCGCTGCGCATCTCCATCTACTCCTGTATCCTTCCGCATAATATCGCGGATTCCTTTCATGTTTGTTGTTATGTTGCTCATTTAGTTAATTCAAATCTAGTGTTAATGTATTGTGCTACTTCTGTTATATCTATTTCTTGTGAAGAGTTTCCACTGCGCACGTAAAACTTTTTGTTTTTGATTCCATTTTTATCTGTTACCTCCGTGTAGATTGGTCTTAGACCTTGTTTTATTTCCACCACACAAATTTCAATATCGTTTACAATTGGGAAGGAAATCACCAAATTACTTGTTGCAAACTCAACGCCATACGCTGTGTTTACAAGATTTCGTAAATGTAATTCAAACTCATCTTTCGTTCCGTCCTTCAACGTTCTATAATCGGCTTCTAAACCAACAATTTCAAGTTCGTCGGTTACACCCATAACCAACGTACCGCCTTGTCCATTGGAAAATGCTGCCAAGGTTTTAATAACGACATCTTCGAGTTTTCTATTTATTTGGTGTTCGCGCAAATCATAACGCAATGTTGTTTTAAACTCTACCGAACTATTCTCACCTTCCATAATCATGTCTATCAAATCAGTTGCGACATTATCATCAGAAGTTTCAGTAATATTATTCAAAAATTCATTGAGTTCTCCAGCTAAAATAGATCTTCTATGTTCTAAGAATAATTCAAAATTTTCCAGTTTCCATAATTCCTTATCAGCAGGAATACATTGTAATTTTAGTGAATTCGGGAATTTTGTAAGCGCATCCTGCAAATACTCTTGCGCCATGTTATTGGTCTTTGTTCTATTGGCTGTTTGTGTTAAAACTGCTCTATTCGTGATTTCCTGAGCAAGGCTGTATTTTTGACGATTATTGATGCTATAACCATTGTCTCTTAAAATAGAATAAGGGAAAATGTGATCCCATTCAAGGTCATACTTTTTACCCATATTTTTTCGGATATTAATACCCGTACTCAAACACATCGCACCTTTGCTTTTGAAATAAAACTTCATTAAACCCCAAAGCGCATGACTCACACCAACGCCTTCAAATTCATCTGGTTTTATTTCTAATGGTCTGTCCGCAGAAATAATGTTTAATAACTTATCAAAAGGATTTTCTTGATTCGCTACAATTCCAATATCCTTGTCTAATTTGGCTTGTAATTGACTGATATATCGTTGTCTTATTTGAGAATAATAAAACCATTTTACAGCCTTCTTTATTTCAACCTGTGAAAGTCTTTCTTTTCCTTTATTAAACGCATAAACGATAATTGGAATAAAAGCATAAACCGAGTTCACTTCATTTGTATGATCAATGTAAGCTTGGCTTTTCATGATATTAAACACATAATCAAACACATCTTCATCCAAACGTTTCCATGCTGCTTGAATTTTTTCTTTGTTGGATTCATCATGCAATTTCTCCAATTTAGAACCCATATTGTGCAAAACGCCTAAAAGAACATACACAACAAAATCAAGTTTCAAGACATATCCACTTTTTTCAAGTTCAACCAATTTTGCTTTGAATAATTCTCTTGCCTCAGGCCAATATCCTGATATTTGAGCAAGTGCTAATTCAGCATCCGTTAAATTAACACCACTTGCATTTACGATGTAAAAAATATCAATTGCTTCTTTTAATAAAGCTTTTGGTGGAATAATTTGTTCTTGAAAATCACGGTCTTTTATTTTCTCAATCGCTCTAAAATTATCATCAATTCTATCAGAACGATCTCTGTCAATTCTTTCTCCTTCTAATTTGGATTCCAATTCTTGAATGACATCTCTGTATCTTACCTTCGCTTGAAAAATATCCGTTAAGTTCACCCACAATGGATCCTGTTCCATTAGAGTAACTTTATAATATTCTAATGCCAAGGTTTCAACATTCACATAAAGGTTTCGAATGTCTATTAATATTTCGTGTGCTTTATAATAAGGAGGAATTTTTCCAGTCATCAACATATACAAAGTTGTAATACGTTGTTGCCCATCTAAAATCAATTTCACAGCTCCTTGTCGTGGGTCGTACTTGTGATCCCCTTTTAATTCAGGTGGGTAATTCGTTTCCCAAGTCAACATAGTTCCTGTTGGATAATCCTGAATAAGGGAAGATATTAAATCCTTTGCATTTTGTCTTTTCCAAACATATTCTCTTTGAAATGCAGGGACAAACAATTGTTTTTCATCAATTTTATCTAAGATTTGTGAAATCTTCATAGTTATGCAATGTTATATAGTTCGTTTTCTAATTCTTTAATTGCTTTTTCAAAGTCTTCTTTTTTACCAAAAGCACGCACCAATTCTACTGGTGAACCCAATTCATTCAAGGGTTGAATTTTAAGTACAGAACTTCGTTCAATCGATGTAATTCCTTCCAATTCGTATTTATCCAATAAACTAGTAATTACCTTTTGAGCCATTTCACTGTACTTTCCGAAATAATTTCGCTTACGTACATTATTCGCTCTTTCTTTGCGCGTTAAAGCCGGTTGGTCAAAAGCAATGTGACAGATTAGGTCAAAATCATCTAAATCTCTCCCAACTTCCTCTCTCAATGCTTCTAATAAAACACCGTGCTCAGCTAATTCTTTAATTAATTCTTCTTTTTTATCCGATGTATGCCATTTTAGGAGAAAAGAATCTAAAGAAGCAAATTCGTTTTTTAAATTATTTCGGGTGTAATCTTTTAAAGATTCGGTAATCAATTTACCATCTTTCCCATAATATTGAACTCTTTCGTTTGCAACGGTGACAGTTACGCGATTCACATAATATTTGTTCGTCTTTTCAGGTTCTGTCTTAATAGAAATATCAGTTGTACCAGAAGAACCACCTAAAGAAGTTCCTGTTACTGGATCAATAACGGTATCATCTGGGGGGACAACACTTTCTCCTGGCAAAGGCTCATAAATTTTCACAGGATCACCATCAAAATCTGGTCGCGCAAACTGATTGGTCGCTTGTCTGAAATCCATGATTGTAAAATAGACTTTTCCTTCCGCTTCTCGTATTCGTGTTCCTCTACCAATGATTTGTTTGAACTCTGTAATTGAACCAATATTTGCTTCTAGCACAACAAGTTTGACCATTTTCGTGTCAATTCCAGTTGTAAGCATTTTAGAGGTTGTTGCAATAACAGGAAAGCGTTCCTCTACATCCGTAAAGTTGTCTAACTCTTTTTTGCCAACTTCATCGTCACCAGTTATCTTAACTATGTAATTTGGGTGTTTTGATACTAAATCAGCATTTTCATTTATCAATGCCATGCGCATTCGATTCGCATGATCAATATCTGTACAGAAGACAATTGTTTTCGAAAAGCGTCCTGTTTTCTTCAGGTATTCAGTTATTTTCTGAGCAACCAATTGCGTTCGCTCATCAATTATCAATTTTCGATCATAATCTTTAATGTTATAGATTCGATCTTCAATTTCATTTCCATATTTATCGTGCAAACCACTAGTTGGTCTCCAACCATCATCGATTGTTGTGGTAATGCGAACAACTTTATAAGGAGCTAAAAAGCCATCTTCGATTCCTTGTTTTAGTGAATAAGTATAGACAGGTTCACCATAATAATCCATGTTAGAGATTTCTTTTGTCTCCTTTGGCGTAGCTGTCATTCCAATTTGGGTGGCAGATGAGAAATAATCTAAAATATCTCTCCAAGCAGAATCTTCTTTTGCACTGCCTCTGTGACACTCATCGATTACAATCAAATCAAAGAAGTCTCTACTAAATTCTTTAAAAGCATTTTTCTCTTCATCATTGCTTGTCAAACCTTGGTACAATGCAAAGTATATTTGATAGGATTTATCAATCTTTCTGTTTTTGATAATGTGCATTACATCATTACCAAAAGGAGAAAAATCACCATTTTTTGTTTGCGTCAAAAGCGCATTTCTATCAGCTAGAAAAAGAATTCGTTTTTTTATCCCACCTTTCCAAAGGCGCCAAATAAGATTGAAAGCTGTATATGTTTTTCCGGTACCCGTTGCCATTACCAAAAGAACTCGATTTTCGCCTTTTGCAATCGCCTCAATTGTTCTGTTGACCGCATTGATTTGATAATAGCGTGGATTCATTCCACTGTCATCAACATAATATTCTTGATTTACAATTTCCAGTGCTTCTTCTGTCTCTATTTCTTTTTCTTGTAAATACCTTTTCCACAGATATTCTGGAGACGGAAATTCATCTAAACTGATTTCCTTTACAACCTCACCATTACTAATAGTTCGATCGTGAAAAACAAAACTATCACCATTGGATGTAAAGACGAAAGGAATTTGTAAAATCTCTGCATATTCAAGAGCTTGTTGCATTCCAGAACCAACAGGTTGCTTGTTATCCTTAGCTTCAATAATAGCAATGGGTTCGTTTGGTTTTGCGTAAAGAATATAATCTGCTCTTTTGCGCACCCCTCTTGTATAAACACTTCCTTGAACGATAATTCGTCCATCAGTAAATGAGACTTCCTCGCGAACTTGACGATGCATATCCCACCCAGCTTTCTCAATCGCTGGATTGATAAATTTGGTGCAAATGTCTCTTTCGGTTAAGTCTTTTTTGTTCATTGTGATTGGTAAACGGCTAAATTTAATGTTTTAGGTCGATTCTATGTTGTTTAATTTAGAATTTCATCAAATTTCATAAATGAATAACTTCAATTTCATCTTTCAAGCCTTCAATAAAACGATTGATAGGTTTAAGATCATTTACATTCATTTTCAATTCATATTTGTTGCTTTTTGGAATTGGTTTAATGAAAGGACCACAAAGTGGATATTCTTCTTTGATAAGGAGGTAAGCTTTCATTGAAAGTACCAACTGAATAGCATGTGATTCATCTCCAGGTGCGAAACCAAAAGCATCTGGAAGTTCAATTTGATGCTCTGCAGCGTGGGCCCATGATTTGTCGAGAATCTCAACTGAGTTAATTCGTTGAATATTGAAGTACTTGTTTTTCTTGCTGCCAATTTCGTAGGCAATCAATGAACTGTAGTTATCTGTGAATGCTAATGGTTCTACAATTCTATCTGAAATCGTTTCACCATTCAATGAATGATAGTTTTTCAGTTTTACCTGTAACTTACAAATAATAGCCTCACACAGATTCTCTGCAATTTTTCCTATGTGGGCTTTCAACAAGTGATTTCCGATAATAGTGGTTTCACTCGTTAAATAGATTTTTCTGAGAACAGCATCCTTCAATTGAGAATCCTTGCCAGTTGTCAATATTAATTGTCGCAAAAAATCAGTTTCGTCGGAATTGAAATGAACTTGTGCAATCTCCTCATTGTGAATAATGAAGTATTTGTTGTTGTGGTCGCGCTGCAAATCAAAACCCAATTCGCGCAGTAAATCTAGGTAGCGATAGGCAGTTCGATGTGTTGTATCAAGTATGGATGCAATGTGTTGAACTGATTTCGGTGGTGTTTGCTGTAAAAGTGAAATTAATTGTAAAACCCGCAGAATTTTATGTTGATTATGCATACTAATTAAAATTTTAGAACAAATAAGGTCAAAACATAGGAGGTGTGCAAGTTAGTGACCTTAGTTGTCACGATAGTTTTTTAGGTTTGATGAAATTTAAAACACTAAATATGAAAAAAGTAATTCTATTCGCAATGTTTGCAGTTGTTTCAACATGCACATTCAGTCAACAAGAAAAAGCAGCAGAGCTTAGTAATGCAGAAAAATTTTCCGAGCGCTCAGGGAGTTTAATTCAAAAAGTATTTATTGAGTTGGGAGCATTGAAAAAATGCGAACTCAAAGTGGTTAATTACACTGATCTTATATCAAATACTAAAACAGCAGCTTTAAAATTCGAATACGCCATCACAAGCACATATGGCTCAGATACCAAAGTAGCTGTATTGGACGCAGATGAAATAGATGGTTTGATGAAATCAATCAAAATCATGCAAGAAAAGGTGATGGTTAGTATTCCCGAATTGTACACAGAAGTATCATTCCGAGCTAGAGGTGGATTTGAAGCGGGATGTTTTGTAAGTAAAGGAACTTGGTCAACCTATTTAAAATTGGAAAAATTTGATGGTAAAAGTTATGTTTTTCTGGAGAAAGAGGATTTGACAGCACTCTATACATTGCTGGAACAAGCCAAGACTAAGATGATCCAATAATAATATTCAAAGTAAAGCCCTGGCGATATTGCTGGGGCTTTTGGGTTTATCCGCTGCACAATTCGATAGCTGAGTAAAGGTAATCTAGAACAAACCTTAACTCATTAACAAATTTTATTTTTGGAATGATATTCTCTTTAATGTATTGATTGTGATCAGCAATGTTTTTGAAATTCTCCTTATTGAAATCTTCATTTAATTCACTAACTGAATATGTTTCAACTTGGGATAATATAATTTGTGTATTTAAGAAAAACAATATACACACTAGAAATCTAAACTTATTCATATTTTATTTCTTACATTAAAAATGTTTAGTAATCTTATCCGATTTCTGCATTACCTTTGAAGAATCGAAATTAACCTATTTTGTTGTATAATTTGAAACTTTTTTATACACAACGAAATTGAATTAATATGTGACTATTCATTTCTTATTTCAATATATTACCCTATGATTCAATTGTATATGCAAGTTTTAAATAAATAAGGTTAATTTAGAAGCATCATTTTGCATATGACAGATTTAGAAAAATTATTTAAACTTAAAAACGACAAATCCTATTTCACAAAAGTGTATGAGGATCATCGTGAGTATTCGTTCAATTTCATGCGAAAAATGAATAATGATTCTGATTTGATTAAAGATATTTATCAAGATGCTGTGATTGTTCTTTTTGAAAATTCTAGAAAACCGAATTTTCAATTAACCTGCAGTATACAAACATATATAAATTCAATTTGTCGCAACCAATTATTGAATAAGTACAAAGAACAATCCAAATTTTTGACCACTAACGAAGATTTTGATTCAACGATTAATGATTGGTATGATCAAGAATATAATGACCTAAAAGACGAAAAGATAAATGCACTCGAAATTGCATTGGAAAAATTGAAAGAGGCTGGTGGGAATTGTTATGAAATACTTACAAGGTATTTTTATCAGAAACAATCAATGGACGAAATTGCTGCAGAAATGAATTATAGCAATGGACGCACTGTTATCAATCTAAAATCAAGGTGCCAGAAAAAAGTTAAAGAACTCGTTCTATAAATCAATTGGGATATGAAAAATAATAACTCAATAGGTTTATTTAAAGAAAAAATCGTTGTTTCAGCGCCTTCTTTTTCAAGTCAAACTGATGCAGATATTGAATCCTTGCTTTGGGAAATCTTGAATCTTGAATATGAAAATAAAGCATATTTAGCTTTTAGTAATGAATTGAATAAAAATGGCCATGATATTACTGAATTTACAAAGGAATTAATTGAATCTTTTGCTGATTTAGCATTCGAAACAGCATCTAACCAAGATGATGTTATTCAATTTTTGATCAAAACGAAAAACGAAATTTTTAATGAACACTTGCTTTTTTTAACTCAATTAGCAAAGGCAAGCGCAAACATTGAACGCACTCACCTCAAAGAACTACTTCAGAATATTGAGGAAAATATTGAGGAAAAAGAAATTGAAGCGGCAATTACCAATTTAGAAAGGGCTGAGCGAAAAAATATTCTAAGAGAA
>CANITF010000040.1 GCA_947470515.1 Flavobacteriales bacterium
CTACTCCATACACTGTCAAATTACCTGCATTAAACAAGCGTTCTCTTAAAAACGCCCCTGTTTCAATGCCCTTGAACATGAACGAGAATCAAATTCGCAATCCTTTTATCATTCCTGGTTTAAAGAAAGTGAATGTAGAGTCAAATTTGAATCCATCGTATGGTTTTGAGAATTTTGTTGAAGGTGATTGTAATCGTTTAGCTAGAGCTTCTGGTTATGCTGTTGCAAATAAGCCCGGAGGAACAGCGTTTAATCCGTTATTGATTTATGGTGGTGTTGGACTAGGAAAAACGCATTTGTCTCACGCAATAGGAATTGCAATTAAAAATCAATTCCCAAGTAAGACAGTTTTATATGTTGGTTCTGAGAAATTTGCGCACCAATTTATTGATGCAATCAAGAATCAAACAACAAACGACTTTATCCATTTTTACCAAATGATTGATGTTTTGATTATTGATGATGTTCAATTCTTCTCAGGTAAAGAAAAAACACAGGATGTATTCTTCCATATTTTCAATCACTTGCACCAAAACGGCAAACAGATTATCTTAACTTCTGATAAGCCACCAGTTGAAATGCAAGGAATGGAACAACGTTTATTGTCTCGATTCAAATGGGGATTGTCTGCAGATCTAGCTTCACCAGATTTGGAAACTCGAATTGCAATTCTTGAGAAGAAAATGTATGGTAATGGAATTGAATTACCGCGAGATGTTGTTGAGTATTTAGCTTATTCAATCAATACAAATGTGAGAGAAATGGAAGGTGCTTTAAACACGCTACTTGCTCAAGCATCATTGAACAAAAAAGCAATTACATTAGAACTTGCTAAGCAAATGGTTGACAAGTTTGTCAAAAATACTGCTCGTGAAGTTTCTATTGAATACATACAAAAAGTAGTGTGTGATTATTTTGATCTTCCAATTGAAATGTTGAAATCTAAAACACGTAAGCGTGAAGTTGTTCAAGCTCGTCAAATTTCAATGTTCTTTTCAAAGAAAATGACAAAATCTTCTTTAGCAAATATTGGTGCTCATTGTGGAGGAAAAGACCACGCGACAGTTTTACATGCTTGTAGAACGGTAACAAATCTTTCTGAAACTGATAAACAATTCAGAGTTTATTTGGAAGACTTAGAGAAAAAATTGACAATACAATAATTGATAAATTCAAAAAAAAAGCCATCTGTTACTGACAGATGGCTTTTTCGTGTAATCTATTTATAGGTGAGTCAAAAAAGCACATACAAAACAATGGTTTCTTTGACCGAAGGAACATATAAAGAAAAAGGATCTAAATTCATTGGATTAGCAACTGCTTGTTATTCAGAGCAAGAAGCAAAAGAATTTCTTGAAACGTGGAGAAAAGAGCATTATCAATCCCGACATTTATGTTATGCTTATCGTTTTGGGGTAGATCAGAAAGTGTTCAGAGCAAATGATGACGGCGAACCAAATAATTCAGCAGGAGCACCAATTTTAGGTCAAATTCAATCGTTTGATTTGTCAAATATATTGATTGGAGTTGTGCGTTATTTTGGTGGAACAAAATTGGGTGTTGGTGGATTGGTGCAAGCTTATAAAGCTGCTGCAAAAGAAGCGATTGAGAATGGAGAAATTGTGGAATTGGAAGTCTTTGAATGGGTGAAAATATTCTTTGGATATACTGAAATGCCTCATGTGATGAATATCATCAAACAATATCAGTTACCAATAAAGGAACAGCATTTTGAGTCGGAATGCACAATCATCACAAATCTACCATTAATTTCAAAGGAGTTTTTAAAAGAAGAATTAAAAAAAATAAATGAAACAACCATTCAAGAGATGGGAATATATTAAATTATGGAATTATTAAAAAAACTTACAGAAATAAGAGGTGCTTCAAGTGACGAGTCCAGGGTGAAAGAATTTGTATTGGATTATGTGAAATCGAATTGTTCTTTATGGGCAGTACAACCTGAAATTATTGAAGGTGAAGGTTTTCAAGATTGTGTATTACTAGTCTTTGGAAATCCTACAACTGCAATTTATGCGCACATGGATAGCATTGGTTTTTCTGTTGGTTACGGCAAGGATTTAATAAAAATTGGTGGACCAAGAACAATTGATGGAATCCAATTGGTTGGGTCTGATTCGCAAGGTGAGATTGAAACTGAACTAATGGTGATAGAAGACGAGGAGGATTCAAAAGTTTTACAATATGTTCTCGACAGAGAAATTGACAGGGGTACAATCTTAACATTTAAACCTGATTTCAGAGAAACGGATGAATATGTTCAATCTCCTTATTTGGATAATCGATTAGGAATGTGGAATGCCATAAAAGTGGCTGAGACATTAGAGAATGGAGCTATTGTTTTCTCAACATATGAAGAACATGGTGGAAATTCTGTTGGTTTTTGTGCAAACTATTTATTGAAAAACCATGGTGTGCGACAAGCACTTGTTTCTGATATTACATGGGTAACTCACGGTGTGGTGCATGGAGGAGGAGTCGCAATTTCAATGCGTGACAGTTGGCTACCAAGAAGAGTTTATTTAAACCGCATTATTGAATTGGCTAAAAAATCAGGCATTCAATATCAATTAGAAGTTGAATCAGCTGGAGGGAGTGATGGTACAAGTTTACAAAAATCTGACTTCCCTATCGATTGGTGCTTTATTGGTGCTCCAGAAGACAATGTGCATACACCCGATGAGAAGGTTCACAAGTTTGACATTATGACAATGGTTGAATTGTATACCTATTTGATGAAACATTTATAATTTATATGCTACCTTAGACCAATTCAAAATTGTATATGGAAAACACAAGCACTTGCCAATTATATAAGTATGATTCTGATTTCTTTCTTGTAACGAAAAATAACCCAGCTTTTTTTGCAACAGATTTCAATACGAATCAAATCGATGACAATTTTGTTTCTTGGTTGAATTTTCACAATTTAAATGACCGTGAAAATATTGAAAAATTGTGCGATCGTCTTGAGATTGATAAATTAACTGTGGAAGACATTTTCACAGAAAAAAGAAGACCTAAAATTGAAGAATATCCAAATTATATATTCTTTTCAATTAGATCTGCTTTGCCTGATGAAAACAATATTTTTGTGTTGCAACAAGAACAGATTAGTTTTCTTTTAGGTTCGGATCATTTAATTTCATTTCAAGAAAAAAGTTCAGATCACTTTTTGGATGTGCGCGACAGAATCGAGAAAAAGAGAGGGAAAATAAGATTAAAAGGCCCAGATTTTTTATTGTTTCGAATGCTTGATGCCATCGTAGATAATTATTTTGAAGTTTTGGAAGACATTACCGATTCTATCGAGAAGTTGGAGTTGAAATTAATTCGTGACGCAAATAGCGACACCTTAAAAATGATTGAATTTCAGAAACGAAAGTTGATTGAATTAAGAAAAATTGTACTGCCTTTAAAAGATGTTACTTTTCAATTAGATAAAATACAAAGTCCTTTTATTCAGCCAGATAATCACTATTATTTTGCTGACTTGAAAGAAAATTGTCAAGCTGTTTTAGAAGAAATTGACGCGAATAAACAAATTTTAGAGGGAATGGCGAATTTATATTATGCCGCTCAAGGGCAGCGAATGAATGAGATTATGAAAGTCTTGACCGTGGTGAGTGCCATTTTTATCCCATTAACGTTTATTGTTGGTGTATATGGGATGAACTTTGAAAATATGCCTGAATTGAAATATACCTATGGATACTATGTAGTTGTGGGTATAATGATTCTAATTGCGTTAGTTTTGTTGACGATTTTTATTAAAAGAGGCTGGTTAACCAAGAAATAAATGTGAGTTTAAACAAAAAAAAACGCATCAATCAGTCAGTTGACGGATGATGCGTTTTTAGTATTATTAAGTTATTGATTTTATGCCATCACTTTCGGTGCGGCAGCTAAAATTTCTGGATTTGTTTCTGCTGCAAATTTCTCAAAATTCTTCACGAATTTACTTGCTAAACTATTAGCTGTATCATCATAAGCAGTTTTATCAGCCCAAGTAGAACGTGGGTTTAATATTTCAGTTGGAACTCCTTCACAAGATGTTGGCATTGCCAAATCAAAGATTGGAAGATTTTCAAATTGTACATCGTTCAATTTTCCTGTCAATGCTGCAGTTATCATTGCTCTTGTATAAGACAACTTCATTCTTGATCCAACGCCATAAGAACCGCCGGTCCAACCAGTATTGATCAGCCAAACATTGATATTCGTTCCGGCTAATTTCTCACCTAAAAGCTTCGCGTATTTCGCTGGGTGTAAGGGTAAAAATGCTGCACCGAAACAAGCAGAGAATGTTGTTGTAGGCTCTGTAATTCCAACTTCTGTTCCAGCTACTTTTGCAGTATAACCTGACATAAAGTGGTACATCGCTTGTTCTTTCGTTAATTTTGAAATTGGCGGTATAACACCAAAAGCATCAGCTGTTAAAAAGAAAATATTTTTAGGAGCGTCTCCAATTGATGGAACAGCAATATTGTCAATGAAATCGATTGGATAAGAAACACGTGTGTTTTCAGTAATTGAAGAGTTTTCATAATCTGGAACATTTGTTCCGTTTTCGAATCCAATATTTTCTAGAATTGCACCTGTTTTAATTGCGTCATAAATTTGAGGCTCCTTTTCTCTGGAAAGATCAATCGTTTTTGCATAGCAACCACCTTCAAAATTGAAAACTGTTTTATCTGCCCAACCATGCTCATCATCACCAATTAATCGGCGGTTTTCATCTGATGATAAAGTTGTTTTTCCAGTTCCTGATAATCCAAAGAATACAGCTGTATCATTGTCTTCATTTCCAATATTTGCGGAACAGTGCATTGAAAGTACATTTCTCTCATGTGGTAAAATGTAATTTAAAACAGAGAAAATCCCTTTTTTAATCTCACCTGTGTAGCCAGTGCCACCAATGATAATCATTTTCTTAGTAAAATTCAAAATTGCGAAATTTGCTTGACGCGTTCCGTCAACTGCTGGATCTGCCTTAAAACTTGGAACACATACGATGTGCCATTCTGGCGTGAAATCTTCTAATTCCTGTTCTGTTGGACGAAGAAACATGTTATACGCAAACATATTCCCCCAAGAAGCTTCATTTACTACTCGAATGTTCATTTTATATTCTGGATCAGCACATGCATAAGCATCTCTTACAAAGACATTTTTATTATTTAAATGAACTTTCATTTTAGCGTAAAGTGAATCAAATTTTTCAGGAGTAAATTTGATATTAATATCACCCCACCATACAGAATTTTCCGTTTTTTCATCACACACAACAAATCGATCTTTTGGAGAACGACCAGTAAATTCACCAGTATTAATAGCAAGAGCACCAGTGTCAGTAATTACTCCTTGTCCACTAGTAGTAGTGTCTTCCGTTAATTCTGTTGGAGATAAGTTCCAATATTGTTTCCCAAGGTTATTTAATCCGATTGACTCATTTAAATCGGCGTTCTTACCGTGTTTCCCAAATACACTCATACTTTTATTTTTTTTAACAAATAATCAGTTTCGATTGCAAAATTAATGGAACTAATTGGAGTAGGTAAGTTTTTTTGCTAAAATTTCTCACAATTGATAAACTTTTGTTAACATATCGTGAACATCCAAGGTAGTTTTAAAGCAATTCTTTTAAAGCTTCAAAAGCATTCTTGATATTATTACGAACTTCTAAAATTGATGCTTCCATCATGTAACATGGAGCAGTAATTATTTTGTTTTCTGTGTCGATAAGTATTTCTCGAAGTGTCTTCATTTCAGAATTCACTCCAATAGATTCCATTCCTTGGGAAAAGGTATTTATATCATATGGAGATTTTTCTTGATTGGATCCAATGGTCATTTTCGCGTGAATGGAAGAGTTTTGGAGCGCCTTGGCAACAACGATTGGACTAACACATAAAGCAACAATAGGTTTACCGACATTGACCATATTTACAATGAGAAGTTTCACTTTTGAGTTGATTTCACCTTCAGGTCCAGAAAATGCCCATTTCGTAAAATTCTTAGCACTCCCAAACCCACCTGGAATAACTAATGCATCAATGTCTGCAGGCGAAATGGTGGAGATTTCATGAATATTTCCTCTTGAAATTCTCGCCGCTTCAATCATCATATTGCGAGATTCAGACATTTCATCGCCAGTTATGTGATTTACAACATGATATTGATTTTCGTCAACTGAAATACAGATTGCTTCAGCTCCAAATTCCTCAATGGCTAATAATGTTAAAACCGCTTCTTGGATTTCAACTCCGTCATAAACGCCACAACCTGATAATAATACTCCGATTTTCATGATAGATTATTTAGAAAATAAAATTAGTGAACAGTATATTCAAATTCATTGTTCCACCCATCAATTTTGAAAATTGTTTTGCTACCAACGGTTTTGTTTACTGCAATTTGTTTAACATCTATTTCTAACGTTTTCGTAATCAATTTTTTACATTTATCATTATTAGATAGATGAACCAGTTGAATTTGTCGAATTGGCTGTGTGCTTTGTTGGTTTATGGTTAAACCCGTTGCTTTAAATTCATGGTCCATGCATTCTCCAGAAAAAGTAACTACTACAATTAAATTATTTCCTTTTAATTCAACACTTGTAATTGTATAAGCGTCATTTATAGCAGATTTCTCACCTAATAACGCCAGGATTTTTGTGTTTGAGCTGGCGCTTTCTTCGTTTTTTGCAATTTCTGCGTCTGTTAAAACTTTTTCTGTTTTACATGAAAAGGCTAAAAACGAAATAATAATTATAAAGAATGTTTTCATACTAAATTATTCAAATGTATATTCAATTCGATTTTTTAAAGCGTTAACTAAAAGAAAAATTGTACTTCCCTGTTCTTGTTTATACGCTAATTTTGAGATGTCTACAATGAGCGTTTCTTCTACGATTTTTTTACATTTATCTCCTTTTGCTGCATGAATTAATTGTACTGAGCGAATTGGAGGTAGTGATTTTGAAATCATTTCTGAACCTACAACAGAAAACGTATGTTCTTCGCATCCACCTGTATAATTCATGTCAATGAACATTGTATTTCCCTCAACTCTTACAGCTGTAATTTCAATTGGGTCTGAAGGAATATTTATTTCACCAAGTGAAGCTGTGATTTTCAATCGTGAAATTTCAGGTGTTTGATGTGCACTTTCTTTTGCAGTTTTACACCCTAATGTAAATAATGCAACACTTAAAAGAAATAGATATTTCATGGATTATATTTTCGATATTTAATCAAAGATAATACCATTCAACAAATTTCGATGTTAATTATTCTGTGAAAACGGAATGAAAATTTGAAACTGCTCATTCTTTCCGTAATTTTGCACCATGAAGACAAAAACGCTCAAAAAAAATAAGGTTAATGTTATTACTTTAGGTTGTTCTAAAAATATTTACGATTCGGAAGTGATGATGGCACAATTGAAAGCAAATCAATTTGATGTTGAACATGAATCGATGCATGATGATGCGGAAATTGTTATCATAAATACATGCGGTTTTATTGATAATGCTAAGCAAGAATCAATCGATACCATTCTCCGTTATGCAGAAGCAAAAAACGTAGGAATGGTTGATAAATTATACGTTACGGGTTGTCTTTCTGAACGCTACAAAGATGATTTAGAAAATGAAATTCCTGAAGTAGACGCTTATTTTGGAACCAGAGATTTACCACGTTTATTAAAAACCTTGAAAGCTGATTACAAGCATGAGCTAGTTGGGGAGCGTTTGTTGACTACACCAAATCACTATGCGTATTTTAAAATTGCAGAAGGCTGTGATCGACCGTGTTCGTTCTGTGCTATTCCAATTATGCGTGGTAAAAATGTTTCAACTCCAATTGAAGATTTGATAATTCAAGCAAAAGGATTGGCTGCAAAAGGTGTTAAAGAGTTGATGCTTATTGCGCAAGATTTAACGTATTACGGTTTAGATTTATATAAAAAACGTGCATTAGCTGATTTAATAAATCGTTTGGCTGATGTGGAAGGAATTGAATGGATTCGTTTACATTATGCTTTTCCGGCGGGATTCCCAATGGATGTTTTAGATGTGATGCAAGAGAGAAGCAATGTTTGCAATTACTTGGATATTCCCTTACAACACGGCTCAACAAAAATTCTTCAATCAATGCGCCGTGGAATAACACGTGAAAAAACGGAAGAATTGATTGTTCAAATCAGAGAAAAAGTTCCTGGAATTGCTATTAGAACAACGTTGATAGCTGGTTATCCTGGAGAAACAGAAGAAGATTTTCAAGAAATGTATGATTTTGTTAAAAGAAGCCGTTTTGATCGTTTAGGAATTTTTACTTATTCTCATGAAGATGACACGCATGCTTTTACTTTAGAAGATGATGTTCCGGCAAAAGTGAAGAAAGAACGCGCTGATATGATCATGGAATTACAGTCTGGTATTAGCCATGAATTAAATCAATTGAAGATTGGTAGAACATACAAAGTTTTATTCGATAGAGTTGAAGGAGATTACTTTATTGGTAGAACTGAATTTGATTCTCCAGAAGTAGACAACGAAGTATTAGTCTTGAAATCGGATGGTTTTATTCGTTTAGGTGATTTTGCAAATGTCACTATCACTTCAGCCGATCATTATGATTTGTATGGGAAATTGGTTTGAATGAATTACTAGTTATTTAGTTACAAATTACAAATTACTAGTTTTTAAACCAACTTAATCTGTTGTATTTTAAAATCAATAATTTGTAAATAACTCGCAACTCGCAACTCGCAACTGACAACTCGCAACTGGCAACTAGCAAGTAGTTGATTATGGTTTTGGATTAGTCTTAAAATATCATTTGTGACCAGCCATATTTCGCGGATGAAAAGTAATAATTGCATCTCTAAGGAAACGTTGATCTAGGTGCGTATAAATTTCTGTTGTCGTGATTGATTCATGTCCCAACATTTCTTGTATGGCTCTTAAATTGGCGCCACCTTCAATTAAGTGTGTTGCGAATGAATGTCTGAACGTATGGGGGGAAATAGATTTTTTCAATCCTATAGCTTCTGCCAAATCTTTGATTATTGTGAAAATCATTACACGTGTCAATTGTGCTCCACGTCGATTTAAAAAAACAATGTTTTCATTTCCAGGTTTGATGTTTTGATGTCTGCGGATATGATCATTGTAAATTCCTATTTCCTTCTCAACGGTCTTGCTTACAGGAACTAATCGTTCCTTGTTACCTTTTCCGATTACTCGGATAAATCCTTCTTCAAAGTAGATTTCAGAGAACCTCAAATTCACTAATTCACTTACCCTTAATCCACAACTGTAAAGCGTTTCGATGATTGCTTTATTTCTGTGTCCTTCATTTTTTGTCATATCAACTGCCGCAATCAATTGGTCTATTTCTTCAATGGTCAATACTTCTGGCAATTTGCGACCGATTCGAGGCATTTCTAATAACTCACTTGGATCATCATTTAGGATGTCTTCAACCAGTAAAAAGCCAAAGAATTGTTTAATTCCACTTATGATTCTAGCTTGCGTTCGTGCACTCAATCCTAAGTCGTATAATTCAGTGATAAATAGTTTTAAATGCTCATAAGTCAGTTCAGTTGGACCAAGGTTTTGAGTTAGTGCAAAGTCATGCAATTTGGCCACATCATTTTGATACGCAAAAATAGAATTGGCAGCTAATCCTTTCTCTATTTTTAAAAACGAAACAAAATCCTTAATATAGCGTTCCCAAGTTGACATGAATATGAAAATTTTAATCGTTAATGGTCCCAATTTAAATTTACTTGGGACGCGTGAGCCACAAATATATGGCAATCAATCTTTCGAAGACTATTTTAATGCGTTGAAAATTGAAAGTAATGTTGATTTGACCTATTTTCAATCGAATATTGAAGGCGAATTGATCGATTGTTTGCAAGAATCAGATCATGATGGAATTATTTTAAATGCTGGAGGATATACGCATACAAGTGTTGCTTTGAGAGATTGTGTTGCTTCAATAAATGTTCCAGTTGTGGAGGTGCATATTTCAAACATTACAAAGCGAGAGGAATTTCGTCATACCTCTTTGATATCTCCTGTTGCAGTTGGATGTGTTTTTGGATTTGGGTTGAAAAGCTATGAATTAGCGCTTCACTTTTTTGAAATAAATAAGCGTTGATTCAATTCTTTGAATTTCGTTACTCCTTTAAAATAACGTGCCCATAAAATACTTCCACGATAAAGTCCATTTGAATTGAATTTTGTGGATTGTAGCTTGATTTCTTTGCGTTGTTTCAAGAGAACAGATAAATGACGATACATAGCAAAATGAGCTTTTAAAACACTTGCTAGATGTTTCCAATCGCCTCTTAAAAAGAATCGAACGCCAGCAATTCCATCTAAATTTAAACGGTGAATGAGTTTAAAGAACAGAATTCCTTCATGGTTTTTCACAATCATGAATAAGCTGTTTCTAAAATTCAAATAGGATTTACGCGGAGATAAATAGGGTAGGGTTCCTCCTCCTACATGATAAATAGTAGATTGGGGATTCACAACAAATTTATATCCTTGTTTTTTCAATCTCCAACATAAGTCAATTTCCTCCATGTGGGCAAAAAAAGCTTCATCAAATCCTCCTGCCAAATGAAAAAGTTCAGACCGAATTAACAAGGAAGCTCCGGTAGCCCAAAAAACTTCTGTTTCACTGTCGTATTGACCCTCGTCGTGTTCAAATTTATCAAAAATTCGACCGCGACAAAAAGGGAAATAATTCCGGTCTAAAAAGCCTCCAGAAGCACCAGCATGTTCGAAAAGGGATTTGTCATGGAACGATAATACTTTTGGTTGACAACCAGCAATTGATTCATCTTCCATCGTTTTTAATAATGGTTCCAACCAATTTTCAGTCACCTCAATATCACTGTTTAAAAGCAAATATAATTTAGCTTCGACATGTTTTAATGCATCGTTATATCCTTTTGCAAAACCACCATTGGATTCGTTGATAATGATTGCTATTGTTGGATAATTGTCTCTAATAAATTGAACAGAATCGTCGGTCGAGGCATTATCGGCAACAATAATTTTCGCACCATTTGAAAACGCACAAACTGAAGGTAAGAATTGTTCTAAAAAATTTCTACCGTTCCAGTTTAAAATTACAATCGCTAAAGAATCCACAAATAAAGAATGATTTAATGCCCAATATTAGGTATTAATATTGACGAAACAAGTCATTACCGTTTGTACCGTAGTGTCTTTGAACATCTGCATTCGGATCATCGATATTCCCATTGGTGGTATTTCGTTTAACAAGAATTTGCGGCCAACCTGGGTTTTTCAATTCACCTATCATGTCAGAATGCAATAACCGATAGCCATTATTTACTAAATCAGGGTTGTAAAAAATGAAACGTTTATTACTAAAAGAAGCGATTTTATTGTACTGCCAAATTTCATATGGATACTCATTTGATGAAGTTTCTTTTTGAACAATGTTTGTTGGTGCTCCATATTGTAAATAAACACGCCCACGATCTGTTTCGAATCCTTCTTGGAAATTATTTGAATATAATTCTTCGACCAATTGGACTTGTTCTTTGTATTTTAACCAAGCTTCAGTGGTGTTTTTTGGAGAAGTGATTAACCAAAATGCTTGAATATGTTTCCGTTGCGCTGCCAAATCTTTAGATTTTAGCGTGGAAATAATATTTTTCACTTCTACCGCTTTAGAAATTGGGATAAAACTTTCTAAATAAAATGCTACGCTGTCATCTGTTATTGATTCTTGAAAAATTGGATCTAATACCAATGTAGCTAAATCCCATTCCACTTCAATGTCATTGCTTCGCTGAAATAAGTATGTTTGAGTTGTAAGTTCAACCATACTTCTTGACAAAAGGGTGAAGTTAATTGCATAATTTCCAGTCGCCAATTTTGTAATATCAATATTTCTAATTATTGGCACAACGGCAGGTGTTACATGTTTTGTATACAGTGTAAATTCAGGTAATTCCTTTCCTGTGTCTGTATTTATTATAGCTTGTTTTAAACCGCAAACAGAATCTTCTAATAAATTCATGTTGTAAAATTCAAAGTAAACAGGAATTGAAGATAATTGTGCAGGATAGAAAGTTGATAGTCTTGGGATTATTTTATATCCAGATTTATAAAAAATGGAAGTTTCATCTCCTGGAGAAGCATATTCTATTATTTCTATGTCTGAAATTGAAATCGTTTTAGATAAATCTTCTATCACAATTGGTTGAGAAGCTTTAACAGAAGCTTTAGTTGCGTTTAAATCTTGTAATTCAAGATTCATATTGTAGCGTCCAGGAGCTAAAACGTAACGTTTTAAATCGTAAAAATCATCAATGATACTATCTTTCATCAGGGAAGATTGCAGGCGATAAACATCATTAATCACGATTGAATCGCCGTTTGAGATTTGGATTGAAATTGCCAATTCGGCTTGTAATCCACCTTCAACTGGCTTGTATTTTAATGAATGTCCGACAAATTGAAAGTATATTTCAATATAATTACCGGTTTCTGGCGCATAAAATTGTTTGTTATCCAAATACGCCCTGAGATTAGAATCTTGTGAAAAAGAAAGATTACTTGAAAACAAACTTAGAGAAAAGACGATAAAACTGATTATTCGCATAAATTATTTGATTAATGAAGTAAAGTTAAGAAATTCAAAGTCTCTATTTTAACAATTACTGAATTATTGTTTAATCGGTTGATTTTCTTGTTTAAAGATCTACTTAAAAGAAGTGAACAAATTATGTATCTCTATTATTTTTTAAAAAAACATGCTTTTTTTCAAGATTCACTTGTCATTATTCAAAGTATTAGTACTTTTGTCGCGGAGAATTGGCAGAGTGGTCGATTGCGGCAGTCTTGAAAACTGTTGTACCGCAAGGTACCGTAGGTTCGAATCCTACATTCTCCGCAAGGAGTTCTAAACCCGTTTCAACGTTAGTTGGAACGGGTTTTTTCATGCCCAAATTTCACCAAGCTTGCTTGAGAGAAATTTGGGCATGAAAAAATCGGTTTACCTCTATTTCAGAGGTAAACGGGTTTAGCACTCCTTAAGCCTCCCCCTCAAAGGATCTTTAATCCTACATTCATTCACCAAGCTTGCTTGAGAGAAATTTGGGCATGAAAAAATCGGTTTACCTCTATTTCAGAGGGAAACAGGTTTCTTTTTTCTCATTTCTTTTTATATTTACCTATGTCTTTATTGAATTCAAAATCAGCATTAATTTTCATTCTCATCACCATTTGCCTGGATTCCATAGGTTTGGGGATAATAATTCCATCTTTTCCGACCTTAGTATCAGAAACGGCGCATGTTTCCATCACCGAATCGTCAAAATATTATGGCGTTGTCATGGGCTCTTATGCCCTGATGCAATTTTTATTTTCCCCACTAATAGGGAATTTAAGTGATCGTTTTGGTCGAAGGCCAATATTATTGATTTCTGTTCTCGGAATGGGCTTGGATTATTTAGTAATGTTTTATGCTCCTGATTTATTTTGGTTGGTATTAGGTAGAGCAATTTCTGGGATTTTTGGTGCCAGTTATACAACGGCAGCAGCTTATATTGCAGATATTTCTGCCCCAGAAAAAAGAGCCCAAAATTTCGGAATGATAGGAGCTGCTTTTGGAATTGGATTTGTTGTAGGTCCAGCAATAGGTGGTTTATTAGTCGATTTTGGACCTCGTGCACCATTTTTAGCTGCTGCAATTTTCTCCTTGATTAATTTCTTTTATGGTTTGGTAGTTTTGAAAGAGTCACTGCCTGTTCATCAACGACGAAAATTCGAATGGGTTCGTGCAAATCCATTGGGAGCACTTCTTCAAATGAACCGCTTCAAAAAATTAAAATACCTCTTTGTTGTTAGCTTTTTAGTAATTCTGACCAATATGTCTGTTCACTCTTCATGGAATTATTATACGATGACAAAATTCGATTGGTCAGCCAAAAATGTGGGAATGTCTCTTGCTGTTGTTGGGATTTGTTTTGGAATTGTACAAGGTGCCTTATCGGGTAAAATAGTTAATAAACTTGGTGAAAAAGGAGCTGCTATGCTTGGACTAGGTATTTTGTTTTTCACACTAGTAAGTATTTCATTTATCCCAGGAGATATGGGTTGGATGATGTATTTAATTGTTTTGCCTTATGCTTTTTCTGGAATTGTTGATCCAGCAATTAGAACAATAGTTTCGAAAGGAACAGCCAACAATGAACAGGGTGAATTACAAGGAGTTTTTACGAGTATGATGAGTTTAGGCGAAATAATTGGCCCACAATTGTTCATGTGGATATTCTATACAGCAAGGAAAACCTATCCAGATGCGGATTGGAGTTATGGTTCACCATTCCTTGTCGCATCAGTTTTGGCGCTTGCAGCTTTCTTATTAGTTCGTTGGACGTTGAAAGATTTTAAACGAGAGATTTAAGTTCTTTCAACAATTCTTTGAATTAATAATGAAAATATTTTCTTTCTTGAAGGTATTTAAACAAAAAAGCCTCACATTTCTGTGAAGCTTTTAGTGGGGAATGACGGATTCGAACCGCCGACATCCTGCTTGTAAGGCAGGCGCTCTGAACCAACTGAGCTAATCCCCCAAATATTTTATTTCAATCCCATTGGCCGACATTTCCGATTTTAATCGGAACGCTCTGAACCAACTGAGCTACCACGAAGTAGCGACGAAGTCAATCCCCCAAATATTTTATTTCAAATTCAACAGACCGATATTCCCGTTTTTAATCGAGACGCTCTGACAATGAGTTAATCTTTTGCAATCCTAAAATGAAACTCGTTTGTTTCGTTGTTGGGAGTGCAAATATAAGGGTGTTTTTCTTTTTAACAAGGGTTTTGAGGAAAAAAATTAAAAATAATCGCTTATCAAAAAGAAACTACCAAAAACAAGAATAGTATCGTCCTTGTTTGCAATAGATTGAATTGAGGTTAATGCAACCTTAACATTGTTGAATAATTGAGGGCGTGGGGTCATATCTTTTGAAATCTTTTCTAAATCCTGATATGAAAGACTTCTGGCATTTTTAAAGGAACATAAACTGATTGCGGCATCTACAGGAAAAACAGAAATTATTTCGCTGTAATTTTTATCTGAACTTGTTCCATAAATGATATGTAATTTCCCTTTGTTCAAATTATTTATTGTTTCAAGTGTTTGCTGAATTCCTTCCAAATTATGGGAAACGTCTAAGATGGCAAGCGGTTCTTTTGAAATAACGTGCATGCGACCAAAAAAACCTGTGTTTTTAGAGAGGTTGTGTAATCCTTGAAAAATAGTTTTTTGCGCTATGTCAAACCCAATTTTGTTTAAAATGTCCAAGGAACATTGAACTGTTGTAAAATTTCTTTGTTGGTATTCACCTAAAAGTGGAACTTCAAATTGCTTGTCAAATGACAAATCTTCAGCCCAAAAAATAGGGGAGTGGGTTGATTCCACTTTTTTCTGAAACACGTGTTTTGATACTGCTGTCGTTTCACCAATTACAACTGGAACAGTATGTTTTATAATTCCAGCTTTTTCACCTGCAATTTCAGCTATTGTTGATCCTAAAAATTGCGTATGCTCAAGCGAAATATTAGTAATGACGGAAAGAATAGGAGTAATGATGTTTGTTGCATCTAAACGTCCTCCTAAGCCAGTTTCGATCACACAAATTGTGCAATTACTTTTTTGAAAGTGAAGCAATGCTAACACAAACGTAATTTCAAAAAAAGAAGGTTCAAATGAAAGTTTGGCGTTAATTATTTGATTACAAAACTGAATTACTGCTTCCTCAGTTATTTTATAACCATTCACACGAATCCGTTCTCTGAAATCAATTATGTGTGGCGAAGTGAAAAGCCCAACTTTTTCGCCAGATTCCAATAATATAGAAGCCAACATAGAAGAAGTGGATCCTTTGCCATTTGTCCCAGCAATATGAATAAATCTTAAATTGTTTTGCGGATTTTCAAATAAAGCACAAAGCAAGCGAACATTTCCTAAATCAGGTTTATAGGCACTTGCTCCAATTTCTTGATAAGAAGGGAATTGCTGAAACAACCAATTTGTTGCTTCTTGGTAGGTTTTAATTTGCAATGAGTTTAGCTGAAAAATAAACTGACACTAAACCAGCTCCTGGATCCTTATTGTATTTAATCTGATCCTTAACTGCACTTATGAATTGATTAATAAGTCGTGTGTCTGTTGTAGTTGTTTTTGAAGAAATACTTTTCGCTGAAACAACTTTCCCTTCCGCATTAATTGTTAAGATTAAATAAATACTAGCATTTTCAGAAGATTTAATATGATCTGTATTTAAGTTGTTTAAGCGAGTTCGACCTGTACCGTTCCCATTTCCATTTCCGCCAGGTCCTTCTCCGCCATTTCCTGCGTCATTTCCAAATCCAGTTCCTGAACCGCTTCCATTTCCTCCACCATCTCCACCTGTTCCAAAAGGATTATTGGATTGTGTAGTTGTTGAACTTCCATTTGTTGCATTATGCCCAGTATTGTTGTTTGAATTTCCTGAAAATACATGCGTGTTAGAAGAATTTTGCGTCACATAATGTTGTGATTGCTCTTTTGGAGCATCTAATCTATCGTTGGTTGGTGTCCCGCTTCCAGATCCACCACCAGATTCCAATTCAACATTGTCAATTTTAAATTCTTCAATTACTTCATCAGATTTTAATGGAGGAATATCAATCGGTAAAGTAGGACTAACGAAAAAAGTCGTGAAATACAATGCGATTATCATCAATAACATGGTCGAACCCGAAGTTATAACTCCTACTTTACGATCTTTTGATTCTTCAATTTGAATTGTCATCATGTCAATGTATTTAAATTATTACTGTTTGAAATCGGTATTTAATTCCTAAACGCAATATGTTCAATAAGGTTACGGCTGTCAAGTAGTGATTTTGGTTCTTATTTTGAAGCCTCGGTTGCAATAATTACTTTCAAATCATTTTTCATTCCAATCTGCAATAAATCAACTAAATCTTGAACTTGCAAATCAAATGGTATGCGAACAATAACTGTGTTGTCACCAATTTTCTTCGTTTCTGTTAAAAGCAAAGCTTCAATTCCATCAAAAGGGATTTCCTTTTTGTCGACAAAATATTTTTTATCTTCAGTCACAGTAAGTGTTATATGCGCTTTCTGAGTTTTTTCATTTGCATCCGATTTTGGCAAAGGAACCTTGATAACATTTGGGTTCGCCAAGGTAGAGATGATCAAGAAGAACAAAAGCAAGAAGAACATGATGTCACTTAATGCTGATGTAGCTACTTCAGCGTGAAATCTATTTTTTCTCTTGATTGCCATTGCTTGGTCTCTGAATAAGGTTTACAAATTCTAAATTTACTTTTTGAATACTCAACGAATAATTGTCAATCATTCCATTTAAAAGATGGTATCCTGCAAAAGCGATAATACCAACGATCAAACCAGATCCAGAACTAATCATTTTTTCGTATAATCCACCAGAAATATTTCCAATACTTACATTTTCAGTGACAGAAATGCTATAAAAGATTTTAATTACTCCAGAAATAGTACCAATGAAACCAAGTGTTGGAGCAATACCTGCGATCAATCCAAGATGACCTAAGCTTTTCTCCATCTTACCGATTTCAATGTTCGCCATTTTATCCATATTGGATTCAACTTCAGAAATTGGTCTACCAATCGTTAAAACACCTTCTGTAACAACACTTCCAAATGCTGTTTGATCGCGCGCTAACGTATCTAAAACTGGTGTCATGTTACCCGCTTGTAAGTTTAATTTGATCTCACTCAAAAGATTTTGGTTGTATTTACCAACGCGTCTGATGTATCTAAATTTTTCAACAATCACAATCAAGGTATAAAATAATAACAACGCAATTGGAATAAGAAAAAATCCTCCTTTAATTATGAAGCTGAATGCAGACATTTCTTCTGTTAATTTTGCTGGTTCAACAGGTTTTGCTGAGTCAATTTGTGCAATCGTAATCGCCGCTACCATTATCATTACAAAGGAAATCAGGTATTTGAAGTGTTTTTTCATTGTCGTTTAATAAAATTAGTAATGTAAATTTAGTGATTCTATACATCGACAATAATTAGTCCTAAATTAGATATCCACAGTATAATGTTATCTAATGCCAAATAGTATAAAACTGCTATAATCTAAAGTGTGGTATAAACGAAATTGATTCAGAAAGATACAATTCCTTAAAAAGAGGAAAGTAAAAGAAATATGCCAGTTCCTGCTAGATAGCCTATCAATGCCAATAAAGATATGTTTTTTAAGTACCAAAAAAAGCTGATTTTCTCCATACCCATTGCAACAACTCCAGCTGCTGATCCAATGATTAACATTGAACCACCTGTGCCCGCAGCATAAGCAATGAAATGCCATACGTTTGAATCAGGAGGATTTTGGAACATGCCAATACTAGCGGCAACTAATGGTACATTGTCGATTATTGCAGAACCAGCACCTAATAGAGTAATAAAAAGGTTTTCTGGCATAGTTGAGCTCACTGATTGACCAAAATTGAAAATGATACCTAAAGATTCCATTGCTGCAACAGTCATCAATATCCCTAGAAAGAATAGAAGGGAAGGAATTTCTATTTTACCCAAAGCAGCCATTGTTGGACCTCTGAAGTTATGGTCTTTCTCTTGTTCAGTAATATTTGTAAACGAGATAGATCTATTCGATACTATTTCAGCTACAAGAGCAAAAACAGCCAAAGAAAGCATCATGCCAATATAAGGTGGTAAATGGGTAATTGTTTTGAAAACAGGAACAAATACAATTAATCCTAAACCAATCAATAGCATCGGAGTACCGTATTTATTTGTTGTTTCGACATCAGTTGAATTTACTATTTTTCCTTTAAATGCAGGTAAAAAAGAACCAATGACGAGTGGGACAAGTAAATTAATTAACGATGGAATTCCTAAAAGAAGAATTAATTTCCCTGTCGTTACTTTTCCAGCCATCCATAACATGGTAGTCGTGACGTCTCCAATTGGTGTCCAAGCTCCACCTGCATTTGCTGCAATAATAATGAATCCAGAAAACCACATTCGGTCCTTTTGTTCAGGAACAATTTTTCGGATAATAGTAATCATTACGATGGTTGCTGTTAAATTGTCAATTATTGCTGAAAGGAAAAATGCAAGAAATGAAATAATCCAAAGTAAGGTGCTTTTTTTCTGTGTTTTGATGACTTTTTTGATTGTACCAAAACCATCAAAATGATCTATCATTTCAACGATTGCCATTGCCCCCATTAAGAAAATCAATATTTCTGCTGTTTTTCCAAAATGATGGAGCAACGTTTCTTCGAGTAATGTTCTTCGCGCTTCATGCTGAAGCAACGTGATATCTGTAAGTTTCCCTAATTGTGGATCAAACCATTGATTAAAAGAATCTAATCCCAAAGAAATTGCAGCCCAAGAAATGGCCATCATTAGAATAGCTGGAATTAACTTGTCTATTTTAATAGTGTGTTCAAGTGTTATAGCAGCATAGCCAATAAAAAAAACACAAATAATGAAAAAGAGCATACCTTTAAACTAGTTGTTCTAGTGCAATTTGGAAAGCCGCTTTGGCAATACCAGTTTTCGATGGATTTTTAGCATGTGCTTTTACAAGCGCTGCTTTGATTGTTTCAGACGTATCATTGAAAATCCCTTCATCTGAAATCACTTTTAAATCATTGCTCATTAAATAAGCAAAAACACGCGCCATTCCACAATTCGATATGAAATCAGGAATGATAGAAATAGAATTATCTGCTTTATCTGCAATTGGTCCAAAGAAAATTTGTGGATCAGCAAAAGGTACATTTGCACCAGAAGAAATGACTTCAATTCCTCCTGCAATCATTCTATTTAATTGATCTTCCGTAATCATTCTTGAGCCAGCGCATGGAATAAAAACTTCTGCTTTTAAATCCCATATCCGAGCATTCATTTCCTCATAACTAATTAAGTTAGGATGCGCTAATTCATTGCCGTTCTTATTCAAGAATAATTCAGTAATTTCTTCTAAAGAAAATCCTTCTTCATTAATCAAACCACCAACTCGGTCAATAATTCCAACAATTTTAGCTCCTTGCTGTGCAAGGTAAAAAGCTCCTGCCGAACCAACATTTCCCCATCCTTGAACAATCACTTTTTTACCAACAACAGATAAAGATGATGAGCCAGGTGTTGCTGAGCCTGTCGAATGTGTTGCTGAGCCTGTCGAAGTTGTTGCTGAGCCTGTCGAAGCAGCCCAGATTGAGTAATAATGTTTTATTGATTGTGCCACACCGTATCCTGTTATCATGTCTGCGACAACATATTTACGAGCAACACTAGGTGAGAAATTTACGTCTTCAATTACTTTTAAAACACCTTGACGCAATTGACCAATTCTGTTTATTTTTTGAGCTTCTCTCGGTTGAAAATGACCATTAAAAACACCTTCTTGCGGATGCCAAACGCCACAATCTTCAGTAATTGGAATGACTTCATGTATTTCATCAACATTTAAATCTCCTCCCGTTCCATAATAATGTTTCAATAATGGCGTAACTGCTGCATACCATCTTCTCAAAACACCTTCTTTTCGTGGATCTTTAGGATCGAAGTTAATTCCAGATTTTGCTCCACCAATTGCAGGTCCAGCCACAGTGAATTTTACTTCCATTGTTTTCGCAAGCGATTCAACTTCTCTTTTGTCTAGCCCAACGCGCATACGTGTTCCTCCGCCTGCTGCACCACCTCTTAAAGAATTGATTACAACCCAACCTTCAGCATCAGTTTCTGGATCTTTCCATTCAAATACGATTTCTGGTCGTTTGTTTTCAAATTTTGCGAGTAAATCTTTCATCTTTAAAATGGGGTTTTGAGAGTGCAAAGTTAACAAACATATTA
The DNA here is from genome assembly GCA_947470515.1 of Flavobacteriales bacterium. Lineage (GTDB taxonomy): Bacteria > Bacteroidota > Bacteroidia > Flavobacteriales_D > Crocinitomicaceae > M0103. Next base: position 20,982 of record CANITF010000040.1, read on the forward strand.
ATTTCTGCACTGAAGTAATTCAATTTTTAAATTGAAAGGGAAGGATGCTTTTTGGAAATTAGTACCCTGGAACATGAAGTACACCACAAATTGTGTCTTGTCTTGCTCCGGTAACCGTTGCAATCGAATTTGGACGTTTTTCAAGGTATAAAGCTCCCAAATAGGCAAATACAATTGCTTCTTTGAAATCAATTATTTTTTCTTCTGGTAAAATAACTTCTCCTTTGAAATAATGTTCAATGCGCGAAATGAGAAATTTATTCTTAGCACCGCCACCAGTAATTAAAACACTTTTTACATTTGTTTCATTCAGTTTTTGGCTGATTTGGATTGCTTCATGTTCCACAACAGTGCGAAGATTATTCTCAATTTCTTTGTCAAATTTCAATAATGGATAAAAGGATTCCTCCAACCATTCTATACCGAGCGATTTTGGACCTTCCAACTGATAATAGTCTAAAGAATTCAATAAATCCAAAAGAAAGAAATTGATTTCTCCAGATTCTGCCATGTCTCCATTTGCATCATAGGAAAGTCCTTTAGCAGCAGCAAGTTTATTTAATGGCAAATTTCCCGGGCAAAGGTCACATGCAATAATCTCATTTCCTTTTTTATAACTAAAATTTGCAAATCCACCAATGTTCAAAAATGCTTCTGCTTGTAAATGGAATAGTCCAAAATCTCCAATTGGAACAAGCGGTGCTCCTTGTCCTCCTGCAATTACATCACGCGTTCTGAAATCATTAATAACATCTAGTTTAGTTAAATAGGAGAGTGTTGATCCACAACCTATTTGCAATGTAAAGCCATTTTTTGGTTGATGTAAAATTGTTTGACCGTGACTAGCAATCGCTCTAATGGATTTTTTATTTATTTTATTCTTATCGATAAATTGGTTGACGCATTTTGCAAAAAAAGCACCTAGTTCCTTATCTAGCATCAGTATTGACTGAATAGTACAGTCAGGGGCATCAACTAATTTTTGTTTTAAATCGGTTGGTATTTCAATTGTTGAATAATTCAAAAGCTTAAAATTATCTTGCTTCTCAGAATCTAAAATAAATTCAACATGCGCAATATCTAGTCCATCTAGTGATGTTCCAGACATTAATCCAATAATTTCGAATGTATTCATGTTTTTTAAGATGAAAAATAAAATTATTACTTTAAATTTGTAACAAGGCAAGATATAAATAAAAACAAAATATACATCATGAATTTTGAATTAACTGAAGAACAATTATCTGTTAAAGAAGCAGCAAGAGATTTTGCACAAAATGTTTTGAAACCAGGAGTAATTGAACGAGATAGAGACCAGAAATTTCCAACTGAAGAAATTAAACAGTTAGGAGAATTAGGTTTTATGGGTATGATGGTTTCCCCAGAATACGGCGGAAGTGGAATGGATACCATGTCATATGTTTTGGCAATGGAAGAAATTTCTAAAGTTGATGCTTCGACAAGTGTTTGTATGTCAGTGAATAATTCTTTGGTTTGCTGGGGCATAGAAAAATATGGTTCAGAAGAGCAAAAACAAAAATATTTAATCCCGCTTGCTAAAGGAGAAAAAATTGGTGCTTTTTGTTTGTCCGAGCCAGAAGCTGGTTCAGATGCTACATCACAGAAAACTACTGCTTTTGACATGGGAGATCATTATTTGATGAACGGAACAAAAAACTGGATTACAAATGGTTCTTCAGCTTCTGTTTACTTGGTTATCGCTCAAACCGATGTTGCTGCTGGACATAAAGGAATCAACGCTTTTATTATTGAAAGAGGAATGGAAGGTTTCCTTGTTGGAGCCAAAGAAGATAAAATGGGAATTAGAGGAAGTGATACGCATACATTGATGTTTACGGATGTGAAAGTTCCTAAGGAAAATAGAATTGGTGAAGATGGTTTCGGGTTTACATTCGCTATGAAAGTACTTTCTGGTGGTAGAATCGGTATTGCAGCGCAAGCTTTAGGTATTGCTGGCGGTGCTTTGGAGTTGTCATTGGCTTATTCTAAAGAAAGAAAAGCATTTGGTAAGGAAATAAGCAAACACCAAGCGATAGCTTTTAAATTGGCCGATATGGCAACGGATATTGAAGCTGCTAAATTATTGGTTTATAAGTCTGCTTTAGATAAAGATATGGGTAGAAATTACGACCAATCCAGTGCCATGGCAAAATTATATGCTTCTAAAGTGGCAATGGAGCATACGGTTGAAGCTGTTCAGATTCATGGTGGTTATGGATATGTGAAAGAATACCATGTTGAACGTTTAATGCGTGATGCAAAAATTACTCAAATTTATGAAGGGACTTCTGAAGTTCAGAAAATTATAATTTCAAGAAACCTTCTAAAATGATAATAAATTATACAAAGAAGAAAGGAGCTTAATTTATTGAGCTCCTTTTTTTTGTTATAAATTTTCTTCTAACGTTTCAAGCCCAATTCCTCGTGATCCTTTTAATAAAATTAATTTATTCGTAATAGGATTTTGCTTTAAATAGAGTAAAGCATCTGTTTTATGTTCGAATTGTTGGATGAAAGCATCAGTTATAATTGACTTAAAAAGCGGTCCAACAGAAAACCCTTTTAATCCGAGTTGTTTTACCAATTTGGCAATTAGAAGATGTTCTTGTGTTGAATCAGTTCCAAGTTCCAACATATCACCAATAATGAGAATTTTATCTTCATCCGCGATCATTGCAAAACTTTCGATTGCTGAACGCATACTCGAAGGGTTTGCATTATAACAATCCAATATTAAGGTGTTATTTTCAGTTTTTTTAACTTGAGAGCGATTGTTTTCTGGAGAATAGCTTGCAATAGCATTATTAATTTTTTCTTCTGGGACATCAAATAGAATTCCAAATGAAATTGCGGCTAAAAAATTGTAATAGTTGTACTTCCCTATCATATTCGTCTGAATAGTAGGGGAGATGTAACCCACTTTTTTCCATTTAAGCTGAACAAAAGGTGATAGACCAATTAATTCTCCTTGAATTTCACTTGTATCACCTGACCCATATGAAATTGTTTTAATTCCCTGAGGAAGATTCGCTGCTAGTATATCATCATCTTCGTTATAAACAATCGTTCCTGTGTTATTAGAAATTGACACATAAAGTTCTTTCTTTGTTTTTAAAACCCCCTCAAAATTGATGAATCCTTCTAAATGAGCCTTCCCAATATTTGTGATAATTCCAAAATTAGGAAGCGTTATATTACATAATTCTTCGATGTCCTTGAATTTATTTGCTCCCATTTCAATGATTGCAATTTCATGTTCCTCTTTTAAATTTAATAGTGTTAGCGGGACACCAATATGATTATTGAAATTTCCTTTGGTACAGAGAACATTATATTTTTCGGATAGTACACAATTAATTAATTCTTTAGTGCTTGTCTTTCCATTACTTCCTGTAATACCAATGATAGGGATGTTAAATTTGGAACGATGAAAAGTTGCTAGTTTTTGCAAATAGATTAAAGAGTCGGGAACATAAAAAATAGCATCGTTTGTTTTGAATTGTTCTTCATCTACAATTACATATTTGGCTCCTGCTTCGATGGCTTTTGCAGCAAATGTATTCCCATTGAAATTAGCGCCTTTCAAACAAATGAATAAACAATCTTTGATGATGTTTCTGGTGTCTGTGCATACACCTGTTGTTTCATAATATAAATTAAACAACTTCATATTTTTTTATTAAAAAAAAGCCCGCTTTAGACGGGCTTTTCATTATATAATGTTATGATTTTTTCTTTTTCTTTTTACCGGAATTCATTCCGGCTGGACTTCCAACTCTATCCATTGCACAACGGAAGCCAATTGCATCTGTTGATCTATCTTCATCAAGGTAACGTCTGTTTCCAGCTGCCAACCAGTATGCTCTGTCTTTCCAAGAACCACCTTTGTAAACTCTTGATTTATCAGAAACTAAAGATGTTGGCCATGATGTTCTTCCAATTGGTTTGATTGGCGAACCATCTAATCCAAATTCTTCATGCTCACTTTGATACATAATCAAATTCGGGTCACGACTCGCTTGGTTAATTCCATTTTTAACTTCATCATTAGCGAAGTAGATTGAACTTTCTATATCTCCATCTAAATAATCGATGTAATCGTCTCTTCTATAATTCAAACGTCCAATGTTTTCTTCTTCAGTAACATTTCTGTATTTCAACTTACCAGGAGTATCTTGAATGAAATCGTTGAAACCTTCACGTAACATTGAAATAATTTCAAATGCATACTCTTCTCCATCTGGACCAGTTCTAATTTCATCGGCGAAAAGTGTCCCAAATAATTCATCTTGAATTAGCGTAGAAGCTTCCGTATCATATTTATCATTCTTAAACCCAATTGCTTTATCTAGAATATCATTTATTTTGCGTAAAAGACTTAATTCCATTGAATCTTTTACACTTTTATGTGAAATATAGAAAGGATCTGGAGCATAACCTCTTCTTGATGGGTTACGTGAAGAAACATTTGCCGCTAATCCAACTGGTATAATCGTATCATTTGGATCATGCTTATCAGCAGAAATACGCTGGTAACGAATTCTTTCAAATTCATTCAAATACTCTTTCATTCCATGAACATCATATGAAACTTGTTGGTTCTTAATATCAATTACACCTTCGTTGTTCAATAATTTTGTTTTGAAAACATTTCCTCTAAATGGTCTGAACTCATCAAAGTCTTCAGATGAAAGTGGACGATAAACATCTAATACCCATTCTGAAACGTTTCCAGCCATATGGTATAAACCATAATCATTTGGCCAATAAGATTCTACAGGAGCAGTTACATCAGCACCATCATTTAAGTTACCAGCAACACCCATATAATCTCCGCGACCTCTAACAAAGTTTGCACGAATACCACCTTGGAATTGTTCATCGTCGTTACGAACCCAGTGCCCGTCCCAAGGATAAATTCTTCTATCTGACATATTCTCAGTTCCTTCTTGCAAGTTACCTATCAATCCAGAAGCTGCAAATTCCCATTCCGCTTCAGTTGGTAGACGGTAACGAGGTAATAGAATTCCATCTTCCATGCGAACGATACGCGTTCCTAATTTTTTTCCTTGAACATTTGAAGGATTTAAATCTTGTACGTTCCTAGCAACAGCCTCTTCATACTGTCCAGCATAATAAGCTTCAGTATTAAAGGTGTTTTCATCTCGTTGATCAACATTCCATGCTAATATACCTTCGCGCACTAAAATATATTCATTAACACGGTCAGATCTCCATTTACAAAAATCATTTGCTTGTAACCAAGAAACACCAACCACTGGATAATCTCTATATGCAGGATGTCTTAAATAATAATCAACATATTTCTCATTGAAACCAAGTGGAGATCTCCAACACAATGTGTCTGGCAAAGCATTTTTCTGAACCATTGGATAAGTCTCATATGCTCTTGAAATCCAATAGAGATATTCTAACCATTGGAAATTAGTAACCTCTGTTTGGTCCATGTAAAATGAAGAAACAGTGACCTTTGTAGCACGGTTATTCCAATCATACATGACGTCTTGTTCAGATCTACCCATCGTAAAGGCTCCACCTTCGACAAGAAGTAATCCTGGACCAGTTTCCTGATCTAAGAAAGGTACTTTCTGAAAACCACCTACTTTTGGATTGTTATAATCCCATCCTGTAGTATTTGAAGCTTCACGAGCACAAGAGGCAATAACTACTCCTCCTAGCACAACTGCAACGAATTTTATCAACTTCATATTTTTGATTTTTATTTTCATTATTTCAATTCGCAAATTTAGTCCTTAAACGTTCAGGACAAAAAAAGTTACATTTTTTTTATTTAAAAAGAAGGACACGAAATCGTTTTAAACGAAATTGGTTTCTTTTTACAATTCAAATTAATTCCCATTGAGATTTCATGTGACCCACCTGAAACGCCGTTATTTAATTTAGAGACAGTAACATCATAGCTGTATCCTAATTTAAAC
>CANITF010000041.1 GCA_947470515.1 Flavobacteriales bacterium
CACACCCTACAATTTTTCGGCTGTCTTTTACACCAATCAACAAACTTCCGCCGTCCGTATTTGCAAAAGCACATAACGTTCTAGCAATTTTACAAGAATCGTCAATTTTGAATTTAAAATCTTGGTGTTGATTTTCCCCTTCTAAGATTCTGTCAAGTAATTCGGACATACAATTATGTTTAAAGAAGTAAATTGACTATTGTTCATTCCAAATTTCCCAAGCTTTAAGCGCCTGCTCTTTTAACATGGATTCACCATTCAAAATTGTTGCTCCACCTTCTTCTGCTTTTTGAAGAAACTTTGTTTTTGCAGGATTATAGATTAAATCTACCACCAAATGATCTTTTGTAAGGAATTGAAATGGAAAATCTATTGACTCGTTATTATTTGGAAAAGTACCGATTGGCGTACAATTAACGATTACTTTGCAAGCGTTAACCATGTGTTCGTTCAGTAAATCGTATGAAAATTCTTTTGGCCCTGACGGATTTCTTGAACAGAATATCACATCAATTCCAATACTTTTAAAAACATGCGCAACTGCTTTCGAAGAACCTCCAGTTCCTAAAATGAGTGCGCGTTCATGAAGATTTGTCAAAAATGGCTTGATTGATTGTTTAAAACCATACGCATCTGAATTGTGTCCTATTCTTTTCCCATCTTTGAATTGAATAACATTGACTGCTCCAATTTCTTTTGCTTCAGCGGTGATTTCATCTAAAAACGGAATTATCGTTTCTTTATAAGGAATTGTAACCGTTAAACCTGAAATGTCTTTTTTGAAAACTTCAATAACTGCATCAACCGTTGGTATTTCATAATTAATGAATACTGCATCGATGTTATTCTTCTTAAAATATGCGTCAAAAAATGTTTTAGAAAAAGAATAATCTAATTTTTCACCTATTAATCCGTAGGTTTTCATCCTTTTCTAGGTTTTCTTTTAGCGCGAATAATTTCGATAATCATAGGCAGAATAGACAATCCAATAATTCCAAAGATCACAATTTCAAAATTTTCTTGAACGAATGATAAATTACCGAAGAAATAACCCATTAGCGTCAACCCTAAAACCCAAGATACACCACCGATGATATTAAACTTTAGAAATTTAGCATAACTCATTTCACCAATGCCAGCAACAAATGGAGCAAAAGTTCTAACAATAGGTACAAAACGTGCGATAATTATTGTTTTCGGACCATGTTTTTCATAAAAAGCATGCGTTTGATCAATGTATTTCTGTTTCACAAGTTGACGTCCTCTAATTTTCCATTTGAGTACTTTCAATCCAATTTTTTTACCGAAAAAGTAATTCAACCCATCTCCAAGGATCGCTGCAACAATCAACAAGCCCAATACAATCCACAAATTTAAATGTGCAGACTCGCCAGCTTCATTCTTAAATCCAGCACAAAATGTTCCAGCAGCAAACAACAATGAATCACCAGGAAGCAACGGCATAATAACCAAACCTGTTTCAACGAAAATGATAAGGAACAATATGGCATATATCCAAAGTCCATAATCCTCGATCATTGCAATCAAGTGAACATCTAAATGAAGTATAAAGTCTAAAATTGATTTAAGTAAATCCATTATTCAATGTCTAAGGTTGAGTCAATTTGATCTTTCCAAGCTAAAATACCTCCATCTAAAATGTAAACATTTGAAATTGAATAATCTGTCATTAAAATATTTGCTACTGCCTCTGCTCTTTTTCCAGAACGACACATAATAACAATGTTTTTGTCTTTTGGTAAATCGGCAATTCTATTACAAATTTCACCCATTGGTATGTGAACAGAACCAATATTACAAGCGTCATACTCGTATGGCTCACGTACATCAACAATTTCGAATTCTTGACCTTTTTGCATAGCTTCATGCAATTCTAAAGCAGAAATTATTCGCATTATTTTTTAATTTGGGTCAAATGTAATGATTAGAGATTAGGACTGCAAGATATTTGAACTTTGAGATAATAGGATTTCAAGATTTAAGGACATTAAGATTTTAAGATTTAAGTAATGCCACTTTCACTGAAACAATCATTTCAAATGTTGCCACTATTTCTTGATTTTTGTCGCGTGCAATTACATTTATTGTTTCATTCACTCTTTCTCCTGTTTCTTCACTTAAATTGATTGCTTTCTGAACTAATTCTCCTTGATTACTTTCAAAAACAACATCACTTTCTGCCCGTTTAATAAAATCCGCTTTCATTCCTTTAAAAGCAAAAGAAACTTTCAAGTTGGATAACTCAGCAAAATAAAACACATGAATTCCACCAGCAATATCTGCACCAACTGCCAAAGCACCAAAATACATGGAGTTCAAATGATTTTTTGTCCTTCGGCGCAGTTTGATTTTGACACGAACCGTGTTTTCGTCTATTGAAATTAATTTAGGCTTAACAAATCCAACCAAAGGAATTTTTAAAAAACCCAAAAGAAAAAGCATCCATCGCATTTTGCGAATAGAAATAATTTTAGTTGGCATTTCCATATTCAGATTTCAAGCGTTCAACAATTTCTTTAATCGGTTTAATTTCATGCACAAATTCAATTGAAGGTCCTGCGCACCAAACGGTTTTATATGTTGAACCAAAAGCGGCTTTTTGCAAACTTTTCATTCCTTTAAAAAAGGTAAAAGCCTTAAACCATTTTTTTAAACGTTTATTTTTACTCAATAATTTTTCCAGCCAATTTTGTGTTGTTCCAATTTCTTGAACATATGGAGTATTGATTACCGAACATGGCGTACCAGACAATTTTGTGGTCATAACAATATCTTTTGCGCCATAATCGACACAAGCTTGCTTGTATTCATCGGAGACACCTGCTTCTGAAGAAGCAATAAAAATACTTCCCATTGATAATCCAGCAGCACCAATACTCAACATTTCTTTGATTCCACTTCCAGTTCCAACTCCACCAGCTGAAATAACTGGAATTTTACACGCTTTTTTCAATTGAGGTATTAACTCTTTGTAAGAAATATTTCCAGCATGTCCACCAGCTTCCTTATTCACAGCAATAAGTGCATCCGCTCCTAATTCTTCAACCTTTAAAGCATATTTAACATTTGTTACATCACAAAAGACTTTTACTCCTGCTTTATGTGCTTCAATAATCGTTTCCTCAGGGGAACCTAAAGAAGTTATGATAAAATCTATTTTTTCTTCGCAACAAACTTTTAATTGTTCTTTGTATAAGAAATTCGACTTATTCACAATCAAGTTAATTCCAAAAGGACCTTTCACCGCTTTCTTGATATCTTGAATAGCATTTCTCAATTCATCCGTTGTTCGATAATTCATGGCTGGAATTGCTCCAGTTATTCCTGATTTGACAGCTGCTATGATCATTTCTATATTGGAAACGAGAAACATTGGCGCCATGATTATGGGGAAATCTATGTGCAATAATTCACATAATTCTGGTTTTGATATTGTAGACTCCATGATTCGAAGATACATATTTTTACTATGTGCGCACAATTTAAAGTAAGAATACATAATATTTAAATCAAAAAAGAGAAATTAAAATTCTTAGGTTAACTTTGTTTTATGACAAAATCACAAGCTTGGATTAAAGCTCTTCGACTAAGAACGTTGCCTTTATCCTTATCCGGAATTATTATTGGGTCTGCAATTGCAAAGTACAATGGATTCTGGGATTGGAATATTTTTCTTTTATCTCTGCTAACAACCGTCCTTTTTCAGATAGTTTCCAATTTAGCAAATGATTTGGGAGATAGTATTAAAGGAACAGACAATAAAGACAGGGTTGGTCCGATGAGATCTGTTCAATCTGGCTTGATTTCGAAAAACGAAATGAGAAATGCCGTTGTTATGACTTCAATCGTTAGCTTACTTTCTGCAGGAACATTAATTTATATTGGAACAACGAACCTTCCAATTTCGATTTTGTGGTTTTATTGTGGATTAGCAGTTGCTTGTATTATTGCTGCCATAACGTATACCATGGGTAAAAAAGCTTATGGCTATTATGGACTTGGTGATATCATGGTTTTTTTGTTTTTTGGAATTGTAAGTGTTTTGGGTGTTTATCCACTTTATGCCAAGTCAATTGATTGGATTATACTGTTACCAGCATGTTCAATTGGCTTATTAAGTGCTGCAGTCTTGAATTTAAACAATATGCGTGACAGAACGAATGACGCAAAATCAGGAAAAAACACATTAGTGGTTAAAATAGGTCCTGATTGGGCGAAATTGTATCATGCTTTTTTAGTACTTGGAGGAGTAATTTGCCAATTGCTGTTTCTAGTAAACCTAAACCATTCTCTTGCTTTTATAGGCTTACTTCCAGCAATAATCCTCATTCTTCATTTGCAAAAGGTGATGAAAACAAAAAATCCTAAAGATTTTGATCCTGAATTAAAGAAAGTAGCACTCAGTACTTTTGGAATTGCTGTATTAACTGCGATTGGGTTGGTCGTTTAAATGAGGTTTTCCTTTACAGCGTTGCTAAATAGACTGCATGTTCGATATATTGCGAATTCGCGAATTCGCGAATTTGAGAATTTGAGAATTTGAGAATTTTTAATCAAAAAATAAAATCGTGGAATAACCAATGAAAGCTACATTCACCAAATTAGAATTACATTTTAAACGTCCAGTTGGAACAAGTCGTGGAATTATGGATATTAAAAACAGTTGGATTCTCAAATTAAGGAAGGATGAAATAACTGGAATTGGTGAAATCAGCATTATTGAAGGATTATCGCCAGATTTTGAGAATAGTGAAAGTTTTGAGAAAAAGATTCAAGAGGTATGTGAAGAATTGGAACATGGAGCATGGAACATGGAGCATGGATTATCTTCACTCAACACATTTCCTTCGATTAAATTTGGAGTTGAAACTGCACTTCGTGATTTACAAAATGGAGGAAAAGGAATCATCTTTGACAATGATTTTACGCATGGAAAAAGACAACTTGCTATAAACGGTTTAATTTGGATGGGAGATGAAGCTTTCATGAACGAACAAATCGAACAAAAATTAGAAGAAGGATTTTCTACGCTCAAAATGAAAATTGGTGCAATAGATTTTGAAACAGAATTAAAACTCCTTCATTCAATAAGAAAGCGCTATTCAAAAAATGAAATCACCTTAAGGGTTGATGCAAATGGTTCTTTTATGCCGCATCAAGCAAAATCAGTTTTGGAACAACTTGCAGAATTGGATATTCATTCTATCGAACAACCAATACAAGCAGGTAAGTGGGAAGAAATGAAAAATCTTTGTGCCAATTCTCCTACTCCAATTGCTTTGGATGAAGAATTGATTGGAATTGAAGATGTTTCTAAAAAGATTGAACTCCTAGAAACTATTCGTCCGCAATACATCATTCTTAAACCAAGTTTGCATGGTGGAATATCTGGTACTCAAGAATGGATTCAATTAGCAGAAGAACGAACTATTCCTTGGTGGATGACATCAGCATTAGAATCAAATATTGGGTTAAATGCAATTTGCCAATTGGCAGGAGAATATAACAACAAACTGCCTCAAGGATTAGGAACAGGATCGCTTTATACGAATAACGTTGAAAGCGACCTTGTTGTTGAGAATGGGTTGATTTTAAAAAAAAAATCGGAATTCGAAATTCGGAATTCGGAATTCGGAATTCTTTAATACCTATCTCCTTTACCAAACCACGTTTTCTTACCCTTATTCTTAGCAGAAGCTTGTTTTTGCTCGCCTCTTGGTGTTGGTTTTGCATCTGAACCGTTTCTAGACGGGCGCGGTGGACGTTGATGTTGTTCTTTTTTTTCAATCACAAACACTTCCATCGGATAAGGATGATTCTCCACGACTGGAATTGTTGTATGAATCAACTTTTCAATATCTTTTAAATAAGCTTTTTCTTCGAAATCACAGAATGAAATTGCAGTTCCTTTATTCCCTGCTCTACCTGTTCGACCAATTCGATGAACGTATGTTTCACAGATGTTTGGCAATTCAAAATTAATCACCAATTCCATTTCTTCCACGTCAATTCCTCTTGCGGCAATATCTGTTGCAACAAGCACACGAATCGTTTTGTCTTTGAAATTACTCAAAGCGCGTTGACGATTATTTTGACTTTTATTTCCGTGAATTGCTTCTGCCTTCGTTCCGTGTTTTGCTAAATGCTTCACTACTTTATCAGCACCATGTTTTGTTCTAGTAAAAACTAAAACAGAGGTCGCTGGTTGTTCACTTAAAACATCAACTAACAATGCATTTTTATTTCCTTTATCAACGAAATACAACGATTGTTTGATTATTTCCGCAGTCGAAGAAACTGGAGTAACTTCTACTCGGATTGGATCACGAAGGATTGTACTTGCCAATTTCAAAATCTCAGGTGCCATTGTCGCAGAGAAAAATAAGTTTTGACGTTTTTCAGGCAAAGCACGAATCAATTTATTGACATCGTGAATGAATCCCATGTCTAACATACGATCTGCTTCATCCAAAACAAAAATCTCTACATCGCGAATAGAAATAAATCCTTGCGTCATTAAGTCTAATAATCTACCTGGCGTTGCTACAAGAATATCAACTCCATTTTGTAATACGCCCGTTTGTTTGTTTTGATTAACACCTCCAAAAATAACGGTGCTTCTTAATCCAGCATGTCGGCCATAAGCCTTTAAACTTTCATCAATTTGAATTGCCAACTCACGCGTTGGAGTTACAATTAAAGCTCTGATTTTCTTCTTTCCAGAATATTCTTTATTCTGACTTAAAAGCTGAAGAATCGGAATAGAAAAAGCCGCAGTTTTTCCAGTTCCTGTTTGCGCACACCCCATTAGGTCATTACCTTCTAAAACTAACGGAATCGCTTGTTCTTGGATTGGTGTAGGCGTTGTATATCCTTCTTCTTCAATTGCTTTTAGAATTGGATCTATTATGTTTAATTCGTTAAAATGCATCTATATTTTGTTGTCAGAAAATGACTTTGTATTATCTAAAGGAAATTCTGTATTTGCGGCAAAGATACTATATTAATTGTGAATTGGCTAAAAAACACAAGCGCAAAAAAAAGGGCAATGTAAAAACAATGCCCTTCTAAACGATTTAAAATTTTTATTTCATCAATTTCCTTGTGAAAAGAATTCCATCAATTTCTACTTTTAAAATGTAGATTCCTGATTGAATATGAACCGTATTCAAATTAATTGAAGATTCATTATTGAAATTGCCTTCTAGCACTGTTCTTCCATTCATATCTAATAAAACAATTCTTCCAGTTGAATTATCGTTAAGTACAACTTGGAGAACATTATTGAAAGGATTCACAACCGAAAAATCAGAAATTGAAGTTTCAAAAACTCCCATTTCAGCTGAATTCAAATACACTTGATCTGTAATCTTAATTGTATTAATAGCTATATTTTTCTGAGAACAGAATACAATTAGCGTTGCACTAAAAACTCCAGCTGCTGGATTCGAAATAAACGTTGGAATGTTATAAACTGCTACGACTAATCCATTTGTATCAAGTAATGTCCATGTTATCATCAACGAATCAACTGATAAATATGTGTAATTTGTAATACTTGCTGAGCCGACTGAACCATAATCAATTGTACAATCTTCAATCGTAGAAAGCGACAAAGTGTCAATCACACCGACACCCGGATAACTATTGTTCACAAAGATTAAAATTGAATCCAATGCTGCCGATGCATCTGCAACATACCCAGAACCGTTTGATGTGCAACCATTTGCATCAGTTACAATGCAATCATAAGTCCCCACACAAAGATTTCCAATTGCTCCACCCATTTGTCCATTTGACCATTGGTAAACATACGGAGCGGATCCTCCTAGACCCATTACTGTTGCAGTTCCATCACATGTTACTAAATCTGTAGCATCTGTTATTGTTACTGAAGCAATCAATCCAGCACAAGGATTTAACCCTCCAGAACCAATGATAAACGTTATTGTCAAATTGTTACCAAAGAAATCAGTATAGGTCAATATATATGTTCCAGTGCATAATCCAGTTATGGAATCGCCACCAGTTTGAAGAACGGCACCGCCGCCTGCCCAAATTTGATTCGTCACGACAACATTTGTATCAATGTAAGCCGAACCGTCGCATGCTGCTGGACCTGATGTATTAGTTGCCCAAACTAGGTTTTGTCCAAATGAACTTGAACTAATAATTAGGGTGAAAAGTAAAGTTAAAATAGTAAGTAGTTTTTTCATAATAAATATAATTTAGTTTCATCAAGTACCTTTCAAAAAACAAATGGTTGCCTGAGGGTGTAAATTTATTAAATTTTTCTTTTTAATCCTACTCTTTTTCTTGTAACATCAATTTCAAGTATTTGTACATCAACATGTTCGTGTAAAGAAATAAATTGCGAAGGATCTTCAACATAAACATCAGCTAATTGCGATTTATGAATTAACCCGTTTTCTTTAATACCAATATTAACAAATGCGCCAAAAGCAGTAACATTCGTAACGATTCCTGGCAGAATCATTCCTGTTCTCAAATCATCAATGGTTCGAATTGACGCATCAAATTCTAAAACTTTTGCTTGTTTTCTTGGATCTCGTCCTGGTTTTTTTAGTTCCTTGATGATATCGTCAAATGTGTATGAATCAATTTCTGGGAATTCTGTTTTTTTAATTTCCTTTAAAAGCGAATGATTACCAATCATTTCTTTCAAATCAACTTTTAGTTTTTTAGCCATTGCTTGAATCACTTTATAACTTTCTGGATGTACAGCTGAATTATCCAACGGATTTTCACCATTACGAACACGCAAAAATCCAGCTGCTTGTTCGTATGCTTTATCTCCCAATCGTTTAACTTTTTTCAATTCATCACGTGATTTGATGCTACCATTTTCAGTTCTATACGCAACAATATTCTCTGCCAACGTTGGTCCTAATCCAGAAACGTAGCTCAATAAATAAGGTGATGCTGTATTCAAATCTACACCTACAGCATTCACGCATGAAATAACAACATCGTCTAAAGCATCTTTTAACAAAGGTTGGTTGACTTCATGTTGATATTGGCCTACTCCCACCGACTTTGGATCAATTTTCACTAACTCAGCCAATGGATCCATTAAACGTCGACCAATAGAAACTGAACCTCTTACTGTTACATCGTAATCAGGAAACTCTTTTCTCGCAATTGGACTCGCAGAATAAATTGAGGCGCCGTCTTCTCTTACGGAATAAACATCTAAATCACGGTCGAATCGAATGCGTTTTATAAAACTTTCTGTTTCTCGTCCTGCTGTTCCGTCACCAATTGCAATAACTTCAATTTTGTATGCTTGAACTAATTGTGCAATTTTCGCTTGAGCTGGACCGCTTTCGTTTTGCGGAGGATGTGGATAAATTGTTGCATTGACGAGTAAACTTCCCGATTCGTCCAAACAAACAACTTTACAACCTGTCCTGAAGCCAGGATCAATAGCTAAAACTCGTTTTGAACCAACAGGTGGAGCGAGTAATAATTGTCTCAAGTTGTTGGAAAACACTTTAATGGCTTCCTTATCTGCCTTTTCTTTCGCTTCACTTAGCACTTCATTTTCAATCGAAGGACACATTAATCTTTTATAGGACTCTTTGCAAGCTTCTGCCACAACATCGGAACAACCATCATTACCTTTGACAAAAAAACGTTCCAATTGTTCCAATGCTTCTTCTTGAACAGGTTGTGCTTTTAATGAAATAAATCCTTCACGTTCTGCTCTAATTAATGCTAAAAAACGATGCGAAGCGCACCGATTGAGTTGTTCATTAAAATCAAAATAATCACGGTACTTTTCACCTTCTATTTCTTTCCCTTTCACCATTTTCGATTGGATAATCGCTTTTCGCTGAAACAGCTGACGCATTCTAGAACGTGCAACTGCATTCTCATTGATCCATTCTGCTATAATATCTTTTGCTCCAGCAATTGCCATTTCTTCGTCTTCCACTTCGCCTTTCACAAATTTCTCTGCTAGATATGCAGGATCACCACCGCTTTGAGACATAATCATTTTCGCCAAGGGTTCTAAGCCCAATTTCTTTGCTTTATCCCCTTTGGTCTGCCGTTTTTGTTTGTACGGCAAATAAAGATCTTCCAAACTATTTGAGTCGAAACACGTTTCAATCTTCTCTTTTAATTCTGTTGTTAATTTCCCTTGCTCTTCAATAGAAGACAGAATTGTTTTTTGTCGAGCAATTAATTCATCGTGTTTTTTTGCCAAATCTCGAATTTGCGCAACTTCAACTTCATCTAATCCGCCAGTCATTTCCTTTCGATAACGAGAAATAAAAGGAATTGTAGCGCCTTCTTTTAAAAGACTTAATGTATTTAAAATTGATTTCGGAATCAGTCCGCAATTCGCTTGTATATATTCTTGTTGTTGCATTTTGACATTAAATTGAAAGGGTAAATCTCGCAATTAGTATGCGGCTTTGCAAAAAAACTTTCAACAGTTGCACATTTTAATTATCATTTAAATAATGAAATATTAGTGTTACATTAGTCCAACTATTCGACATATGAAAGGTATTTTTATTTATTTTACTTTACTATTTATTCTGATGCCATCAATTTGTTTTGGCTCAAAAGACTTTATATTTATAAGTAACAATGTATTGGCAAAATCAGAAAAAGAAGCAATTTTAATTCTTCCTGGTTTTGGTTCAAAAATCCAAGGTACAGACAGTATTATTGCTTTCTTTATAAAAACTGGTTATGACGTATACATTCCCAATTATATTTCGCGTAAATCAATTGCGAATTGTGTTACTAATTTGGATGAATTCATCATCAAAAATGATTTGGCATCTTATTCAAAACTGAATGTTTTTTCTTACATAGTTGGTGCTTGGACATTGAATAATTGGATTTTAAACAATCCTAAAAATAATATACATTCTATTGTTTATGATAGAAGTCCATTGCAAGAAAGAGCCCCATATGCAGTTGTAACAGATATTCCGCTAATCATTCGTATATTTTCCGGGAAAATCATGAAAGAATTTTCCAAAACCCCATATTCACCTATTTCAAATTCTCAAATTAACATTGGGATTTTTATTGAAAATAGAGCAACAAAATTAATTAAAAAGCATAAAAAAACTGCAATGTCATTAGGAAGTATAGATTGGAATCCCAAAAAACTTAAACAAGTTTATTCAGACTTCTGTTACCTTCCATTGAACCATGATGATTTGTATAATAGATTTGAAATATTTGGTGGAGAAATAATTTACTTTTTTAAATATAATGCATTTTCGAGTGATGCTAAACGCACTCCTTTTTCTGAAGATCCATTTATTAATTTTGAGAAAAAATGATCTCAGTTTATAAATTAAAACCCAAATTTCAACAACTTCTTACTCCTGTTTTAAGTAGTTGTTATAAACTTGGAATGACAGCTAATACCATTACTTGGTTAGCTATACTCTTATCAATTGGAACAGGTATTTACTGTTGGGTTTTTCCTTCAAATAGTTGTTTGATAATTATTCCATTTGCGTTATTAATCAGAATGGCTTTAAATGCAATGGACGGCATGATGGCAAGGAAATATAATATGCAAAGTGATAGCGGTGAAATTCTAAATGAATTAGGAGATGTTATTTCTGATTTCTTTATGTTCGCTCCTCTTTTTGTATTGTTTGAGATGAATCAATATCTATTATTATTGTTCCTTTTTCTTTCTATAATTAACGAGTACACTGGTGTTTTGGGAAAAGCTATCTCGAAAGTAAGAAGATATGAAGGCCCAATGGGGAAAAGTGACCGAGCGTTAGTTGTAAGTTTAATTTGTTTAATCCTATTTTTCACAAAAGGGTTATTACCTTATATCAATTATCTTTTTATATTCATCAACTTTTTATTAGTTCTTAGCACTGCTGTAAGAATTCGAAATACACTTAAATCAAGTCAAGAATGAATCTCTTTCAATCAGAAATATATCTTCAAAATAAAGAAGTAATTCTAATAATTACACTCATTCTTGGCATACTAATTTTCTCTACTTCACTCTTTTTTATTTGGGGCAAGATTAAGCCAACTTCAAATTTGGTTGAATTAAAGACGAGGACAAAATCTTGGTGGATGATGGCTTCCATATTTATCTTCGCAACTGTTGTTCATCCAATCGTTTCTTTTATAGCATTTGGTTTGCTGTCGTTTGTTTCTTTTCGCGAAATTAATAGTATCAGCAAAAATGTTCGGGAAGAAGACCGAAGAGTTATCATTTGGTGTTACATTGCAATTCCAATTCAATATTTTTTAGCTTACAAAGGTTGGTTCAATATTTTTGTAATTTTCATACCGGTAATAATGTACGTTTGGATACCTTTCATGCTCGTTATTAAAGGAGCAACAGAAGATATTGCAAGATCTATGAGTATACTACCTACTCAACTTATGTTAACCGTTTTTTCAATTAGTCATTTAGCTTTTCTACTATCATTACCAGAACTATCTGGCTTCAATGCTGGTGGACGAGGCCTATTATTATTTATTGTTTTTATAACTGAAATAAATGACGTTTTTCAATTTGTTTGGGGCAAACTTTTTGGTCGACATAAAATAATTGAAAAAATTAGTCCAAATAAAACATGGGAAGGCTTTATAGGTGGAATAGTAACAACTGCTATAATAGGTTATTTTCTTCGTTTTTTAACTCCAATGAATGGCACTGAAGCAATAATGGTTAGTTTATTAATTGCATTTTCTGGATTTGTAGGAGACATTATTTTATCTGCGATAAAAAGAGATGCTGGTTTAAAAGATACGGGTACAGCAATTCCTGGTCATGGAGGGATATTGGATCGGATAGATTCCTTGGCTTTAACTGCTCCAGCATTTTTCTATGTTATTTACAACCTCTACTATGTTTAGTTTTAGGAATGTATTTCTCGGTTTGATTTATTGTGTTCTAATGCGTAACTTCTTAAGAATAATTGTTGGAGTAAAATTTATTAATAAAGAATCGCTCAAAAAAGAAAAGCAATTTATAATTGTTGCAAATCACAATAGTCATTTGGATGTAATGGCAATTATGTCAAGCTTATCCTTTCATCAATTAAAAAACACTCACCCTATTGCTGCAGGTGATTATTTTGGGAATTCCAAGTTCAAATCATACATCACACGACTTTTTACAAATGCCATTTTAATTCGAAGGTCTAAGTCAAATGGAACTGATAATCCTATTGATGCAATGAATAAGGCTATACAAAAAGGGAAATCCCTTATCCTGTTCCCCGAAGGATCAAGAGGTGAGCCAGGTAAAATGCAGGAATTCAAAAAAGGAATTGGTATATTACTTCAAATGAATCCAACTATTCCCTTTATCCCTGTTTACATGAAAGGGATGGGGAAAGTTCTTCCAAAAGGAGAGAAATTACTAGTCCCTTTTAACACATATGTTGCTTTTGGTGAGCCCATTTTTATAACTTCAACTGATATTTCCACAATAATCATCGATGTTGAAAAAGAAATTATCAACCTAGATAAAAAACTAGCTTAGTTTAAAAAGAATTTGACTTATACGATGTCATCATTTTTTACTTAATTTCATGTAAATTTACTATTAAATGAAAAAAATAATTTGGATTGTAATCGGAATTTTGGCTTGTAGTTTTATATATCAAACGACAATACAAACTGGCAAAGCAAGTTATTACCACAATAAGTTTGAAGGAAAAAGAACTTCATCGGGTGAAATTTTTAGACAAGATAGTTTAACAGCAGCGCATAAAAATTTGCCTTTTGGAACAATTCTATTGGTGAAAAACTTAAAAAACGATTCAACTGTTGTAGTAAAAGTAAATGATCGTTTAAGTCAAAGTTCTTCTCATATTATTGATCTTTCGTTGAAAGCAGCTCAAAAATTAAATTTCGCGCGAAACGGAATTACAACAGTAACACTTGAAAAAATAAATTAACATGAAAAAATTAGTCTTTACATTTTCAGCAATCGCTCTACTAGTAGCATGTGCGCCAAAAACAACTGAAGTTATTGAAAAGGTGGAAACAGTTGAAAATGAAAAAACAATTGATTTTCCTTCAGGAGAAATTGCCGAAGGCGATTATTTATTCTCTGAACATTGTGGTAAATGTCACGATTTACCCAAAATAGATAAATACTCTGAACAAAAATGGCGTGGAATCGTGCCAGCGATGGCAAAAGAAGCAAAATTAGATGCTCCCCAAGAAAATAAAATTTTGCAATATGTTCTTTGGAAAAAAACTTTGTAAAAAAATCATTGAAACGGTCAAAATTCATGCATTTAATGGGAGGTACAATTGGATTGAGTTCAACAGGAATATTACATTCACTTGTCAATTCGTTTGCTGAAACAGACGCAATAATGCCAGTTCTTTTTGTTGGTCATGGTTCACCTATGAATGGTATTGAAGACAACGAGTTTTCTCAATATTGGAAAAAATTAGCTACTGAAATTGAAAAACCAAAAGCAATTTTATGCGTTTCTGCGCATTGGTTGACAAAAGGAACGTTCGTGACAGCGATGGAAAAGCCACAAACAATTCATGATTTTGGCGGATTCCCACAAGCTTTATTTGATGTTGAATATCCAGCATTAGGAGATCCAAAACTGGCAGAGGAAACTTCTAAACTGATTACATCAACTACAGTTGGTCTAGATCATGATTGGGGAATGGATCATGGAACTTGGACAATTGTGCGACACATGTATCCCAATGCGGATATTCCAGTTTTGCAATTGAGTATTGATTACAATCAAAATGCACAATATCATTATGATCTTTCAAAGCAACTTTCTTCTTTGAGAAAAAAAGGAGTATTGATCATCGGAAGTGGAAATATGGTTCATAATCTTGGAATGGTTGCATGGAATAAAATAACTGAAAATTATGGTTTTGACTGGACATTGGAAATGAACGAAATCTTCAAGAACAAAATCGAAGATAATGATCATACAGCCTTGATTCAATATGAGAAATTAAGCACATCTTCTTTACTAGCAATACCAACACCAGATCATTATTACCCATTAATTTATTCATTGGGTTTAAAAGAAGAAAAGGATACTATTACTTTTTTCAATGACAAACCAATGGCTGGATCTTTGACAATGACTTCGGTGCGATTTGGATAATGCAAAACTAATTGCTAATTGCTAATTGCTAATTGCTAATTGCTAATTTAATGAAATCATTTCTTTTATCTAATTTTGACTATGTTTAATTCACTTAAAGTTATAGATTTATCTACCGTTTTGGCGGGTCCTTCGGTTGCTACATTTTTTGCAGAGCTGGGAGCTGAAGTTTTGAAAATAGAAAACACATTGATTCCAGACGTAACGCGCAGTTGGAAATTACCTACTGAAGAAAAAGACGCAACAATTTCCGCCTATTTTTCTTCTATCAATTACAAAAAGAAGTATATTCAGCTGAATTTAAAAGATAAAGCTGATTATCAAACTTTTCTGACGTTAATTATAGATACCGACATCCTAATTTCAAATTTCAAGAAGGGCGATGAGGCAAAATTAAACATTGAAGACGCAACATTGAGAGGAATTAACCCGAAATTAATTATTGGTAAAATAAATGGATTTGGGACAAAAAGTGATCGCGTAGCTTACGACTTAATTCTACAAGCGGAAACTGGATTTATGTCCATGAATGGCACAAAGAATAGTGGACCAGTAAAAATGCCGGTTGCTTTTATAGACATCTTGGCAGGACACCAACTCAAGGAAGGTTTGCTGTTAGCATTGTTAGAAAGGGAAAAAACAGGAATTGCAAGAAGCGTTTCAGTCTCCTTATATGATGCAGCAGTTTGCAGTTTGGTGAATCAAGCGTCCAATTATTTAATGGGAAATCAAATTCCTCAACGAATTGGGAGTTTGCATCCAAACATTGCTCCCTACGGAGAAATATTTACAACTAAAGAAGGTGATTTAATTACATTCGCAATTGGAAATGATGTACATTTTATGAAATTGTGTTCATTTCTAAATCTTCTTGAAATTCCAACTGATATTCGGTTTGTCACGAATGCGTTGCGCGTGAAAAATAGAACTGAATTACAGAACATACTTCAAGAAAAAATTAAAGCTTTTCCAACAGAAGTTATTTTAGATAAAATGCTAGCTGAGAATGTCCCTGCCGGAAAAATAAAAAATCTAGAAGAAGTATTTTCAAATTCAGCTGCTCAAAACCTAATCCGAGAAGAAGAAATAGAAGGGATAAATACCAAACGAGTGACTTCAATAGCTTTTAAATGGGGATAATCATCCGACAACCAGAGACAGACCTAGAATGGGATGCATATTATGATCTCCGTTTCAGAGTTTTGCGTGAACCTTTAAACCAACCTTTGGGCAGTGAACGAAACGAAGGAGACGCAACAGGAATTCATTTTGCTCTATATGATAATTCCGTAATTAAAGCTATTGCTCGCTTAGATCAAGCATCTGAAACTACTTCACAAGTGAGGTTCGTTGCTGTTGAAATGGATTCGCATGGAAAAGGTTATGGCAGAGAAATCATGAATGCAACAGAACATAAATCCAAAGAACTAGGTAACACAAAAATGATTCTGCATGCTCGTGATTACGCCGTTGATTTTTATCTGAAACTCAATTATACGCTAATTGAACCTTCTTACAAATTATTTGACGTTTTACAGCATTTTTTAATGGAAAAGGAACTGAGAACAAATGCAATTAATCAGCAAACCTTTTCAACTCATCTCGACTAAAAGTCCATTCTGGCGTGTATAAATCACCATTAAAACTCAGCGAATACCAAGGACTCAAACCTTCATTATTTGGGTTTTTCAACAATTGAATTTCTTGAGCAGGCATATAACTTTGGGCTAATAGAAAAAGTTTTTCTTTTGTTTCTGGATTGATTGCCATATCAACAACTATTATTGCATGACCTGGTGATCCACCGTGTATAAAAACATCACCCATTTGCATACTTTCAATTGGAACTGATTTCAATTCCTTTGTTAAAGACAAAGTTGATGCATATCGAAATACACATTCCATGTAATTCCAAAAGTCTTTGTATGTATTTGATGCCGTTCCACTATCGGTCCAATGTGTATTATTCCCTTCATATACAATTCTCTTTCCTTCCATCCATTTGGAATAATCTACCCTTAAACCACTGACAAAATTAAAATGAATTTCAGAATACCTTTTTTGATTCCATAAATATTCTGCTTTCAAACGCATAATTGCATCTGCACACTGATGAAGATCTTTATTACCAATCGGTAAATCAATTACAGCATCATAAACATTATAGTTTATTTTAATCGCTCCATTAAATTTCTTTACAGAAGACCCATGAGGTTTTAAGGGGAGATTTCTAAGATAACTCTCAAATGAAAGGTCACCGACTTTTGTTCGTTCAAAGTTTTCAGGACATTTAAACCTTGCTTCGATTGTGCTACCTAATGTATCCAATTTATTCTCAGCAATCTTGTTGCCTAAAGTATCTGGTGGATTTTCGGCATTCGTCTTTAATTCAACTTCAGTTTTAACAGTTGGCGAGCAACATAAAAAAAAGAAAATTGGAATTATAAGTAAATAAATTAATTTGTTCATTTCAACGTGTAAAATACTATAAATCGATTTTACAGAAAAGTAACAAAAAAATTAGAGATTCAAGAAAGAAATATTAGACTTTTGCCTGTTTCAAGCGTTCATCGATTCTTTTCGTAACCAAATTAAAAAGCAATTTCGCATCCTTTTCACTTAGTTTTCTTCCAAATCGGATAAATTTCCCTTGGTATTCGAATTCAATTCGCTCTCCGCCTCTTACCCATGGAGAAATTTCCCAAACAGCTTGCATCGATCTTTCTTTGGGATAATGCAAAGAGATTTTCTTAATGTTTTCCAAATAATAGGTGGAAGCTTTTCCGTATTTTTTTACTGATTTTTTATAAATAAGAGATGTTTCATTTATTTTAATTAATTCCTTTCCCCACATTAACCATGCGAATGAACGAATTACTTTAACGGCATAATACAACCAAAAAGTCATGAATACAAAAACGCTGATTTTTTCTTGGTTATTTAATTTAAAATTGAAATAAGACCAAACAACTGTCGCGCCAATGACCAACCACATTGAAATCCAAGCACCCATCAAAGCATTCACCCAAACCTTATCCTCTGGATAAACTACAATGGTCGTTTTAATTTTATCCTCTACAAAGCTTACTCTACTTCCAATCCATTTCATGCTGCAAAAATACTTATTATTTATTCAAATTCTATCAAACAAGAAGGGCGACAATTTGCCGCCCTTCTCTCTATAATAACTATTTATTATTCAACAATTAGACGTTTCACCATCACTTCGTTGTTTACAGTTAATTCAATTAAATAAACGCCAGCTTTTAAATTTGAAGTGTTCAATTCAACAGTTGAAGATCCATTCAATGAACCACAATTACGTGTAGCAATTATTTTACCTGCCATGTCCATGAATTTCAAACTTACAGTAGATTCTTTTGTTAGATTAATTCCAACCGTTGCATTTGATACTGTAGGATTTGGGAATACTCTAAAAACAGCATCTAATTGATCAGAATTAATATCAGTTACACTTGCAGTATTTCCAACGACAAATCCGTTTACAACTGCTTCTGCAATCGTTGCTTTACCAGCGTTATCAATTCTTCCAGATGGAGCAATCAACATTCCAATAATATGAACTTGAGTTTCATCCCAACTAGCAGGTAAAACAAAAGACATGTTTAATGTATGAATTTCTCCAGCATTTACAACTGGTGGAAAGCTCATAGGTTCACCATCAAAAGAAGGTGAGATAACACGTGCAACGTGATTATAATTCATTTGAGCAGCAGGAACAGGGTTCGCTAATACTTCAAAACCACCCATTACTCCACTTCCACCACCTGCATAAGCATTTGATTGGTTGTATGCTGAAGTTGTACCTGTAACATTATCTTCAGTTAAAACACATGCTAATTTATATGAATTCGTTGCTGCAGCTTGAAAATCTGCTGAAATTGAAACATTCAAAGTTCTTGTTCCAGCATCCCAAGTTGCACCATTAGTTATAAATGCAGTTGGCGCAGTTTGTAAACGAGCAAAGAATTCAGTTCCCATTCCAGATGGATCGCCTTCAGCACCTCTATCCACTAATGAACTTGGATATCCACCAATTAATGCACCGATTGCAGCATCATAATCAGTAACAGTCATTGGGTCACCATTATGCACTGCAATTCCAGCCCAAAAATCAGCATAATCAGCTTCAAACAAGTCCATGTAAACTGCACCTCTTGGGCACCATTGACACCAAGTACCAGTTGCTTCTTCACCAACTACCATTTTCCCTAAAGCAGGAACTATTGGTGAAACCATGATTGAAGAAATATCATCTGCTGCATCATCATCTGGTCCACTCATATTTACATTACTTACGGTGTAAGTCATTAAATTTGAACCTGCTACCAAACTGATAGGGTTTGTAAGTGTAAACGATTGCTCTACCAATGAATTCATTGAAAGTGCTGAATAGGATTGATTGTAATTCACCCCGTTGTAGTTACATGTAATATCGAAACTTGTAATTTGATTAACACCTAGGTTTCTTACTTTAAATGCAGGTACAACTGAATTCGTTGCAATGTTTCCTCCGTTAAATCCTGCATAAGTAACTCCAGCATTTAAAACTGGCAATATATATGGTGTAATAATTGTTTGGAAATCATCAATATAATACTGAGCATCGAAAGGTGTGTCGTTATCAACAGGGAAAATGTCAATCGCTTCAATTTGATTTACAGCATTTGAGAAATAACCAGCAGAAACATTGTCAATGAAAATTTCCCATTTATTAATATTAAAGTTGATTTCTAAACGAAAATTAAACCATGAACCTTGAGGATAAGTTGCAGAAAAACCTGAAATTTGATTAAAGACCAATGTTCCATTATCTCTAAAAAAAGCATCCAATGCGTATGTATTACCCATTACTGCAGTTTTCTGTAGGTTGAAATAAGCAGCTTTACCAGCATTAACCTTCATGTTGAAATCCAAAACAAACTGACCCGTATTTAATACACCAAAGTGACGAACTAAATCTGTAGGGCCTCCTGTAGAAGCAGTAGATGCGAAATACAATGAATTTGATGGACTAGAAGAAGCCGCATTCGAAACGTTTACATCTTCTGTTCCACCTGGTGCATTGCTCCAAGTAGTCCAAGCTCCTGCACTTTGCGGTCCCAGCTTTATTCCTGGCGTATATGCATCGAAATTATCTAAAAATGTTTGTGAAAAAGTAGATGCTGAAAGCAATAAACCTAATCCAAAAAGTAATTGTTTTTTCATATAGATATAAATTATAGTTTTGTTTTAAAATTACAATAAGTATTCAAATATACTAGTTTCGACTGATAATAAACTTATCTCATTCTTGAAATCCAAACTATTTGAAATACCTAAAATCTTGTCCTTTTTTAATTCCTTTTATCGTTTCTAAAATCAACCTAATGGTATTTTCCACATCTTCCTTACGCACTGTTTCAACGGTTGTATGCATATATCTCAATGGTAGAGAAATCAATGCACTTGTAACACCTTCATTTGAATAAGCAAAAGCATCAGTATCTGTGCCTGTAGCGCGAGAAGCAGCGGCTCGTTGAAAAGGTATTTTATTCTTATCAGCTATTGCAATTATTTGTTTTAATAAGTTGTTTTGCACTGCTGGACCATACGTTAAAACAGGACCATCACCAGATTTAAGATCGCCATTTTCAATTTTATCAACCATTGGAGTATGCGTATCGTGACAAACATCCGTTACAATTGCAACATCAGGTTTAATGCGTTGAGCAATCATTTCAGCACCACGCAATCCAACTTCTTCTTGAACAGAATTTACAATGTAAAGTCCAAATGGTAATTTGACGTCATTTTCTTTCATTAAACGTGCAACCTCAGCAATCATAAAACCACCCATTCGATTATCCAATGCACGACCAACATATCGGTTTTTATTCAAAATCATAAATTCATCCTCAAATGTTGCTACACATCCAACATGAATTCCCAATTTTTCTACTTCCTCTTTGGTATCACAGCCACAGTCCAAAAATATATTTTTTAAACTTGGAGTTTCTTCTTTTTGTTGACGCATATGAATTGCTGGCCAACCAAAAATTGCTTTAACAATTCCTTTATCAGTATGTATGTTAACACGTTTTGATGGAGCAATCATGTGGTCTGACCCACCATTTCTTCTTAGATAAATAAAACCGTCTTTGGTGATATAATGAACAAACCAAGAAATTTCATCCGCATGTGCTTCAATTACAACTTTGTATTCCGCTTTTGGGTTGATAACCCCAACTACAGAACCATAATTATCCGTAAAATATTCGTCAATGTATGGTTTAATATATTCTAACCACAATTTTTGACCTTCAGATTCAAAACCTGTTGGACTCGGGTTATTCAAATATTTTTCAAGAAATTTCTCTGATTTTGGAGTGATTATTTTTTTCATCTATGTATGTTTTATCGCTACACAAATGTAACATTTTGCTTTACTTTAACAAGGAAATATTCCCTTTGGTGATTGATTCTTCACCATCAATGCAAATTGCTTTTAAATAATAATCATAAACATCTGGATCAAGTGCTTTTCCTCTAAATGTGCCATCCCAGCCGTTCAACCTATCAAACGATTCGAAGACCATTTCTCCCCAACGATCGAATATTCTGAAGACCATTCCTTCTATTAATTGCCCACGCACATACAAAACATCATTTTCATTGTCGCCGTTTGGAGAAAATGCATTTGGTACATAAATAAAGGGTTCACCACAAATAAAGCTATATGCTTTTACTAAAACTGTATCAGATTTTTCACAAATACCATCACTAACAGTTAAGGTATATATTGTTGTAGATTCAACAGTAACTGTGGTAGATTGCATGGTCGGATTAGTAACTCCGGCGACAGGCGTCCATTGGTAACTCAATCCATTTGGTTGACCAATTAATGTGGTAGTTCCGCCTTCAGGAATCAAAATTTCGGAAGCTGAAGCAATAACAGAACTCGATGAAATAGAACTCACCGCAATCCAAATGGAATCCTCAATAATACATCCATTGGAAGCCGACGCCGTGACATAAACATATTGAGACGTCAAAGGCTGAACTTGAACCATATTTGAAACTGATGGGATAACAATTATTGATACTGGACTCCAAGCATAGGTGAATGTTATTAAAGGGTTGAGATTGGTAGCTGTTATAATTGTAGTTTCACCCGAACAAATAGAATCATTAGCGGATAAAACTAGCGAGGAACTTGTAAATTCAACTTCCACACTATCTATATGTGAACATCCAATATTGCCAGCCATTACATAATATGTTGTTGTTCCAGGAGGGGTAATTGTCAAAACTGAATCAGTTATATCAGCATTCAAGGTGTCAAGAAAAGCCAAGGATGACGACCAAATAAAATAATCAGCCGTTCCATTACTATTGGCCAATAAATTAATTTCAACTGGCGAACACAATTGTATTGTATTCGTGACATTCAATTGTATAGAATCCATTACTGTTATTGTGATCATTGCAGTATCTGTAAGCAAGCAAACGCTATCAGTCACATATAAATAAATATCATAAACCCCAGGTGTATCAAAAGTAATTGCAGGATTAAAAATTACTGAAGACGTATCCCCATTCCCGAAATCCCACAAGTAAGAATCAGAAGTTGTAGAAAAATTATCCAGAACAACATTAAATGTTGCACAACCTAAGGTTTGATCAGCTGTAAACTCAGCATTTGGGATTAATTGAAAATCAAATTTAAAGACGATATTATTACAATTCGAACTTAAATTCGTGTTCGACCATGCTCCAGGTGTAGTTGGGAAATCTGAAAAACCTCCACAACCTCCACATACGGATTGGTAAACAACACCATTTTTATCAAAACGAGATGTTCCTCCATCCACATGTTCGCTGGCTGAACTTCCACCTAAATAGGAACCATAAAGCAAGCCAGTAAAACCTCTTTCAATTACGAGTAAATAAAAATCGAATCCATTAGGAGAAACTGCTTGAAAAGCATTCGCCGAAATAGGCATTCCAGACAATGGTGTGCCCTGTAATATATTTGCACCCCATCCAGATATATACATATTTCCGCAAATATCAACTAGAAAAGCTGAGGGCGAAATATTAGTTGTTGGTAGACCATTCCCAAAAACTGTTGAATTTAAATTAGTAGTTAAAGTTGGATTTAATTTTATAACAAATTGACTACTATTTGGATTTACAAAGCCTGAATTGAAGACAGGAAAAGCACCTCCAGCAGATTGACCTAATAAAAATACATTGTCGTTTCTGTCAATTTCTACAAAAAACGCTTGGTCGTAATTTGGTGTGCCTATATAGGAAGCAGCCGTAATCGATGCACCTGTGGGTAATAATTTAACTACAAAGCCATCGGTTTTTCCACCATTGTAAGTCGGCTGCCATCCAGAGGAGGTGTTCGTCAAATTATTAGAACTAGTTCCTCCGGAAAAAAGCACATTAAAACTCGAATCAATTTTCACTGAATAACAAGCATCATTATTGGAACCACCATAGTAACTGGACCATTGAAGTGTTGATAAATTAGAAGACAATTTAAAAATAACACCATCCTGTTGTCCTGCATTAGTTGGCTGAAAGGCATTTTGTGTAGGGAAATTAGTAGATCTCGAACAAGATGCAACTAGGCAATTCCCGACAGAATCAATCATTATTTCGCCTCTAAACTGATCCCCATAATTTGATGTTAACGAATCATATTCTGCTGCAGAGCTATAAGTTAATGATGTTATTTTTGTATTTATACCATCGTTCAAAGAACCTCCCATATAAGTTGAACCCATTAAATTTTGGCCATTGGCACTAATTTTTGCTACATAAATATCCGTACCTTGATTGTTAAAATAAACACCATTATATAAAAAATTTGAACCAGCAGAACCTCCACCGTGAGTAGTTTGATATCCACCAACTATTGGAAAATCTGTACTTGACGTTGCTCCGTATATGTATAAATTATTCAATCTGTCACAAATTAAACTATGTGCAGTTTCAGAACCTTGCGTACCATCTCCTCCTCCTAAAAATGTTGTCCAAATCATATTCGTTCCATCTGAAGAATAACGAGAAATATATACGTCAGTTATTCCATACGTTGCATTTGTTGGAACAGTGAAATTTGAGTTAACATCATATGCATTATTGTCAGGTGTTGGATAGGCGTTCCCAAAAACAGTTCCAGCAGAATAGGCTGTTCCATCATATCCATAAGTTGCTGTCATTCCAAAATTATCGGTGATTGAACCCGAATACGTAGCAAAAACTAATACTGGATCAATAACCAAAATTGCATTTTTATTATAATTACCTAACTTAAAAGTAACATCACTTTCATTTATTTCAAATACACAATTAACCTCAATTATTTTCCCATTTACAACTTGATATGCATAAGGTTTTTGTTCTATAATATTTCCCAATTTGGTTTCAATAATTAGATTTCCTTTGCTATCAATTTTCACTTTTTCTTGACCGAAATAACTAAAATTAATAACTGTAGGATCCATATTGGGTTGCACATGAAACTCGTATTTCAATTGTTCTCTATCCTCGATTAATTTTAAATCAATTCCAGTGTAAAACTCTTTCATGATCGCTTCTGAATAGCCATGTACTTCTGAGGCCCATTTGGACTTATCATTGCCAATGAAATAATTATAATAACTCTTAGTTGGGTTATATTTTTCAATTTGAGTAACGGGGTTTGAACCTATGAAATTTAAATGAACAACCGCCTGTGGCAATGTAGTGTCTGTCTTTTCAGTTGCGGGTTCAACATGATTTTTATGAAGATTTGAAAAATCTTGCAAGTGAAAAACAAATTTATTTTGCTGTACCCATAAATTTCCTCCTGAAAATTTTGCCTTAAAAAGTATCGGACTTTCCCATTGCCCTTTGTTTTCGATAAATGAATGTAAAATTGAATGTTCGTGCTCAATTTCTTGTGCTTTTGCCGAATTAGTGGCAAAAAGTAGCAGTAAAAATATGACAATTCTAAAATACATTCATTATATAGTTTATGAACTAAATTAGTGAAATTTAAATCAAAGACCATAAAAAAGTAAAAATGGTTTATTTTCCCAAGAAAAATCAAGAA
The DNA here is from genome assembly GCA_947470515.1 of Flavobacteriales bacterium. Lineage (GTDB taxonomy): Bacteria > Bacteroidota > Bacteroidia > Flavobacteriales_D > Crocinitomicaceae > M0103. The sequence goes on from CANITF010000041.1 coordinate 25,267, forward strand.
AAAATATACAAATATAAACGAGGATAGTCCATCAAAAATCTTAATTTCGTAACGGTGATAATTAGCGTGTTTTTCTTTGTTCTTTCTCACTATTCAAAATGAATTAAGTGCATGAAAAATCGTATTACAACACTTTTTAATATTGAATACCCGCTTATTCAAGCAGGTATGATTTGGTGTTCGGGCTGGGAATTAGCCTCTGCCGTTTCAAATGCCG
>CANITF010000042.1 GCA_947470515.1 Flavobacteriales bacterium
ATTGAAATAATCGGAAGTTCCAAGCGTTGGGTTTGTCCAATATTTACATGCCTCTATATAAAACCCATTTGCATAATCAGGACAATTATTATACTCTTCAAAACTGCCATTAGGCACAAGGTTAACTTGTGCCTTTATTTGATGGCACAGAGAATAAAAAAATAAAAATAAAAAAACGGATTTATTCAAATGATAAGTATTGCTTATATAAAATTTGATTAATTCCATAGTGATAGTCTATGTAGACTAGTTTCAATATCTATATACTATAGACGTGTCCGCGGTGGTTTCCGTTGGATTCAGTTCATTTGCAGTTATGCTTAGGTTCGTTGAATATAACTAAAATTCAAGCAACTAGCAAATTCTTTTTAGTTTTTTATGTTTTCTCAACCAACTGATAAACACTAGTCACCACAACAATTCCAATAATATAAACTATTTCAGGTAGCGCTATAAACGATTGAAAACCAATTGTAAAAGCCACACATCCAATTAGGATAAATTGCATTTTAAAATGTGAAGCCCAAAGGGTAGGAATAGTTTGTGTTTTGAACCTCGCTGGCATCAAAAACTCCATTTTATAGCGTTGAAATCCGACTAAAGCAATAAGTGGAATCAAGAAATAACCTTGTGCAATTCCCATGTCTTTGTAACTTAAAAACTCAATGAATTCTTTGTAAAAATCAATTTGTGGATGCAGCATTTTCATTGAAAGGTGCACTAAAATAATTCCTAGAAGAAATAACAAGAAACTAAGAGAAGCTTTTTGAATCCAACTTTTAGAATTGATTTCTTGAAAAGTTGTAATTTTTTTTGATTTCAGGTTAAGAATTACTTCGTTGCTCAAATAATCGAGCAAGTAGAATATCACAATAAAATACAAGCTCCAATTCCACCAGAAAAAACCCACTAATGGAATAACTGCATCGCCAATAAGCTGTATGATTTTAGGATTTAAATGTTTCATTTCAGCGCATTCGCTCTATCGCGAGACAATTTAAATTCTGGATTATATTTCAATGCTTTTGCATACGATTGTAATGCTCTTGTAACGTTTCCTTGTCCTTCATAACACGTTCCAAGATTGTGCCACGCTTCCACAAAACGTGGTTCCGTTTGCAATGCTGAATTGTAATAGTAAATTGCACTGTCTAAATCTTTGTAATTGTATTGCTTAATTACCCCTATTTGATTCAAGGCTTGGTAAAAAGACGTGTCGACACGAATCATTTGACGGTAAATCTCTATAGCATTTTCTGGTTCGTCAAAAATTTGTTCAGCATAGGCCAATGAAAACAGCACCTCAGGGTTTTTAGGTTGGAGTTGCACAGCCGTTTTATAGTATTCAATGCAAATTTTATCGTTTTCCGACTGATAAAGCGAACCAAGCATTAAGTAGGCTTCATAAAACGTTGGGTCTTGTTGAACGGCTGTTTCATACGACGATTTTGCTAAATCCTTTTTTCCTAAAAACAAATAGTTGGACCCTTTCATAACATACGCATCTCTGTATTTTGGATCAACTCGTAAAGCCATATTAATGTATTTAAATGACTTTTCGAAATCCATTTGTTGGCTGTATGTTGAGGCCAATCCAATTAAGGCTTTAGTGTTTTTTGCTTGTTTTTTTATAATGTACGTGTATTGTGTTTGCGCTGTAGCAATATCATCTGGTGTGCGTGACGGGCGATTATTCAACACATCAGCATACAACATGCGCGCATCAATTCTGGTTTTGTCCATGCGAAATGCTTTTGCTCCATCCGCCATGGCTTTTTCAAATTTTAGGTCCTTGATCATTTTATTTCCATGGAGAATAATTATTTCGAGGCTATCAGGAAATATAACCAATAAACTATCAAGATCTTTTGGAAGCGATTTTGTTGGTTTCAAGTCGGAACAGGAAACAAAGAAAAAAGGAATTAGAAAAAATAAAAACTTCATAGCGGATTTTTTGCTCTAAACACAAAGTTAATTGAATTTCCTGAAACGAAATTATTCGACACTCATTGATCACTACCATTCCCTATAAATTCTTCACTTTGATGAAAACTTAATGATTAAAAGTGGTATTTTTGTAGTATGAAAAAATGGATTGTTTTAGCCGTATTGTTTTTCATCGTATTAGGTGATAATGAGCTTATAGCGCAGGGTTGTTCCCAATGTAAATTATTAGCAGAACAAGGAAGTGAATTAGAAGAAGCGTCTTTTGGATCTAGCATTAATTCGGGAATTCTTTATTTAATGATTCTTCCTTATTTAATCTTGATGTTTTTGTTTCGCAAGTACATTTTTAGATTTTTTAAGTCGTTGGTAAGAAGATAAACTCCATCTCGACAAGCTCGATGACCGAAGCTCGATGTCCGAAGTTCGATGTCCGTTTTCTTACTATAAATTCTTTTTTTAATAAAAAACCCATCCGCTTTTTGCTAGATGGGCTTCAATTAAAATCTTCCTCTTGTCTTAAACAATGCGTGACTCAAATTCGTATAGGAAAGCGAGAATTCAAGTGATCCGCCTGTATATGCTTTTCGCATGGAAGAGACAGTAACATCATAAGAAACCCCGAATTTAAATCCTTTAAAATCAACTGTTATTGATGGTGATATCGCATCTTTAAACCTATAATACGTTCCAAAACCGAAATAAGCATCTTGTGAATATCCTGTGACTTTTGTGCCATTTTGGAAACGTCTTCTAAGCATTAAACCAAGAATCGTTTCAAGGTGTGGCCCTTGAATAAACTGGACTGCGCTTGCATCAATTGACCAATCTGTATTCGCTATATCTGATATTACACTTGTGTGAATTACAAATTTGCGGTACAAATTTCCCGCCGTAACCGTGGTATATTTCATTTCGGGCTTATTTAGGTGAAAACCTCCAACGCCAAATTGAAATTTAAAATCATTGTTTCTACTGAAAGAAGATTGTCCACCATCAAAAACATAATAAATACCTGCAGAAGCGTCCAAATATCTAAACGATGCCATCCCATTCGCTTCACCAGAAGCAATTGTTTGATCATAACTCGTTCCATTCCACTGCGAGGTAAACGTCAAATTCGAGAAATCAGCTTTTCTAGAACCAAAACCACCTTGAATTCCAGCAGATAATGAGTGACCCGAACCACCCATTGGTAAAATACCGCTCAATGTTAATGAACCCGTTTGACTTCCAAACTTTGAATTTCCGCCAATATCATTATAAAACATAAGACCTAAACCAACATACGCTTTGTCATTTGCTCGTGACTTGCCAAAATTTACATCAGCAGCTATAGATGTTGTCATGAATTGCGTTCCTGCTCCCAACCATTGATTCCTGTGATTAACAATCACACGTTCCCAACCGTCATAAACACCTGCCGCTCCTGGGTTTATTAATAAAGGTGTTTGAGCTGTTTGCGTAAAATGTAAATCTTGCGCATTGAGCCCTACAACCAAAAATAACGATAACGATAAAAGTATCTTTTTCATCTTTTAACGAATTAAAGTAACGTTATCAGAACGCATTTCACTTGTTCCGTTCACATAGTTCACCTCTAAAATGTAAGCGTAAACACCTGCATTACACGGTTGACCTTTATATGTTCCGTCCCATTTGAAATTATTATCAGTCGTTTTTAAAATTAAATTCCCCCAACGATCATAAACAGAAAGAGTGAAGGATTTAACATCTTTCCCTACGATAATTGCCCAATTTTCGTTTAGAGTATTCCCTGCGCCATTAGGCGAGAATCCGGAAGGTAAATATATCCCATTGATGCAATTTACTCCTGAACTATTTGGATCACATTCATCCAACGGGTCTGTCCCATTTCCAACTTCAACTCCATCATTCAGGCCATCGCCATCTGTATCAGGATTATTCGGGTTCGTTCCTAAGACTCCTTCTTGTGCGTCCAATAAACCATCTCCATCTGAATCGTTTTGACAACCTGGGAAGAAATTATCCGGATCACAAGGATTAAGTGGATCTGTACTTGCTGTTAATTCAGCGCCGTCATTAATTCCGTCTCCATCAGTATCTGGATTTGTAGGGTTTGTTCCAGCGGTTGTTTCTTGCGTATTTGTTAAGCCATCACCATCTTGGTCACACGGACCTGCATTAGGATTTGGAATACAAGGGTCAGTATTGGCAGGATCTGTTTCATCGTTTACACCGTCACCATCCGCATCAAGAATTGAAGATTCCAACGCATCAATTATTCCATCACCATCAGTGTCTATTGGGTTTAATGGATCAACTCCTGTTTCGGCACAATCATTTTCACCATCGCCATCTGTATCAGGATTGTTTGGATTTGTGCCAGCAATAACTTCGTCAACATTTAAACATCCATCGCCATCAATATCTGGATTATCAACAATAAAAAATGCTACAATATTTTCTAGTCCTGTAATATTTAAACTATTTGTGTCTTCAGTAATAACATTCGATAAAGGTCCTGTTGTATACTCCCAGTGATCAAACATAAATCCGGGTAATGGTTTGGCTATAATATTAGTCGTAATCCCACCATAATAAGTTGTTGCCCACGGATAGGTTGGTGCCCAAATAGAATTCACTCTAATTTCTCCAGATAAAGGTGGTGAAACATCAAAAGTGGTTGCATAAGGACCTGTTAAACTATAACAATCTATTAAGCCTTGTTCGAGCGCAGTACATCGTAAAGTAATAAAATTCCTAAGCTGCGTGACTCTCGACTGCCATCCAGTATATGTTCCTCCCCATGTTGCACACTGGGCGGACATTTCGGGATCAATTTCTGCCACCATGCTATCCAATAGATTTAGCATATAATCACAAGAAAAATACGTGTTAACTAAATCAATATACCGCGTAATATAATATTGCTCAACAACGGGGTTTTCATTAATGAGTTTTTCCAAAATGTCCGTATGTCCTTGTCCCCCGGGATTTGGTAAATTTTCAACATTACATGGGTCGGCATTTGCTGATGGGTCAGGAATACCTGTATAATTTATATAATGCCCAAAAGTAGCATCCATGTCCCAAAGTGTATACCTCCATCTTCTGTGGTTTCCATTTGGATCCATTCCTCTCCACCAAGCAGTGTTCCAATTTAACCAGTCTTGATTTACAACATAAGAATTAAACACAAAATAATCGCACATCGACCTCCAACTTAATAATGTATCAACATTTGCAAAATTTGCAGGAACACCCATATTATTGGTAGAAATAAAGTTTCTTAAGGAGTTCCATGCTGGTTGAGCATTCGGCGCACCATATTCTTCCCATGTTGCTCCCCACGTTTTTAAGTACTGTAAATTATATTTATTTTGATCAAAATAGAAATCGGTATAATCGTGATCATCCGCTTTTTCACGAATTTCATAAACTCCCCAATAAACACCATTCAAATAAACAACACAAGGTCTCCAGCTTCTTTCGTCTAAATTCATATCTGCCCTTTTGGAAAGGGTATGAATAAAAGCGTCGCGAATATGAGCTCCATTTTCAAAAGAATAATTATCACTAGCCGCAGGTTTCAATATAACCCGTTGAAATTGATCTCTTGGTGAATCGGGGAAAATCTGATGTTCTAGCCCAGCTGCGTATCCAAATTCATCTCTTGTGATATAATCAAACCCTCGTTGATCATAAGACCATGAGTCATTGCCATGTTTGTTAAAATCTCCCTGACCTTCATCAATAAAGGTTCCGTTCTGTTCAAATAATTCAAACGCTCCTACTACTGGGGTTTGGTTCCCGTTTGCAACAAGATTAAAAACCCCTTGACTGCATACAGAAACTACTGGAATAGGATGGGTAACATTTATAAAGTATGAATTTGTTTCAATAAAAGAAGCTTGATTTGTACTGAATGCTGCGGCCCTAAGCACCATCGTTGCGTTAATAGCAATTGGTCCTGAATACAGTGTTGAAGTTGCTGTTGGATTCTGTCCATTAGTTGTATAGCGTATTGTTGCTGTTGGATCAGAACATGTAATTGTTGTTGATTGTGCTACAGGATAAAATCCCGGGGCAAGACTAATAACCGGTTTCGGGGTATAAAAATTTTGTGCTCCAACATTTGCCGCATTTGGTGTTGGTGCGGTAAATAACTTCCAATCGGGCGCTGCATTGGTTGACCTTCCAACAGAATGGTCAGCTTTTGTCATGTGCACTATTTTTATTGAGTCTGCCACATTTAGCACTGAATTTACCAAAATAATCCAATCCCCTGTTGTTTGCGTTAAACTGAAGTTTGGGTGATATTGTGCCCCATTTACAGTGTTTCTTTTTGAGCAAAAGACCATTTTATATCCATTGGCTGCAATAGTTCCACTAGGAATCATCCATTTTTGCAAATTGGTAGATTTATCTGACAAATAATATCCGGTTAAATCAACTGGTGCGGCTCCCATATTATACAGCTCAACCCAGTCCTCTCTGTTGCCATAAGCATCAGTGATTCCGTTCATATTAGAACAGGAATATTCATTTATAATTACTTGGGAGTTCGCTGTAAAGGAGATTGTTAAAAGTATAAATGCGTAAAATATTGATTTCATTTTCTAGTATTTAGTTTTGCAAAAGTCATTTTTCAGGACCTAATTTAGGTTAATATTATCATAATATTAAATTATTCCCTAATTTAGTGACGAATAAAACAGTGGAATGGTTGTATTCCTATATTTTTCAATAAATTTTATAGTATAAATAATATGCAAAAAATAATCTCGCTTTCGTTAATTTTAGTTGCTTCTTTCTTTTTTAATTCTTGTAAAAAAATAGAAGGTCAAGGGGGGTCTTCTACCATTAAGGGCGTAATAAACGTCAAACAATATAGTTTAATTGGGGCTTTAGTTGCTGAATATCCTGGTGTTGAATTAGACGTTTATATCGTTTATGGTGCAGGAAATACTTTTTACAATGATCGAATTAAAACGAGCTATGACGGTAGTTTTGAGTTTAACTATTTAGAAGAGGGTGATTACACCATTTTTGTTTACGAAGATGACAATAGTGTTCCAAGTGGTAAAAGTGAAGTATTGGTAACAGCATCGATTTCAGGAAAGAAAACAACAGTTGATTTGGGAACAATTGACACAAAAAAATTGTAACATGTTTCGTGTACTTTTGTTTTCAATATGTTTACCTTTTTTATCAATTAGCCAACAAAGTTCAGGCAAAAGTTGGACTTCTATCGGTGTAAAAGGAAGGATTAATAAGAAAATCGATTGGGCAGGATCATTTACTGGTCGAATTGGTGGTTTTAATGATCAAATTTATTTTCCACAAGTTTCTATAAAATATAAAGTTACCAAGTGGTTCAGGCCATCGGCAGATTATAGAGCAATATTTGCTTTAAATAAATACGGAAATTATTCCTTTACCAACCGTTTAAATTTTAATGCCGAGTTTAAGCATACATTAAGCCGATTTTCTCTTTCGGCTAGAATAAGATATCAGTATTCATTTGATCGATTAATCTCTTCTTCGAATTATGATTCAGAATATGACCAAGCAATTCGCTGGAAACCAGAAATATCCTATGATATAAACAACAGTTTTATTTCTCCCGTTATTAATATTGAATTCTTTTATAATCCAACATTTGGCCCATTGGGACAAAGATTCACAAAATACAGGACGTTTGTTGGTGTCGACTTTGAATTTGATAGCCCACACGAGATTTCTGTAGGATACATGTTCGACCAACAAATAAACCAACCAGATCCTTCTAGAAAGCATATTTTATCAATCAACTATGCTTATAATTTGGGATTCAAAAAGAAGAAGAAGAAAAATTAAGGTTTTTTCGCTTCGGTAACAACCAATCCAATATCTAATACTTGATTAATTTTAGAATCTGTAATTCCTTGTTCTAAGATAAAAGTATATTTCCCTTTTAACGGAAGTTTTCTTCTTTTAAAATTTAATGAATTCTCTACGATTGTACCTGTTTTTTTTCCAATCCAAGATCCATCTGGATTCGTGATTTTTATTTCAAATGGTTCTCGTGCCTTCTCACCATTTGGTGTTTTTGTATTCATATAAACCCACAAATTACTGTATTTATATTCTGTGGAGGTTCTTAATGTAAGCACAAAATCATAGTCTTTGCTTGCGTCTTTTATGTCAACAGTAAAAGACGGTTTTATATCTTGCTTCCATTCCTTATTTTCGAAAACATATGATTTTTCAAAGGTAGGTGCACTTTCACAAGATATTAAAAATGCTAAACTTAATAGTACAACGGCCTTACTCCTCCTTCTTTTCATTATTCGTTGCGTTAGGGTTTCCTCTTGGCCTATTGTTTGGTCGCTTATTTCTTCTCTTGTTTGCTGAAGCTGGCGGCATTTCTCCCTCTACTCTTGGAGCCTGAGCTTGTGGTGTGTTTTGATTTTGTTGTTGCGCTCTGGGCTGGCCATCAGCAGGTCTGTTTCCTGGCTTTTTCTTCTTTTTCTTAGTTTTAAAAGCGTGTTCAAATCTATTCAAACTATCTTGACCAACAACATTATCATAATCTGGTTCTTTGACAACCACTTCCATCACATATTCATTTAATTCTTTCGGTTTTTTTCCTTCAGAATTCATTTTGATTATTTCCTTTACACGCTCTGGGGTTAAGGGTATTAAACCACCAACACCCCCTTCATATCCATAAAACATTTGTCGTTTAAAGACATCTGTTTTAACATGATAAGCATTTGCTTTTTCCGTTTGAAGTTTTACATCTGATTTTGGGAAAGCTTTAAAAGCATCTAAATACATGTCAAGCTCATAATTCAAACAACACTTCAATTTGCCACATTGACCCGCTAATTTTTGAGGATTTAATGATAATTGTTGGTAGCGTGCAGCAGAAGTAGAAACAGATCTAAAATCTGTTAACCAAGTAGAACAGCACAATTCTCTTCCACAAGATCCAATTCCACCAAGTCTTGATGCTTCTTGGCGTGAGCCAATTTGGCGCATTTCAACACGCCCTTTAAATTTCTCAGACATGTCTTTTATCAACTGGCGAAAATCAACACGCGTTTCTGCAGTATAATAAAATGTTGCTTTTGATAAATCTCCTTGATATTCAACATCAGAAATTTTCATTTCCAAATTTAAATTGACAGCCAATGTGCGCGAAACATACATCACTTCTTTTTCAAGAGATCGTGCTTTAACCCATTTATCAATATCATCTTGAGTAGCAATTCTCAAAATTTTCTTCGCTTCCATCGGTTTAAACCCTGAAGCTTTCTTTTTCACTTGAATTCTGGCAAGTTCTCCAACAACCGATACAACACCAATGTCATATCCAGGGCTAGCTTCAACAGCGACAACATCGCCAACTTGCAAACTAAATCCTTTTGCGTTTCTAAAGAAACTTTTTCGACTATTTTTAAATCGAACTTCAACTATATCGTAGGCTGTTTGACCGTTTGGTAAAGCAATGTTTGCCAACCAATCATACACCTCAAGCTTATTGCATCCTCCAGAACTACAAGTACCATTGTTTTTACATCCGCGAGGAGTTCCTCCTTCACTACTGCAATTTGAACAGCCCATAATTCATTTTTTGTTTGTGTAAAAATAAGAAAATAATAACAGTATCGTTGTACGAATAAAATAGGCTATTAACTATGCAAAGTGAATAAATCGCATAACCTTAAAACATAAGTCTGTAAACAATAGCTTTGTGTTGGCGTTTCTTTCAATATGATAATGTGCATCGTTGAAGGTTTCCATGAAATCAGTTAAGTTATTTCCCGAGACAAATTTCGCGAATTTGGTTAAAAACGCTTCTTCTTCATCCGACACTTTTGTTAGCTGATGATCTGTATAGTTCCGCAATATGCTTTGTCTAAACATATGGAGTGAATACAGCAAAAATATTTTCTGCCGTTCTTTGCTAATTGAAGCTATATTTTCTGCCCAATCAAGCATTGGAATAACATCTTTTTTAAAACACACGCGCATTAATTGGATAAACAACTCCCGGTTTTCATCCAATTCTCTGTGGGTGCCCATTAATTCTTTGGCCTTCAAAAGGTCCCCCTCCACCCTTGCAACGATACTTTCAATATTTGACAAAGAAACAGTTTGGTCTTTCCGCAAATAAGTTGTTAAATCATCAGAATTAATTCTTGGTATTTTAAGGATTTGTGTTCTTGAAATAATCGTTTGCAATAATTGATCTTGTTTCTCACTTAATAATATAAACAACGTTTTGGGTGGCGGCTCTTCGATGATTTTCAAGAGTTTATTTGAACAAACGGTGTTCATCTCTTCTGCCATCCAAATAATCATAACCTTAAATCCTCCTTCATACGATTTGAGAGAAAGTTTTTTGATTATTTCCTGACTTTCTTCGGTTCCAATAACCGGTTTCCGTTCTTTTTCGTCTATTCTTTTTAACCAATCATTTTGACTAAAATATGGGTCTTCTTTAATTTGGTCGCGCCAATGTCCGAGTGCAGCATCCGATTTTTTATAAGGCTTTAAAACCACTGGAAAAGAAAAATGCAAATCAGGATGTTGCAATTCCTTCACTTTTCGACATGACGGACAACCTCCACAACTGTCTATTGAATTTCTGTTATCACAAAAAAGATATTGTACAAAAGCTAATGCTAGGGGAAGCCCTCCATGGCCTGCGTTTCCCAAAAACAGTTGAGCATGACTGATTTTATCCTTTTCAACTTCTTGAATTAAATGTTTTTTTAATTCTTGCTGACCAACGACCTCTTTAAATTGCATAACTCAAAATTAATCGATTTTTTGGAATTGTTTTTACAAAGCGCGAAACCAAAATACAATTATTGTATATTTATAAGCAAATAAATTTATCATGAAAAAGAGTTTTATATTCGCCAGTGTACTTTTTTGTTCTGCCGTTGCCACCGGAAGCAACCTAATTACAGCCGTTTCAATTAACGAAACAAAAAACGAAGCGATTACTGTAACAATTAGTGTTAGTAGTAACGGAAAACCGGTTAAAGGTGCCTTAATCAGAATAACCTCCACTGGTATGCCTATTGGATCTTCTACATCTGACGAATTCGGAAAAGCAATGATTGCTATTCCTACATATGGAAACCAATTGGTTCAAATACAAGTTATGCATTCTTTGTACAAGGATCAAAAAATGAGTGATATAGTATTGGTTAATGGTAAGACGTTTGACTTTATTTTAAAAAGTAAAACTGAATCTATTGATGAAATATCTGCTGAATCAGAAGAAAAAATTAATAAAATAGAAGACAAAACTATAAAATCAGAAGACAAAACAACGCAGCACGAGAAAGATGCTGAAAAATACGCTGCTGAAAAAGAACAATCAACTAAAACGCAAGAACAATTAACAAAAGAAAAAGCAGATGCTGTTCGATTAGCGGAAGAAAAAAATAAAATTGCTGAGGCTAAAAAAAATGAAGCAGATAAGAAACAAGCTGAAGCAGATAAGAAATTAGAAGAGGCTCAAAAAGCTAAAGAACAAAATAGCAACCAGGTTTCCGAGGATTCTAAAAGAAGAGAGGAAGAAGCAAAGCAGCGAGACATAGAAGCACAAGAGCGCCAAAAAGTTTTAGAAAATTCACAACTTCAAAATGCTAAATCTGCTGACGAAAAAGCCAAAAAAGAAGCAGAAGAAGCTCAAAAAGGTCAATCGAAAGAAATTTCTGATGCAGAAAAGAAAGCTAAAGACGCTGAAGCAAAAGCTAAGGAAGAGAAAAAAGCAGCAGAAAAGAAAGAAGAACTTGCTAAAGAAAAATCTGCTAATGAAAAAAGTGCTTTAAAAGAGGAAGAGAAAAAGGAAGAGAAAATAGCCGAAGAGAAAAAGGAAGCTGAAAAACAAGCTAAAGAGGCTGAAAAAGAAGCCAAAGAAGCAGAAAAAAACATCAAAGAAGCTGAAAAAGACGCTAAAGAAGCTGAAAAAGAAAAAGCAGCAGCTGCAGAATTGAAAGAAAAGCTTGCAAAATACGATGAAGAGCAAAAAAAAATAGACGATACAAGAAAAGAATATAAAAAAGATCAAAAAAAGCTTGATGATAAAATCAAGAAAGGTAAAAAGCTTGACAAATTAAAAGAAGAGCAAGATAAACTAGATGAAAAAGGAAAAAAACTGGATGAAAAACAGGATAAATTAGACGACAAGCGCAAAAAAGCGTTGAAAAAAGCTAACTAATATTTCTAGATAATTTTAAGAGCGATGGGATATGTTCCATCGCTCTTTTTATTTTTAACAGAAAGGGTCCTTCAACAACAAAATACACCAATAGATTAATAGTACTTTTGCAAAAATAATTTTATGAAAATAGCATTCAAATTTTCAGCTCTAGGGTTTCTTCTAATTAACATTTTTTCTTGCACAGTTGTAACTGTTACAAATGTTCCTGGAAGAAAAATAAATTCTTTTCCTAAAGATATAATCGGTAATTATGAGGTTGAATTTCCTAAAGATTTTGCAGCGATAATGGAGGGTGAAGAAGGTAATAAAATGTACATTACATTCAATACAAATAGCATCGTCATAAAAGACAAGGAGGGAGAAACAGAAACCAATCTTGGAGATTCTCTTCACTTTTCAATGATTGGAACAAACTATTATCTTTCCTTTGGGGGCGAACCCGAATTAAGCATTTTTAAACTTCTAAAAAATAAAAAATCAATTTTACTTTATCCAATGTACGCGAGAGAAGATGTAACCGAAGAGGAGCTTTCTCACTATTTCACTTCGGTCGTTTCAACTTCTGAGGCATCAGATGATTCTGTTGGAATGTCAACATCTAGCTTTTCAGTCACCATTGATGAATCAAAATTAGAAGCGTATTTTATGAGTGATATTCCGTTAAAAGAAGCTTATAAGCTCATTAAGAAAAAATAGTTTTAACTATCTAACTTTTCTCAATGATGGCAAAAAACAAGTACCATATTCTTTTACACCTCATCATTTTTGTGTGGGGTTTTACTGGGATTTTAGGCGTTTTAATTGATCTTGCTCCTTTTCACATCGTTTGGCACCGTGTTTTAATTGCTTTTATCGCATTGGCAATTGGGTTGATTTTTATGAAAAAATCTGTTAGGATTGACTCATCAAAAGAATTAATCAAAATCTTTGGCGTCGGAATTTTAGTTGCCTTACATTGGATGACTTTTTATAAATCCATTAGTTTATCAACTGCGTCTTTAGGAATTTTGTGTTTATCAACAACAACAATCCATGTTACCTGGTTGGAACCTTTAATTATGAAGCGCAAGTTTTCGTTGTTAGAATTTTTCTTGGGATTAATTGTTATTTATGGTATTTATTTTGTTTCTAGTGATTTTGACACAAAACATTATGAGGCATTAATTTATGGATTATTTTCTGCTTTCTTTGCTGCGTTATTTTCGGTTTTTAACGCAAAATTAGCGGAAGACACTCCTTCTCACCAAATCACATTTTATGAACTTCTTATTGCATTTGTATTCTTGACGATTGTCTTAATAATTCAGGGCGATTTCAATGCTCAATTATTTGAAATGAGTTGGAGTGATTTCTTTTGGCTGATTTTTCTCGGAGTAATCTGTACCTCTTTTGCTTTTTTAGCAACGATAGAAGTTGTAAAGCGTCTAGGTGCATTTACTGTTTCTTTGAGTATAAATCTTGAGCCTGTTTATACTATAATTCTTGCAATTTTTATTCTTAATGAAAACGAAGTCTTGGGAAGTCACTTTTACATTGGGTCGGCAATAATTGTTTTGGTTGTAATTGCAAATGCTTTAATCAAGTATTATGTGAGGGGAACTGCTAAAAAAAAGGAGCTTAATTCAACCCCGCCTTAAACAAATGTTTCAACCACGCTCCACTTTGTTGCTCATTCATAACGCGTGGTACTTTGTTTTGCGCACCTGATTTACCAATAGAATCCATAAAATTATAAAATGTATGAACTGGCAAAACTTTAATTGTTGGGTGTTTCAAATTAAACTTTCGAGCAGAAGCGTAATCATCATTTAATTTACACAATTCTAAATCTACTAAATTCATTATTTTGTTTGGGTCTAATGCATCGTCTGAGCCTAAAAACCAAGCGTGCCGTTGATTTAAATTTTCAGCATATAAACTAAATTCTGGTATTTCTATTCCTTCACTTTTACATACATTTTGAATAGCTGTATTAATATTATCTAAGGAAAGGTGTTCGCCACAAAGACTTAAAAATTGTTTAATTCTTCCGGTAATTTTAATTTCTCTTTCTTCTATATCAACAAAGCGCACTAAATCACCTATCATATAGCGCCATAATCCAGCATTTGTAGAAATAACCAGGGCATAATCTACGCCTTCAGTAACTTGACTTAAATTAAACGCTTCGTGCTTGTCTTTTACGTTTCCATGTTCATCAAAAAAGTCACTATTGAATGGGATGAATTCGTAAAAAATTCCAGCATTCAAGAGAAGCTGCATCCCTTCTCTTTCTGGCGACGTTTGATAGGCAAAATACCCCTCACTAGCTAAATAAGTATCTAACAAGTGTACCTTTCCTCCCGAAATTTTTTCAAGTCGTTGAATATAGGGGTTCATAAAAACGCCACCATGAACATACACTTGAAAATTTGGCCAAATATCATGAATCGTTTTTAGGTTATAGTGTTCTATTATTCTCTCCATTAACATAATACACCAGCTAGGAACACCAGCAATCATTCCAACATTCCAACTTGGCGCCTTCTTTATTATCAAATCCATCTTTTTATTCCAATCTCTAATTCCAGTAATTCTATTTCCTGGTTTTGTAAATGGGTTAGCAATAAATGAGGTGTATTTTTTTAATATTCCACTTAAATCTCCTTCTATATGCGTTTTCTTTTTAGTTAATTTAGTGCATCCACCAACCAATAAAATACTTGCATTGAAGAACGTCTCAGGAAGATCTAACTCATGTAAAGTGGAAATTTGTCTTAAACTTGTTTTTTGAAACGACCTAATCATCTCTTCGGTAACAGGTATTCTTTTGCTTGGTGATCCGGTTGTGCCAGAAGAAAGTGCATAATGCTTAATTTTTCCTGGCCAAGTATGGTCTTTTGCTCCTTCAATAGATTCTTTTAACCAATTCACATAAAATTCCTCATAGTCCGTAATTGGAACACGCATTTGATATTCTTCTACGACATCTGACTCGTTTAAGCTTTGATGAAAATCATGCTTTAAACCGAAGGCTGTGCTTTTTGCCTTTTCCATCAAACTTGCCAATGTTTTTAATTGATTAACGTACTCTTTCCCTTTATTGAAATTCCTTTTATAAGAAATCTCTGTTGTTTTTTTGAGTAATTTTCCAATTATTGGCATTGTTTAGTCTTTTATTACAAAGGTAAAGTAAATATACGAAGGGCAAAACATTAACAATCTTCAAAAATCATTAATAAATTGCAACGTATAGGCTTATATATATTTATAATACTTCATTAAGAACCAAAAAGATTGACTATTATGTGAATTATCAAAATAAAGATAAAAAGAAATGTTTTTTTAAATCGATAAAAAATCTTTATTATTACATTTGTAATAGGAAAGAAACCAGAAACTGAACTCTATGAACAAAAAAACTTTTATTGTGCCTCATGATTTTACACCTGTAGCAGATGTAGCTTTGAGTCACGCAGTCGCAACCGCAAAACCTTTAAACGCAATTGTATATGTATTGCATGTTGTGCCAAAAGAAAAGGACATTAAAGAAGCTGAGGGTAAATTAAGTCTTGTTTTAAAATCTCATACAACTGATGGTGTTGAGCTTATACCTTATGTTCGTTTAGGAAATTTCTTTGACCAAATCGGAGATTTTGCTGCAGAACATCATGCTGAATTGATTTTCATGGGAACACATGGTGCGCATGGATGGCAACACATTACAGGAAGCAACGCTTTAAAAGTTATTACAAATTCTAGTGTGCCCTTCATTGTTGTTCAAGAAAAAGGAATAAAAGCTACTGGTTATGATGATATTGTTGTGCCAATGGATTTACATAAAGAAACAAAACAAAAGTTAGCAATTGTTGCTAATCTTGCTACTTATTTTAAATCAAAAGTTCATGTTATAACTCCTGACGAATCAGATGAGTTTTTACGTCATCAAATGCAGGCGAATATTCAATTTGCTAATAAGTTTTTCAGTGAACGCGGAATTGAGGTTACAACAACATTGGCTCCAAGTAGTGGTTTTGATAAAGAGGTGGTAAAACACGCCATAAATATTGATGCTGATCTTATAGCAATCATGAATTTAAATAAAAACAACTTCCTTGGCTCTATAACAGCAAATTATGAGCAATATATAATCACAAATGATGCTAAAATTCCCGCTTTAGTTGTGAACCCTGTTGATCTTGCTCCTTACGGTCAAAGTGTTTTGTTTAGCTAAGAAACTATTTTTATAAAATAAAACCCCTCATCGTTTATTCTATGAGGGTTTTTTTGTGTCTTTAATTTTTTTAGGACTAGAACTTATTTAACTTTTCTCAACGATTAGACAACCTTTTTTCTTTCTAATCAACATACTCATCCTTCAATAATCTTGCTTTTACTTCCTCCAAGTTTTTTTCTTTTTTAGCTGCTCTTGTTCGCAATGCTGTTTCAGTGAAGTATTTGTGAGCCGTAAGGAACTGAACTTGAATTTCGTCCCATCTACGGTCGCTATCTATTTTTCCGTGTTCACGAAGCTCTCTGCGCAGCCTGTTGGCAATTTCATGGAAATCTTCTCTTCCTAAATAATCTAAATCAGCATCGCAAATAATTTCTTCAAGAGTATTGGTTGGTTTGTGGGGAATTTGGGTAACATAAATAAGTTCTTTTATCGTGTTGATATGTTGTTCTGTGTAACCATACTTCGGAAGAATTTCTTCTGCCAAACGAGCGCCAATTGGTTCATTTTTATCATAGTCTTCAACAAAACCTGCATCATGATAAGTAGCGGCCGATTTTAATAAAAATAACCCTTCATCCGTTACTCCTTCCATTAATGCTAATCGTTCAACAGCGTTCACAACATCTTTAGTATGATCAATACTGTGATAATGAAGCTTATCAGAAAGTCCTTTTTCAAGAACCTTCATAATGTGTCGTTCCGCCTTATAGTAGTTAATAGAACTGTAAAGATGAAGATTAACAATCTGCTGGAAACGGTCGTTTGGAATTATTCCTTCTCCATCAATTGAAAGTTCTGGTTTGATTCGTTCAACCGTATACATATCAATTAAACCGCGACTTTTAGATTGTGCTTTTCCTCTAAAAACACATTCAAAATACGGTTCTATTAATACAAAAGTATTTCCTGTAATGGTAACTTTTCCTGGTTCTCCAAGCATTTCCATACGTTGAGCTTGATTTACCGTTGCTCCCCAAACATCATAAGCCAATCTTTCACTTCCAATAACACCGGCAACAACCTCTCCGGTGTTAATTCCTAAGCGTAATTCCCAAAATTCTGTATTATTGATGATTCCATCATTTTTAAGTTTACGCATATAATCTTGAATCTGCAAAGCCGCAATGCAGGCATCAATTGGATTTGTGTTATTACGCACAGGTATGCCCCCAGCACACATGTATGCATCACCAATTGTTTTTATTTTCTCAAGATTGTTTTTAACAATTATTTCATCAAATTTGCTAAAATAAACATCCAACTTGTTTACCAAATCCGTTGGGCTCATTCGTTCTGCACTTTTTGTAAAACCAACAAAATCTGTAAATAATACCGATACCGTTTTGTATGCCCGGGCACTCGCTGTACCTTTATTTTTTAATTCTTCTGCGGTGGACTCTGGGATAATTCTTCGAATCAATTTTTCAGTTTTATCCTTTTCAATTTGCAACAAACGCTGGTTATCGACAACTTTGTTTTTCTCCTCTTCAAGTTGTTTTCTTTGTTTTTCAATTTTAATGTTTTGTTCTCTTATTTCGCGTGTTCTGTCAGCAATTTTCATTTCTAAACGAACTTGTTTCCTGCGCTCAGAATCAATTCTGTTTCGAATAAAAAGACGAACGGAAATTGCTAACACTATTATTATTATAATCCAGAACCACCAAGTGGCCCAAAAGGGGGATTTAATATGAAGAGATAAAATAGCCGGCGTTTTTCCCCAGGGGCCATCACCAATTCTTGCAAAAATTTTTAATGTATAATCGCCGGGGGACAATAAACTAAACCTTAATTCATTTGAACTTCCAAGTATTACTTCGCCTTCTTCTGATCCTTCTAATATGTATTTATAATTAACCAATTCAGGATTGCTTAGATCTGAGGGTTGAAAATGAACGGTGAAGCTTCGTTGCCTATAATTGAGCTCAATGTGCGAGGTTCTAGCTATTGGCAAATAAAGTGGGGAATCCTTATCTCCAGGTTTTAACCAAGTTTTATCTAATTTAAATTTTGTAATAGTGACCCCAACATTTGGCTTATTTAATGAAAGTTTATTCGGGTTAAAATAATTGTAGCCATAAATTCCACCAAAGAACAATTCACCAGATAATGACTTCATGAACGCCCCTAGATTAAATTCATTACTCATTAACCCGTCAATTTCAGTGTAGTTTGTTACCTCTTTTGTTTTTGAATTGAATTTACAGATTCCTTTGTTTGTGCTTAGCCATAAATTATTTTCTAGGTCTGTAACTATGCCGTAAACAACATTATTTGGAAGCCCATTTTTTTTTGTGAAAATTTTCACGGTTTTTGTTGCCTCGTTCCAGTACATTATACCTGAACCAAATGTTCCAAGCCAAAATTCATTTTTGCCTATCTGGCATATCGATGTAATATAGTCTTTCGATACTTTTAACAATATTGAATTGTGTTTATAAGGCACTATTTCAATCTTGTTGGTTTTAACCGTTAATAAATTTAATTCCCCTGAGCTTGTTGCAAACCAAATTCTACTTTGTTCATCCTTATAAATGTGTCTGCACACGCCTAATGTTATGGTGCCGTTTGGGTTTTTTATTGAATGTTCGAAGGCTTGAGCTTTTTTCTTTTTTAAATCAACTAAAACAACACCTCCTTTTGTCCCTATGAAATAGTTGTCTTCTTTCCAATGAACAATAGAATATATTCTCGTGTGTTTTATAGCTTCTTCCTTATTTTCTAAGTAATCTATTTTTTTAAAAGAATAGTCAGATCTTGAATTAATATTTAATTCAAATAAACCGTCTACACATCCAACCAGCACTTTGTTTTCATTTATTACATGAATAGAAAGAGCTGCTGTTTCCGCGCTTTCTCCTGTTATCGATTGTGAATTATCTCTATAATATTGTTCAAACTTTCCTGATTTTCGATTAAAACGAGAAATGCCTATATCGGTTCCAACAAATGTATATTGTGCAAATTTATCTTCTCCAAAACTCCAAACATTTGGGGTGGGTATGCCTTGTTCTAAATTTCCACTAGGACCAACACCTAAAAAACCTTGATTCATTGGGTCAAAACTTGCTAATCCTCGGTCTGTTCCAACCCAAAAAGTACCGGAATCATCACAGAATAAAAGATTAATATCATTAAAAAGTAATGCGTTTTTTTGAAAAATATCTTGAGTGCTATTAAACACGCTTCCGTCCGAGCCTATAGTGAATAACCCTTTATTTGTTGTTCCAATAAACCAACTGTTGTTCTGTGATAAATAAATATCTGCTATTCCCATGTAGCCAAACTCCATTTCCAGTTGTGGAAATTTTGGGTACGTATTCTTTTGTGAAATTGAATACTCAAAAACACCTTGGTTACTTCCAAACAATATATTACCCAATTCGCTTTGTGTAATTCTTTGTATAATAACTGGATTCGCACTTTTACTTTTTATTGGTATTAAAAAAGCCTTTGTTTTTAATTGGTTCGTTCCATAAACACCCCTGTCTTCTGTATTCACAAATAACTCTCCTGATTCGGAACAAAAAACCGCTTGAATTTTTTTAGATGGAATTAAATTGGGGTGTTGTTTAAATTTTTGGGTTTTCGGATCAAAACTTAAAACCCCTTTTCCAATTGTGCCAACCCATATAATACCTGAAGGATCTAAAGTAAGGCTTTCTATTTGTAAGGCTGCTTTTTGTTCTAAAGAGTGCGTTGTAAACACCTCTTTATCTGGATTATATTGTGTTAGCCCATTCGTTGTCCCAAACCATAAATTTCCCTCTTTGGTTTTTACAGCACATTTAATGTACTCGCTTTCAATTCCTGGCGTGTCTTCTGATGTAAATATTTCAAAATTCTTACCGTCAAAACGATTTAAACCGTCTTGCGTGCCAACCCAAAGAGAGTGGTTTTTATCTTGAATGATACACGTGACAGAACTTTGAGATAGCCCGTTATTAATCGTATAATTTCTAAAGCGATATGCCGTTTGTCCTGTCCCGTGAAGAGAAATAAACAATAGCAAGCTTATTAAAATTAATCTATTCATTTTGCAAAAATCACGTTCAAGTTGGTTTAATTAAATAGAAGAACCTGAAGTCATGGCTGGCGCTAGTTGAATTGCAGAATTTTCTAAATCTCTATCAAACATATACATTCCTCCTTTGTCTCCTCCTATCAATTTTAATTTATCTAAAACTGTTCGTGCTAAGGCTTCTTCCTCTAACTGCTCTGAAACGTACCATTGTATAAAATTATGTGTAGAATAATCTTTTTCTTGAAGGCAAATATCAACTAAGTTGTTAATACTCTCTGTAACCATAATTTCATGTGCCAATAATAATTCAAAAACATTTACAAGATCTTTAAATTCTTTTTGTGGTTTTCCTGTGGCCGGAATTATTGCCTTTCCTCCTCGTTCGTTTACAAATTTTACAAGTTTTAACATGTGAAATCGTTCTTCGTCAGAGTGAGAATACATAAATTTAGCAGTGCCGTTTAATCCGTTATTTTCTGCCCAAGAGGCCATTGCTAAATAAAATTGAGATGACATTGCCTCCTTTTCAATTTGTTCGTTTATTGCTTCTTCTACGCGCTTGTTCATATTGTCTTGTTTTTACAAAGTTATCAATCTTCATTAGATGATTTTATCATTCTTACATATTCTTTCAACAGCACTTTTTTAGTTCCGTTTTGAACTGCTATTTAGCAAAAATTGCTTTAACTTCGCGTATATGTCAAGAAATAAGCAAAATAAACCTAGTAAAATGAAGAGCAGTCTTACGCATGTTGTGAGAAAATGCTTTGAAAAAAATCCAGATAGTGTTCTGAGCCACAAACAAGTTTGTGCTTTGATTGATGTTAGGGAAAACGCATTAAGAAAATTAGTTTTTGATATTTTAGAAGAGCTATGTCAGCAAAGTGTTTTACAAAGGCATGCCCACGGGGTTTATGCTTTTAATTCTAAAGATGATTCTATTGAAGGGTTTATTGAATTAACCGCTCGAGGAGCCGGGTTTGTTGTTAGTGATGGCGAGGAAAATGATTTATATATCGCTCCGCAAAATATAGGTCAAGCACTCAATGGCGACAAGGTAAAAGCGCGCATTTTTAAACGTGGAAAAACAAGAAACGAAGGAGAGGTTACGGCAATTTTATCAAGAGAACGCACACAATTTGTAGGAACCTTAGAAATCCATGAAAAATTTGCTTTTTTAATACCTGACAATTTAAAAGCGGGGACTGATATTTATATTCCTAAAGAAAAATTAAATGGTGGGAAACATGGTGATAAAGCATTGGTGAAAATTACTGTTTGGCCTAAAACATCCAAAAATCCTTATGGAGAAGTCGTTGAAGTATTAGGAAAATCCGGTTCCAACGATACAGAAATGATAAGCATTTTATGTAACCATGGTATAGATTATAAGTTTCCGCAAGAAGTATTGGCAGAAGCAGAAGTTATTGGTTTAGACTTAGATCAGGAGGAGGTTGCAAAACGGCGCGATTTCCGTCCAATTACAACTTTTACTATTGACCCTGTTGATGCAAAAGATTTTGACGATGCTCTATCTTTTAAAGAATTAGAAAACGGTCATTTAGAAATTGGTATTCATATCGCCGATGTGAGTAATTATGTTCGACCAGGAAGCGCGATGGACACGGAAGCATTAAAGCGGTCAAATTCTGTTTATTTAGTGGACAGAGTTGTTCCGATGCTGCCAGAACAACTGTCCAATATGGCCTGTTCTCTTCGTCCAAATGAAGATAAATTTAGTTTTTCGGCAGTTTTTGAAATGGATGAAGAAGGTACGGTTTATAACCAATGGTTTGGTAAAACTGTAATCCATTCTGACCGTCGTTTTAGTTATGAAGAGGCACAAGAAATTATTGAGGGAAAAGATGGGGATTTCAAGAAAGAAATACTTATTCTCGATAAAATAGCTAAAATTTTGCGAAAAACAAGGTTAAAACATGGGGCTTTAAACATTGAGTCTGAAGAAATGCGTTTCAAATTAGATGAAAAAGGTCATCCGGAAGAGGTGGTAATTAAAACATCAAAAGATGCCAATAAATTAATAGAAGAGTTCATGCTTTTAGCGAATAGAAAAGTTGCAACTTTTGTTTCTGAACCAAAAAAAGGTAGAGACCAGGTTCCTTTTGTTTATCGCGTACACGACAAACCAAGTCTTGAAAAAATTGCTGTTTTCAATATCTTCATAGATAAATTTGGTTATAAACTTGATTTTTCTAATCCTGATCAAA
Source organism: Flavobacteriales bacterium (assembly GCA_947470515.1). Taxonomy (GTDB): domain Bacteria; phylum Bacteroidota; class Bacteroidia; order Flavobacteriales_D; family Crocinitomicaceae; genus M0103. Next base: position 22,626 of record CANITF010000042.1, read on the forward strand.
TTGCCTCAAGCATCAACAGGCTTTTAGACGATATTCGTTTAAAAAACGAATATTCATTAATTCAAACCATGGCTATTAGGTCAATGGCTAAAGCCACTTACGAAACGACTAATATTGGTCATTACGGTTTGGCGTTTGATTATTATACGCACTTTACTTCTCCAATTAGACGTTATGCTGATTTAATCGTTCACAGAATCTTACAAGAAGAATTAACGACAAAAAAACACCGTTATGGTAAAGACTTAGACGATGTTTGTAAACGTATTTCTCGAATGGAAAGAAAAGCTGTTGAGGCTGAGCGAGAATCAACAAAATATTTCCAAACCCTATTTGTACAAGACCATATAGGAGAAGAGTTTCTAGGAACTGTTTCTGGAATTGCGGAATTTGGTCTTTTTGTTAAAATGGATGATAATTATTGTGAAGGAATGGTTCCAATGAATGATATTCCTGGTGATCGTTTTTCTTTCAACGCTGATAAATATTGTATTGTTGGTGCGCGCACAAAAAAAGAATACAACTTTGGAGACAAGGTTAAAGTTCGAATTTACGAAGTTCACCCAAGAAAAAGACAAATAGATTTAGAGTTAATTGTTGATTAAACGGTTTTAATTCTATTATTTAAATCATCGCGAAACGAACCGCCAATAGGAATTACTTTTTTATCATTTTCTAGCGTTAGATTAGGAAATTCTATTGTGGCTATTTTGTCTAAACGCACTATAAACGAACGGTGAACTCTAATAAAATCTGCTGTCCCCATTTTTGACTCAATATCTTTCATTGTTGAGTGAATTGTATATCTTGTGTCTATTGTATGAATTACAACATAATCTTTTAACGCTTCTATATAAAAAATTTCACTTGTATTTAATTTAACAAGTCTACTATTCGATTTAACAAAAATAAAGTCGTTATTCGCCGCTTCTTTGCTCTCAATAATAGAATATAATAAATCCCTTTCCTTAATTATTTCTCTTTCTTTTGCGTGCTTATAGATTGCCATCTCAATAGATGTGTGAAGATCTATCTCTTTGAAAGGTTTAATAATATAACCATAAGGCTCTGTAATTTTTGCTTTTGACAAAGTTGATTCATCAGCATAAGCTGTTAAAAAAATAACCGGAATAGATAATTCATTTTTAATTATTTCTGCTGTTTCAATTCCATTCATAGGACCCTTAAGCATAATATCCATTAGAACAAGGTCTGGATGCTCTTCTTTTGCTATCTCTATTGCTTTTTCTCCTGTTGCCGATGACCCAACAACATTGTATCCTAACTTATTCAAACTATATTGAATATCTTTAGATACAATTGATTCATCTTCTACAACTAGAATTTTAATTTTTGACATGTTATTTATAGTTTGTCTTTTTCAAATGTAATCAAATATTTTATCCCTTTTTCTTTCACTATTTTTTTTCAGCATCTAATTGTTCTTAGAATGTAGAAACTTAGTGTAAACTAAGAGAGTTTGACTTAAATATTTTAAAATTTTACTGGAAACAAACGCTATTATCTGCTCTTTTTTTAATTCTATAATTTCTTGGTTTTCTTTAAGGTAATTTTTTATTAGATGTTTTGTAATTTTCTTAGATTTAAAATCATTTACAACCAAAGAAATGTCAACCTCTTTTACTTTAATATCAAAAATAGAATGGATAAATAATTCAATCCATCTTTCTGTTTCTATTGATCAAAATTTCATTTCAATTTTCTTAATGGAAGAACCTAAAAATGTAATCCCTGTTTTTATAAAAAATCTTGTTTCCTTTTCCTTATTATGTTTACCCAGTTCACTTGTAAAAAACTGATTTTAAATTTGTTATTACATTTTTATTAGGTTTAATTAAAGTGGTTTTATAAACGTAATTTTAAAGCTAGGTTTTTATATTTAAAAATCAAAATAGCCAGGTTATTGTTTTTTATAATAGAATAAA
>CANITF010000043.1 GCA_947470515.1 Flavobacteriales bacterium
TAAGCGGGAGTAGCTCAGTTGGTAGAGCGTCAGCCTTCCAAGCTGAGGGTCGCGAGTTCGAGTCTCGTCTCCCGCTCAATTTTTGAAAGAAGAAGCCGGTGTAGCTCAGGGGTAGAGTGCTTCCTTGGTAAGGAAGAGGTCACGAGTTCAATTCTCGTCATTGGCTCTGAAAAAAAATGTTTCACTCAAATATGGGTGAAATTTTGTATATTATAAAAGTTTGATTTTTTATTAACTAAGTAACAAATATAACAATGGCTAAGGAAAATTTTGATCGTTCCAAACCACACGTGAATATCGGGACTATTGGTCACGTAGATCACGGTAAAACTACATTAACAGCAGCAATCTCAAGCGTTTTAGCGTCTAAAGGATTGGCTAAAATGAGAGATTTCTCTTCTATCGACAACGCGCCGGAAGAAAAAGAACGTGGTATTACTATTAATACTTCACATATTGAGTATGAAACTCTTAATCGTCACTATGCGCACGTTGACTGTCCAGGTCACGCGGATTACGTAAAGAACATGGTTACGGGAGCAGCTCAAATGGATGGAGCAATTATAGTTGTTGCTGCAACTGATGGCCCAATGCCGCAAACTCGTGAGCACATCCTGCTTGGTCGCCAAGTTGGTGTTCCACGTTTAGTTGTATTCATGAATAAAGTGGATATGGTAGACGACGAAGAGTTACTAGAATTAGTTGAAATGGAAATTCGCGAATTGCTTTCTTTCTACAACTATGATGGTGATAACGCTCCAGTTATTCAAGGTTCTGCTTTAGGCGCTTTGAATGGTGAACCACAATGGGTTGCTAAAATTGATGAGTTGATGGATGCAGTTGATACGTATATCGAATTGCCACCACGTGAGGTTGATAAGCCTTTCTTGATGCCAGTTGAAGATGTATTTACAATTACTGGTCGTGGAACTGTTGCTACAGGTCGTATTGAAACAGGTGTAATTAACTCTGGAGAAGGTGTTGATATCCTTGGAATGGGTGACGTTAAATTGGCTTCAGTTGTTACTGGAGTTGAGATGTTCCGTAAGATCCTTGATAGAGGTGAAGCTGGTGATAACGTTGGTCTTTTATTACGTGGTATTGATAAGTCTCAAATTAAGCGTGGAATGGTAATCTGTAAGCCAGGTTCAACTACTCCTCATACTGAGTTTAAGGCTGAGATCTATGTATTGAAAAAAGAAGAAGGTGGACGTCATACTCCATTCCATAACAAATATCGCCCTCAATTTTATTTCCGTACAACAGATGTTACTGGTGAGATTTTCTTAACAGATGGACGTGAAATGGTTATGCCAGGTGATAACGTTACAATTACTGTTAAATTGATTGTTCCAGTTGCAATGGACAAAGGTTTACGTTTCGCTATCCGTGAAGGTGGTAGAACTGTAGGTGCTGGTCAGGTGACTGAAATAGTTGCTTAATTTTAAGCGAAAATAAATATTAAAGGGGAGTTCGCTCCCCTTTTTATACGGGTGTAGCTCAGCTGGTAGAGTAGTGGTTTCCAAAACCATTGGTCGTGGGTTCGATCCCTACCGCCCGTGCAAAAACAAAGAAAGTGTCAAAAATAAAACAATATTTTAGCGAAACAGTAACCGAAATGGTTCACAACGTTTCTTGGCCAACTTGGAAAGAATTGCAAAGCAATACAATTATTGTTATGGTAGCTTCTGTTATTATATCTCTACTTATTTTTGTAATGGATTTCGGTTTCGGTATTACAGGCGATTCTAAATCTGCTTGGAAAGGTGCCATGGGGTTTTTATACGGAATGTTTTAATTAGTATTTCATGGGAGAGATTAAAAAACGTTGGTACGTAGTAAGAGCTGTTAGTGGCAAAGAAAAAAAAGTGAAAGAATATCTTGACCTTGAAATTACTCGATTAAAATTGAATGATTTTGTAGATCAAGTTTTAATTCCTACTGAAAAAGTGTTTCAAATTAGAAACGGTAAAAAAGTGAGCAAAGAAAAAGCTTACTTACCAGGTTATGTTCTTATTGAAGCTGCTTTAGTTGGTGAGGTGCCTCACGTTATAAAAAGTATTCCAAATGTAATTGGATTTTTGGGAACAGTAAAAGGCGGTGAACCAGTTCCAATGCGTTTATCTGAAGTTAATCGTATCCTTGGAAAAGTTGACGAATTATCTGCTTCAGAAGAAGAAATGAGAATTCCATTTATTATTGGCGAATCAGTTAAAGTAATTGATGGGCCATTTAATAATTTCAGTGGTGTAGTTGACGAAATCAACGAAGACAAAAAGAAACTGAAAGTAATGGTTAAAATATTTGGTAGAAAGAACTTGCTAGAGCTTAGCTACATGCAAGTAGAAAAAGAAGTTTAATTTTTTATAAACCGTAGAAGTGAGGAAAGCGATTAAAGCTTCCCGTAAGTACTCATGCTTGACTACATAATTTTAATTACAAATGGCTAAAGAAGTAGCAGCGTTGATCAAATTACAGATCAAAGGTGGTGCAGCCAATCCAGCTCCTCCAGTTGGTCCCGCACTTGGTGCAAAAGGGGTCAACATTATGGAATTTTGCAAGCAGTTTAATGCTCGTACGCAAGATCGTCCTGGAAAGGTAACACCAGTAGTTATCACCGTTTATGGTGATAAATCATTTGATTTTGTATTAAAAACTCCACCGGCAGCAGTTCAGATTATTGAACACACAAAAATCAAAAAAGGATCATCAGAATCTAACAAATTGAAAGTTGGATCGATCTCTTGGGATCAAGTGCGTTTAATCGCTGAAGATAAATTACCGGATCTTAATTGTTATACAGTAGATGCTGCCATGTCAATGGTTGCTGGTACAGCAAGAAGTATGGGAGTTTTAGTTAAAGGGGGTGTAGCACCTAAATCCAAATAATTGTTTGTGTTATGAGAGTATCTAAAAAAAGAAAAGAGATTTTAGCGAAATTTGATTTGGCGAAGTCTTACTCCTTGACAGAAGCATGTGATTTGGTGAAGAGTGTTTCAACAACCAAATTCGATGCCTCTGTTGATATCTGTGTTCGTTTAGGGGTTGATCCTCGTAAAGCGAATCAAATGGTTAGAGGAACTGTGGCTTTGCCTCATGGAACTGGAAAGGATGTGCGCGTATTAGTATTGTGTACACCTGACAAAGAAGCTGAAGCAAAAGCATCAGGAGCGGATCATGTTGGTCTTGACGATTACATTGAAAAAATCAAAGGTGGATGGACTGATATCGATGTCATTATTACTATGCCATCTGTAATGGGAAAAGTTGGCGCTTTAGGTCGTATTTTAGGACCAAGAGGTTTAATGCCAAATCCTAAAACAGGGACGGTAACAATGGAAGTTGGTAAAGCAGTTGAAGAAGTGAAAGCTGGTAAAATTGATTTCAAAGTTGACAAGTATGGTATCATCCATTCTTCAGTTGGAAAAGTTAGTTTTGAAGGTGGAAAAATTCGTGAAAATTCTTTCGAATTGATCCAAACACTTATCAAATTAAAACCATCTGCAGCGAAAGGAACATACATCAAGAGTATTTACATGAGTTCGACAATGAGCCCTGGTATCCAAATTGATGCTAAATCTGTTGTTGCTTAAAAAATTACTAAAATGACAAGAGAAGAAAAAGCAAAATACATAGATGTGTTGACAGCAGAATTAAATGATGCAAACATATTCTATTTAGCAGATACAGCAGACTTGACAGTTGAAGTAGTTAATAACCTTCGTAGAAGATGTTTCCAATCTGATATCAAAATGCGTGTTGTGAAAAACACTTTGCTTGAAAAAGCAATGGATCGTGTTACTGATAAAGATTTCGGAGATTTGAGAAGTACCCTTGCGGGTGCTACCTCAATCATGTTCAGCGAAGTAGGTAATGTTCCTGCAAAATTAATTCAAGAATTCCGTAAAAAGAATGCTAAACCATTACTTAAAGGTGCTTATATTGACCAAGCAGTTTTTGTTGGAGATGACCAACTTGACATGCTAGTTGCACTTAAGAGCAAGGAAGAATTAATTGGAGAAATTATCGGATTACTTCAAAGTCCTATGAAGAATGTTGTTTCTGGACTGAATGGTGCTGGTGGGAAAATCGCTGGTATCTTAAAAACGCTCGAAGCACGAGCATAATTAATTATTTATTATTGAATCTTTTTAAATTAAATTTATAATGGCTGATTTAAAGCAAATCGCGGAAACGCTAGTAAACCTAACGGTTAAAGAAGTAAATGAGTTAGCAACTATCCTTAAGGATGAGTATGGTATTGAGCCTGCTGCTGCTGCTCCAGTTATGATGGCTGCCGGAGGTGGTGGTGGTGCTGAAGCTGCTGCAGAACAAACAGAATTCGATGTGATATTGAAAGCTGGTGGACCTAACAAACTTGCAGTTGTAAAACTTGTAAAAGAATTGACTGGTAACGGTTTGAAAGAGTCTAAAGACCTAGTTGATGGAGCTCCAACAACATTGAAAGAAGGAATTGCAAAAGACGAAGCGATCGCTCTTCAAAAAGCTTTAGAAGAAGCTGGAGCAGAAGTTGAAGTTAAGTAATTATCTACTTCATTTACAGGTAAGGCACTGCTATTTTAGCTAGTGCCTTGTCCTGTTTTATTGCGTTTAACGCATTTTTTTAAGTCCACTTACATAAACAAAAACGTTTGGCATTGGCAACAACAAACAATATTTCGACAAGAATTAATTTTGCTTCAGGCAAAAGTCAGTTTGATTATCCTGATTTTCTAGATATTCAATTAAAATCCTTCCAAGAGTTTTTCCAATTGGAAACTACTCCGGAAAACAGGGAAAGTGAAGGGTTATATAAAGTTTTTAGTGAGAACTTTCCAATTACAGATACGAGAAATCAATTTGTATTGGAGTTTTTAGATTACTTTATCGATCCCCCAAGATATACTATTGAAGAGTGTATTGAAAGAGGGTTAACTTACAGTGTTCCTCTTAAAGCAAAATTGAAATTGTATTGTACAGATCCTGAACATGAGGATTTTGAAACAATCGTTCAAGATGTTTACTTGGGAACTATTCCATACATGACACCAAAAGGTTCTTTTGTAGTTAATGGTGCAGAACGAGTTATCGTATCTCAATTACACAGATCTCCAGGTGTATTCTTCGGTCAAAGCCGACATGCAAATGGTACTAAATTATATTCTGCTAGGGTTATTCCTTTCAAGGGTTCTTGGATTGAATTTGCTACAGATATTAATAGTGTAATGTACGCTTACATCGATCGTAAGAAAAAATTGCCAGTTACAACTCTTTTCCGTGCAATCGGATATGAGAGTGATAAAGATATTTTAGAGATTTTCGGTCTTGCTGATGAAGTGAAAGTTTCTAAAGCAAACTTAAAGAAAATCGTTGGTAGAAAATTAGCTGCGCGTGTATTGAAATCTTGGATTGAAGATTTCGTAGATGAAGATACAGGTGAAGTTGTTTCTATCGAAAGAAATGAAGTTCTTTTAGATCGTGAAACGATCATTGAAGATAACCATATTGATTTAATTGTTGACTCAGGTGTGAAAAATATCATCTTGCACAAAGAAGATGTAAATAGTGCTGATTTTACAATTATCTACAATACGTTACAAAAAGACACATCAAATTCTGAGAAAGAAGCGGTTGAGCATATCTACCGTCAATTGCGTAATGCTGAACCACCAGATTATGAGACAGCAAAGAATGTATTTGAAAAATTATTCTTCTCTGATACAAGATATGATTTAGGTGAAGTAGGTCGTTTCCGTTTGAATAAGAAATTGAAGATTGATGAATCTGAAAAATCTCGCGTTCTTACGAAAAATGATATCATTAGTATCATTAAATATTTGATTGAATTAATTAATTCAAAAGCAGATGTTGATGATATTGACCACTTATCTAATAGACGTGTAAGAACCGTTGGTGAACAATTATATTCTCAATTTGGAGTTGGTTTAGCTCGTATGGCTAGAACAATTCGTGAACGTATGAATGTTCGTGACAACGAAGTCTTTACGCCAATTGACTTGATCAATGCTAAAACGTTATCTTCTGTAATCAATTCGTTCTTTGGAACAAACCAGTTATCTCAGTTCATGGATCAAACGAATCCACTATCTGAAGTAACACACAAGCGCCGTTTATCGGCTCTAGGACCTGGTGGACTTTCTAGAGAAAGAGCAGGATTTGAGGTACGTGACGTTCACTATACTCATTACGGTCGTTTATGTACGATTGAAACACCAGAGGGACCAAACATTGGTTTGATTTCTTCTTTGTGTGTTTTTGCTAAGGTAAATAAACTTGGTTTTATTGAAACTCCTTACAGAAAAGTTGAAAATGGAAAGGTGGCCCTTACGGTGGAACCTGTTTATTTAACAGCTGAAGAGGAGGATGAGAAAATCATTGCACAAGCGAATGCAATTATTGATGCAAAAGGTACTTTCTTAACTGAATTTGTAAAAGCTAGATATGAGGGAGATTTCCCTGTAGTTCAGCCATCGAATTTGCATCTTATGGATGTGGGAGCGAACCAAATTGCATCTATTGCAGCATCTTCCATTCCTTTCTTAGAGCATGATGATGCCAATCGTGCCTTGATGGGATCTAACATGCAACGTCAAGCTGTTCCTTTATTGAAACCAGCTTCTCCAATTGTTGGAACTGGAATTGAGCGTTTAGTAGCGCGTGATTCACGTGTATTAATTAACGCTGAAGGACCAGGTGTAGTTGAATATGTTGATGCAAATGAAATTGTAATTCGTTACGATTGGACAAAAGAAGATAAATTAGTGAGCTTCGATAGTGAAGTTTCTCATTACCCTTTAATTAAGTTCCGTAAAACGAATCAAGGTACTTGTATCAATTTGAAACCAATCGTCAAGAAAGGTGATAGAGTTGAAAAAGGTCAAGTTCTTTGTGAAGGTTTTGCAACCCAACAAGGTGAATTAGCGCTTGGACAAAACTTGAAAGTGGCTTTCATGCCATGGAAAGGTTATAACTTTGAGGATGCTATTGTAATTTCTGAAAGAGTTGTTAGAGACGATATTTTTACATCTATTCATATTGATGAGTATACTTTAGAAGTGCGTGATACGAAACGTGGAATGGAAGAATTAACTTCAGATATTCCTAACGTTTCGGAAGAAGCAACTAAAGATCTTGATGAAAATGGATTGATCCGTATTGGTGCTGAGATTAAAGAAGGTGATATCTTAATCGGTAAAATTACTCCGAAAGGGGAAACTGATCCTTCACCAGAAGAGAAATTATTACGTGCGATTTTTGGTGATAAAGCAGGTGATGTGAAGGATGCATCATTGAAAGCTGGCCCATCATTAAGAGGTGTGGTAATTGAGAAAAAATTATTCTCAAGAGCAGTAAAAGATAGAAAATCAAAAGCACACGATAAGCCAGTATTAGAAAGTTTAGATTCTGATTTTGATAAAGATTTCGCTGGATTGAAAGATCAATTAGTAGATAAATTATTGAATATTTTAGGTGAACAAAAATCAAATGGTGTTTTTAATAATTTCAAAGAAGAAATCATTAAAAAAGGAACAAAGTTCAACCAAAAGAATTTATTCGCGATCGAATATGCTATTGTAAATCCTACTAATTGGACAAATGATGACAATATGAACCTTATGGTTGGTAGAGTTATTCATAACTTCAATATCAAGGCAAATGACCTTCTTGGAACATATAAGAGAAAGAAATTCCATATTTCAGTTGGAGATGAACTTCCAGCAGGAATTATCAAAATGGCTAAAGTTTATGTCGCTAAAAAACGTAAGTTAAAAGTTGGTGATAAAATGGCTGGACGTCATGGAAATAAAGGTATTGTTGCGAACATCGTTCGTTTAGAAGACATGCCTTTCTTGGAAGATGGAACACCAGTAGATATCGTTTTGAATCCACTAGGAGTTCCTTCTCGTATGAACCTTGGTCAAATTTATGAAACTGTTTTAGGATGGGCTGGACAAAATTTGGGTGTGAAATTCGCTACTCCGATTTTTGATGGTGCTAAACCTGAAGAGATCAATGAATGGTCTGATAAAGCTGGTGTACCAAGATCTGGTAAAACATATTTATATGATGGAGGAACGGGAGATCGTTTCCATCAAACAGCGACAGTTGGTGTGATTTACATGCTGAAATTATCGCACATGGTTGATGATAAGATGCATGCTCGTTCTATCGGACCATACTCATTAATTACGCAACAACCTCTTGGTGGTAAAGCACAATTTGGAGGTCAGCGTTTTGGTGAAATGGAGGTTTGGGCACTTGAAGCATTTGGTGCTGCAAACATATTACAAGAAATCTTAACCGTTAAATCGGATGATGTTATGGGTCGTGCAAAAGCATACGAAGCGATTGTTAAAGGAGATAATATTCCAGAACCTGGAATTCCTGAATCGTTCAACGTATTGTTGCATGAACTTAGAGGCCTTTGCCTTAACATATCATTAGATTAATTGTCAAGTTGTTGAATTAAGAAAAGAAGCAAAACATGGCTTACAGAAAAGAAACACCGAAAAAACAAAGTAGCTTCAATAAAATTACGATTTCATTGGCTTCGCCTGAAATCATTCTTGAGCAATCAAGTGGAGAAGTACTTAAGCCTGAGACGATAAACTATCGTACTTACAAACCTGAAAGAGATGGTTTGTTTTGTGAAAGAATCTTTGGGCCGGTAAAAGATTACGAATGTCATTGTGGTAAATACAAAAGAATCCGTTATAAAGGAATCGTTTGTGACCGCTGTGGCGTTGAGGTTACGGAGAAAAAAGTACGTCGTGAGCGCATGGGACACATCTCATTGGTGGTTCCTGTTGCACACATTTGGTATTTCCGTTCTCTACCAAATAAAATTGGTTACCTATTAGGTTTACCTTCAAAGAAATTGGATCAAATTATATATTACGAAAGATATGTTGTGATTCAAGCTGGAATTGGAGTAAACATTGATGGATCTCCATTAAAGCGTTTAGATTTTTTAACTGAAGAAGAGTATTTAGATATTTTAGATACACTTCCTAAGGAGAATCAATATCTTGAAGATACTGACCCAAATAAGCTTTTAGCTAAAATGGGAGCAGAAGCGTTATATGACTTGTTGAAAACAATGAATTTGGAGGAAACTTCATACAATTTGCGTCACCAAGCAAGCACAGAAACTTCTGTTCAAAGAAAAAATGAAGCGTTAAAGCGTTTACAAGTCGTTGAATCGATGCGTGAATCTCAAGGAAGAATTGATAACCGTCCAGAGTGGATGATTGTTAAAGTTGTTCCAGTAATTCCACCAGAATTAAGACCGTTAGTTCCTCTTGATGGTGGACGTTTCGCTACTTCTGATTTAAATGACCTTTATCGTCGTGTTATTATCCGTAATAACCGTTTAAAGCGTTTGATTGAAATTAAGGCTCCTGAAGTAATTTTACGTAATGAAAAACGTATGCTTCAAGAATCTGTTGATTCACTTTTTGATAACTCAAGAAAATCAAGTGCTGTAAAAACTGAATCTAATCGTCCTTTGAAATCTCTTTCGGATTCATTGAAAGGTAAACAAGGTCGTTTCCGTCAAAACTTACTTGGAAAACGTGTTGATTATTCTGCTCGTTCGGTAATTGTTGTTGGTCCAGATTTGAAATTACACGAATGTGGTTTACCAAAAGATATGGCTGCTGAATTATACAAGCCGTTCATTATTCGTAAGATGATTGAACGTGGTATTGTAAAAACAGTAAAATCTGCTAAGAAAATTGTAGATAAAAAAGAGCCAGTTGTTTGGGATATTCTTGAAAACATTTTGAAGGGACATCCTGTTCTTTTAAATCGTGCTCCTACTCTACACAGATTAGGTATTCAAGCATTCCAACCTAAATTAATCGAAGGTAAAGCAATTCGTTTACATCCATTGGTAACAACAGCTTTCAACGCCGATTTTGACGGTGACCAGATGGCTGTGCATTTACCACTTGGAAATGCTGCAATTTTAGAAGCGCAATTATTAATGTTGGCTTCTCACAATATTTTGAACCCAGCTAATGGTGCACCAATTGCCGTTCCTTCTCAGGATATGGTCCTTGGGTTATACTATATAACGAAGGGTAAAATGACCATGGGTGATGATATCGTTAGAGGTGAGGGTGGAACGTTCTATTCTCCTGAAGAAGTTATTATTGCATATAATGAAAAGCAATTGGATCTTCACGCTCATATCAAAGTGAAAACGTATGATTTGAATGAAGAAGGTGTTCCTACTTTACAATTAGTGGAAACAACTTGTGGAAGAATTCTATTTAATGAGCGTGTACCGAGAGAAGTTGGATACATCAATGATGTAATGACGAAGAAAGCTCTTCGTGATATGATTGGTGAAGTATTGAAAATTTCTGGAACATCTCGTACTGCACAATTCTTAGATGATATTAAGGAATTAGGATATGACATGGCCTTTAAAGGTGGTCTGTCTTTCAACCTTGATGATATTATCATTCCAAAAGAAAAAGTGGAATTGGTTATAAAAGCTGAAAAAGAAGTGAAAGATGTTATGATGAATTATAACATGGGATTAATCACTAATAATGAGCGTTATAATCAGATTATTGATATCTGGACACATACGAATTCAAGATTGACGCATACATTAATGGAGCAATTGAAAACTGACAAACAAGGTTTCAATTCAATTTATATGATGTTTGACTCTGGTGCTCGTGGATCTAAAGAACAAATTCGTCAGTTATCTGGAATGCGTGGATTGATGGCGAAACCTCAAAAATCTGGTGCTTCAGCACAAGAAATTATTGAAAATCCTATTCTTTCTAACTTTAAAGAAGGACTTTCGATTCTTGAGTACTTTATTTCTACTCACGGTGCTCGTAAAGGTCTTGCGGATACAGCCTTGAAAACAGCCGATGCGGGTTACTTAACACGTCGTTTGGTGGATGTTGCTCAAGATGTTGTAATTAATGCTGATGACTGTGGTACTTTAAGAGGTATTGTGGCAACGGCATTGAGAAAAAATGATGAGATTGTTGAACCACTATATGATAGAATTTTAGGTAGAACTTCAGTACACGCTGTTTACTACCCTGAATCGGATGATGTAATCGTTTCTGCAGGAGAATTGATTTCTGAAAATGTTGCTAAAATTATTGAAAAAGCAGGTATTGAAGAAGTTGAAATTCGTTCAGTTTTAACATGTGAAATGAGAAGAGGAGTTTGTTCAAGATGTTATGGTCGTAACCTTGCAACTCACCGTCCAGCTCAACATGGTGATGCTGTTGGAGTTATTGCAGCTCAATCAATTGGTGAACCAGGAACACAATTAACACTTCGTACATTCCACGTTGGAGGTACAGCTTCTAATACGACAGATATTTCTGACATGAAGGCGAAAGCTAACGGTAAGTTAGAAATCGACGAATTACGTACAATTGACAAGAAAAGTGCTGATGGTACTGTAAGAAGAGTTGTTGTTGGTCGTTCTGCTGAATTGAAAATTACAGATGAGAAAACTGGTATTGTTATCATGAATGCAAACGTTCCTTACGGTTCTGAAATGATGATTGAAAATAATATTAAAGTTAAAAAAGGAGAAGTTATTTGTAAGTGGGATCCATATAATGCTGTTATTGTTTCTGAAGTATCTGGTAAAGTTGTTTTCGATAATGTAATTGAAGGTATTACTTTCCGTGAAGAAGTCGATGAGCAAACAGGATATACTGAAAAAGTAATTACAGAATCGAGAGATAAAAAGAAAAACCCTGCAATTCATATCATTGATGCAAAAACAAAAGAGGTATTAAGAGAATATTCTTTACCTGTTGATGCACACATCGCAGTTGGCGAAGGTGATAAAATTGAAGCTGGTGAAACATTGGTTAAAATACCTAGACTTGCTGGTAAAACAGGAGATATTACAGGAGGTTTACCGCGTGTAACAGAATTATTTGAAGCACGTAATCCTTCTAATCCTGCAGTTGTTTCTGAGATTGATGGTATCGCTGAATATGGTAAGATTAAAAGAGGTAACCGTGAGATTCAAATCACATCTAAAACAGGTGAGATTCGTAAATACTTGGTTCCACTTTCTAAGCATATTCTAGTTCAAGAAAATGATTTCGTTCGTGCTGGTCAACCATTATCTGATGGTGCGATTACACCAAACGATATTTTGAATATTGAAGGACCTACTAAAGTTCAAGAGTATATCGTGAATGAAATTCAAGAGGTTTATAGATTACAAGGGGTGAAAATTAATGATAAGCACTTCGAAGTAATCGTTAGACAAATGATGTTGAAAGCAGAGATTATCGATGCTGGAGACACGCGTTTCTTGGAAGGACAATCAGTTCATAAAGCAGATATCATGGAAGAAAATGATGCTGTATTTGGAATGAAGATAATTATTGATGCTGGAGAGTCAACAACATTGAAGCCGGGTCAAATGGTTTCTGCACGAAGATTACGTGATGAAAATTCACAATTGAAACGTACAGATAAAAAACTGATTGACGCAATCGATGCTGTTCCTGCAACATCTACTCCTTTACTTCAAGGTATCACACGTGCTTCTTTGCAAACTCAATCATTCATTTCTGCAGCTTCCTTCCAGGAAACAACAAAAGTATTGAATGAGGCAGCGATATCAGGTAAAGAAGATAATCTACTTGGATTAAAAGAAAACGTAATTGTTGGTCACTTGATTCCAGCTGGAACAGGTGTAAGAGATTTTCAAAAAATGATTGTAGGTTCGAAAGAAGCACTGCAAGAATTGATTGAAGGTTAAACTATAACATAAATAATTTCAAGGAGTAGCAGAAATGTTACTCCTTTTTTTTTGAAAAATACGAGCATATATGTTCTTAGAAACAAAAGAATAACTAAATTCAACATTCAAAAATTAGATCATGGAAAACAACAACGAAAATCAAGTAAATATAGAATTGACAGAGGAAATAGCGTTAGGCGTTTATTCAAATCTTGCAATAATAACACATTCACCAGCAGAGGTAGTTTGTGACTTTGTACAACTAATGCCTGGAATGCCAAAGGGTAAAGTTCGTTCTCGTGTAATTATGACACCTCAGAATGCGAAAAGATTTATGCGTGCTTTGATCGAAAATGTTCAAAAATATGAGCAAAGCTTCGGGGTTATTGATGATGCAAATACGCCAGGAATGCCACCAATGAATTTTGGAACTCCAAACACTATGGCATAAATTAACATTAATTAATTATATCTTCTATTTCAAATACGTAGTTTTGTAATATGCGTTTATCGATAATCTTTTTTACTTTTCTTTTTGGGATTCTTTCCCTTGCTCCAAACATGCAAGGTGGACAGTTCTTTAAATTAAGTGAGATTATTGAACATTACAATGGTCATCAAGAAAGTAAAGATGGATTTAACTCTGTTCTTAACTTCGTTCAAGACCATTATTTCAGTAATAAAAACTCAAAAGAAAACAAACATAATTTACCGTTTAAATCTGTTGTAGCAAGTGTTTCTGTAATGCATGTACAAAATGTGTCAATTATTCCTGTTGTAGAAAAAGCGGAATTTTCACTTATTCAATCGCATTATTTCGGTGAACCAAGTAGCCGTAATTATAGTAAACTATATTCTATCTGGAATCCACCGCAAATGGCTTAATTAACATCTATTTAGTGAATCGAAACGATTCATAATGTTATATTAATTCATTTTCCATGTTAAATAAAATTATACATTGGTCTATTGCTAACAAATTAATTGTTGGAATATTGACCTTCGGACTTGTAGTCTGGGGAACATTCTCTTTGAGAAATTTACCCATTGATGCAGTTCCAGATATTACAAATAATCAAGTACAAATAATTACTTCAGCACCTTCTTCTGGAGCTGCTGATATTGAACGGTTTGTTACATTTCCAGTGGAACAAACAATGGCAACCATTCCTGGAATAGAAGAAATACGCTCTTTTAGTCGTTTTGGACTAAGTGTCGTTTCTGTCGTTTTTAAAGATGAAACAGATATTTATTGGGCACGTCAACAAATTGCTGAACGGCTTTCTGAAGCTAAAAATCAAATTCCAGCTGGTTTTGGAGAACCTTTCATGGCGCCTTTAAGCACAGGACTTGGAGAAATATTACAATATATTGTAAAACCTAAAAAAGGTTTCGAAAAGAAATTTGACGCCACGGAATTAAGGACAATTCAAGATTGGGTAATTCGCAGGCAATTGCTGGGAGTTGAAGGAATTGCTGATATCAGCAGTTTTGGCGGTAAATTAAAACAATATGAAATTGCCGTTGATCTAGTGCGTTTAAAAGGGTTTGGTTTAAATGTTTCTGATGTTTTTAAAGCTGTAGAACAAAATAACCAGAATACTGGTGGGGCATATATCGAACACAATTCTTCTACAACGTATATAAGCACTGATGGTTTGATGAAATCGATAGAAGACATTGAACAAACCATAATTTCGCAAAGTGAAATGGGCACTCCTGTTTTAGTTAAAGATGTTTCAAAGGTTCAAATTGGTGCTGCCATTCGTTATGGAGCTTTGAACTATAATACAGAAGGAGAAGCCGTTGGGGGAATAGTTTTAATGCTAAAAGGAGCTAATTCGTCAAAAGTTATAGGCTTAGTCAAAGAACGGATGCAGCAAATTGAAAAGACGCTGCCAGCAGGGGTTGAAGTTAAAGCATATTTAGACAGGACAAAATTAGTTAACAGAGCGATTTCAACTGTCTCAAAAAACTTGATTGAAGGGGCATTGATTGTAATTCTTATTCTAGTTTTATTATTAGGGAATTTTAGAGCTGGGTTAATTGTAGCTTCTGTCATTCCGTTAGCAATGTTATTTGCAATTTCCATGATGAATATTTTTGGTGTCTCCGGAAATTTAATGAGTTTGGGTGCCCTTGATTTTGGTTTGATAATCGATGGCGCCGTTATTATCGTTGAGTCAACATTGCATTTCCTCTATAATCATGGTGATAAAAATTTGAGTCAAAGAGATATGGACTCCAAAGTATATCACTCAGCTTCAAAATTCAGTAAAAGTGCTGTCTTTGGACAAATAATAATTTTAGTGGTATACTTACCGCTGCTTGCATTAATTGGGATTGAAGGTAAAATGTTCAAGCCTATGGCGCAAACGGTTATGTTCGCTATTATTGGAGCATTAATATTATCGTTGACATATGTCCCAATGATTTCCGCTTTGTTCTTGAATAAAAAAATCAAAATTCGAGTTACATTTAGTGATCGTATTGTCGCCTTTTTTAGACGAATTTATACACCTGTATTGAATGCTTTTTTGAGAAAACAACGGATTGTTTTAGCTGGCTTAGGAGGGTTGATTATTGTCAGTGTATTCATATTTAGTCAATTAGGCTCGGAATTCATCCCCTCTTTAGATGAAGGAGATTTCGCTGTAGAAACAAGAGGTGTAACAGGCACTAGTTTGTCAACTATGATTAAGGAAACGTCTAAAGCAGCTGGAATTATTCTGAAAAATTTCCCTGAAGTAAAGGATGTTGTTGTGAAAATTGGAACAGCAGAAATTCCAACAGATCCAATGCCAATGGAAGCAAGTGATTTAATGATTATTTTAAAGGACAAAGATCAATGGACTTCTGCAACAACAAAAGAAGAATTGGCTGAAAAAATGCAATTGAAATTGGAGTCAAGTCTACCGGGTCTTTCTTTTGGTTTTCAGCAACCTATTCAAATGCGTTTCAATGAATTAATGACCGGAGCAAAACAAGATGTTGTTGTAAAGATTTATGGTGAAGATTTGAATGAATTAAGTCATTATGCCCAAAAAATCGGAGCATTATCTGCTAAAATTGAAGGAGTTCATGATGTATATGTTGAAGAAGTTACTGGTTTGCCTCAAATGATAGTTTCATATGACAGGACTGCGCTATCAAAGTATAACATAAGCATTGACGAAGTGAATAGATCTATTAATATAAGTTTTGCTGGTCAAACCGCGGGACTTATTTTTGAAGGAGAAAAGCGTTTTGATTTAGTTGTAAAATTAGATTCAACTAACAGAGCTTCTGTAGATAATTTAAAAACAATAACGGTAACTTCTCCTTTGGGCGTTCAAGTTCCATTAGAACAATTGGCGCATGTTGATTTTAAGAAAGGCCCCAATCAAATTCAGCGTGATGATGCTAAAAGAAGAATACTAGTTGGATTCAACGTTAGGGGGCGTGATGTTTCAAGTATTGTAAATGAGCTAAAAGATAAAATTGATAAAAAAATAATTTTTAAACCTGGCTATTATCCAACCTTTGGGGGAACATTTAAGAATCTTGAAAATGCTAAGGCCCGCTTAATGATTGCTGTCCCAGTGTCCTTATTTTTAATCTTTTTCTTACTCTATTTAGCTTTTCAATCTTTGAAACAAGCAGTTCTAATTTTTTCAGCGATTCCGTTGGCAGCATTAGGAGGAATTCTTTCTTTATGGATGCGAGGAATGCCGTTCTCAATTTCTGCTGGAGTTGGGTTTATTGCACTATTTGGTGTTGCAGTTTTAAACGGAATCGTTTTGATTTCAGAATTTAATTCACTCAAAAAAGAAGGTCATTCAAATAAGTTGAAAATCGTATTGCTGGGAACACGTTCTCGTCTTCGGCCTGTTTTACTTACTGCACTTGTTGCTTCACTGGGATTTTTACCAATGGCTTTATCGCATGGCAGCGGAGCAGAAGTTCAAAAACCTTTAGCAACAGTCGTAATTGGTGGATTGATCACAGCTACCATCCTCACACTTTTTGTACTGCCAATCTTTTATTTAATTTCTGAACGTAAAATGAAAATTCAAAAAAGTAAAAAAACGGTTTTAGGAATGATTATGTTCTTGTTATCATTCAACATGTTTGCACAAATTCCTCAGCAACTATCAGTAGAACAATGCATTGAGATGGCTAAAACTAAAAATCAAACGTTGTTGGTGTCAGAAATACAGATCCAAAAAGAACAAATGATTGGGAAAAGTAATGTTGTAATTCCCAAGACAAATGTGACGTTCATGATGGGCCAATACAACTCATACTACAAACATGACAACAACATTTCGTTATCTCAAACGATTCCATTTCCAACAATTTTTGGCCGACAAAAGGACCTTGGTAATGCACTTTCTGACCAAGCTAAAGTGTTGTATTCGTCGTCCTTACAAGATTTGGTTTTACAAATCAATGCGGTTTACGAAAATATTCGATTTCTAAATGCTAAGAGAGATATTCTCTTAGAACAAGATTCATTATTAATTGGAATTGAAAAACGGTATGAATTAAAAATGAATCTTAAAGATGCTACAAAATTGGATATGGCATTAATTACTACAAAGAGGAAAGAAATACAAAATCAAATTAAACTAAATCAACAACAATTGAATTCTGAAGAGAATCAATTGCAATTATTAGTTGGTTCTGAATTTCCAATTATAGTAGTTGATAGTAAATTGGATCTATTAAAATTTGTGCAATTACCAGATTCGATTGATTTCATTAATCATCCCCGCGCATTGTATTTTCAAAATGAACAAAATGTGATTGAAAAACGAAAAAAAGTTTTGGTGGCTGAGACTATGCCGGATATTACACTTGGATATATAAATCAAACGTTAGTTGGAGTGCATTCAGTCTCATTAACAGATAATCAAGTCTTTGTGCAAGCAAATCGATTTCAAGCAGGTCAAATTGGTTTGGGAATTCCTTTGTTTTATGGAAGTTCTAAACGTAAATCAGATGTGTTAGATATCGAAACAGAACAAAATAATTTACGCAAGGCTAACGCGATTAATGAATTAAACGTAACCTTTAATCAAACTATTTCTTTCTATAATAGTTTACTAGAATCCTATAATTTATATCTCGATCAATTACTTCCTCAAACTAAAATAATGCGTGATCAAGGGAAATACTTGTTAGAAACTGGAGAGATTTCCATGATAGAATTCCTTCAAACCAAACAAGGAATTATAGATATTGAAATGAATTTTATACAACTTAAGAATAATATCAATCAGACTGTTCATCAGTTAAATTGGTTTGTTCAAAATAAATAATTGACACAATGAAAAATCTTATATATACCATAATTTTTAGCGTTCCTTTTTTGTTTTCTTGTAGTTCTAAGGATGCAGCAAAAGTTGAACCATCGACTGAATTATCAACATCTGTTATTTTAAATGCTGACCAAATTCGAAATTCTGAAATTACAGTAGGTATGCCAACTAATGAATTAATTGGCGTCACAATTTATGCAAATGGAATGATTGAAGTACCGCCCCAAAATAAAACCGTTATTGCTGCAAAATTTGGTGGTTTCATTAAATCACTGAGCGTTTTGGATGGAATGGCTGTTAAAAAAGGACAAGTATTATTCACAATAGAAGACCCACAATTAATTCAACTTCAACAAGATTATTTGGAGGTTAATGGCAATTTAGAGTATCTCCAAGCAGAACTAGAGCGTCAGAAAATTCTCGTTTCTCAAGAAGCAGGTAGTTTAAAAAGTATGCAACTAGCGAAATCACAATATAATGTTGCAATATCTCAGAAAAGTGGTTTGAAAGCAAAATTGGAAATGGCAGGTATCAATATGAATCAACTGAATAATGGTATTTTGAAACCAACAGTTTCTGTTACATCACCGTTTAATGGTGTAGTGACGAAATTAACAGTGAATGTTGGTTCTTATGCCAACCCAACTGATCACCTGTTGGAAATAATAGATCTGAAACATGCACATGCGGAAGTTATTGTTTTTGAAAAGGATGTAAAACAATTGAAAATCGGTCAAAAGGTAAATTTGATGTTGTCAAATAATGAAATTCCGGTTGAAGCTAGTGTGTTTTTAATTGGCAGAGAAATTGGGAATGACAGAACGGTAAAAGTACATTGTCATTTGAAAAATGAAAACAAGGAATTGATTCCTGGTTCGTATTTTAAAGCAAGTATTTATACTGGTGAAAAGAAACATTATTGCTTGCCAAGTGAAGCAATAGTTGAGATGAATGGCAAGAATGTAGTGTTTTTTGAAACTAAAAAAGGAAAGGGTAGTGCTAATTATATTCCAGAAGAAGTGAGAATTATTTCAGTTAATAATGGTAAAAGCGCGATAGAATATAAAAATAAATCAAGAAGTTATTTAGACTCAGTAGTGATAACAGGAGCATATAATATTATGTCAGCGATTCTTATTAAAGGTGAAGAATAATGATTAACTTAGGTAAAGGACAATTAAATAATAGTAAATAAAACAATTAAGAGTATGAGAACAAATTCAATTTTACTAGCGATTTTCGTAATAGGAGTTTCTTTTTTGATGACACCGAGTTGCAAAAAAAACGGTAATTGTAACAAAAAGAATATCAGCAAAAATGGTGGTAATGAAAGTCATAATTTTGGAATGAATTGTATGAATTGCCATGCGAGTGGAGGGGAAGGATATGGTTGTTTCACTGCTGCTGGAAGTGTCTCTAATGCCACTTTAACTGCACATGTTTCTTCTGGAACAGTTAAGTTTTATACGCTTGCAAATGGTGGTGGTACATTAAAGTATGAAATTGCGATTGATAGCAAAGGGAATTTCCATACAACCGAATCCAATGACTATACCGGTTTATTTCCAGCTATAACAGGTCCGAACGGGACCACCAATTACATGTCTTCAACTGTTCCATCAAGTTCATGTAATTCATGTCACGGTGTTTCAACCGCAGTTTTATACGGTAATTAATTTATTATGGACATAAAGCATATTCAAACAGAAATAGATGCTTGGTATTTATACGGTATTCTAGCAAAACACGAGGATGATCCTATTGTAGCAAATGTTTTTGTCCAAATGAGTGAAATTGAAAAAAGTCATGCCGTTGCTTTTGCTGAAAAAATGAATGTAAATTTTGAGAGTGTTGCTTCACCTTCATGGCGCGCTAAAACACTTCATTTTATAGGAAAAGTATTTGGATACGACTACGTTCTCGGAGCATTGATGGAAACAGAAAAAACATTAGCTGATGCTGTGATTCGTCAAAAGGGTAAAAGCAAAATAGAAGTAACAGGAAATGAAGATTCTCATGTTAAAATTCTACGATCAATTCTGGAAAATGAAACCAGAGTTTCAGGAACGCAATTAGCCCGTTTTGAAAAACGTCATCGCTCTGTTGGTGGAAACGCCATTCGAGCTGCTGTTCTAGGAGGAAATGACGGACTTGTTTCGAACTTTAGTCTTGTCATGGGAATTGCTGGTGCAACTGTTGGTCAAGCGGGTGTTTTGTTAGCTGGACTGGCGGGATTATTAGCAGGCGCTTTATCAATGGCTTTAGGAGAATGGATATCAGTGAAAAGTTCACAAGAATTGTATGAGAATCAAATGCAATTAGAAATGGATGAGTTGGAAACGAATCCTGAAGGAGAACGAAAAGAATTGAAATTAATTTATATGGCTAAAGGAATTCCTGAAGACCAAGCAATAGAAATTGTTGATGAATTAATGAAAGATAAAAATATAGCGCACCAAGTTTTAGTGAAAGAAGAACTTGGAATCAACGCTGAGGAATTAAAAGGTTCTGCAATGGAAGCAGCAATTTCGTCGTTTATTTTATTCGGAATTGGTGCTGTAATTCCAGTTTTGCCATTCATGTTTACCGAAGGAATGAAAGCTATTATTTTAAGTACAATTTTTAGTGCGATAGGTTTGTTTTTAATTGGAGCTGCAATAACTCTTTTTACAGGAAAGAATGTGTGGTTTTCAGGTTTTAGACAAGTGTTTTTTGGATTGGCAGCTGCAGCCATCACCTTCGGAATTGGGAAACTGATTGGGGTGTCAATGGCAGGTTAAAATTTTGTAACAATTTAATTTATAGATTATGAATCAAGCACATTTTCATTTACTCGTGAACCATTTGCCGATTATTGTTCCAATTATCGGAGTTGTGGTATTATTGAGCGGCATCATTTTTCGTTCAGAAATAGTTAAGCGCGTAGCTTACTTTGTTTTTATTATTGGAGCTTTAGCAACTTTACCAAGTATGCTTTCTGGAGAAGGAGCTGAAGAAGTTGCTGAAGGATTACCAGGTGTGACAGAAAACTTCATTCATGAGCACGAAGAGGCTGCAGAAACCTTTGCATTGTTCAGTTATATTCTTGGGGCTTTTGCTTTGTTTTCTCTTTGGGCAAATTGGAAAAGAAAGTCTTTTTCAAATTTATTGAGTTATGTTTTGCTTGCATTGTCTTTAGTGGTAATCTTTTTAGGTAAACAAACCGGAACAACTGGAGGTGAAATTCGTCATACTGAAATTAGATCTGGAAATGCTGCAGAGCAAGGAGGAGAATCAGAAAGTGAAGCTGATGAAGATTAACCAATAAACATTAAACATTAAAAGCATCTTATAGGAAATCGTTTTTCTATAAGGTGCTTTTTTAAAACACCAAATCATTTGTCCATTTCCTTAAGTTACCACAACTGTCTTTTACAATTATTTCAACTTTGTGCTTGCCAATGAATCCTTTTGGTTTGTCGAAAAACACATAATCACCCTTGGATTCATATTCCAGTAAATACCATTTCCCGTCAATGAAAAGGTCGTAATCTACTAGTTCCGTTTGACTTTCATTCACCTTCCATGAATACCTGGTTTTCCCTTTGGTTGATTCAGTTGGTTTAAAGTTTAAGGGAGAAATACTTGGTGCAATTGTGTCAACTCGTATTTTAAAGGTTCCTAAATGGTCTGATTCAGCTGTTATCCAATCACCGTTTATAGTTGATTGTAAAGCATGATTTTTCCCACCAGAAGAAGTAACATTTATATAGTATTTTGAAAGTTCAACCTTGGAAAGCGGTAGTTTTAATTTTACAATCACTGGATATTGTATTGGTTGTGTCGGATCACCAAATGAAAATGGGGCAACAAGCGATAAATTCTTTTTCGTTGGCTCATAAAACGTATGCACTTGTGCGGAAAATTCAATTTTATCATTTTTAAATTGAATGGTTGAATCAGGATAAAAATAAGCCCAAGAAGGAAAATTTGACTTAGAAATGTTCATTTTACCTTCTGAAACAAGCACATTAAAATTTAAATTCGATTTATTCTTTTTGACATCTTGCGCATAATAGCTCAATGATAATTTATCTCCAGGATTAATTTTAATTATTCCAAGATCAGAAGTAGGATAAATTGCTAACGGATTGTGCTCAGTTTTAAATGATTTATGAAATTTTCGTTTGTTGACCGTATATTCGTGGTAATCTTTATGACTATTTATATAACGTGAATGGTCAAATGCCACTTTGTCAATTTGTTGCCGAAAAATCGTGTCATTTCCACTTTTCAAAACGCTTTTGTACAAACCACATATATTATCCGCAGCATCGAACTGATCTACAACCTCAAAAGCGAATCCAATTCCTCCATGCTCCGAGCAATAATCAGATGGAATAGTCAACAAATCTCCTGCAATATGATACTCGTTATTTGCCTTTGAAACACTCACGATTTGCGATTTCCCTGGAATTTGATAGCCTTCATCTGTCAAGGCATACACTTTTAGTCCTTTGATAGTTGGCGGTTTGTGATCTTGAATCTCAAAACCATAAACCAATGGATTCATCGCCTCTTCTGTTTTCGTATCACGTAATTCAAAATGTAAGTGAGGCGCTGTTGATCCACCAGTATTGCCAGAAAGAGCAATAATATCACCTTTCTCAATTGGGATATCAGTTGGAACAAAAAATAATTCTATTTCAAAATTTTGTTCTTTTTCTTGAACAGCTTTCACAATCGAATCTAATTTCCCTTTGAAAGAAGAACAATGGGCATAAACACTAGTGATTCCATTGGGATGATTGATATAAATTGCTTTGCCGTAACCATATGGTGAAATTTTAATTCGAGCGACATAACCTTCTTCAATGGCATATAAAGGCAGTCCTTCAACACCGTTCGTTTTAAAATCAAGTCCCATGTGAAAATGATTAGGACGCAATTCCCCAAAATTAGCTGCCAATACCAATGGAATTCCCAAAGGTGAACGATAGTTTGTTTTGGCATTTTCTTGTGAAAAACAAAAAAATGGAAGTGTAAAGAGTAAGAAAAGTGTAAAAAGACGAAATACCATGTGTAAAAGTAACTTTTTGAAAAAAAATATCACAAGAATGAACTAAAAAAGTTGTGAATGTTCAAGACTATACTAATTTTGTACAAAGTCGTAACCAATGACAGATCGCATTCAAAATATAATTGAAGATATTCGCCACAAAAGTGTAGCGTTACATCAGCAATTATTGGAAGAACGTGAAAAAAATAGTGTCTTTCAATCGAAAGTGCAACTGTTATCCGAAAGTATTGAACTTCAAACACAAGAAGAATTTAAACTTCTTACTGAAATTTCTATGCTAAAAGCGGAATTGGAAATGACAAAAAGTCAAGTTGTCGAAAATTCTCATCCTTCTGGAAAGAAAGATGAAGAAATTGATGAATTGGTGAAGGAAATTGAACACTGTATAAGTCAGTTAAAAAAATAACGAATGGGAAAATTGTCCTTGAAAGTCGTCGTTGCTGGTAGAACGTATCCAATCACTGTAAATGAGGGAGAGGAAACGAAAGTTACTAAAGCTGCTGAAGACATTAACAAAGCAATAAAAATGCTACAGGACAATTATGCGGTAAAAGATATGCAAGATTTACTTGCTATGACTGCTCTTCAACTAGCTACAAAACCTACAAATTCAAGTACAACCAATAAAATTGAAGCAGATTATTCAGCTGTTGAAGATAGATTGGATGGTTTGTTAAAAGAGCTAGATTCGTTAAAATAAAGTTCAAATTTCTTCCCTTCTCGTTTTTTTGATACAACTTGATTAGTTGTAATTTAATTAGTTAAAAAAATGAGTATTATAGGAATTTTAATAGGTTTAGGAGCTGGAGGAGCTGGAGTTTTCCTTTTGCAAAATGTCATTCTGAAAAACAAAAGAACTCAAATAATTCGCGAGGCTGAACAAGAAGCTGAAAACATCAAAAAAGAAAAAATGTTGCAAGCCAAAGAGAAATTTTTGGTTTTGAAAGAGGAACATGAAACGGCAA
>CANITF010000044.1 GCA_947470515.1 Flavobacteriales bacterium
AATCAAAAGTTGTACTAGAAATCCAAAAACTGGCAATAACATATGAAAAGGATTTCGGGAACTTCCATTTCGCAGGATTGCCCTATTTACGCGTTATTATTGCAAAAAGAATTCAATCTGAAATGCTGATTTTTGTTGGGCTATCAATGCTTATTACATCAATTCTCATATACTTTTTCTTTAGATCGTTTAGAGCAGTTTTGATTTGTATGACTGTTGTTGGCATCTCCGTGATTTGGGCAATGGGAACAATTGCAACAATGGGATATGGCGTTTCTGCTATGATGGCATTAATTCCGCCGTTAATGATTGTAATCGGTATTCCCAATTGTATATACCTCTATAACAAATACCATCAAGAATATCGACATCATGGCAACAGGATGAAAGCGCTGACACGAGTTGTTAGTAAAACTGGTATTGCAATGTTTTTGACAAATGTAACTACTGCTCTTGGGTTTATTACATTTATGTTTACGAGTTCTGAAAAATTTTTCGAATTCGGTATGATTTCAACGCTGAACATCATGCTTTGTTATGTTGTTTCATTATGCTTAATACCTATTTTTGCATCGTTCTTGAAAAATCCACCTGAACGACATTTAAAACATTTAGACAGAAAACTAGCTGTAGGGTTGTTGGAAAAACTTGTTTATTTAACAGCGCATAAAAGATCCTTAATTTACATTGTTACAATCATTATAACTGCAATTGCTGCATTTGGAATGGTGAAAATGAATGTTACAGGGAATCTTACTGGTGATATCCCACCAAAAGATCCAATTGTAAAAGACATTAAATTTATTGAAGATAATTTCGGTGGAGCTATCCCCTTCGAAGTAATGATCGATTACAAGGAAAAAGGTCGCTTGTTTGGAAAAAACACATTAAACAAAGTTGAAGAAGTTCAAGCAATGTTGGCAAGTGATGAACTTTTCGCAAAAAGCATCTCGATTGTTGATTTTACCAAAGTAATAAACATGGCCTATTATGACAATAATCCAGATAGATATACCATTATTTCCAAAAGAGACAGACTTCGTTTAAGTAAATACATTGAGAATTTTAATGTTACAAATAGTAATTCTACTTTTTCTTTAAAAGAATTGGTAGATACTACAAATTTTATCCTTCGCGTTCGAACACAAATGAAGGACATCGGTTCATATGAAGTTGCGGACGAAGTTGCTATAATACGCAATAAAATAGATAGTATAATGAATCCGGACAAAAAGGATATTGAAAGATTGTATGCTAAAATTGATGCTGGTGAAAATGAATATATTGATTCATTATTAGAAAATTATTCAAACGTATATAACGCATTAACTGCTGAAATCGCTCAAAAAAACAGCGATTTGCAATTTCAATTTGATAATGATCCAGAAAAAATTAAAGCTTATTATTCAAAACCAAGATTTAAGGATCAACTTCGAAAATCAATAGACCAAGAATATTATGGGGTCATATTAACAGGCACTTCTGTAGTTGTTTCCGAAGGAACAAAGTATTTATTATGGAACTTATTGTCAAGCATTCTCTTTGCTATTATTTCAATTGCCGCTTTGATGAGTATGTTATTTTCATCCTTTAAAATGGTTGTTATTTCAATGATCCCAAATATTATTCCTATGATAATAACTGCCGGAATTATGGGCTGGTTTAATATTCCTTTAAAGCCTTCAACATTAATTATTTTTTCCATTGCTCTTGGTATTACAGTAGATAACACTATCCATTTCCTTGCGCGCTATCGCCAAGAGCTGCAAATGAAAAAATGGGACTTGAAAGAATGTGTCGCTATCTCAATTCGTGAAACTGGATTAAGTATTATTTACACTTCTGTAATTTTGTTCTTTGGATTTATTGTATTTGTCTTTTCAGATTTTGGTGGAACGCAAGCGCTCGGTTATTTGTCAGCATTAACTTATTTTGTTGCCTTGTTTACAAACTTAATTGTTCTGCCAGCACTGTTATTAACATTAGATAGAAAGCTGACTACAAAATCATTTGAAGAACCTTATTTCGATGCTTATTCAGAAGAAAAGGATCTTGATTGGACAGACTTACAATTTTCCGTTACCGATGATGAATCTGCCAAAAATAAAAAAATTAAGAAAGAGAAATAAACCAAATTCTTACAAACTCAAAATAAATTATTATTGATATGAAAGGAATTATTCTAGCAGGAGGTTCAGGTACACGTTTACATCCATTGACATTAGCCGTTTCAAAACAATTGATGCCAATTTATGATAAACCAATGATATATTATCCATTATCAATATTAATGAGTGCTGGAATTAAAGAAATTCTCATTATTTCTACACCACATGATTTGCCGCATTTTGAAAAATTATTGGGAAACGGAGAAAATTTAGGATGCACCTTCTCATACGCGGTTCAAGAAGTTCCAAATGGTTTAGCGCAAGCCTTCGTTATTGGTGAAGAATTTATTGGCAATGATAAAGTTGCTTTAGTTCTCGGTGATAATATCTTTTATGGAATTGGTATGGACAATCTATTAAAAGAGAACAATGACCCTGATGGAGGTGTTGTATACGCATACCATGTCAGTGATCCTGAAAGATATGGAGTAGTTGAGTTTGATGAAAACATGAATGCCATTTCAATAGAAGAAAAACCAAATCATCCTAAATCTAATTATGCTGTTCCAGGTTTATATTTTTACGATAATTCAGTTATTCAAATCGCTAAAGATTTAAAACCTTCCGCTCGGGGTGAATATGAAATTACTGACATCAACGCTGAGTATTTGAAAAAAGGAAAACTAAAAGTTGCAGTTTTGGACAGAGGAACAGCTTGGCTTGATACAGGAACTTTTGCATCTTTAATGCAAGCTGGTCAGTTTGTTCAAGTGATTGAAGAACGTCAAGGTTTGAAAATAGGTTGTATTGAGGAAGTAGCTTATAGAAATGGATTTATTACAAAAGACAAATTAAAACAAATAGCTGAACCCCTCGTTAAAAGCGGATACGGAACGTATTTAATTAATTTGATTAAAAACTAATGCAAGATTTAGCTCAATACAGTGCGTATTTAGAGGAAGAAATCAAAGCAATTGATTTCCCGCAATCTCCTGGAAATCTCTATGAACCCTTAAGATACTTTCTAAGTTTAGGAGGTAAAAGAATGAGACCAATCCTAACTTTGTTAGGTGCAGAATTATTCGGGGAAACAAAAGAAAATGCACTTTCTGCTGCTTTGTCCGTTGAGGTTTTTCACAACTTTACACTCATTCATGATGATATTATGGATGAAGCGCCTCTTCGCAGAAATAAAGAAACTGTTCATACAAAGTGGAATCAAAATATTGCAATTTTATCTGGCGATGTGCTTTTCGTAAAAGGGTATCAATTATTAGTCAAGCAAAGACCTGAACATTTAAAACCACTAATTGAATTGTTCAACAAAACCGCTATTGAGGTTTGTGAAGGTCAACAAATGGACATGGATTTCGAATCACGAAAAGATGTTTCAATTGATGAATACATTGAAATGATTCGGCTTAAAACATCTGTATTATTGGGATGTGCCTTAGAAATGGGTGCAGTTATAGGAAATGCAACGGAATCAGATCGAAAACACATATATAATTTTGGACAAAATATTGGTATTGCTTTTCAGATACAAGATGATATTTTAGATTTATTTGCTGATCCAGATAAATTTGGGAAACAAGTTGGAGGAGATGTAATTTCGAATAAAAAGACACTTTTAAATTTACAAGCATTTCTTTTAGCATCTGAAGAACAAAAGCAAATTCTTGAGAAACTTTCAGTCGAAAGAAATAGTGAATTGAAAATTGAAGAAACAAAATCACTTTACGAAAAAATCGGTGCTAGAGCTTTTTGTGAAAAGGAAATGGAGAATTACCATGCAAAAGCAATGAGTTCTTTAGAAGCAATTACAGTAAATGAGAATGCAAAAGAAACATTAATAATATTGGCAAATTTCTTAATGAATAGAGAATTGTAGTAGACTTTTTAATTGACCTTCCCCAACGTTTTAGAATTTATTTCGTTACTACTTCATAATAAAAAAAGCAATAATCCATTGGACGATTTCCCAGAAATTGAAGCATTAAAAAAAGGAAGTCAGTCGGCGTTCAACTCTTTGATTCAATTGTTTTCACAAAAAGTGTATAATTTGTCACTCGGAATTTTGCAAAACGAACAAGATGCGGAGGATGTTACACAGGAGATTTTTACAACTGTTTTTTTATCAATAAATCAATTCAAAGGCGATTCAAAATTATCTACTTGGATTTACCGCATTTCAGTAAATAAATGCCAAGAATTTCTTCGTAAAAAATCACGTAAAAAAAGAGTTGGTTTTATAATATCATTAGACAAAGCTGAAACAACGATTCAAATTAGTTCTAATTTTATGCACCCTGGATTAGAATTAGAAAATCAAGAAAGAGGCGCAATTTTATTCGCTGCTATTAATGCTTTACCAGAAAATCAGAAAACAGCATTTACATTATACAATTTAGAAAGTATTCCTTATGAGGAGATTGCGCAAATAATGAATACCTCCTTGTCTGCTGTTGAATCACTTATTTTTCGTGCAAGACAAAATTTGAAAAAAAGCTTATCTGAATATTACGAAGAAAATGAACGTTAAAAAAATAATTCATCAAACGCAAGTTATTAAAAGTTTTATCATCTTATAAAATATGGAAACGAAAAAAGAATTTTGGATCAAGGAAACAATAGACAGTTCTAAGGAACTAAGAAGTGTTCCTATTTCTGAAAATTTGAGAAAAAAACTCGAAGCAATTCCTTCATCAATCGATATTTTTAACAGACGGATTCCTTTAAAAGCTGTTTGGCTAGCAGCTGCTAGTATCGCACTTTTAATAACCGTTAATATTGCAACTTTCAATAAAACACAAAAAGTTGAAAATGAACATGCCACAGTTTACAATGACTATTTTTCTTATTTAGACCAACTATAATGAAAACAAATAGATTTTATAAAATTATTATTAGTGTTTTAATCTTGATAAACATTGGGACACTATTTATCTTTTTGAAAGGACATAAAGGGCCTCAACGTCCAGATAGAAATCAATTAGTTGAAATGCTAGATCTTTCTGGAAATGCAAAAACTAAAATTCTTGCACTTCAAGATGATCACTTTAAAAAGAAGGATGCTCTTATAAAGCGCAGTAGGAATTTACATGAATCTTTGTTCAAATCGTTTAATGATAAATCAAAAGACAGCTCTGAAATTAAAATGTTGATTGATAAAATTGTTGAAAACCAGCGTGAAACAGAACAAATGACGTTTGATTATTTCAAAGTTGTTAACTCACTTTGTACGCCAGATCAACAAAAGAGATTACAAGAACTAATTCATGATGTATTGAAACGTGCCGGCGGACCACCATCACCTCCAAAAAGAAAGTATTGAGGATTTTATTTATAATTGTAACACTTCTATTTCAGTTCTTTGTTTTTGGACAGGGAAATAGCGGTTTACAATTAACGCCACTTTTTAATGGTTTACCGTTGGAATTGGATAAAAACTATATTCTAGAAGACTCATCTTGGTACAAATTTTCAACCTGTAGGTTTTATGTTTCGAATCTTTCTTTTTTTAAAGATGGAAGGTTAAAAGAGAAAACCAACGAATTTTATTTGTTCGATTTAGATGAACCTTCAAGTTTTTCGATCACTTTTAAAAATGAAGATTTCGATTACCTTTCATTTTCCATTGGAATTGATTCAACAACAAATGTTGCAGGAATTTTAGATGGAGCACTCGATCCAATAAATGGAATGTATTGGGCTTGGAACAGTGGATATATCAATTTTAAATTGGAAGGGACTTCTTCAAAATCTACTGAAAAAAGTAAAAGTTTTGAGTTTCACTTAGGCGGATATCTTGCTCCTTATCAAACTATTCAAACAGTTCATTTGCCAATAAGGAATAACTCAAAGGATATTTTAATTGGATTTGATATCTTGGCATTTATGAAGGAAATTGATTTTAATAAGTCTAGTAATGTTATGATTCCAGGCCTAAATGCAGTGCAAATCTCTTCTATTTTGCCTTCAATTTTTACAGTTTTACCAAATGAAAAATAAAATTCTGTTTTTCTTTTTTTGCGTTTTCTCAATTGGTCTAATTTCCTTTAGTATTCAATCGGATCCAGAATTGATTGAATTTGTCGTTCCTAAGAAATGGCCAAAACCTGTTTATAATTTTGCTAAAAACCCTTTAACCGAAGAATGTTTTCAATTGGGAAGAAAATTGTTTTATGATCCAATTCTTTCGCGAGATAGCACAATTTCTTGTGCTTCTTGTCATTTGCAATATACCGGTTTCACGCATGTTGATCATGCAGTTAGCCATGGTATTGAAGGAAGAAAAGGCACTAGAAATTCACTTGTACTAATTAACCTTGCTTGGAACAGTACTTTTCATTGGGACGGTGGTGTAAATAATTTAGATGTTCAGGGAATAAATCCAATCCAACATCCAGCAGAGATGGATAATTCTTTAGAAGAAGTAATTCGCAGACTATCAATCTCAGAAACATATCCTGCTCTTTTTAAAAAAGCTTTTGGTTCAACTGAAATTAATACTGCAACAATCATGAAAGCACTGACGCAATACACTGTTTCCTTGGTTTCTTCCAATTCAAAATATGATCAAGTTCAAAGAAAAGAAAAGGGTATTTCTTTCACGGATCAAGAGAAAAATGGTTTGAAAATCTTTAATACACACTGCGCCTCTTGTCATAAAGCTCCATTGTTTACAAATACGTTTTTCGCTAGTAATGGATTGAAAATAGACAGCCTGTTAAATGATGTTGGTCGCTATGCTATTACACAACGAGTGAAAGACTCCATGCAATTTAAAATCCCTACACTTCGAAATATTGAATTTACTTTTCCATATATGCACGATGGAAGGTTTCGGAAATTAAAGGATGTGATTAATTATTACAGTGATGGAATAAATACGAAAGACAGGCATCTCAGTTCACAGTTAATCACGCCAATGAAATTTAATGAAATCCAAAAAAAGGACTTGCTTGCCTTTTTGTATACTTTAACAGACAAGACTTTTTTGTATAATAAACGATTTTCTTTTCCAAAATAGCGAACTGTCCGCAAGTTTTAAATTGAATTGAACTCTAATACTCTATAAAATTAAATCTATGAAAAAACTATCTTTTGGAATTGCTCTTGGAATATCCTCAATGAGCTTTTCACAAACAAATCCTGCGATCTCTGAGTGGTTGCAAAATACAACTGGAATAATGGGAAGTCATTATATTTCTGGGAACCCAACTGTAATTAATGATGCTGTAGAAGCAAATGTGCAAACTGTTCAATATTCTGCAAACTGGGCATATATTACAACCAATGGAATTCCAGCTTATCCTACAGGACCATTTCTTGATGGTAACCCTACAGTGGCAACAGATCAAAATGCAATTTTTAAATTCCCTTTAAATCCAACTCAAAATACTGGTACGCTTACAGCAACAAATGGTGGTAATATTGGTGTCTTTATCAATGGTGTTGCTCTTTTTGATTATAGAGACGGTGTTGCTTGGAATACAGGCACGAATTCATTGTGTGGTGGTTTACCGGGAATGTCTCCATGTCCTGGTGGACCAATGACATCACAGTCATGGAATAGAGATGCTGTTCCTGCTGAAAAATTAGGATTTGATTGTTCTAAAGGTCATCCAGCGAATGGAAATTATCACCATCATCAAAACCCGAGCGCTTTTAATTTAGATTTAACGGTGATCTCAACTGTTTGTGATATTTATGCGGCTGATGGATTATATGCTATTAACCCTGCTGAACATTCACCTTTAATAGGTTTTGCTTACGATGGTTTCCCAATTTATGGTGCGTATGGTTATGCAAATACTAATGGAACAGGCGGAATTGTTAGAATTAAATCAGGATATCAATTTAGAAATATTACAGACCGAACTGTTTGGGCTGATGGAACTAATGTTGCAGATGGACCGGTTGTAAGTACAACTTATCCTTTGGGTTATTTCAGAGAAGATTACGAATTTGTTGCACATCCATCAGATCCGAGTTATCTAGATGCCCATAATGGTAGAATTTGTAACACTCCAGAATATCCAATATCCTTGTATCCAAATGGGATCTATTGTTATTTTGCAACTGTTGATGTGAATCACAATTCTGCATATCCGTATGCTGTTGGACCAACATTTTATGGAAATAAAACTGCAGCTAAAGTGACTACAATTTCTGAAGCTGTTACAACTTATACTTCAGTTTCTAATGTTAATGAAATCACTACAACAACGTTTAATATTTTCCCAAATCCAACTGCTGATGTTTTAATCGTTCAGTCTTCAGGGTTACAAGAAGGAAATATTGTTGCAGAATTAGTTGATGCAACTGGTAAATCAATTCAAACGCAAACAATTTATCAAGGAAGTACAATTTGTTATTTTAATGTGAGTACACTTTATAGTGGGACATATTTCATTAAAATTAGCAATGGTCAATTGACCAAAAGCTATTCAGTTATAATTGCTGAATAATCGATCAACTAGAAAATGAAAATCTCCATCTTAGAAATAGGATGGAGATTTTTTGTTTTAGTTAAAATTGAAAATATTTATTCAGGAAATAAACTTAACAATCCTTCCTCTGAAGCATCGCAAATTCCCCTTTCGGTTATTATTTTTGTAATTAATCTTGCCGGTGTTACATCAAACCCATAATTACTTGCAGGAGTTGTTTCAGGACAAATTAAAACAGGTTCTATTTTTCCAGATGGACCTTTACCAATCATATAGCGCACTTCGTCTTGATTGCGTTCTTCAATCGGAATTTCTTTCAATCCATCACGAATTGACATGTCTAAAGTCGTTGAAGGTAAAGCCACATAAAAGGGAATATTATTGTCTTTCGCAGCAAGCGCTTTTAAATAGGTGCCAATTTTATTTGCTACATCTCCATTTCGAGTTGTTCTATCTGTTCCAACAATCACCATGTCAACCATTCCGTGCTGCATAAGATGCCCTCCAGCATTGTCAACAATCAAGGTATGAGGAACAGCGTGTTTTGTCAATTCATAACAAGTAAGGTTTGAACCTTGGTTTCTTGGTCGAGTTTCGTCCACCCATACATGAACTTTTATTCCTTTTTGGATTGCTTGATAGATTGGTGAAGTAATTGTTCCCCATTCCACACAACCCAACATTCCAGCATTACAATGTGTTAATATATTTACTACTTCACCATTTTTGTTTTTAGCAAGTTCTTCAATTATCGGTAATCCATGAACACCAATCATTCTGCACGTTTCAACATCTTCTTCAACTATTGCATTTGCGGCATCCCACGCGCATGTTAAAAAGTCTGATTCACAATTATCTAATGCAACACGCATTTTATCTAATGCCCAAAACAAGTTAACTGCAGTTGGTCGAGAAGCTCTTAAATCTGAAAATGCTTGATCCAAAAATGTTCCTTCCAACTCGTCTTCAATCATTTCTCTTACTGCTAAATAAATCCCATAAGCTGCAGTTGCACCAATTAGAGGAGCTCCTCTAACTGTCATTTCTTTGATCGCCTCTTCAGCATCTTCGTATGTTTCAAGTTTGACAACAACAAATTCATGCGGAAGTTTGCGTTGATCAATTACTTCAACATACTTGTCTTCGGTAGTCCAAATTGTGCGAAATTTACTCATGTATTCTGATTCAGTTTTCAGTTATTTATTATTTCTATTTGATTAAAATCAATTGCGGTACTTTTCCAATTTGCTTCAGTTCCAGGTCGAGTAAGTTGGATTGTTTGATAACCAATTTGATCCGCAGCATCTAATTCTTCAACAATATCAGAAAGAAAAAGAATTTCAGATGGCTTTAGTAATAATTCTTCAGCTATTTTCTGGTAGGTTTCTTTCTCTCTTTTTGTTCCTGTTGTGGTGTCAAAATAATTGCAGAAAAAGGGAGTTAAATCACCACTTTCGCTGTATCCAAAAATTAATTTTTGAGCAGTAATTGAACCAGAAGAAAAAACCCCCATTTTTAATCCTTGTTTCTCCCATCTTTTTAAAGCATCAGCAACATCGGCATATACATGACCTTTTATTTCGCCATTCTTATAGCCATTTTCCCAAATGATACCTTGAACAGTTTTTAAAGGAGTTATTTTTCTGTCTTCTTTACTCCATTTTAATAACTTTTCAATTATTTCATCAACTGATCGAATTTTTTCACCTTCTAACGTATAGGCTAATTCAACCGTTTTTTTAAATGCTTCTTGAACCTCTTGCAAATGGGTTAATTCCTTTAATTCAAAAATGTGTTTTCTGAAATAGGGAAACAATGTATCATAAACGAAACTAATAGAAGTCGTTGTTCCTTCAATATCAGTTAGAATATACTTAACGTTTTTGATTTGCATGTTGTAAAGATAAACATCAAAAAGTATTTGCTTCATCTTATATGGTATAAAAATTGCTAAGGTCGTGTAACATTTAAATAACTTTGACGGTCAAACTTAAAATAAAGACGTATGAAAAAAGCATTACTATTTTTTACTTTTAGTTTCGTTAGTTTATTTTCTTTTACTCAAAAAGGTCAAATTGGAGTTTTTATCCCAATTGACAGCCCAATTAAAAGTATAATGCCCAATATGAACACCAACATTGGTTTTGGTATTCAAGGTTCTTATAGTCCTTTTTATGGCGCTCCATTTTATATTGAAATCAAAGGAAGTTGGGGAACATATTCTCAAAAATCCCTTGAACAAACGTATTTCTTTTCTGATTCGAGTCAAACATCCACCAATGTTTATTACAAAAGTTCCTTGAGAAAATATTTGCTCGGAACGAAATTTATGATTGGAAATGATTTTAGAGCAGTTAGAGGATTTATTACCCCTCAAATTGGTTTAGCAAAATACCGAACTAATATCGTAATTACAGATCCATCAGATGTTGATGATTGCAAACCTCTAGATAGAAAAACAACTCAAAAAGATATTGGTTTTGTATATGGAGGAGAAATAGGAGTTGAAATTTCTTTAGATAGAATTTTCAAAACCTTTGAAGATGAAAACAAGCATAAATTGCTGATTTCAGGAAGCTTTTTAAATGGGTTTAATCATTTCGAATATGCGAATGTAAGGTATATGAAAGATGAAATTCATGGTACAAATGTAACACACGCAGATGCTGATATAAATACAACATTCATCAACTTATCGACCAACGAATTGCATGAGCATAAAATTGGTGAATTATATCACACTTCATTAATGAATTGGGGATTAAATATAGGATACGTTTATAACTTCTAGAATCATTTTGGCATTTCAAAATCCGAAAATTTAAGTTCAAGTTTTGATTCTGTATAATTTGGAATCCAACCTGTCATATCAATAAATATTCGAATTGCTTTTACGAAGGGATTATTTTCTCCTGCGTCAAACCAATGTTTGGTGCCCGCTGGAACTGAAATTAAATCTCCTTTTTCACATAAAAGATTGAATACTGGTTCTGTTTCAAGATTGAACCAAAAGATTCCTTTTCCATCAACAAAAAATCGAA
Source organism: Flavobacteriales bacterium (assembly GCA_947470515.1). GTDB lineage: Bacteria > Bacteroidota > Bacteroidia > Flavobacteriales_D > Crocinitomicaceae > M0103. Next base: position 11,605 of record CANITF010000044.1, read on the forward strand.
TTTCATCTTCTGAATGTGTATGCTCTGCTAAAAATTTTGAACGTATTGCATCGTAATTTTCTGTTAACTTATTGATTGAAATTACATCTGCAGTTTCATAACCACCATTTTCCATGAAAGGTTTTAAATCTTTGGAATAAGCCGCTATAATTTCTGTTTGAGATGCATTATCATCAAATTGAATCGAACATTCCCACTGGTCAAAAAAGATTCCTCGATTAGTAAAAAATTCACGAATCTCATTTGGGTCTCGAATTTCAATGTTTTGCTCTGGTATTGAAAGTATCGCCATTTTTTTTTAGTTACAAGTTACAAGTTGCTAGTTACGAATTACGAATTACAAATTTTGTTGAGCCATCCATTCACATTGGCACAAATACTCCAAAGATTCTAAATGTCTCTTTGCTTCAAATAAATTTCTTCCCCAAGCATACGTGCCATGTTTACGCATAATGAAGGAATGATTTTGAATTTTCGATTTGCTGTTAATCAGTGTTTTCGCAAATGTTTTAATATCTTGTGAATTAGCAAAAATTGGTATTTCAAGCGTATTATGATGTGAAATCTGTCCTTCAAATCCTTTCTGGATTTCGTAACCGCTAACACTTAATTTGTCTGCTAATTGAGAAGAGACCAAAACAGGATAAACTGAATGACTGTGCAAAATAACGGTTGTTTCAGGGAACAGCTCATAAACAGCACAATGAATCAATGTTTCTGCTGAGGGTTTTAACCCTTCAAATTCACCGCAAGCAATCCCGTCTTTTGTAATTGTAATAAAATCACTTGCATCAAATTGAGCTTTATCAATTCCTGATTTTGAAACCCAGATAGATCCCATTTCATCTTTAAAAGAATAATTTGTTGAAGTAGCCGGTGACCATCCTTTTGAATTATAATGGCGAATTGTTTCTGCTAGTTCTATTTTCAGTTGAGAGGATAACATAATTCGGTTTTAATAGTAAAGTATTAATTTTTTGGAAGCCAAATTGTAAACGTAGTTCCTTTTCCGACTTGACTTTTAACATCAATTGTACCTCCATGTTCTTGAATGATTAATCGAACATAGTACAATCCTAAACCAAAGCCTTTGACATTGTGTAAATTACCTGTTGGGATGCGGTAGAACTTATCAAAAATCAGTTTAAGCTCTTCCCGTTTCATGCCAATTCCATTATCTGTGAATTCTATGACAATCCCTTTTTTATCAGTTCGTGTGCTAACTTTTATTTCGGGAATTATTTCACAATATTTCACAGCATTGTCTAAGAGGTTGTAAATAACATTTGTGATATGAACAGGGTCAGCATTTATTGCACCCGATTCGGCATTTAAATTCAACTCGACTTTTACACCTTGTTCAGATTGATTGAAATTGATATTTTCTTGAGCTTCTTCTAATAACTCATGAATGTCCATAAGTTCTTTCGATAAAACTAAATGCTCTTTATCCAATTTCGCCACATTCAAAACCCGTTCAACTTGGGTTTCAAGTCGTTTGTTTTCTTTGTGAATAATACCGGCATATCGTTTTAATTTTTCTTCATCATTTGAAAAATCATTGCGCAGTAACATCTCACTTGAAAGTGCAATTGTTGCAATCGGTGTTTTCAATTCGTGTGTCATGTTATTAATAAAATCTGTCTTAATTTCAGACAGTCTTTTTTGACGAAGAATTACTGCCAATGTATATCCAAAGAATACGAGTACCAATAATACAATTATTGAAACGTAAATCCACGGTGAAATTAAGGGCTCTGAATTGCTTATAGATTCGGAAATCACATTTGGGAAATAAACTGTGAAATAATGACCATCCTTTTTCCAACTTAATTTTGCAGAAGTTATTCCAGTTATTGTATCTGAAACGGGCGCGTAAAGAGAATCTTTAGTGAATTTTATGAGGTTTCCAAAAACAATTGAATCTGTGAAACAATCGTAAATACCATATTGAAAATCTTGGTGAATGTTTTGATCGTAAAATTCTTTTTTTAGAAGTGTTTCTAAATAATAAGGATGTAATTCTTCATTTATATCAACAGTGAAATAATTGGTTCGAACTTGTTTTACGGCTCCGTAAAGGTCAGAACTATCAGCAGTTTGTGTTGAGATTTCTTCTAGTAAATTTCTTAATGCAATATGGGCTTGTTCAGAAAATTGCTTCAGATTCAAACTGTCTTCTTTTTCCTGAATTGCAATATTGGTTTGTTGAATTGAAATTGTTTTTCGCATCCAAACCATTTGAACCACAAGTATGCTGGCCAAGGAAATAATTCCAAGAATTACAACAGCATTGATATTCTTACGGTTCATAGAAAGATTTAATAGGTTTCCATTGTTGGATCAATCTCTTTTGCCCAAGCAAGTATTCCTCCAGTCAAATTGTACAAATTATCGAATGCATAATTATCCTCTAAAAAATGAACCGCATTTCCACTTCTCGCGCCAGATCGACATTGAATAATCACTTTGCCTTCTTTATTGATTGCATTGATGTTGTTTGGAATTTCTGCTAATGGAATTAATAAACCATTTAAGGTACAAATTTCGTTTTCATGTGGCTCTCTTACATCAATCAATTGAAAATCTTCATTGTTATCAATCATTTGTTTTAATTCCAATACAGTTACTGATTTCATACGATAAATTTGAATGTCAAAGTTAAAGTATTTCATTCAATTATTAAGCACAAAAAAACTCATCAGTTTTGACGAGTTTTTTTCGAATTTTTGACAATTTCAATTTTGGTTAAAATCCTTGAACACCATTTACGGTAGTATATTTCAAAATATTCTTCTTATCCGGATGAATTCTAGCAAAGGCCGATTGAACAGCAAGCGTTCCTTCATGGAATCCACACAAGATTAATTTCAACTTGTTTTCATACGTATTAACATCCCCAATAGCATAAATTCCTGGAATATTGGTGGAATAATCTAAGGTGTTGACTTTTATAGCATTTTTATCAATCTCTAATCCCCAATCAGCAATAGGTCCCAAACTTGGTTTCAATCCAAATAATGGAATCAAATGATCTGTTTCACGAATTATTTCACCGTCTTTTTGATGTGTTATGATTACACTTTCTAATTTATCACCACCATTAATACCAGTTACTTCAGCTTCAGTCACTAAAATAATTTTCCCAGATTCAGCCATGTCTATTACTTTTTGAACGGAATCTAAATGACCTCTAAAAGAACTACTTCTGTGAACTAATACTACTTCTTTTGCGATGTTTTTTTCTGAAAGGAAAATGGACCAGTCCAATGCAGAATCACCTCCACCAGCAATCACAACGCGTTTTCCTCTATAAAATTCTGGATCTTTGATAATGTATTCAACGCCCTTATCTTCGTATTTGTCAAGCGATTCAATAGGCGGCTTTCTTGGTTCAAAAACGCCCAAACCACCCGCAATCATAACAATTGGGGCTTCATGTTTCGTTCCTTTTATAGTTGTAACAATAAATTTATTATCTTCTGTTTTAACAATCGACATGGCCGCTTCACCTAATGTAAAACCCGGTTTGAATGGAGCAGCCTGCTCCATTAAATTGTCGATTAACTCACCTGCCAAAATACTAGGGAATCCTGGGATATCGTAAATAGGTTTTTTTGGATATATCTCCGAACATTGACCCCCTGCAAGCGGCAAAGAATCAATTAAATGGCATTTTAATTTTAAAAGTCCTGCCTCAAAAACGGTAAACAAGCCAACTGGCCCTGCACCGATTATTATTATATCTGTTTGTATCATTGTTTATTCTGACTAAAAAGCGCAAAGTTAATTATTTGTTCTTAAACAGTTAACTCTCCCTTCTGTTTAAATAAAAAGGAATTAAATAAATTTCTTAGCGAATTCCCAAATAACTACTCCCGCGCAAACAGAAACGTTCAAACTGTGCTTTGTTCCAAACTGTGGAATTTCAATGATGTAATTTGATGCATCAATTACTTTTTGGTCAACACCATTCACTTCATTTCCAAACACAAGTGCAAATTTTGAATCGGTTAACGTTTGGATTTCATTTAAGAATGTAGTTTTCTCAGTTTGTTCGATACTACAAATTGAAATACTTGATTCTTTTAAATCTTTAATTAGGTCATCGATTGATTGTCGGTATTCCCATTCAACGGTTTCTGTTGCTCCCAATGCCGTTTTTTGGATATCTCGATGAGGAGGAATGGCTGTTATTCCGCATAAATAAATCTTTTCAACATTAAATGCATCAGCGGTTCTAAAGAAGGATCCGATGTTGTTTAAACTTCTGATATCATTGAGAATAACAATGATGGGAAATTTTTTTTGATGCTTAAAATCTTCCTCAGATACGCGATCGAGTTCCCATAATTTCAGTTTTTTATTCATTTTGTTGAAAATATACACCGAAGAAGTTTTGTCTACTCGCTGCTAGGCTTTAAATTTACCTACAAAAATCACAAATTCATTTCACTTGGCGACCAAAAAAGAAGAAAAAAGCGCGAACGAAACACCTTTAATGAAGCAATACAATCAAATCAAAGCGCGCCATCCTCAAGCTTTGTTGCTTTTTCGTGTGGGTGATTTTTACGAAACATTTGGTGAAGATGCTATTCGAACGTCAAAGATATTAGGAATAACATTAACCAAAAGAGGCGCAGGTTCTCCTTCTGAAATAGAATTGGCTGGTTTTCCTCACCATTCAATTGATACTTATTTGCCAAAATTAGTTCGAGCAGGGTTGAGAGTGGCTATTTGTGATCAATTGGAAGATCCAAAAATGACAAAAACAATTGTCAAAAGAGGTGTTACGGAATTGGTTACTCCAGGCGTTTCTTTCAATGACAATGTTTTAGACAAGAATAAAAACAATTTTTTGTGCGCTATTCATTTTGATAAAGAAGAACATGGTATTTCTTTTTTAGATGTTTCAACAGGTGAATTTTTGGTTGCTCAAGGGAGTAAAGAATATATTGATAAATTGATTCAAGGATTCGAGCCAACTGAAATCCTTTATCAGAAAAATAAATCTAAAGAATACCAGGAACTTTTTGGCGATAAGTATTATACCTTCCGATTAGAAGATTGGGTTTTTACAAAAGATTTTTCAAATGAATCATTGAATAATCATTTTGAAACAAAATCGTTGAAAGGGTTTGGTGTCGAAAATTTGAATTTGGCAGTAATAGCAGCCGGAGCAATTTTATTTTACCTTTCAGAAAATCAACAAAATAAACTTGGACATATTACTTCGATTTCACGTATTGAAGAAGAAAAATATGTATGGCTAGATCGATTTACTGTTCGTAATTTGGAATTAATCAGTTCTCCACATGAAAATGCTACCACTTTAGCTGATATTTTAGATCAAACGAAAACCCCAATGGGTGGTCGAATGATGAAACGTTGGATTGTGTTGCCATTAAAAGATGAACAACCAATAAATGACCGACTTCAAGCAGTAAAATATTTGAAAGAAACAACTCAAAATGCATTTGCAATTGGTGAACGTTTAAATGAAATCGGAGATATTGAACGCTTGATTTCGAAAGTTGCAGTTGGTAAAGTGAACCCAAGAGAAGTAATTCAAATGAGGAGGACCTTGCTTCAAATTGATCCGATTAAACATATAATTAGCGAAACAGATAGCTCACTCTTGAAAAAAATCACCGATCAGTTGAATCCGTGTATGAAACTAATTCAATTAATTGAAACCCGTTTGGTAGATGAACCAGCTGTCCAAATCGGTAAAGGTTTTGTTATTCGAGAAGGGTGTAATACAGAATTGGATGAGCTTAGAACAATTTCTTTTAATGGCAAAGAATACCTGGAAGATTTACAAAACAGAGAATCTGAACGCACTGGAATTCCAAGTTTAAAAGTTGCTTTTAATAATGTTTTTGGATATTATTTGGAAGTGCGAAATACGCATAAAGATAAAGTTCCTGAAGAATGGATTCGAAAACAAACACTCGTTAGTGCGGAAAGATATATAACAGAAGAACTAAAAATATACGAAACAAAAATATTAGGCGCAGAAGAAAAGATTCATGCAATTGAAACAAAAATGTTTCAAGATCTTGTGTTTGAAATGTCAGACTACATTCAATTAATTCAGCACAATGCTTTTCTAATAGCACAGTTGGATTGCTTGTTGTCTTTTGCGAATGTTGCTATCCAAAACAATTATAATCTACCTTTAATAAATAATGGTTTTGCGCTTGAAATTGTGCAGGGACGTCATCCCGTTATTGAAAAGCAATTAAAAGTTGGCGAGGAATATATTGCGAATGATGTTTATTTGGATTGTGATAAACAACAAATCATTATGATTACTGGACCAAACATGAGCGGAAAAAGTGCAATTTTACGTCAAACAGCTTTAATAAGTTTGATGGCTCAAATTGGATCTTTTGTTCCTGCAGAAAAAGCTGAACTTGGATTGGTCGACAAAGTTTTTACAAGGGTAGGGGCTTCTGATAATATTTCATCCGGAGAATCTACTTTCATGGTTGAAATGAATGAAACTGCTAGTATTTTGAATAATCTTTCTGAAAGAAGTTTGATCCTTTTAGATGAAATTGGAAGAGGCACGAGTACTTATGATGGAATTTCTATAGCCTGGGCCATTGCAGAATACCTGCATGAAACTCCCAAAGTTAAAGCAAAAACGTTGTTTGCAACACATTATCACGAGTTGAATGAAATGACTAAAAAATTCGATAGAGTCAAAAATTTCAACGTTTCAGTGAAAGAAATAGGTTCCAAAATTCTTTTCATGCGTAAATTAGTTCCTGGTGGAAGTGAACATTCATTTGGAATTCATGTAGCCAAACTAGCAGGAATGCCTCAACAAGTATTGTCAAGAGCAGAACTTATGTTAAAAGAACTGGAGTCGTCTCATGACATGGGAGGGAAACAAAATATGAAATCAAAAGTGAAAGATGCAATTGCTTCAGAAAACATGCAACTAAGCTTCTTCCAACTAAACGACCCTGTTCTTGAGCAGATTAGAGAAGAATTAATTGCTATTGATATTAATTCACTTACACCAGTAGAGGCATTAATGAAGTTAAATGAAATAAAAAAAATAACTGGCGGATAAAATAACTTTAAAAAAAATTATAAAATCTCATTGATTTTTAGAAATACTTTATACATTTGTCGCCCGTTACAAAAGAAAGCATCGGCTTTCATTATACTAAACGGAATACAGCTTTAAACCTGTTTTTTGAAATAAGCGAGAGTAGCTCAGTTGGTAGAGCACAATCCGTCAGCTGACGGATTGGAGTCGTGTTCTTCTGAAGAGAAGGAATTGAAATAGT
>CANITF010000045.1 GCA_947470515.1 Flavobacteriales bacterium
AAAATTATCAATTTCAATCGGTAATTTCCTTGGGAAGACAGGACTTATAAATAAATACCGACCAGTAGAAGTTATAAACGTTGCCAAATGCATGATTCAAAGTATTATTGAGCTATCAAATGGCACCTTTGAAATTCCTTCAAATGAAATTATTGATTATGCCAAAAGGTATCCCGAAAGCAAATAGTGAAAACAAAAAAAGGTCAGAATAAAATTATTTCATTCCGACCTTTCCATAAAAGTTAGTTGTTTATTTCTTCAACAAATCTCTAATCTCAGTCAATAATTCTTGATCCATTGTTGGTGCTGGTGGAGCAGTTGGAACCGTTTCTTCTTTTTTCTTAGATGCTTTATTGAGCCCTTTAATCATTAAGAATACGATTAATGCCACAACAACAAAATTAATTATTGCAGCTAAGAATTTCCCATATAGAGCTCCATTCCACGTGAGTTTTTCAAGTTGCGCAACACCCAAAGCATCCATTGCTGGTTTTAATAACAAGGGTGTTATAACATCATTAATAAAAGAGCCTACAATTGCACTGAATGCAGCTCCGATAATGACAGCTACAGCTAAATCTACCACATTACCACGCATGATAAATGTCTTGAATTCTTTGAACATAAAAATAAATTAAGGTTTTGTCAAATGTAGTGATTATTTACATTTTGAACGGCTGACGCTGCAATAATGAGCGCCCTAATGTGATTTCATCCGCATATTGTAATTCTGTTCCAGCGGATACACCTCTTGAAAGGGTTGTAATCATTACTTCTTTATCTCCCAATTTTTTATAAAGATAGAAATTAGTTGTATCTCCTTCCATGGTTGGACTCAAAGCAAATATTATTTCATTTATTGTTCCGGTATCTGCTTTGTCAACGAGTGTTTGAATATTCAAATCCGAAGGTCCAACACCATCCATTGGAGAAATTATTCCGTCTAAAACATGATAAATTCCTTTAAAAGATTCAGTTGACTCAATTGCTAAAACATCTCTAATATCCTCTACAACACAAATTATCGACTGATCTCTTTTTTCATCCGAACAAATAGAACAAATAACCGTGTCAGAAACATTTCCACAAGAAGTACATTTTTTCACATGCAACTTCATATCGGTGAAAGCCTTCGAAAATTGCTCAATTTCACCTTCTGAACGGTTTAGAATTTGGAGTACCAAACGAAGAGCAGTTCTTTTACCGATGCCTGGTAAAGAGGACAACTGCTCAACAGCGTTTTCAATATGTTTCGAAGGAATTTTCACACGATAAAATTAAGCTATTATTGAATTTAATTACGCAATAAATAAGAGATGTTTTGAACAGTGTAACCTTTGTAAAATCACAATTCCACTAAAAATCTTACTTTTGCAAATAGATTTCAATAAGAATGGCAAAGAACGAGGTTAACATACGTAATAAAAGAGCGAGGTTTGAATACCACTTGCTTGACGATTATGTTGCTGGCGTTCAGTTGACTGGAACTGAAATTAAAAGCATTCGAAATGGTAAAGCTAGTATTTTAGAGGCTTATTGTATCATGAGTGGAGGAGAAGTGTGGATTAGAAATATGCATGTCACAGAGTATGAAAACGCCTCTTTTTACAACCATAAACCAAGAGGAGATAGAAAATTATTACTGAATAAAAAGGAAATTCTGAAAATTGAAAAATTCCTGAAAATTAAAGGTAATACATTGGTTCCTTTGAGAATGTTCTTGTCAGAGAAAGGGTGGATTAAATTAGAAATTGCTTGCGCTCAAGGGAAAAAATTACACGATAAACGCGAAGATTTAAAAGAAAAAGATGACAAGCGCGACATGGATAGGGCTATGAAACGCTAAATTACAGAAAACCTAAAGTCAATAAATGCCCCCATCGGTCATCTGAAAGTAAGAAGAGCACTATTAAAATCCCCGATAAATACAAACTGATATAGTAACAAACGGTAAATATGACTGTGGGTCGTTTGTAAATCCGAGTAAAAAGCGGTAGAAAAAATATAAAAATCAGAAAGGAGCTAATTGAATAAAAAGTATAGTGTATTGAATAATAGCTGTACCTGATTTTTTGATGAGAGATTAACCTCGAAGATCCATGGAAAATCCATGTTTTCTCTATCAATATTTCTGGGTAATATTCATATTTCCCGCCATCTGTATCTTTTACCCAATATTCATTATTCTTTTGGGTTCTTACCAACGAAATAAATTCTCCTTTTGATCCAAAATTATTATTGATAGAAATATGGGTGATTCTATCTTTCTCATAATGATGTGGTAGAAAAAAATCAGTTATAATTAACAGCGCTATAATTGTTCCTAAGATGGAATTGAGTTTAATAATTTTCCATTTACGACCAATAAACAAACTTTTATAGAAACGTTCTTCTGCTTCCTTTTCCTTCTGTTGTTGCTCGAAATAGCGTTTCTTGGCATCTTTTATTCGTTCTTCTTGTTTCTTTACATGAACTTTTACTGCTTGTCTACCATTACTTATTTTCAAGATAGGAGCATCTTTTTTACCCATTAATATCTCGTACGCATTTGTAATAGCGATAAATTGAACTGACGCTTGCGGCGATGGATTTTTATCTGGATGATAACGCATAGCCAATTTTCTGTAGCTTTTTCTAATCTCTACAGTGCTAGCACCCATCGGTAAACCAAGTATGTCGTAATATTTCTTCAAATTAAATGATGTGAAGCAATTTTAAGGTTTCTATTCTATTTATTTTACCGCTTTCTGTTCTTGAAAAAATAGGAATATTATAAATAGAATTTGGAATAGCAAATTTCGTGAGTTTTTCTAGTAAAGCAATTTCATCCAAAACAACAGAATCATTTCCTTCTATGAGAAGAATCACTTTTTCACCCAATTTGTCATCCTTGATACTTGATATAATAAATGGAACAGAAATGTATTCAGATAAAATAGCTTCAATTTCTTCTGGATTTAATTTAATTCCACCAACATTAATTATAAAGTCAGCTCTTCCAATCCATTCGAAACTAGTTGAATTAGATAATGTCACCAAATCGGCTGTGTGTAAATCTACTATACCAATTTCAGGGTAATTTATAATGAGTTGCTCATTTTTCTCACTGAATGAAACTCCTTCTAAAGCATGGTAACGTAAATCTTTTTTATTTCCTATTTCACGAAGCGCAACATGGGATATAGTTTCTGTCATTCCATACGTTTGAAAAGCTTTCACATTGCTTGTTATCGTCTGTTTTTCCAATTTTGATGAAATAGGTCCACCGCCAACAATAATTGATTTTATTGATTTGAGCTTAACTTTGTTATGTTCAATGGAATTCTGAAATTGAAGTGGAACCATTGCCACAAAATCAATTCTTTGGTTGATCTGTTGCAGAGGGTTAGAATCAATCTGTCCAATAACGAGCTTTAATTCACCAACAATTGCTCTCACAACCATCATTTTCCCAGCAATAGTATTAATAGGCAAGCAGAGTAGGGCTGTGTCCCCTTTTTTTAGTCCCAAAAATGAGAGCGTTTTCTTTGCAGAAATGATCATTTTCGATTTCTCCAATGAGATTATTTTCGCTTCACCTGTTGACCCAGATGTTTTCGTTTCAATATAAGTAGTAGCAGCATACCAATCTTGGATGAAATTCTGAACTTCAGTTTTTCTATCAAGAGTTGAGTCAATAAATACTATACAATCGAATGTCATTTTATTGGAATGATTATTGAGTCAAAGGTAACAACTTTGGACTTTAAGAATTACTTTTTTTGTATTCGAAGTTCTAAAAATAGTTTGTAATTTAAACTCAAAATTAAGAGAATGAAAAAAATAGTTGGAATACTAGCGCTAGGACTAATTACAATGGCTTTTGTTGTAAAGAGTGAATCACCTAAAGAAAAAGAAGGAGAAGGGATTAAATTTAAAAGTTTGTCACTTGAAAAAGCGAAAGCTGAAGCTCTTGAAAATGACCAATTGATATTCATTGATGCACACACAAGTTGGTGTGGACCTTGCAAAAAAATGGCAGCAACTTCGTTTAAAAATGCTGAAGTGGGTGAATTGTTCAATGATAAATTCATCAATTTGAAAATAGATTGTGAATTAGATGCTGATGGACCAGAAATTTCAAGATTATATAAAGTTCAAGCTTATCCAACTTTATTAATTATCGATGGAACAGGAAAATTAATCAAACAGGTAGTTGGTTTTAAATCTGAAGATCAATTAATTGCACTTGCAAATTCAGTAGATTAAAACAATCTTTATAAGATTTTAAACCACGTGTACTTTTGTATTCGTGGTTTTTTTATGTGAATTAAATTGACCTCACCGCTAAAAAAATAAGTCACAGATCAAAGAATAAGATTTCTGCAGATTCACTGTTAAGAAGGTTAATATGACATTACTATTTTATTGATGAATAGAATTTCAAAATCTGTGCATCAGTGGCTAAAAAAAGACAGAACAACTTATCTATCACAAAGTTTTATCTTTTTGTTGGAACAAAAAAAAGCCGCTCCCCGAGCTTGTCGAGGGGCGGCTTTTAGCTTATTAAAGATCAAGGATTATTTTCCTTTCTCCATTTTTTCTTTCAACTCAGCAAGTCCACCTAAGTCACCTAATGTAGATTTCTCTATGTTTTGGTTATTAGCTTTTACTGCTTGAGAAGTTGGTGATCCTGCATTAGCGGATTTTTTAGCTGCTCCTTTTGGTGCAACAGTTGGCTTATCCTCACCTTCTTCATATGTACGTGTATGAGAAACAACGATCTTTTTTGATTCTTTGTTGAATTCAATTACTTTGAAATCAAGTGTGTCTTCAATTTTCGCGTTAGTACCGTCTTCTTTTCTCAAGTGTTTTGCAGGGCAAATACCTTCAACACCGTAAGGAAGAGAAACGATTCCAGACTTATCTTTGTTTTCAATGATTGTTCCTTGGTGCACAGATCCTTCTCCGAAGATAGTTTCAAATACATCCCATGGATTTTCTTCTAATTGTTTGTGTCCTAAAGAGATTCTTCTGTTTTCTCTATCTATTTCCAAAACAACAACCTGCATATCATCTCCTACTTTACAGAATTCAGATGGATGCTTGATTTTCTTTTGCCAAGATAGATCAGAAATGTGAATCAATCCGTCAACACCTTCTTCTAATTCAACGAATACACCGAAGTTAGTGAAATTACGAACTTTAGCATTGTGCTTAGAAGCAACAGAATATTTACCTTCAATGTTAGCCCATGGATCTGGCATCAATTGCTTAATACCCAATGACATTTTGCGCTCTTCACGATCTAAAGTCAAAATAACAGCTTCAACAGTGTCTCCAACTGACATGAAATCTTGCGCAGAACGTAAGTGTTGTGACCAGCTCATTTCTGAAACGTGGATTAATCCTTCAACTCCTGCAGCGATTTCAACGAAAGCACCGTAATCTGCCATAACAACAACTTTTCCTTGAACTTTGTCACCGATGTTTAATTCAGTACTCAAAGCATCCCATGGATGTGGTTGCAATTGCTTAAGACCTAACGCAATTCTTTTCTTCTCATCATCAAAGTCAAGAATAACAACGTTTAATTTTTGATCTAGTTCAACTATTTCTTCTGGGTGATTTACACGACCCCAAGATAAATCTGTGATGTGAATCAAACCATCAACTCCACCTAAATCGATGAATACACCATAAGATGTGATGTTCTTAACAGTTCCTTCCAATACTTGACCTTTCTCAAGACCAGAAATAATTTGTTTTTTCTGTTCTTCCAATTCCGCTTCAATAAGCGCTTTGTGAGAAACAACAACGTTTCTAAATTCTTGGTTGATTTTAACAACTTTGAATTCCATGTTTTTACCAACATAAACGTCATAATCACGGATAGGCTTAACGTCAATTTGAGACCCTGGCAAGAATGCTTCAATTCCAAATACATCTACGATTAAACCACCTTTCGTACGACATTTCACGAAACCAGTGATAACTTCACCTGTACGTAATACGTCATTCACACGAAGCCAAGCTTTGTGCATACGAGCTGTTCTGTGAGAAACAACTAATTGTCCCATCTTGTCTTCCTGACACTCAACATAAACATCAACTAGATCCCCAGCTTTCAATTCAGGATTGTAACGGAATTCAGAAGCTGCAACAACTCCTTCAGATTTGTAACCAATATTAATGATTACTTCTTTTTTTGTAACAAGAACAACTGTTCCTTCTACAACTTCTTTTTCATTGATTGATGTTAACGTATTCTCATAAACATCTGACATTTCAGAACGTTGAACAAGCGTGTAACCATCTAATGCTAATGCATCCCAATCAAAATCTGCAGTTCCCTGCAATTGTGTGTTTTTTGCCATTTGGCTTTTTTAAATTGTATTTCGAGTGACCTGTAAACTCGAAAGTGATGAATACTAAAAGTAACTTAAAACAGTGTTACAGTCCTTATTTTAAGGGTGCAAAGATATTAATTTATTTAATACAAGCAACTTAAAAGCAAAAAAAAGCCATCTGTCAATTGACAAATGGCCATTTAATCGTTCAAATAATTTTATTTTATTGCGTCAGCACGTTTTTTATATTCCGCAGACTTTTCAGGATTCCCTAAATTTCTGTACAATTGATATAGAATTGTAAGTACATCTTTATCGTTCGGTGAAATAGTGATGAATTTTTCAAGCGGAATTAATGCTCTTTTGAAAATTGCGTCTGCTTCTTGAAGCATTTTATCGTACTTCGGGTCGTTCAATTTTAATTGACTAGCTGCTGCCTGCGTGTCAGCTGCCCAAGTTACAAGATGTGCTCCTAATTGATATTGCGCATCAGCATAATTTGGATCAATTTCCAGTGCTTTGTTTAAAGCTGTTTCTGCTTTATCATTTTGCTTTAGATCAATGTATATTGTTCCGATAGTATAATATAATAATTTATTTTTTGGATCAGCCGCAATTGCCTCGTTTAAAGCAACTTCAGCGCCAGCAGCATCGCCCGCACCAATGTTTATATTAACCAATTCTAACAATAATTCTCTGTCTGTTGGATATTTTTTTCTTCCTTCAGCAATGATAGCTTTTGCTTCTTCATTTTTCCCTGCCTTTCTATAAGATGCTGATGCAATATTATAGATTGATGGAGCTTTGTATCCGGTTTTTGAACATAGACTATACATTCTTGCAGCGTTAACGAAGTCATTCGCTTTTTCATAACAAACACCAGAATTAAACATTGATAAGGTATCAATTTGATTCATTCCGTCAGATAATTGAACTTGCATTTCATATGCCTCAGCAGTTTCAGAAAATTTCCCTTGATCATACAGCATATTGATTCCCATCGAAAACAAACCTTTTTTCTGATTTATGGAGTTTTCAATATCTTCTTTGTATTTAGAACTAACAGCTAATGATTTTTTATAACTCTCCAAACCGGTGTTTAAATAGTTTTCGCCGTTGGTAGCCATGAAAACAGAATCAGTTCCAAAAGCCATTAAGTATCCAGTATAGATTTGACCTTTGTAGAAAAGTGTTTTAGGACTTTCTTTTGTCGTTTCATTAGCAGCAGCAAGATCAATATAACCTTTTGCTTTTTCAATTGCTTTTTTTCCAAGCTCAGCGTCACCAGCTCCCATCATCATCATTGTCATGTTGTCAGAATACTTATTGTATTCAATAGCAGCAGATGTTTCGTTCGTTTTTTGAGCGATTAATTGAGAGCTAAATAATATAACTCCGAATCCAGTTAAAAATTTATTTTTCATGTTTTTTATTCTTTTGGATGCTTATTTCAAATTATTCCACATCCGCGTTTTCAATATCCGTGCCATTTTCGCCTTCTTCATTGTCGATACTGTCATCTGCACTTCCTTCTTCGCCTTCTTCTCCTTCTTCCTCATCTTCGTCTTCACTTCTTGGTACACGAGCAATTGCTGCAATTTCAGCTTTATTTTTAAGGTTGATTAATTTCACACCTTGTGCTGCTCTTCCCATTGTACGGAGTGTGTCAATGTGCATACGAATTGTGATTCCGCCTTTTGTGATAATCATCAAATCTTCTTCATCATTCACATTTTTAATTGCTAAAAGAGGACCAGTTTTATCTGTGATGTTTAATGTTTTAACTCCTTTTCCACCGCGATTTGTTACACGGTAAACTGGTTCTTTATCTTCAGGATCATTTAAATATGTGCGCTTACCGTATCCTTTTTCTGAAACTACTAATACAGTAGAGAAGATATCTTCGACACAAAGCATTCCAATAACTTGGTCTGTTTCGCTCAATAAAGTTACACCTCTAACACCTGAAGCGTTTCTTCCCATTGGACGAACTTTTTCTTCGTTGAAACGAATTGCTCGACCTGCGCTTGTTGCAAGTACAATTTCATTTGTTCCGTTTGTCAATTTTGCTTCTAGTAATTCATCGTTTTCACGAATAGAAATAGCATTGATACCATTAGAACGTGGTCTAGAATATGCAGCTAAAGAAGTTTTCTTAATAACACCTTGTTTCGTACACATTACGATGAAGTTATTATCAGTATATTCTTTATCTGTTAAATCCAATACTTTGACATATGCCTTAACTTTATCGTCTTGAGGAATGTTGATCAAGTTTTGTATTGCTCTTCCTTTTGCAAGTTTGTTTCCTTCTGGAACTTCATAAACTCTCATCCAGAAACAACGACCTTTTTCAGTAAAGACTAACAGGTAATTATGGTTCGTTGCAACAAATAAATGCTCCAAGAAATCTTTATCACGCGTAGTTGAACCTTTAGATCCCATTCCACCACGATTTTGAACCTTGTATTCACTTAAACTTGTGCGTTTAATATAACCAGCATGTGAAATAGTGATAATCACTTCTTCATCAGCAATTAAATCTTCCATTCGCATTTCGCTAGCAGAATATTCAATGCGCGAACGACGAGCATCACCGTATTTGTCTTTTATTTCTTGCAACTCATCTTTAATGATTTGCATTCTTCTTGATTCGTTCGCTAAAATATCTTTTAAGTCAGCAATAAGAATCATTAACTCTTCAAATTCACCGCGAAGTTTGTCTTGCTCTAGACCAGTCAAATGACGCAATCTCATTTCAACAATAGCACGAGATTGAAGATCTGAAAGCGCAAAACGCTCCATCAATCTCTCTCTTGCTTCTTCTGGTGATTTAGATGCACGAATTAAAGCAATTACTTCATCAATATTATCTGATGCTATAATTAAACCTTCTAAAATATGTGCTCTTTCTTCAGCTTTTCGTAATTCAAATTTTGTTCTTCTGATAACAACTTCATGTCTGAAATTAACGAAATGGAAAATCATTTCTTTTAAATTCAAAAGCAACGGTCGGCCATCTACTAAACAGATGTTATTAACTGAAAATGAAGTTTGTAATGATGTAAACTTATATAATTTGTTTAACACCACATTTGCGATTGCATCTCTTTTTATTTCGTAAACAATTCGCATTCCGTTACGGTCGGATTCGTCACGTAAATCAGAAATTCCTTCAATCTTTTTATCGTTCACTAAGTCAGCTGTTTTCTTAATCATATCAGCCTTATTCACTTGATATGGAATTTCAGTAACTATTATTTGTTCACGACCATTAACTTCTTCAATTTCTGCTTTTGCACGCATCACGATTCGTCCGCGTCCTGTGAGAAGTGCATCACGAACACCTTCGTATCCATAAATTATTCCTCCAGTAGGAAAATCAGGTGCTTTTACATACTGTAATAATTCTTCGATATCAATTTCCTTATTGTCTATAAAAGCAACAATACCGTCAATTACTTCTGTTATGTTGTGAGGCGCCATATTTGTAGCCATACCTACAGCAATTCCAGATGCTCCATTTATCAATAGATTTGGAACTTTTGTTGGCATTACAGTTGGTTCTTCTAAACTATCATCAAAGTTAGGAGCAAAGTCAACCGTATCTTTTTCAAGATCACTCAACATTTCTTCAGCAATCTTTCTAAGACGTGCTTCTGTATAACGCATAGCCGCAGGACTGTCACCGTCGACAGAGCCGAAGTTACCTTGACCATCAACTAAAGGATAACGCAAAGACCACGGCTGAGCCATACGCACCATGGTGTCGTAAACTGAACTATCACCATGTGGATGGTATTTTCCTAATACTTCACCAACTATTCTCGCTGATTTCTTGTGTGGACGATTTGAGAAGACACCTAAGTCTTGCATACCATATAATACACGTCTGTGTACTGGTTTAAAACCGTCACGCACATCTGGAAGAGCACGAGATACAATTACCGACATTGAATAATCAATGTAGGCTGATTTCATTTCATCTTCGATGTTAATTTGGATTATTTTTTCTCCATCTGCCATCTTGTCACATATTTTATTTTTGCACGTAAATTGTGCTGGTTAAAGCAAGTTTCGAAATTAGTCAAATTTCAACTATAGGATACATGACATTGTTTGTTTTTACTAACAAAAACGTGTGGAAAATTGACTTTTTCGGCTACTTATTAACAATTTATTCGTTTTATATTTGTGCATAATAAAATTTGCGCAATTTTAACATAGAAATCAAATAGTATGGAAGCAAAATTTTCGCCACGTGTTAAAGATGTGATTAATTACAGCAGGGAAGAGGCAATGCGATTAGGGAATGATTTTATTGGTGTAGAACATTTATTATTAGGTTTATTCAGAGAAGGAGATGGCACTGCTATTAAATTACTGAAAGAATTTCACCTTGATATAATTCACATTAGAAAGGAAGTGGAGCAAAGCTTGATGAATTCTGCAAAACCTGGAAATGTGCCTTTAGCAAATGTTCCTTTGGTTAAACAGGCAGAAAAGGTTTTAAAAAAAACATATTTAGAAGCTAAACTTTATAAGAGTCCAATTATTGGGACTGAACATTTATTGCTATCAATCTTAAAAGAAGATGATAGTTTTGCTTGCAGCGTATTGAATAAATATGGTGTAATTTATGAAAATATAAAAGATGAATTAGAAGCCATGATTGAAGAAAACACAACACCGAAAGCCGAATTTCCGGGAGGACAAGAAGAGGAAGGGCCAGAGCAATTTTCTACTCAAAGAAAACCAACAGATCCAAAATCTAAAACGCCTGTATTAGATAATTTCGGTAGGGATTTAACGAAAATGGCTGAAGCTGGAAAATTGGATCCAATCGTTGGCAGAGAAAAGGAAATTGAACGAGTAAGTCAGATATTATCTAGAAGAAAGAAAAACAATCCTATTTTAATTGGTGAACCTGGAGTTGGGAAAAGTGCTATTGCTGAAGGTTTGGCAATTAGAATTGTTGAGAGAAAAGTGTCTAGAATTCTTTTTAATAAGCGAATCGTATCATTGGATTTAGCTTCTTTAGTTGCTGGAACAAAATACAGAGGTCAGTTTGAGGAAAGAATGAAAGCTGTAATGCAGGAGATTGAAAAAAATCCTGATGTTATCTTGTTTATAGATGAAATTCATACAATCATTGGTGCTGGTGGTGCAAGTGGTTCATTGGATGCGTCTAATATGTTTAAGCCAGCTTTAGCGCGAGGCGAGTTACAAGCAATCGGAGCGACAACCTTAGATGAATACCGTCAGTATATCGAAAAAGATGGTGCATTAGAGCGTCGTTTTCAAAAGGTTATTATTGAACCAACGTCTATCGAAGAAACTATTCAAATTTTGAATAATATCAAGGAAAGATATGAGGATCACCATTCTGTAACCTATACTCCAGAGGCAATTAGTGCATGTGTTAAATTAACAGAAAGATACATTACAGATCGCCATTTACCAGATAAGGCGATTGATGCGTTGGACGAAGTTGGTTCACGTGTGCACATTACAAATATCAATGTCCCACAGGAAATTTTGGATATTGAAGGGCAAATGGAGGCTTTAAAAGATCAAAAAAATGAAGTTATCAAATCCCAACAATACGAAAAAGCTGCTGAACTAAGAGATAATGAGCGTAAGCTTCAAGATCAGTTAGAAGTTGCTAAAACGAAGTGGGAAGACGAATCTAAAAACAATCGAGTTGTAGTGTCAGATGAAGATGTTGCTGAAGTTGTTTCAATGATGTGCGGAATTCCAGTTACACGCGTTTCTCAGTCTGAAACAGGTAAATTGGTGAACATGGCTGAAGAATTAAAAGGTCGTGTTATTGGTCAAGATGAAGCTGTTTCTAAAGTTGTGAAGGCAATACAAAGAAATAGAGCAGGTTTAAAAGATCCTAATAAGCCAATTGGTTCATTCTTCTTTCTAGGGCCTACAGGAGTTGGAAAAACGCAATTAGCGAAAGTTTTAGCACACTACTTATTTGACTCAGATGATGCATTGATACGAATTGACATGTCTGAATACATGGAGAAATTTTCAATCTCTCGTTTGGTTGGAGCACCTCCAGGGTATGTTGGTTATGAAGAAGGTGGACAATTAACTGAAAAAGTTCGTCGCAAGCCGTATTCAATTATCTTGTTAGACGAGATTGAAAAAGCACATCCTGACGTATTTAATTTAATGCTTCAAGTGCTTGATGACGGTCATATGACTGATGGTTTAGGTCGTAAAATTGATTTCAAAAACACAATTCTAATAATGACTTCCAATATTGGAGCGCGTCAATTAGTTGATTTTGGAACGGGAGTAGGTTTTGGAACAAAAGCAAAAGAGGAAGCACGCGACGAAAATGCGAAGTCCGTGATTCAAAATGCATTGAGAAAAGCTTTCTCTCCAGAATTCTTAAACCGTGTTGATGATATGATTTTATTTAAATCATTAACGCGAGATGATATTCATAAAATTATTGATTTAGAATTGGCGAAATTATATGGCCGAATCAATGAATTAGGATATCAAATTGAAATGACTAAACCAGCTAAAGATTTTATTGCAGAAAAAGGTTACGACGAGAAATTTGGTGCACGTCCTTTAAAAAGAGCTATTCAAAAGCACGTTGAAGATCCATTGGCTGAAGAGATTATTAAATCTAATTTGCAAGAGGGAGATACAATTAAAATAGATTTAGAAACAGAAAAGGAAGAACTTACAATTATTATTGAAAAAGGTAAAAGTAAAGCGAAGACTAAGACTAAATAAGAATCAGTCAGTTGACTGATGATGAAATCAAGCGTTAGCGCAGATTATCTGTAAAAGCTAGATTATATAAAGGAAAATTGAAAAAGCCGCCTCTCGACAAGCTCGAGGAGTGGCTTTTCTAAACCAAATAATTGGCTTTCAAAAAAATAAGTGTAAATTCAAACTCACCATTTAATCAAATCAATGCTTCAATTCACAAAAAACAGTATCGGTTTTTTAGTTTTTATACTTGTTTTATTTTCATGTGCTAATGATAAAGTGAAAAATAATTTCATTACTGAGAATGTAATTGTAATTGTTGTTGATGGAGCAAGATATTCTGAAACTTGGGGAGATCCAACACATCAATACGTTCCGAATATGGCGGATTCGATGGCCTCGTTTGGTGTAATAAATACAAATTTCTATTCAAAAGGAGATACGTGGACGGTGACAGGCCATACTGCAATAACAACTGGTAATTTTCAAACAATAAACAATACAGGTCTGGAAATCCCAAAAAACGCTTCTTTTTTTCAATGTTATTTAAAAGAAAAAGGATTTTCATCTACTTCTGCATGGATTGTAGCAAGTAAAGATAAGTTGGAAGTTTTGTCAGATTGCACAGATTCTAAATGGAAGGGTAAATATACTCCTTCAAAAAATTGTGGTGTGAATGGAATCGGGACAGGATATAGAAATGACAGTTTGACCTTTATTGAAATAATGAATGTGTTTGACAATTTTCATCCCAATTTAATGCTTATAAATTTTCGTGAACCGGATTTCTCTGGACATCAAGGAAATTGGCCAAATTATTTAAAAGGAATAACGGATACAGATGAATATGTTTATCAAATCTGGAATTATATTCAAACCAATCCTTTTTACAAGGATAAAACAACACTTTTTGTTACAAATGATCACGGACGACATCTAGATTCAGTAGCTGATGGATTCGTTTCTCATGGAGACAATTGTGAAGGATGCAAACACCTTAATTTATATGCTTTTGGTCCTGATTTTAAAAAAGGTATTGAAGTGGATCAAAATCGTAATTTAACCGATATTTCAGCAACAATAGCCTATTTATTGAATTTCAACATGCCTAAAAGTAAAGGCAAAGTGATGCTAGAATTGTTAAAATAACTTGATTATTTATAATACTTTTTCCGCAACCAAAAAGCGAATTGAACAAGTAAAATCAGTGCAGGAACTTCTACAAGAGGACCAATTACTCCTGCAAATGCTTGTCCTGAATTTATTCCAAAAACACCAATTGAAACAGCAATTGCTAGTTCAAAATTATTTCCAGATGCTGTGAAGGACATCGCAGCATTGTCTTCGTAATTTGCACCCATAGCTTTTCCGACAAAAAACATGACGGTAAACATGATTGCGAAAAAGATTACCAAAGGAAGTGCAATTTTTAAAACGTCCATTGGTATTGATACAATCATTGCGCCTTTCAAACTAAACATAACGATAATTGTAAACAATAAAGCAATCAAGGTGATGGGAGAAATAAAAGGAATGAATTTGTTTGAGAACCACTGTTCACCTTTTGATTTGATCAAAATAAACCGACTAATCACAGCTGCAGCAAAAGGAATTCCCAAATAGATTCCAACGGTTTGAGCAATTTCACTAATTGTGATATCAATGGTCAATCCGTTTATTCCAAATAATGGCAATACAATTTCTAAGTAAAAATAGGCGTAGAGACTGAAAAAGAATACTTGTAATAAACTGTTAATCCCAACTAATCCAGCAACAAATTCTCTGTTTCCTTCGGCTAATTCATTCCATACAATTACCATTGCAATGCAGGGAGCCAATCCAATTACAATAAGTCCTGTCATGTATTCTGGATAATCTTTTAGAAATATGACTGCTAATGAAAACATAAGGAACGGTCCAAGAATCCAGGTGATTAGAAATGAAGCAAAAAGCAATTTTGGCTTTGCTAGTACTTTTGGAATCTGCGAGAATTTCACTTTCGTTAACGGAGGATACATCATCAAAATTAAACCAATCGCCAACGGTATATTGGTGGTGCCATTTGAGAATGAATTAATAAAATCATCGGCCGATGGAATAAAATAACCAATCACAATGCCAATTCCCATGGCAAGGAAAATCCAAATAGTGAGGTATTTATCTAAAAAACTTAATTTCTTTTTCATATAATAATAAATTATGCGTTTCCCTGAGCTTGTCGAAGGGAATTATGAATTACATTAACCCTATGTGACCTATGTGCCACTTCGGCAAGCTCAGTGCATCGCTATGTGTTTCCATTTGAATTATGCGTTGCCCTCAGCTTGTCGAAGGGAATTAATGAGAATACATACAAACATTCGAGTGCAATTTGATTTGAACGTTCCAAGTATTTTTCGCCTTGTTGAGGAGTTCCATCAAATGCTTTTGGGTCATCGTAGGTTGTTCCTATGCGCATTTCTGCACCAGAAATAAATGGGCAATTTTCTTCAGCATCTGAACACGTCATGATGGCTGCAAAATTTGAATGAGGATTTGCTGCATCATCATAAACTTTTGAAAAACACGTTGTGGTTTCATTTTCTCCAAAGCGAACAATATATGTAGGATTAAAATCGGTCGAATCAGAATTTATATCGAATCCGGCTGTTCTTAAAGCATTGATGGCATTTGGATTAAAAGAAGTTGTTTCTGTTCCTCCAGAATAAGTCATTACATCAGAAATGTTGTAATAACTAGCTGCAACAGCTGACCAAACTTGTCCAAAATGACTTCGTCTGGAATTATGGGTGCAAATATAAATCAAGTTGACAGGAAGCTTATTCTCTTTTTTCGTCTTGATATACGTAGAGACAATCTTCAATAATTCCTTCCTTTCCGTTGAAATGGATTCAAATTGTTGCACGAGATTATCGCACTGTTTTTTTATTTTTTCAAACATTTTATTACGAATTACGAATTACGAATTACGAATATTCCATTTAACAACATGCGTTTTTACCGAAATTATTCAGTTCAATAAAATCACCGATAATAGCTTTAAATTTTTCCAAAGTAGTTGGGTTCAAACAGTAACAGATTGAATTACCTTCAATTGAACCTTGAATAATATTTGCTGATTTAAGTTCTTTTAAATGTTGTGAAACTGTTGCTTGAGAAAGAGGGAGAATGTCTACAAGATCTCCACAAATACAAGACTTCGACGAAAGAATATACTGTATAATTGCTATTCTTGCCGGATGACCAAGGGCTTTAAAGAGGATTGAAATCTCATTTTGCTCTTCGGTAAATGCTGCTGATTTTGATGCTCCCATTTTTTTTTTTGAATATTTGAATATTGCAATATTACGATTTATAAATGAATTTGAAAATAATTTGAAATGTAATTTGAGATATAATTTGAAATGTAATTTGAGATATAATTTGAAATGTGTTGTAAAAGTTTCTTCTGAGTAATGCTTGATTACCACTTCAACTAATTTCTACTCTTTATTTTTTTTGGAGGTAAATCGATTATAAATTCAATTTGATCAGTCAATAAAATTGAATAGGGTTGACTCATTTGCGCTGCATTTAGTAATCCAAGAGATTCGAACTTTTGAAAATAAGTAGTAATAGATTCTCCATTACTGCTCTTCATTTTAGGATGCCAAATTTTATATTTCCCCAGTTTATTATCGGAACGTAAAAAATATCCAGATACAGGATGCGTCAATATTAATTCAGCTTCTTCAATAGAATCGAATCCTTTTGAATTAAATTCAGAAAGGTTTTCGTTTGAAATGGCAATGGTAGCATTTGCGTTTTTTGCTGTAATTTCGATTTCATACTTTGTATAGCTGTTGTTTTTAAGTTCAAATCTTGAATTATACCGAGCCAAAAACCAAGGCATTTTCCATAATAATTTTGGAATAAAGACAAGTTTTGAACCTAGCGCAGTGCCAAAAAACCATGCGCATTTTTCACCAGATTCCTTATCGATAATATAGGCTCTGTAATTTGTTTGAGGAAAACTTAATTTTAAAAATGGTAGTAATTTTTTAAACCGAAAGTCTTTATCAATAAAGGTTACAGCGCTAATAAGTCCATATTGGACACCTTCTAAATTGATCGTATAAATGTCAAATTGATTTGGAATTATCCGTCTTAATTTCTCTAAATCAACAGTATATGTAATAATTGAAAAATGTTCAAGCGTAGTATCAACAGTTAACAATCTATCGGATGGTATATTGTCAACACGATCATTGATTTCTGAAGAATTTATGTTTTTCATAGATTAAATGTACAATTTCTCTTTTTAGAAGAGCAGTAAACTTAAATTAAGTTAACGGCCCGAGGCTATGCGCCGTTCCGAACTTTCACCCAAAAACGACACCTTGAAGTTTAATTATTTTTAAATATACAAAATCGTTTCATCAAAGCAAGATCTCGGAATGGAGTATTAGCCTCTGTTATGAAACGTTTCCTTCCATTGGTTTTATGTCATTTAATTCTTTC
>CANITF010000046.1 GCA_947470515.1 Flavobacteriales bacterium
CGTTGAACATTAATTCTCCAAGTGTAACTTCCCAAGAAAGGATTTGCAAAGGAATTTTTAATGAAACCTCCGAAGGATATCCAGCAGATAATTTTAAATTTTCTTTATTGATACTTTCACCATTTGATTGATTTCCTAAAAAAATCTCAAAATATGGCAAGCGAGAAACTTGAAAATTTTCCTCCTTAATCAAAACATCCTTTTTATCACGAATTTGCAATTGAACTTTCGCAAAACCTTTATCCGCTGTGATGTTGTAATTCAAATGCTCTGTATCACTATTTGTTAATTTCTCTAATTGGCAATTGACACAAGAAACAACCAGATCTTTGGCATCCATTCCAATTGCTGGTAAAATAGTAAAAGTGTTTACAAAACCAAGATATATAGCATAAGGTGATTCTCGATCATCAAAATGAATTGTTTGAGCCGAACAGAAAATTGGAAATGTGAAACTAAGAATTACGACTATTTTTTTCATGACGTTGATTATTAAGTGAACATTAAATCAATACTTCATTAAACTTCAGAAATATTTTTGTTCTTTCCTAATTTATTTTATTTGTGGAAAAATAGTATTAATGCATCCTTTAAACGTTCCTTATTTGAACGAATTCAAAAACTAAATGTATTGCGCTAAGTTCAATGAATAGAAAAAAATAAAAAAAGTCCTACTTATGAAAAATCTGACACTAATTTGTTTTATAGCCGCAGCCAATCTAGTTATTGCTCAAGCCAATTTCCAAGGCAATGTTTACGAAATGAAATCTAAAAACACACTCAACAATGTAAAATTGATGGTAGTTGAAGAAAATGATACGACTTACGTTGTTCCAGATGAAAAAGGCAACTTCGATTTCAAAACAAAACCAGGCAGGGTAAAAGTATTCGCTATTGCAGATGGTTATATATCTGAATTAAACTCTGTTAATGCTGGTGATGGTTCTAAAAATGTCTTGAATATTGGATTAGTTGAAGAGAAAATGATTTCCGAAATGGAAGTGAAAGGAACTCGTTCGAGTGGCCATGCCGCGAAATCTTATAGTTCACCAAAAAGCAAAAGTGAATTAAGCGAAATTACAATCCGCAGTGGAGGAAGTGAAACAGCAACCTATTCTTGGACAACAGATTCTGAAGGAATATCTAAGGATGACATTGGAGACATTGGAGGAGGAACAAACACAATCAAAGTTGGTGTTTTAACAGCTGGAGAAGTAAATGATTTTGCAAAATGGGGTTTGTGGAACGATTTAAATAAAAACGAATTTGCTGCTTATTCAGGAATATGGAAAAGTACTAAAAAAGAACGTTTTTGTATACAATTGACATTGCCATCTGGAATGCCAGTTATTGATGCAGAAGTTCAATTAAATGACGCTTCAGGTTCTGTCATTTGGAGCGCTAGAACAGACAATACGGGAAAAGCAGAATTATGGGATGCTAATTTTGATCAAGCAAACCTGAATAAATATTCTATTAATACAACTAAAGGGGATTTCAATGAATCATTTAAAAACCTTCATTCATTTTCTAAAGGTGTCAACAGTTTTAAAATTGATATTCCTTGCACCGTTTCAGATCAGTTAGACATTGCTTTTGTTGTTGATGCAACTGGCAGTATGGGAGATGAAATCAATTATTTGAAGATGGATTTAGACAATGTAATTTCTTCAATTGCAGCTGAAAATAAAAACATAAATGTTCGAATGGCAAGTGTTTTTTACAGAGACAATGGTGATGAATATGTGACGGTAGAATCGCCGTTCAGCTCAAGTATTGATTTAGTGAAAAGTTTTATCAATGCAAATGGAGCTGGTGGCGGTGGAGATTATCCAGAAGCAGCTGATGAAGCGTTGATGGCGGCATTGAAAAATTTGAATTGGAGTACTTCTGCCAGAGCACGAATTTTATTCTGGGTTTTAGATGCCCCACCTCATAAGGCTGAAGAAAACTTGCAACGTTTAATGGATGTTTCTCAGTTAGCTGCCAAAATGGGAATTAGAATTATTCCTGTAGGCTGCTCAGGAATTGATAAATCAACAGAATTTTTGTGCCGATCAATTGCGCTTGCAACAAACGGAACCTATACATTTTTAACAAGTCACAGTGGAGTTGGTGGAACGCACATTGAACCAAGCACCGATGGATACAAAGTAGAATCATTTAGAGAAATCTTAGTTCGTATTGCACGTTCAATGAGTATTACTCCTGATTGCGAAGAATTTATTTCTCCCCAACAAATCGTTCTTATTGATACCAATTTATTGATGATTAATCCTTATGGAATTAGCGATTCTTTGCACGCTAACCAGCCATTGGACACCAATAGAGTTGATCCATCATTGGAAATTCAAGTGCTACTCTACCCTAACCCAACGAATGGGATTTTTCATATACGAAGTCCAAAAGAAATCACAGAAGTTTTTATTGCTGATGTAAATGGTAAGATTTTGGAGCAAGTGGTTTTAGATACAGATAGAGAAACAACTTGTGATATTGGTAGATACAGCAACGGTGTTTATTTTGTGAAATATTTTAACGGGCAACGTTGGTGTTGTTCACGTGTAGTAATGCAACAGCAAAATAATTAAAGAACATAGTTTAGTTTGAGCCAAGAAAAAGCCATCAGTCAATTGACGGATGGCTTTTTTGAAGTTTAATAATCTCATTTTAGTTTTTAAATAACTTCAACGATAATGCAAGTGTCTCTTTCAATTTTGTTCGATCTACTATATAATCTAAAAAGCCATGCTCTAAAACAAATTCTGAAGTTTGAAATCCTTCAGGTAAGTCTCTACCAATTGTTTCTTTAACTACTCTTGGTCCTGCAAATGCAATCAAAGCATCTGGTTCAGCAATATTGATATCTCCCAACATTGCAAAAGAAGCAGTTACACCTCCAGTTGTTGGATCTGTCAAAAAGGAAATGTAAGGTAATTTATGTTCAGCTAATTGACCAAGCTTACCAGAAACTTTTGCCATTTGCATCAATGAATAACCTGCTTCCATCATTCTAGCTCCACCTGATTTAGAAATAATCATAAACGGTGCTTTGATTTTAATTGCTTCATCGATTGCACGAGCAATCTTTTCTCCCATAACAGAACCCATTGAACCACCAATAAAAGAGAAATCCATCGCTGCAACAACAAATTCATGCCCTTCTAACTTACCTTTTGCGGTTCTTATAGCATCAAATAATCCAGTATTTTTTTGAGTCGCTTTTACCCGATCAACATATTTCTTAGTGTCTTCAAAATGCAAGGGATCACCAGAAG
The DNA here is from genome assembly GCA_947470515.1 of Flavobacteriales bacterium. Classification (GTDB taxonomy): domain Bacteria; phylum Bacteroidota; class Bacteroidia; order Flavobacteriales_D; family Crocinitomicaceae; genus M0103. The sequence goes on from CANITF010000046.1 coordinate 3,279, forward strand.
TTAATTTCTTGTCAAGCTCTGTGTATTTTCCATCATCAAATAAAATGTGAAAATATTCTTCAGAACCGATACGCTCATGATGAGAACAACGGTCACACACAAAAGAATTTTTCTCTAAATCATCCGCTGTAAATAATGTTTTACAATTCGAACATTTTGACCACAAACCTTCTGGCGTTTCTTTTTTCTCTTTTGTAGAAGTTGTAATTCCTTCTTTTTTTCTATTAAACCAACTACTCATATTCTATAATTTTTGGAATTTGGAATTCAGTATTAAGAATTCTTATAATGTGTTAATATTGTTTAGATCTTCGAATGCTTGAACAAGTCGATCGATGAAAGTTACTTCACCTTCACGCAACCATTTGCGCGGATCATAATACTTTTTATTTGGTTTATCTGAACCTTCTGGATTTCCAATTTGTGCACGCAGATAATCAATTTTATTGACCATATAATCTCTGATTCCCTCAGTAAATGCGAATTGTAAATCAGTATCAATATTCATTTTTATTACACCATAACCAATTGCTTCACGAATTTCTTCAACAGTTGATCCAGAACCACCATGAAAGACGAAATCAACTGGATTGTGACCAGTATTAAATTTTTCTTGAACGTAATTTTGAGAATTTAATAAAATCTTCGGAGTCAATTTTACATTTCCAGGTTTATAAACCCCGTGAACATTTCCAAAAGCTGCTGCAATTGTAAACTTATCAGAAACTTTCATGAGTTCTTCATATGCGTATGCTACCTCATTCGGTTGCGTATACAATTTTGAACTATCAACGTCTGAATTATCAACACCATCCTCTTCTCCTCCAGTAATACCTAATTCAATTTCTAAAGTCATACCCATTTTACTCATTCGAGCAAGGTATTTTTTGCAAATTTCTATATTCTCTTCGATTGGTTCCTCACATAAATCTAACATGTGTGAACTATACAAAGGCTTTCCAGTTTCTTTATAAAACACTTCGCTTGCATCTAATAAACCGTCAATCCATGGAAGTAAATTCTTCGCACAATGATCTGTATGCAAAATAACTGTTGCTCCGTATGCCTCTGCCAAAGTGTGAATATGCTTCGCCCCTGCTATACCTCCCGAAATTGCTGCTTTTTCATCAACATTAGACAAACCTTTACCTGCGTTAAAATGAGCACCACCATTTGAAAATTGAATTATAACTGGCGCATTGACCTTAGCAGCAGTTTCTAATACAGCATTAATTGTGCATGACCCCGTAACATTTACAGCAGGCAAGGCAAAACCTTTTTCTTTTGCGTATTTAAATATTTTTTGAACTTCGTCGCCTGTAGCTACTCCTGGTTTAATCGAATGATTCATATTTCACGTTTTCAGTATGCGAAAGTACGATTTTAAAGCTTTAAACATAAATTTTTAACGTTCTTTTTTGTGTGAAAAAAAATTAATTTCAAGAAAGAATTAAATTTTAAATCACTAAGATTTACTAAATTTGTTTGCTTATAATTCATTATTTGTAAGCTATAATCAACATCATAAAAAGAGTATTTCCATGAGTTATTTGGATGAATTAAACATTAGTCAGCGAGAGGCTGTTGAGTCAATTTATGGACCTACTATGGTTATAGCTGGAGCTGGTTCAGGTAAAACGCGTGTTTTAACATTCAGAATTGCTTACATGATGGAACAAGGAATTGATCCATTTAACATTATGGCGCTTACTTTTACAAATAAGGCCGCTAAAGAAATGTCGGAAAGAATCGGGAAAATTGTAAGTTCTTCTGAAGCGAAAAACATTACAATGGGAACGTTTCACTCTGTTTTTTCAAGAATATTACGTTACAATGCTGATCGACTTGGATACCCTACAAACTTTACAATTTACGATACACAAGATTCAAAAAGTCTTTTAAAAGATATCATCAAAGAACTAAATCTAGACGATAAAGTTTATAAAACTGGAATGGTTTTAAACCGGATTTCTTCGGCAAAAAACAATTTGATTTCAGCAGACGCATACGCTCAAAATAATGATATCATCAATGAAGATGCCCAATCTAGAAGACCTGAATTGGCGCAAATCTACAAGACATATGTGACAAGGTGTTTTAAAGCTGGCGCAATGGATTTTGATGATTTATTGTTTCAAACAAACGTCTTATTAAGAGATTTTCCAGATGTATTGCACTATTATCAACAGAAATTTAAATACATTTTAGTTGATGAGTACCAAGATACAAATTACGCACAGTACTTGATTGTGAAGAAATTAGCAGCCGTATATGAAAATATTTGTGTGGTTGGTGATGATGCTCAAAGTATTTATTCTTTCCGAGGAGCAAATATTCAAAACATCTTAAACTTCAGAAAAGATTACGCCGATTTCAAATTATTCAAACTAGAACAAAATTATAGAAGCACCAAGAACATTGTTGAAGCAGCAAATAGTATTATTGCCAAGAACGAAGATCAAATAAAAAAGAATGTTTGGACCTCAAATGAAGAAGGTTCAAAAATTTCTGTAATTCGCACGCTAACGGATAATGAAGAAGGACGTGTGATTACGAACAAAATATTTGACATCAAACAAGGTACAGACTCGTCTTACAATGATTTTGCAATACTTTATCGCACAAACAAACAATCACGTTCGTTTGAAGAGGCATTAAGGAAATTAAATATTCCTTATAAAATTTACGGTGGACTTTCCTTTTATCAGCGGAAAGAAATAAAAGATGTTTTAGCTTATTTCAGGTTGACAACCAATCCAAGAGATGAAGAAGCATTGAAAAGAGTTATCAACTATCCTCGGAGAGGAATTGGTAAAACATCCATCGAAAATATCATTATCGCTTCAAACAATTATGGGGTAAGTATTTGGGATGTTATTGCGAATTTACAGCAATATCCCGTTGCTCTAAATGCGGGAACAAAAACGAAGTTGTACGAATTCACAACGATGATTAAAAGTTTTACAGCACAATTAGATAAGATGAATGCGTATGAATTAGCGCAGCATATTGCTAAATCATCAGGAATTTTAAAAGAATTATACGGCGAGAAAGACAAAGGTCCAGAAGAAGTTGAACGTTACCAAAATATTGAAGCTTTATTAGCTGGTATTAAGGAATTTAGTGTGAATCAAGAAGAAGATGCTAATCAATCACTTTCTGAATTCATGATTGATGTAGCACTTTTAACAGATGCAGATGACGACAAAGGAGATGATAAAAACCATATCACCTTGATGACAATTCACTCGAGTAAAGGTTTGGAATTTCCACATGTATTTTTGGTTGGGTTAGAAGAGAATTTATTTCCTTCACAAATGGCGTTGAATTCAAGAACGGAATTAGAAGAAGAACGTCGTTTATTTTATGTTGCAGTAACTCGAGCGAAAGATACATGCACGCTATCATTTGCTACTTCTCGTTTTATTTGGGGGAATTTAGTTTCATCTGAGCAAAGTAGGTTTATTGATGAAATTGACCAACAATATTTGAATTTTGAAACGCCACAGCGTGGAGCTGGAAAATCGCTATCAGGTAGATCAATGAATTATGACCAACCATTTACAGGAGGATTGAATAAACCTGTTAGTTCGCCAGGTGGTTCGTTTAAATCAATTAATACCGTAGGTAATTCTCCTGAGAAACAAGGTTCAACAGCTGATTTAAAAGTGGGTTACAATGTGATGCATGATCGTTTTGGTAAAGGAAAAGTTACTAAAATGGAAGGTGAAGGCGCAGATAAAAAAGCGACAATTTTCTTTCCACATCATGGCGCAAAAACCGTATTACTGCGTTTTGCTAATTTAACTGTTTTAGAAGATTAATTGTTCTGTTTTAGAACGGATAACCAATTCCAAAATGAATATTTGGCGTAAAAGGTTTCGGTAAATAATCTTTATAATTAACGCCTAAAACAGCTAATCCTTCAGCATAATAAGCATTTCTGCTTTGGAATATCCAACGACTTCCTTGAGGTAGAGCTGGATTTGTAATAGGTATTCCTAAATCTAATCTAATAATAAAAAACTCAAGATCTAATCTTAATCCTAATCCGCCCGAGACTGCAATTTGCTTGTACCAATCATTGGAAATCTGTCCTCCAACTCTGTTAACATCCTCTTTTAATGTCCAAACATTTCCAGCATCCATAAAGAATGCGCCTTTTAAAATTGATCCCATATCGAATCTAAATTCAAGTGTTGAACCGATTCTTAAATCGCCAATTTGGGTGGCAGTTCTATTCGTGTCTAAATAATATTTATAGGATCCAGGACCCAAAGCACGTGCTCTCCAGCCTCTATTGTCGTTTGCTCCACCTGCAAAAAAACTATAATCATACGGCATCGATGTTGTCGAATTGCCATAAGGAATTCCACCTCCAATTTGTAAACGTCCGTGTAAACTACTTTTTTTACCCAGTTGATTAGAAGCTATTAGATCGTTATCAAGTCGTGCAAATTGAGAATAACCCACACCGAAAATTGTTCTTTGCCCATTTACAAGCGTATCTTGATATTTTTTAAAAATTGCCAATGTGTTTCCTGCAGGGTCAAAACTCGAATTCATATAAAACGAGAAGTTTTTATTTTTATCCTCTTTTTCTTTATTATTGAATTCAAAAGTTAACTTCCAGTCCTGCCAAATAAATTGATTACTATAAGCATTTTTCAAAAATAGGTCATTTATTACGTCTAATTTTGATTGAAAACTTGGACTATTTTCAATTCTAACAAATTTTACAATTGACAAACCAGGTAATCCAATTTGGAAAATTTGTGTTTTTGAAACATAGAATTTCCATAAATAATTCAATTGAAAAATTTGTCTTTTAAAATCTGTTCTTGATTGGTAATTATAGGCAGTTGAAATAACTGTTCTAGGACGTTGACGCTTAGAAAGAGATGTTAATTTAGCTGGAAACAATCCAGGAATGTCGAATTTTAAACTTGGACCTATCTCAAATGTATTGAAACTTCTTCCTGCTTTTTTTATTTTATCACCATTTAAAGTCTCGTCAAAAACGGGAGGTTGAGATTCAAAACCACCGCTTAAAGAAAAAGTCATTTTTTGAGCTCCACCAAATAAATTCTTATTGGTATAATTAATTGAAGCTGAAACACCAAGGAATCCATTGGAATTTGTAGCTTTTGGTTCAAAACTATAATTCTTTTTTTGAGAAGGAACCAAATAGTAATGCACGTCAATTAAATTTGTATTTGGGATTTCAATAAGAATTGGTTTAATAACTTTAAAAAGACCAAGTTGTAATAACCTACTATACGTTCTTTCTAAATAATATTCTTTATAATAATTATCATGCTCTAGATAATTCTGCATTTCTATTATATCAGGATTGATGCTTAACTTTCCATTGTAAAGAAAAGTTGCAATTCTGTATGGATTTAACTCCTCTGAATTCTTTTTCTTCATTTCAGCATACAAGAAAGTATCGATGGTCCGTATAAATTGTTGGTCCAAGAGTGTTAAACCCAAATCTTCAACAGTTTTTTTAAAATTACCATCAAAATAAGTGGAATCTGAAATATGAAAGTAGACATTTCGAACTTCTGTTTCGCGATGTAAAACTTCAACCAATGAATCTCGGTTATAACTTGACCGAGTCAAGCGATTCGTAAAACGTATTTTTAAATTCACTTTCATCGTTGCAAAAATCGTGTCAGCTTCGAAATTTATATGGGAGCTACTAAATCCATACAAGGTATTGTCGCGCATGAATTTAGCAACGCGATTTCTATATGCATTTAAATAATCCTTATCAAATGGCAACCCAATTAATGAGGCCCCTTCTTCCTTTTTCACAAAACTTAAATAATCATTTTTTACCGTTCGGTTTTCAGAAATAATGAATACTGAATCTATGATATATTGAGGACCAGTATTTATGTTATACCTTACTTTCGCTTTTCGTTTATAAGACACCTCACCTGAAATTGAACCATAAAAATACCCTCTATTTCTTATGAAAACAGATAATTGTTCGAGGGACTTATTAAAGAGAATACTATCAAAAACAACAGGTTTTTCGCCAATCTTGTATTTAAACCATTCTCTAAAAAACATTCTTGGGGTAACAGTATCCTTTAGACTAACAAGTTTTTCGGTATATAATTCCTTACCTTTTCTTCGAGATTTTTCTATTCTACGCAAATTAACGTTATCTCTATGTGCTAGAATTTCTTGATTTTTTAATCTGATTTTTATATTTTTTTGAATTCTTTTATTCGCAACATTTACTGAATCTACTCTATTATATGCCCACAACCGTATTTTAAAACCAACTGTTTTGAAATTTGGTTTTTGACGAATTATATTCGAAACTTCATCTTCATCTAAATTCTTTTCTTCGACGTGAATTATGTTTTTCTTTAATAAAAACTTTCCTTCAGGCACATATTTCGTCTGTCTACAACTATAAGCTGTAAAGGAAATAATTAAAAGAATATATGTAAATTTGAGTGTTTTATGCATATCTATATCGAACAAAAATAATAATAAAGAAGCAGTGTCATACCTTTCAAAGAATAAGATTAAGTGGATTCGTTCCTTGCATTTAAAAAAACAGCGCGATGAGCTCGGACTTTTTATTGTAGAGGGCGAAAAAATGGTTCATGAAGCATTGAAATTCTCAATTGATTCTATTGAAACGATTATTCATACTGTAGAATTTGATATAAGCGATTTTAAAGGAGAGACATACCAAATTGCGCATAAAGAATTAGAACAAATTTCAACGCTAAAAACACCTAATAAGGCATTCGCTATTCTTAGACAAAATCTAGATTCCCCTGTAATTAATAAAGAAAAACTGATTATTGCTCTAGATGGAATTCAAGATCCTGGTAATCTTGGAACAATTTTAAGAATTGCTGATTGGTATGGTATTTCAGACATTATTTGCTCAAAAAATACTGTTGATTGGTACAATCCAAAAGTAGTTCAAGCTAGTATGGGGGCAATTTTTAGAGTTCAAGTACATTATTTAGATTTGGCTGATTGGCTAAGTAATTGTTCACTAACAATTTATGGCGCTTTACTTGAAGGAAGAAACATCTACACTGATAAAAACCTTAAAAATGGAGTTTTATTAATGGGCAACGAGGGAAATGGAATTTCATCTGATCTCGTGCCGTTAATTACCCATCCAATTTCAATACCACGTTTCGGTGAGGCAGAATCATTAAATGTTTCAGTCGCAACTGCTATTTTGGTCTCAGAATTTAAAAGAAGTGTTTTCGAATCCTAAGGATTAAGAGATAACAGAAAAACTTAGATGGACAAAGAATGTTCACTTATATTATTATTTTGAAATCATTTTAGAAGAATCACTTGATTCAAAAGGTAAGTTATTCATCTCATCTTTCCTTCTTTTCATGTATTTTTGCGCAGAACAATGAATACCTTCAAATGGAGTCAACGCGTATAAATAAATTTTTAAGTGAAGCAGGTTTTTGTTCGCGAAGAGCAGCAGATAAATTAATTGAAGAAGGTAGAGTCACAATCAATGGCCTTGTTCCTACAATGGGAACTAAAATTAATCCTGGAGATGAAGTGCATGTTGACGGCAAACTTATTGCTGCGCCAAAAGAAGAATTCATTTACATCGCTTTTAATAAGCCAGTTGGGATTGTTTGTACGACAGATATTAAAGCTGAAAAAGATAATATCATTGAATACATTAACCATCCAAAACGCATCTTCCCTATTGGGCGATTAGACAAGCCAAGTGAAGGATTGATTTTTTTAACGAACGATGGCGACATTGTAAATAAAATTCTTCGAGCAAGAAATAACCACGAAAAAGAATATATAGTTACGGTAAACCAACCCATTACGCAAGGATTCATTGATGACATGGGCAATGGAGTTCCAATTTTGGAGACGCTTACAAAAAAATGTTTTGTCAAACAAATAAGTAAATTTTCGTTTACTATTATTTTAACACAAGGTTTGAACCGTCAAATACGCAGAATGTGCGAGTACCTCGATTATGACGTAGTGGCATTAAAACGCATCCGGATTATGAATATTTCTTTAGACCTTCCTATTGGTGAATGGCGTTATTTAGATGCAAATGAAATGTCTCAGATAAAAGAAATGGTTTCTGATTCTTCTAAGACTTTTGAAGATATAGATTGATTTTATATGCGGAATTCGCATGAGTCAAATTTTCATCTTCGATATTCAGTTATTCAATTGAAAAATAATAAGTTACATTTGTCTTGAATTCAACGCATTTAAGGAAAAAGGATATGAAATTATTTTCGACTTTTATATTAGTAGCTATATTGACATCTTGTGCAACATCTAAATCTGTTAATACAATCCATCTCATTCAAAAAAGAAAATACACAAAAGGATGGCATTTTAATCAAGTTCGGAATAATAATATTTCTTCTAACGATGAGTCCAATAAACAGAAATCAAATCTTGATGGATCGATAAATTCAATCAACAATTTATCCATACCTAAAATTCAGCAAATTAACCCTACTCATTACGATAATAGTGAATGTGATACAATTATTTTAAACGACGGTAAAATTGTAAGAGTAAACATTTTAAATACTACTCCAACAATAGTTCGATATACCAAATGTGAAAGTGAAGATACTACAGAATTGATTTTAGCAAAAGAGGAAATAAAAGCTTTACAATATGCAAATGGCGATTTTGAGTTCATTAAACATAGTAGCAATAAAACTTTTACGAATAATGAAATTTCAAAAGAAAAAGTCGTTCAAAACAAAAAAGAGGATGACGATAAAAAAGCACTGAAAATTACTGGAATCATTATTTTGATAATAGTGATAGTATTAATAATTATTTTTTTAATTATTCTGAAATTTTTGAATTTATTGTTTGGTTGATTATGGTAACGTTCAAATTGTAAGTTGTCTTAAGAATAATTAATAAAGATCTTGCCGTCCTAGAAACACAAAAATAGCATTAGTTCAAGAACCATTTGAAGTTTAGTAATAATTGATTTTGTTCTAATACATTTTTAACACATAAAAGTCAAAGTAATAAACCTGATTATTATTAAAATACAAATTTTTGCTATTTTTGAGTTTAAAAAATACTTATGAAATTATATATTTCAATTGCAACTCTTTTTCTATTCATTTCAATTAGTTACTCGCAACAGACAATCAACGGAAGTATCACTCATGGTGGCCTGACAAGAACGTATATTTTATATGTCCCTGCAAGTTATTCAGCGAGCACTCCTGCCCCACTTGTATTTAATTTCCATGGATACACCAGTAATGCAACTGAACAAATGTTTTATGGTGATTTTCGTCCAATTGCTGATACAGCAGGATTTTTATTAATCCATCCGATGGGAACGCTAGATGGCTCTGGTCAACCCTATTGGAATTCTGGTTGGGGAGGAACCGTAGATGATATTGGATTTACTTCAGCTTTAATTGATTCGTTGTCCTTAACTTATTCAATAAATCAAGATCGCGTTTTCAGCACCGGAATGTCGAATGGTGGTTTCATGAGTTACACTTTAGCGTGTGAATTGAGTGATCGAATTGCTGCGATTGCTTCTGTTACTGGTGCAATGAATTTAAACCAATCTTCAACATGTAATGCATCTCATCCAATGCCAGTATTAGAAATACACGGTACATCTGATGCTACAGTTGCGTATATTGGTGCAAGTTGGATCGAATCAACTAGCAATACCCTAAATTATTGGGCAACCTTTAATAATTGTGCCATTCCTGCGATTATGACTCCTGTTCCAAATATTAATTTGACTGATGGCTGTACTGCCGAACATTACATTTATCCTAATGGATTAAATGGAGTTGAAGTTGAACATTATAAAATAATTGGTGGCGGACATACTTGGCCTGGAGCATCTTTTACAGTTGGTGTTACCAATAGAGACATTGATGCTTCAATCAAAATTTGGGAATTTTTCATGCAATACGATATCAATGGCAAAATAGGTTATACTGCATTGAATGATCTTTCTTCAAACAATAAGTTAACTATTTATCCAAATCCTGCTTTGAATACAATTTCAATTAAAGGAATTGACAATTCGGGAAACATAACAGCTATTCAAATCACAACTATTTCTGGAAAGAAGGTAAAGTTTTTGGAGAGCTACAATGAATCGATCGATATCTCTGATTTAGTTGATGGAATCTATTTCTTTACTTTTTTAAACGGGAATCAATCCCAAACTATCCGTTTTGTAAAACGATAAACAATGCATTCAGAAGATAATTACCTGGAAATCAACAAGGAATCTTGGAATAAGAAAACTCCTATTCATTTAACCTCTGATTTCTATGACGTTGAAGGCTTCTTAAACGGCAATACTTCTTTGAACCCCATTGAATTAGCACTTTTGGGAGATATAAAAGGGAAAAGCATCCTTCATTTGCAATGTCACTTTGGCCAAGATACCCTTTCGCTTGGTCGAATGGGAGCTCAAGTGACAGGAATTGATTTATCGGATGAAGCAATAAAAAGCGCCAATGAATTAGCAATAAAGACGGGGGTTGATGCAACTTTTATTTGCTGTGATCTGTATGATTTACCAGCACATTTAAATCAACAGTTTGACATTGTTTTTACGAGTTATGGAACAATTGGGTGGCTTCCAAACATGGATAAATGGGCTGAAATAATTTCTAAATTCATGAAACCAGAAGGTAAATTCGTTTTTGTTGAATTTCATCCTGTGGTTTGGATGTTTGATGATAATTTTGATAAAATTGGCTACAACTACTTTAATTCAGGACCAATCATTGAAACGTATAATGGCACATATGCGGATAAAAGTGCTGCTCTTTCTCAAGAATACGTTATGTGGAATCATGGTATAAGTGAAGTTGTGAATGCATTGATAAAAAACAATATTCAGATTAATTCTTTCGATGAATTCGATTATTCACCCTACAACTGCTTCAGTGAAACAGTAGAATTTGAACCGAAAAAATTTAGAATTAAACATTTGGATAATAAAATCCCAATGGTCTATTCAATTGTTGGATTAAAATCAGCTGAATAAAAATAAGTAAGTAAGTGTTGTTCCATGCAACTAATAAATATTCTTGTCGTCTATAATTTTGGAAAAAAGCAATATGATTCAAATCATTATGTTTTCTTCTTTTACTTTACTATTTTTACACTTTGTTCCTATTGAGAAAATCGATAAGAATATAAATGGACAAACAAAACATTATGACAAAATCAATCAATTTAAATAAAAGTTTAATCGCTTTTATTATGCTACTTTCCAGTTTTACGTTCGGTCAAAACACTGATAAATTTAAGTTGACATCTGAATGGCAATTGCTTCAAAATTCAAGTGATGTCAATTTTTATGTAAAACGCACAGAATGTGCTGTTGCGGGATTTAAACTTCCCTTAATTTATACTTTCTTGAAAATTGAAAACCTTTCGAATGAACCAAAATCATTGCTATTCAATTTTGGTTTGCAATATACAGAAGGTTGTAATGGTTGTGAAGCGGGTAAAGAACATGCTGCATATATTAACATTCCAGCAAATACAACATTGGAAGGTGATTGTAATTTTAAAGAAACTCAATTAACCCAATTAATAAAAAACCCAAATCTTTCAGGTGGTTGGAACTTTGAAAGACCTGTAATTACAAATCTAATCATAGAATAATTAGTGTTATGAGAAAAATAATCCCTCTTTTATTTATTATTCTGTCAACGAATAGTTTTGTTAAAGCTCAAAATTGTAGTATAACAATTACTCCTATGGATACATTAGTTTGTATTGGAGACTCTGTTTTAATAACTTCAGTTTCAAACTTATTGAACGCTGGTCAATCTTTCGATTTTAACAGTGCGAGTGTTCCTGCTGGTTGGAGTGTTGCCGGTGGAACAAGTTTCTCTACGCCATGTGGACCGAGTCCTTCTGGAACTCCATATTATTGGGCTGCATCAGCTGGTTCAGGAACCCCAATGATTTCAACTGCAGGATTTGATATATTTTGTGGTGGAGCAATTTCATTTGATATGGTTTATGCAATGCAAGCTGGTCCCGTTCCTTGTGAAGGTCCAGACGAACAAGATGAAGGTGTTTCTGTTCAATATTCTATCGATGGCGGAGCAACATGGATCGACATCATTTATTATTCTCCAGGTGGTTTTACTTTACCTACTAATCCTAATACTTCAACAAGCATAGTTGCTGCCGGACAATCAACTGCCTATACAACATGGAGTACCTTTAATATTCCAATTCCTCTTGCGGCACAAACAACAAATACAATGTTTAGATGGATTCAGACACAATCCTCTGGGGCTTGTTGTGATAATTGGGGATTAGAAAACATTGTAATCAATGCTACTGGTATACCTTGCGGCTCTAATACAGTTGTGAATTGGGATAATGGTTTAACTGATACAGATTCTTTTTGGGTTGTTCCAATGGGAGACACTACTTTCCAAGCAATGGTTTATGATACGTTAGGAAATTATATGTGTACTTCTGAAATTGTCGTAATTAGTGTTTCTCCAGACCAAATGACTTATGATCTTGTTGATACAGTTTATTCTTATTGTCCAACTTTTTCACCAACGGCTGGAGTTATGAACATTGGAAATTCTGTACCTCCATATACGTATGATTGGACGACACCAAGTACTACAAATCCAACAATTATGCCTTCTACAGGATTAGAACATGATACGATTACCTATTTTGTTACTATACATGATGGTTGCAATTACGTTAGGCAAGACAGTGTTGTACTAGTTATAAATCAGCTTCTTGCAATTGACACGATGTATTCATACCCTGCCTCAGCTTGTGCATTGGACGGTGTTGTTTCCGGCTTAGGACTAGGAATAACAGGAGTTGCGTCTTACCAATGGACTGGTCCAGGAGCAGGAAGTCCTAATTTTATCGATGCCACTGTTTGGACTGACCTAGCGTCAGGATGGTATTATTTTTCCATTACGGATAATGTTTGTACAACAAATGATTCTGTTTTTGTGGACATGTTAAACCCACCAATAGCAACTATTGCAGCTGATATTCAGGCAGGATGTAATCCATTGCAAGTTGTATTTACAAATACAAGTCAAAATGCCATTAATTACTATTTTGATTTTGGAAATGGTAATACGGCATCTGTTAATGATTTAAATAGCCAAACACAAACGTTCACTTCAAGTGCAACAGTAATGTTAGTTGCATTATCTAGCCCAACGTGCGGAGATACAACATACACAACGATTTCGATTGTTGAATGTGGATGTACCAATCCTATAGCTTTAAATTACAGTGCAATTGCTGTATTAGATGACGGAAGTTGCATCTTACCTGTTCCAGTTATTAATCTACCGAATGTTTTCACTCCAGATGGTGATGGCGTAAATGATTTATTCTTTTTAGATGTTACGAACAAATCAAAAATAGAATTGACAATCATCAATCGTTGGGGAAACAAAATGTATGAAGGATCAAGTATCAATCCTGCGTGGAATGGTAAAACCGATTCTGGTGCATTAGCAGAAGAAGGAACTTATTTCTGCAAGTACGTTGTATTTGGTGTAGATGGAAAAGAATATGAAGGTCAAGGTTTCTTGCAATTAGTAAGAAAATAATAACCATCTTTAAACTAATTGAAAAAGGTCTTCGCTTCGAAGACCTTTTTTTGTGCCTTTACTTTTACTTGGAGTATTATTTTAGTGGTTATTTTTATTGCTTACACGCTGTTAAAGGCTGTTTAATTTTATTGCAAATGGAAAATTTAAGTTTTCTTCTTTATTATTTTTTGTGACAATTTGTGGATTCTGATCAAAATTTGATTTGAATTTCAAATACTGATGAGCTAAATCATTCGCACCATTTATAGATAATACGCTTTGA
>CANITF010000047.1 GCA_947470515.1 Flavobacteriales bacterium
ACTCCAACTGCTGGACAATGTGCCACGGTGACTACATTAACAATTTCAGTTGGTCCACCAGCAACACCAACATTTACAGCAATTTCGCCTATTTGCTCAGGTGATCCATTGGCAGCATTACCAACACTTTCTAACAATGGATTTAATGGAACTTGGTCGCCAGCATTAAACAATACTTTAACTACACTTTATACATTCACTCCAACAGTTGGTCAGTGTGCGACAACGACTACAATGACAATCACTGTCAATTCTAGTGCTACTCCAACTTTCATTGCTATAGCTCCTATTTGTACTGGAGATCCATTGGCTGCATTACCTGTAATTTCCAACAATGGATTTAATGGAACTTGGTCGCCAGCATTAAACAATACTTTAACTACACTTTATACATTCACTCCAACAGCTGGACAATGTGCGACAACGACTACAATGACAATCACTGTCAATTCTGCAATAATACCAACATTTACACCCGTAGCTCCAATTTGTTCGGGAGCTGCACTCGCTCTTTTGCCAACTACTTCCAACAATAGTATTAATGGAACTTGGTCGCCAGTATTAAACAATACTGCAACTACAATTTATACATTCACTCCAACAGTTGGACAATGTGCAACCACGACCACTTTAACTATTTCAGTTGGTCCGCCTGCAACACCAGCATTTACAGCTGTCACGGCCATCTGTTCAGGTGCACCTTTAGCAACATTACCAACAATTTCTAACAATGGATTTAATGGAACTTGGTCGCCAGCATTAAACAATTTGGCAACTACACTTTATACATTCACTCCAACTGTTGGACAATGTGCGACAACGACTACTTTGACTATTTCAGTCAATCCTTTGCCAATCATTGATGCAGGATTAGACCAAACGGTTTGTTCTGGAACTAGTGTTACTTTGTCCGGCGCTAGTGGCTCAACTTATTCTTGGAATAATGGAATTAGTAACGCAATTCCATTTACACCAATTTCAACCAGCACATATGCAGTTTCAGGAACATCAGCTTTAGGATGTGTAAACACAGACCAGGTAATTGTTACTGTAAACCCGCTTCCAATTATTAATGCAGGTCCAGATGTATCAATCTGCTCAGGAACAACGACAATTTTAACAGCAACTGGAGGTCTAACATATACATGGGATAATAGTGTAACAAACACAGTTTCTTTTTCGCCACTAACAACAGCAACATATGTGGTTATTGGCACTGATATTAATGGTTGTGTCAATTCTGACCAAGTTAATGTAGCAGTTAATCCATTACCAATCGTAAGCGCTGGACCCGATGTTCCTTTTTGTACTGGAAATCAAATTACATTGTCAGGAACTGGAGCCAATACCTATTCGTGGGACAATGGAGTTGTAAATGGAGTTCCTTTCGTTCCGATTGCAACAACAATCTATACTGTAACTGGCACATCATTAGCAGGATGTGTTGCAACAGATATGGTTACGGCAACACTGAATCAATTGCTTCCAGTAACTTTTGTTGCAGATGTAACAACTGGTTGTGTTCCGTTAACAGTCACTTTTACGAACACAACACCTAATTCTGTAAATTGTGTTTGGACATTGAGTGATGGTACAATATTGAACGGTTGTGGATCGGTAAGTGCGACATTTACACAGGGTGGATGCTACGATGTCACCTTGTCATCCTCATTTGCTAATGGTTGTTCAGGAACGTTTACAGCATTTGATTTAGTTTGCGTTGATGATGCTCCAATTGCATCATTTGATCAATCTGCGACACTAATTTCAGAATTTGATCCAACGATTGATTTTACGAATACTAGTTTCGGAGCATCGACCTATTCTTGGGATTTTGGAGATAATTCACCAACGTCAAATGAGGTAGATCCATCTCATGATTACACAAATTTGACAAGTGCAAATTATCAAGTGATGTTGGTTGCCTATTCATTAAATGGTTGCAGTGATACGGCTTATTCGAATTTTACTTTTGGGGAAGAATTAATATTCTATGTTCCTAACACCTATACACCTGACGATGATATGTATAATCAGGTTTTTAAACCAGTTTTTACATCAGGATTTGATCCATATAATTATAACTTATCGATTTTTAACCGTTGGGGTGAGCTGATTTTCGAATCAAACGATGTCAACATAGGTTGGGACGGATCGTATGGCAGTGATGGAGAAATTTCACTTGTTCAAGATGGAACCTATACCTGGAAAATTAATTATAAGAGAAAAATTAACGATGAGCATGCTTATGCCGTTGGACATGTGAATGTGATAAGGTAATTCCGATATTGTTTTTCTTTTTGTTAATTTTTCTTTTTAAAATATAGCTCAATCGGTATTGCCAATAAATAGAATATTTCCTGTTTTTTCTTGATAGGCTCTTAAGTCTTCAAAAGTGTCGATATCACTAAGTTTTTCTAATAGAAAGACCGTTTTATTTTGTTGTTGAATGGCATCAATTGTTGTTTGGAAGACTTTGTCATTACTCCATGCTTTATTCAAAAAAAGCACATCGTTTAATTCAGTGAGTCCAAGTAAATAATATCCGCCGTCATTCGCGGGTCCAAGAACATAATCGCTTGAATTCAACGCTTTAAATGCATCGTTTATCATTTCGCTTGTTAATTCTAAACAATCTGTACCAATAATTACAACTTGGTCATAACCATTTGATTTTAAATCCAAAAAAGCATTATTCATTTTTTCGCCTAAATCGTCCCCTTTTTGAGTTTGAAAGTGCCAATTTTGATGAGGTGAAGGTTCTATGAATTCTGAGAAATATAGGTGAATATCCGCATCAACTTTTTGGAGTTGTTCATGCGTATATGCAATCATGTGAGAATAGCAGTCTAATGCTTTTTCATCGCCAATTGTTTCAGCGAGTCTGGTTTTAACTTTTCCAAGAATCCTGTTTTTTTGAAATACGATGACTGCCTTTTTCATCTAAACCAATGTTCCTCCGCAACCTGAACCCGAACCAGCAGTGCAACCGTAACAATGTTGATTGAGAATAATAGCACGTTTTTGTAAAATGGATTCATTGAAATCAGTAATATGGCTTACATAAGCTATTTTTAAGTCCAACATCTGATTGAAATCACAATCGTATAAAAATCCATCCCAACCAACTGAGAGCGTGTTTCTGCACATCAATTCTTCAGGTGCATTTGGGTTAAAAGTTTCTACTAATTTGTTCATGTAGTTATCGTAGTTCCCTGACTTCACTAGAAAATCTAAGAATCTACTAATTGGCATATTTGTTATGGTATACAATTGATTGAATTCAATTTCAAAATCTTCTTTCAACCTATTTTTGTAATCTATTTCAAGAGATTGTTGATTTGGTGGCAACGAAATCCCGGTCGGATTATAAACCAATTGAAGCTTCAATCCGGTTCCTTCTTTTCCATATCCAACATCGTTTAACATTTTCAATGCTTTGATGCTTTTTGCAAAAACACCAGTTCCTCTTTGACTATCGGTATTATTTTCGGTATAACAAGGCAAAGAAGAAATGACTTCAACGTTGTTTACTTTATAGAAATCGGGTAGGTCGTTATACTTTTTGTTTGCTACGATTATTGTTAAATTACACCGAACAATAATTTTCACGTTTAGCTTTGAAAGTTCGCAAACAAACCACCTGAAATTTGGATTCATTTCTGGCGCTCCACCAGTTAAATCAACAGTTTTAGCATTGGAATTTTGAATTGCTGAAAGACAGGCTTTCATCGTTTCAAGTGACATGATTTCTTTTCGGTCTGGACCTGCGTCAACATGGCAATGATCACACACCTGATTACACATTTTACCCAAATTAATTTGAATTATTTCTAATTCTTTTGGCTTTAAAGGAAAATAGTTAATATTTTTTAGTTTTTCAGAAAAAGGAATAATTCCATCTTGTTGAAAATAAGTGACTTGATTAATTGATTCACTAAATTCATCTCCTTTTGAGTGTAAAGTTTTTAGCATATTTAGTGTGTCTGCAATAAAATGATTTTGTCAAAGATAACAAACAATGGATTTTGATAAGGTATGAATCAAATAGAAATTTAATTTGTCTTCATCAATTTAGTTTGAAATTCTTGATTTTCAGTTTGAATTTTCAGGATATATATTCCTTCAGTTAATTCATTTGTTGGAATTGAAAAGTGTGTTTCAATGTCTATGGATTTTTCTTTCGATTCAAATACTTTATCGCCAATAAGTGATGTTAAAATGACTGTATATTCTCCATAAATTGATGTTGATTTTACGTCCCAATTGTTACTTGAAGGATTCGGAGAAACCTGTAAATCGTCGTTTCCTGAAAGTGAAATTTCATCAATTCCAACGCTACTACTCACAATAAAAGATCCCATCATTCCATCGTCCTCATGGTGCAATAAGTGACAGTGATACATATAAGGAACCATATTATCTTCAAAATCAGTGAATTTCGTTATGAATTTCACACTGTCATGTGGCATAACTAAAACAACATCTTTCCAACCTTGCTCACTTAATACTGGTGGAAGTCCATTTTTTTCAATGATGTTGAATTGAACATCATGAATATGAAATGGATGAGCAATGTGCGTTTTATTGTGCAATGTCCAAATTTCAGTCGAATTTAATGGAACGTAGATATTATTTACCATCATGTCAAAACTAACACCATTGATACCGAATGGTCCAGCAGCCAAATTGGGAACATCAATTGGAAGAATTCTAATTGTATCGAGAATTAGTGATCTGTTTACGTCAGCATTTATAGGTAAATATGGCGTATATGGTATTAATGAGCTAGGAATTGTTGTTACAGGACTAGTAGTTGGTGCTACAACATTGATTGCTAAAAGTTCATAATCACCACCATTTAAAGGATTATCATCATACATGTCAATTACATCCGGAACGATTCCAACTGCAGGAGCTCCAAAAATTCCATTTGTAATTTCAGAACCGAAGCTCATTAATTGAAAAGATTGGCCATCCAACGACGTCAAGTCAACAAGTATTTCAGATCGTTCTCCTGGTGCTAAAAGCAATCTTGTCAATGGATTTGGGGTTTCTACTAATCCGCCATCTGTAGCAATTTGATAAAATGTCATACCATTCGAAAACCCATAATTGAACGAGCGCATGCTACTTCCATTTAGTAATCTAAAGCGAATTACTTGAGCAGGGGCATCATAAAACGCATCAATTGTTCCATTCACCAAAATCGAAGTATCCATATGGTCAGCAATGGCTATTTGTTGCAAAACATCAAATGCTTTTGACTGAGTAATCAATGGGATATCATCAATTCCATATGTTTGTGGTAAACCTAAACTTTGTTCAATTAGATCATGAACGATAAACATACCAGCCAAACCTTTTCCAACATGTAACTCTGTTTTACCTTCTCCGTGAGGATGATACCAAAATGTTCCAGCGTTATTTAAAATCTCAAAAGACGGGCTCCAAATTGAATTGGCAGCAATACTTTGATGAGGTCCACCATCATTACTTGGCGAAACATGTAAACCGTGCCAATGCATTGTTGTTGCAACTGTTAATCCGTTGTTGACGTTCAATGTTACAATATCTCCTTTGTTCACAATGATAGTTGGTGATAAAAATGGCCCATTGATGCCATATGTTGGAGTAGGATTTCCAGGATAAAAATTTTGAGTTCCTGTTTGAATATCCAAATTAAATACAGTTCCAGTTAGGGATGGAGGAATAAATAACGGATTTTGAGCATAAACCGATTGAACTAAAAACAGGACAAATAAAATTTTGGAGAATAGCAATAACTTCATTCTGTAAGTATTATTTTTTGAGTCAAAATGTTGGAATCACCTACTAGTTGTACAAAATAGATTGAAGGAGTTAAAAGTGGTAAAGGAATTATTTTTTCAGATAAAAGTTGCGTATTGAAAACAGCTTCTCCTATTGAATTGTATATGACTAAGGAACTAAAATCGGTTGCGAATTCGTCAAGATGGAGTTCATTTTCATAAACCCAAATTTTTGGTGAAATAGAACTTGTTGAATTGATTCCAGCAACGGTTGCATTTATTATCCAAGTGAGTGTATCAATTTGCAAAGGAGTATTTTCTTCAGAAATTGTATAACGAATAATTGCAGTTCCTTCAGTGATATGAGGTGTGCAATGTATTAACATTAGAGCATCATCACCAGGTAAAACAGGTAAAGTTGTTCCCGAATCGACAAGTGAGGTGTAACAATTACTATTGTCACAAATATTCGCTTCCCATCCAAACGGCAGCACGACATCTAACTTATTCCAATTAAAATGCAAGGTGTCATTATTGGGATGAATCTGCGTAATATTCATAGTTACCTGACCATCTAAAATGGTATTAGCTATTAATGTGTCATTTGGAGAATGAAAATAGTTTTGACCATAACAACGTACAGAAGTTATAGCCAAAACCAATAGTATAAAGCTAATTTTAATCACTTAGTGAACGATAGAGATTTTTCTAGTTTCAATACTTCCATTTAATGAAATATTCAAGAGATAATTTCCATTAGCTAAAGAAGTTGTATTCACGCTACGTTCGATTATTCCTTTTTTTATAGATTCTGTATTACTTGAAACTACTATGTTTCCAAGTAAATCATTGATAGTGTAAGAAAAATCAGATTCGTTTTCGTTCGTGAAGTTTAATGTAACAACATCATTACTTGGATTTGGATATACTGTTAAGGAACTTTGAGAGTTGTTCAAATCATTCAATCCAGCAACGCAATTCATATTTAGAATTAAATCTCTCATTGCTGTTGTGTCAGATGTAACAAAATTTTGGGTTGACCATAAAATGTCGTGGTTTGTTCCTCCTAGTAAAACAACTGTTGGCATCCCAAAACCGCCATAAAAAGCAACTTGTTCTGCACCATTTCCGCCCATTGGAGTGTAAAGAGGTAAGTTATTTGATGTAACCCAACTTGCAGTATAATTGCAAGTTGTACTATTTTGGTATGAATAAGCGTATCCTTTTACCATACCAGGGCAATTTTGATTGATTTTATCAGCCATTGCTTGAATTTTTTGTGCAGGTGGAGGACAAGTTCCGCAACTAGGCATGTAAAAAAACAAAACAACAGCTTGACCCGCATCTAAATCTGCAAAAAGATGTTGTGGATTTCCGTTACAGTCGTTTGCTTGAAAATCCATTGCTTGCGCAAAACTAGAAGCAGAAAAACTGAATGAAATAAGTGAAATGAATAGCAAAGAGTATATTGTTTTCACAATTGTAATTTTAGTTATAGTTAAAAACAAATTTAAACCATTATTTGTTCAGTATCAATTTATAAATAACCTTTATATTGGTTTCTTAAAACGTAAAAAATTAGTTTATTTTTTCCCAAAACCGCAAGGTGTCTCCAAAAAAGGAACCTTTTAATTCAAACGATTCTGGGATTTGATTGTCTGTTGTCCAATAAGTTGCTAGGCGAGTGCCAATTTCTTTTTTAGCTAGTTCGTTGCGAACATAGGTTGTAAACACGTCATAATCACCATCGTTAATTGAAACGCTATGATCCATTCTTGCGGATTTGTCATGTGTTTCAAGAAAAGGATTGAAAATATAAAATGCATCAAACGTTTTAAAATCGATGTTTAAAATATTTGCATTGATAAAGGAAACATTCGGAATTACAAATGTATTCGCACATGCTTGAGCAATATCCGATAGGTATTTTCTATGTTCAACTCCTGTATAATGTGCCTTCGTGCAAGTTGCTCCGACAAGACAAAATTTACCCGTTCCAGATCCTATATCTAAAATTTCAATTTCCTCGCCATTTGCTAAATATTGTGCAGCTTTTTGAGATAAAAATACAGAGGTAAAATGCCTATTTGAATGCTCTCTCACATCCTCAGGGTAGATGGCGTCAAATTCTTCGTCACTTATAGATTGTTTAGCTCTTAATTTGTCGATTGCCATAGAATTCCCTTTTCATTTAATAAAACTTCAACCAGTTATTTGGAATTATACTGGATCAAAGTTACTAAATTATGTGTTTGAGAAATTCATTGCCTGAACTTAGATAATTATAACAAGGCTTTTTCATTCAATTAACCCAATATAATTTTTAAAATTTGTTTTGGAATGAATACTTTTACACAAAACAATTGGTAATGAAAATAAACGTTTTGTTTTTTGGGATTATTTTAATTAATTCTGCATGTGTTGTTCAGTATAATGTGGCTGATACAAATACAAAACTTAAGACGAGTGTCGAAAGTGTAAATGCCAATTGTTCGTCAATTTTCGCTCAAATAGAGAAGATGCAAAAAGAATATCTCTCGTTAAAATGTAAAACTGATACAGAACCTTTTCAAACGGCACAGCAACTTTTTATAGATATAAATACTTCTATAACGGAGATTCAAAAATTAAAAACTGACATTAATAGCGAATATTCCAATTTTACAGATTTCACGAAGGGTAAAAACACAATTGCTTCTAATACTCCTGAATGGAAAAAATTGAAGCAAACCAAGAAAAAAATGAAGTCTTCTATAAAATCACTTCAAAATAAGGGTGAAGAAACAATTAAAAAAGCAACTACATTTAATGAATACGCTGCCACGAAGATTGTTCCAATTGTCATTTTTTGTGATGTTAGTTTATACTTAACTGGATACAAGAAAACAATTGAAGATTTCAGTAAGGTTAAAAAAAATGCGGCTACAGATTTTGCCAACTATCAATCGCAAGTATCAGAAGCTGCGAATCAGTTTAGAAAATCACAACCAAATAAGATTCAAATTCTAACGGAAAAGGTTAATTTAATGCAGATAGAATTGAATCGACTTGATAATATCGAAATTTCAATTCAAAAAGCAGTAGATCAATTTAAAAAAGAAACAAAAGGCAAACAAAAAATTTATTCATGTTCGTCCGATTGGGATAGTGTCTTGCGGGTTGAATCTGCAATTTCTAGCCAACAAACAGAAATAAGTAACCTACAAAACAAAATTCAGTCAATTGCTCTAGAAATTCAAAATACAGTAAACACACTCGAATAATAAACGTTGTAGTTTTAAATTATCTCGTTTTTGAACCAATGAGTATTCTGCAAATTAGTTATAAAAAAAGCGATCCTAGAATCGCTTTTTTACTTTTTGTTTTTAACTTATCTCAATTTACTCTTTAAAGAATTCCATCCTCCACCATTGTGGACATCAAATCCTTTTGCTTTCAACATACTTTTTGCTGATCCGCTGCGCATTCCAGAAGCACAGCAGGTAATAACTGGATTGTCTTTCTTCAATTTGGCAATGTTTTTATCCAATACTTGCAAAGGAATATTAACTGATCCTTTTATATGTCCACCTAGATATTCAGCTGGTGTGCGAACATCTACAATCATGGCTCCTTGTTTTACCATTTCCTTCAAATCTACTTTTGGTCCGCCGCCAAATATATTGCTTAAAAATCCCATTATGCTTGTAGTTTATAATTTACATCCATCCATGAACCTCCGTTTTCACAGTCCATTCCTTGTGCTTTAAAATAACCAGTTGCTTGTCCACTTCTTCCGCCACTTGCACAGCAAAAAATAATTGGTTGTTCTAGTTCTTTTAATTCATCAGCTCTATCTACAATCTCCAGAAGGGGAATATTAATCGACCCAGCGACGTGTCCCCCCATAAATTCTGCCTTTGATCTTACGTCAACAACAGTAAATTTTTTACTTTCCATTTTTAAATTTTTTAAATTCAGATTCAACCATATTGAAAAGCAAACCTCCCATTAAAATTCCATAAATTGTACTGTTGATAGGACTTGAAGTAATTGCACAACTTCCAGAAGCACATCCAACAAAATAATAATAAGCATATCCTCCGATAGCACCAACTATTGTTCCTGTCAAAGTCAATTTATATTTTTTTAAAAAACGGGTCATTTGTTTTTTTTACAAAAATAGGGCAGAGGAATAAATAGGAATGTAGCATAAGTTACATTATTAATTAAACTTCCTCCTTTGAAGGAGGATTGAGGAGGATGACTTTGAATATGTATGATTTAAACCTCACTTCTTTTCAAAGAAATTCCACAATGCATCATTTGGAACTGGAGCTGTAATTTTGATTACTTCTTTGCTAGTTGGATGAATGAAATCTAAATAACGTGCATGTAAACTAATCGAAGCATCAGGATTTGCACGTCGAGCACCGTATTTCACGTCTCCTTTAATCAAACATCCAATTGTGGCTAATTGAACACGAATTTGGTGGTGACGACCTGTTTCTAAACGAACTTCTAATAAGTGATATTTATCTGATGAGGCGATTAATTTATAATGTAAAATTGCTTTTTTCGAACCTGGTGTTTCAGTTTGGGAAGCGTACGATTTATTTTGTTTTTCGTTTTTCTTCAGGAAATGAACCAAGGTATCTTCTGATTTTACTGGTTTTGTTTCAACGATGGCCCAATAAATTTTATTGGTTTCCTTGTCTCTAAATTGTGCGTTTAAACGCTCTAAAGCTTTACTTGTTCGGGCAAAAACTACAGCACCACTTGTTGGTCGATCCAATCGATGAACAACCCCACAGAAAACATTTCCAGGTTTTTCGTATTTGACTTTTAAATATTCTTTGATGTGATCAGGTATTGTTTCATCACCAGTCTTATCACCTTGTACAATATCCGAAGCCCGCTTATTGATTACAATAACATGATTATCCTCATACAGGATTTGTAATTCGTGATTCATAATTCGTGAATTCTAAATCCTGAATCTTGAATTACGAATCCCGAATCAATACTGTTCCTTCTCATTCGGGAAATCTCCAGATTTAACATCCTTGATATACGCTTGAAAAGAACCCATCATTTGTTCGTATAGGTTATTGTATTTTCTCAAAAATCGTGGACTAAATTCATTATTGATTCCTAACATGTCGTGCACAACCAAAACTTGACCATCAACACCATTTCCAGCACCAATTCCTATAATTGGAATAGAAACTGTTTTTGCAACAAGCTCAGCTAATTGAGCTGGAATTTTTTCAAGTACAATGGCAAAACAACCTGCTGCTTCTAATGCTTTAGCATCTTCAATCAATTGGTGTGCTTCACCTTCTTCCTTTGCACGAACGACATACGTTCCAAATTTGTAAATAGATTGAGGTGTTAAACCCAAATGTCCCATTACGGGTATTCCAGCAGTTAAAATTCGTTTAATCGATTCGATAATTTCTATTCCACCTTCCATTTTAACAGAATGTCCGCCAGATTCTTTCATGATTTTAATTGCACTCGACAAAGCTTCTTTTGAATTACCTTGGTAAGAACCAAAAGGCATATCTACGACTACTAATGCACGGTTTACTGCTCGAACAACTGAAGAGGCATGATAAATCATTTGATCGAGCGTAATTGGTAAAGTTGTTTCGTGTCCAGCCATTACATTAGAAGCCGAATCTCCAACCAAAATAATATCAATTCCTGCTTCATCAATGATTCGAGCCATTGAAAAATCATACCCAGTAAGCATAGAGATTTTCTCTCCTGCATTCTTCATTTCTTGCAAGGTATGGGTAGTAACCTTTTTTACATTTTTGTGAACGGACATAATGTATTATTGTATTTGCTCAAAAGTAAGGAATCCGAATTTAAAATCGGAATTATGTCAGGAAATTATCTTTTAAAGATAAAAGTTGAATTATTTCCCTTCTGCTTCTTTCCCAATATGAAAAATCGCATCACCTTTATATACTACAGGAGATTCATTCGAACAAATGATATAACCTGTTGAACTTGCTTTTACTTTGCGCTCAAAATTGCCGTAAGGATCTGTTACCAATCCTATCACATCACCTTTTGTAACTTTTGACCCGTTCTGAACAGTTGCTTGAAACATTCCTGAATTGGGTGCACGCATCCATTTACTTTCTGAAAGAAAAATAGGTTCGCGGTCTTTGGAAATGTCAAATTTGAACGTGCGCATTCCAAGATGACTCAAAAATCGTTTTACACCGTTGAGCCCTTCCTCAACAATCATTTCTTCAATGCTATTTGTTTTACCACCCTCAAAAAGCAACATTTTCTTACCTTTTTTATTGATAGATTCACGAATGGTTTTTGAGATATAAGAAGAATTTAAGATAAAAGGTGGATTGAAAATTTTCGCTAATTCTACACTTTCAGTATCATCCATCACACAACGAACTTGCGGAAAGTTGTTGCGTTGTGCCGAACCAGTATGAAAATCAATTACATAATCCACATGTGGCGCAATTTCTTTCATGAAGTGAAATGCAAACTGTGAAGCCAAAGAACCTGATTCACTTCCTGGAAAACTTCTGTTCAAATCTCGTCCATCAGGTAATTCACGTTTCACGTTTAAGAATCCAAAAATATTAAAAACTGGTAAACAGATAATTGTTCCAACCGCTGGCTTATTGAATCCTTTACGAATCACTTTTCGGATAATTTCTACTCCATTGATTTCGTCACCGTGCAATCCAGCCATTAATAAAACGGTTGGGCCATCCACTTTTGCACGTTCTACAATAACAGGAACTAAGATTGGCGTTCGAGTATGCAACATCGCTACATCCAAATTCAATTGAGCGCCTTTTCCTGGTAGAATTTCTTTGCCAAGGATAATTATCTTCTTGTGTTTCTGGATCATCTTATATTAACATTTTTCTCAATGTATTCAATAATTTTCCCTGCAATATCTTCATGAGTCGTTTTTTCAATCCCTTCTAATCCAGGAGAAGAATTTACTTCCAAAACCAATGGGCCTCTTTCAGATTGTAACATGTCAACACCAGCTATTCCAAGACCAACAGCTTTAGCTGCGAGAATTGCTGTGTATCTTTCTTCTACTGTTAATTCAATAATTCTTGAACTTCCACCTCTGTGTAAATTAGATCTGAATTCACCCGGTTTTCCTTGTCGTTTCATTGCACCAACAACTTCACCGTCAACAACAAATGCTCTAATGTCTGCCCCTTTTGCTTCTTTTACAAATTCTTGAACGATAACTCGAGCACGCAAACCATTAAACGCTTCCAAAACGGATTGAGCAGCATTTTGATTTTCAGCCAACACAACTCCAACTCCTTGGGTTCCTTCCAATAATTTCAGAACAACAGGCGCACCACCAGCTGATTCAACCACGTGTTCAACATCTTTTGAATAATTGGTGAAAACCGTTTTTGGTAATCCAATTCCTTCTTTAGATAATACTTGTAAGCAACGCAATTTATCGCGGGAATGAACAATACCTTTAGAACTGACAGCTGTAAATACGTTCATCATTTCAAATTGGCGCACTACGGCAGTTCCGTAAAAGGTTACAGAAGCTCCAATTCTTGGAATTACGGCGTCAAATCCACTTAAATAATCGCCAGCATAATAAATGGCTGGACCTTTTTGTTCTAATTCAATGTTACATTTTAAATGATCAATTACATGTGCTTCATGTCCACGAAGTGTGGCTGCTTCTATTAATCTTTTTGTAGAGTATAGGTTCGCATTACGCGATAAAATGGCAATTTTCATTTCTTTTTTAAATTTGGATTAATTCCATTAACGAGTGTTGTGTCGATAAGAAATCGGTTATTCAATAATTTTCTTCCCAATAATATTGGAAAACGCATTCCTTTTCTTTCTGTAAGTGAAAATTCTGTCTTAAAATGTATTCCTAAAATTTCAATCGTACATTTAATAAAATAACGCATTTGTTCTTGTCCAGTTGAACTTTTTACTTTTTTCATTCTGAATTTTTCGAAATAATGCTTTTCATTGTCAAACGAAGGATGGTTGGCATCTAAGAAAATAACTTCAAGACGTGGACCATTTTCAGTAATGATTTCTTTACAATGCGTAACATGAATACTTGAAGTGTAAGCACCAGAATCAACTTTTACAGCCACATGATCTAAACCAAATTCTGGCAGATTCGCGATATCTCTACGTCCAATTATTAATTTTTCCATGTTGCTTACTTCATGCTGTTATTTAGATAAGTAAAACTATTAATTTTGTTAGATAGAAAGTGCATTTCGTGTGATTTTTATGAATGATTTAGAAAAAAGTAAAATTTATCACGAAAAAAACGATTGTTTTAGAAATAATTCGTAATATTGCACCCCGTTTTGAGCGGAATAATATAGAACATTAGAGTCAAAAATATAGTCATGGATTTATTAAAGCAAATTGAAAACGAATTAGTAGAAATTAAAAATTTCCCAAAATTCGGTGCAGGTGATACAATTACAGTTTCTTACAAAATTAAGGAAGGTGCTAAAGAACGTGTTCAACAATACCAAGGTGTTGTTTTACAAAGACGTGGTTCTGGTGTTACTGAAACATTTACAGTTCGTAAGATGTCTGGTAGTGTTGGTGTTGAGCGTATCTTCCCAATTGCATCTCCATTTGTTGATCAAATTGTAGTGAATAAGAAAGGTGCTGTTCGTCGTGCTCGTATCTTCTACTTCAGAGGATTAACTGGAAAAGCAGCTCGTATCAAGG
Source organism: Flavobacteriales bacterium (assembly GCA_947470515.1). Classification (GTDB taxonomy): domain Bacteria; phylum Bacteroidota; class Bacteroidia; order Flavobacteriales_D; family Crocinitomicaceae; genus M0103. Next base: position 14,499 of record CANITF010000047.1, read on the forward strand.
AGAAAAGAAGATTTACAAATTAAGATATTCTAATATTTCGATAAAGGCTTTCTCATTGAGGAAGCCTTTTTTGTATAAAAAATATTTTAAATAGCTTTTTTGTCGTTAATATTCAATTTTAAAATCCTCACAGACCAACGTCTGCTCTGATATTTAAAATTTCTATCGCCTAAAAAAAGCTTATTTAAATAGATTTTTTTAATAATTTAACATGTGGCTAAAAAGCAAAAAATAAAAATTACCAAAAGGTCGAAGAAAAAATCAAAATCTTCCATCAAAGCAATTGTGATTGGCGCTTTGTTAATTGGATTGTCTGTCATAGCCTATATCTATTATTCAAAAGATATCAATGTTGTCAATAGGGAAGACGTAGTTAAATCAATTCCTGAAGGATTTCCAGCATTCGGCATCGATGTTTCACACCACCAAGGAGAAATTGATTGGGAGAAATTATTTGTGAAAGAACGATACGATACAATTATTCATTTTGTTTATTGCAAAGCAACGGAAGGTTCAGATCATCTCGATACACAGTGGGAAAAGAATAGGGCAGAGCTTCAAGAATTGCATATCCCAAACGGAGCATATCATTTTTTTTCACCGAAAACAGAACCTCGTCCACAAGCTGCACATTTTTTGAATCATTGGAAAAAAACTGATTTGGATTTGCCACCTGTCTTGGATGTTGAATCAGAAGCTTTCTCAGATACAGACCTCATTGCAAAAATGAAAATTTGGTTGACCGTCGTGGAAGACAAAACTGGAATGCGCCCAATTATTTATACGTCATTAAACTTTTTTGAAACAAAATTCATTAATGATTTTAAAAACTACAAATTTTGGATTGCAGCCTACAGCAGAAAACCAGCATGCATCGATGATAGTCGCATCATTCATTGGCAATACAGCGAAAGCGGGGAGTTACCTGGATTTGCTGAAAAAGTAGATTTTAATGTCTCGAAAATAGCGCTTAGGTAGATGAAATTTTTTTTTCAGTTTTAAACTCTAAACTTTCAACTCCTCACTTCTCGTTCAGCACTATGTTCAATCAACCAACACCACCAAATACCTAGAAATTTTCCAAAATTCATGTGGATCAGAAATTTTAATTTTTGTATTTTTTCCAACCGGGACAAGTGAATAAGAACTAGAAGGATGATCCGTAATAAATTTCAAATCTGAACCGTCAACAAAGATTTCCTTTTCTTCTGTTAAGTCGATTTTAGCAAAATATTTTTCGTTGAAATTATCCACTAATTTGATTTTCTTACCAATTCCGATAAAACCATTTTTTCGCTCAATAACTTGATTTTTAGCTAATTCATTCTCTGTTCCGTATGAATAGTAGACCGTATTTAACTCTTCTGTCAATTCAGAAACCAATTCAGCTTTTTCTTGGTAGACATCAAATAATTTAGAATAAGTCTTATCCAAAGAACCTAATTCTGCTTGTAAATCATTTATTTGTGAATCTTTCGCTTGGATATTTTGCAACAAATCTTGAATCATATTTTCTAATTCCTTGATACGTAATCCGCTTTTGTTCAACTGTTTGTTTAAAAGTGTCACTTTTTTAGCGTTTTCTTCACGCAAAAAATTGATATGACGAATTTGTTCTAATATCCATTCTTTGTCTTCCGGTGTAATTTCAGGATTTTCTGAAACAATTCTAATCTCATTTTTCTTGGATTCAATTGAACGAAGGTTTGATTCAATTTGATTATAAAATGCCAAAGATTCATTGATCATTGAATCTTTTAATGCATTTTCTCTTTTCAATTGTTCAATTTGAGCGTTTAAATCGGAGCTACTATCTCCATTACTAGATTTCGAAGTTGAATCTGTTGAACATGAGCTAATGATGAAGATGCTTAGAATTGTTAGTATATTGTATTTCA
>CANITF010000048.1 GCA_947470515.1 Flavobacteriales bacterium
CTAACTCAGGGACAAAAAAGGAAATGATTAAACGGGAAAGAAGGACCCTTCGACTAACTCAGGGACAGAAAAGGAAATGATTAAACGGGAAAGAAGGACCCTTCGACTAACTCAGGGACAGAAAAGGAAATGATTAAACGGGAAAGAAGGAAAAAGTAATTTGACTCCATGGAATCACACTTTTTACTTTTTACTTCTGTTATCAACCAGCGTAATCCTTGAAAATCTTATTCAACCATTTCAGCATAGCGAACATCAATAATGCAGCTGCGCCAAGCAATATAAAGTTGACATAGAAAAAGTTCTGTTTATTTTCATAACCATCCCACAAACTGCTTAATACACCAGAAAGTTTATTCCCGATTGAAGTTGCAAGAAACCATCCTCCCATCATCAAAGCTGTCAATCGCGGTGGACTTAGTTTACTTACCATAGATAATCCCATCGGACTTAAGAAAAGCTCACCAATCGTTATTACGGCATAGGACGAAATGAACCACCAAGCTGACGATTTGATTGCGCCATTTTGACTTGCATATACGGCTCCTACCATCACCAAACATGACAATGCTGAGATCACCAAGCCAAAAGCAATTTTAGTTGGCGTAGAAGGTTCTTTTTTTCTTCGTTTTAAAAAGGCAAAAAAGGCAAGAATTAAGGGAGTTAAAGCAACAACCCAAAATGGATTTACCGATTGAAAAATGTTTGTATTGAAAGCATAAACCGCTTCTCCTTCTTTCGGTTTATCTTCATCCTTCAAATTTTTATAATAATTCGGATAGCTAATCTCTTTGTGATTTTTATCGGCAGTTCGAAATTGATGGTCCATCACAACAACTGAATCCTTCTTATATGGAATTGTATCCACAAGATGCAGCGTTTTCATCGTTGGCAACATGGCTGTTGGAATTGCACGATCAGTATAGCGGTCTGCCCAAGTGCTTAATGTTGAACCATTTTGTTTGAATACGGCCCAAAAAGCGATTACCACTCCAAATATTGCCAACATTGCTGCAATCGGACGTTTTTCTTCTGGTGGTGATTTATACAATAGTCTTCCATAAAAGAATACTACAGGAATACAACCAAACAAAAATGCATCTGTTGATCGACTTCCAACAATCGGTTCAGTTAAAAAATATCCTATGAGTCCAAATCCAATAGCAGGCAATAAGATTACACCAAATATTTGCAAAAGAGGCATATCTTTTCCGGTAGCTGGTTTGATAACGTCCACATGTTTGAAGTGCTTAGTTCCAGCCCAGAAAATAATAATCCCAATAAACATTCCTACTCCAGCTGCTATGAATGCTGCACCCCAGCCAATTGAATTATACAATGCTGCGGCAAAGAAATTACAAACAAAAGCACCAATATTGATTCCCATGTAGAAGATATTATACCCCTCATCTTTTCGAGATTTATATTCTTCGTTATTATATAAATTACCTAACAAAGTAGAAATGTTGGGTTTAAAAAACCCATTTCCTAGAATGACAAGCAACATAGAAAGATAAAGCATATTTAGATCATGAATAGACATTAGACAATACCCTATTCCCATCAAAAAACCTCCAAATATTATTGATCGTCTATAACCTATTACTCTGTCGGCTAAAAGTCCACCAACAAAAGGTGTAAGAAATACAAATGCAATAAACGTCCCATATAAATCTGATGCTTCTGCTTCTGACATGGCAAATCCATCAACTGTATCTTTTAAATAAAGCGTGAAGATTCCTATCATTAAATAGTAACCGAAACGTTCCCACATTTCTGAGAAGAATAAAAATGGTAAAGCTTTTGGGTGTTTGCGTGCCATATAAAAATCTGTAATTATTGAACAATATTTGATGAAAGTAAAATCATTTTACTCCTCCCATTAATTTCTTAATCAAAGGAGAAAGTACAATTACAACAACGCCTGCAATAAGCGCATAAATCGCCAATTGATAATAACCATCAGTATACGAATTTAATTTTTCCATCAAAGGAGCTTTTTCATTTGGACTTGCCATCCCTGCACCTAAAATTCCTGCTACATATTGTCCATATGCGGAAGCTAAAAACCACATTCCCATCATCACTCCCCATAAATGTTTTGGAGCTAATTTTGTCATGATTGAAAGTCCAATTGGAGATAAACACAATTCACCAAGAGTAATCACTAAATATGCTAATGTAAAAATATCAAGAGACGTTTTCCCATTTTCATCTGCGAAGAAACGCGTTGCATAAAAAATGTAAAAAGCGACAGCTAAGAATAAAAAGCCTAATCCAAACTTGACCATTGTATTTGGCTCAAAACGTTTGCGCGCCATCCATAACCAAATCAAACCAACAAGTGCACTAAAAGCAATTACAAATACCGAATTAGAAGTGTTATTTACAACGTTTGGATCAATTTGAATTCCCATTAAGGAATTATCCAGATTGTTCAACGCGAAAAGACTCAATGATCCACCACTTTGTTCAAAGAACGCCCAGAAAACAACAGAGAAGAAGATGAAAAACAAAGCCGCAAGCATTTTTTTATTTTCAACAGCAGTTAATTTACGCATTTCAATAAATAGGTAAACCAACGTACAAGGACCTATAATATACATGAATAAATCAGTATAAGCAGTATTTTTAACCATCATTAATATCAATGGAATACATAATATTGAACCTACAAAAACTAATATTTCACGAAGTTGTCGTTTAGATTTCGGTAGATTCAATAATGGTGAATCACCAATAGTTCCCATAGAATTTTTGGTAAGATAAAAAGTAATCAAACCAATAATCATAACAAAACCTGCAAGTGAAAAAGCAATATTCCAAGAATATGTTTTACCGACCCATACACATAAAAAACCACCAAGTAATGCACCTATATTTATCCCTGTATAAAACAAACCAAAACCAGCATCGCGTCGAACATCACCTTCTTTGTATAGTGCCCCTACCATTGTAGAAATGTTCGGTTTAAAGAAACCTGTTCCAATTATTGTAAAACTAATTCCAAAGAAAAATAAATTTTGAGGAGAAAAAGCGAGAATAAAACTTCCTATTATCATTAAAATTCCGCCCCAAAAAAGCGATTTCTTGAAGCCCAAAATTTTATCTGCAAACAAACCTCCTATGAAAGTAAAGGCATAAACAAATGCTTGAATTGCACCATATTTTAAGTTAGCATCTTGTTCTTTGAAAAACAATTCATTCACCATAAACACAGTTAACATTCCGCGCATCCCGTAAAATGAGAAACGTTCCCACATTTCCGTCAAAAATAAATACCACAACTGTTTTGGGTATTTTCCTTGAAAATTTTGGATGTTTTCTAATTCCGATTGACTCGAGTTTGTATTCGGTACATCATCTAATATTTGGTCTTCAGTCATAGGGATTTTTTTTTTATTTTGTAAAGGTTAAAACTACTGTAATTTATGGATAAAAAAAATCCCTATCGAATAAACAAGAGGGATTATTTACCTTATAATGCAAGGAAAAATATATTCGGTCCAGTTTTAACGAATACCGTTCATTAGTTTTTCAACTTTCTTATGTAGGACAAACAATAATAAACTTGTCGCTCCAGACATAATGATGAAAATGATGAAGAATGCGTATAAGGTATTGATTTTAAATCCGAACAATGAATTCTCAGAATTTTCAAAAACGATCGCACCAACATGCTCATTATTGATTGAAACATTACGTACAATCACACTTTTATCATTGTTGTATTTTTTAGTCAATTCAGAATTAGCCTTGATTTCAGTCATTCCAATAAAAGATCCACGATCAGCAAATACCACTTTTTGATCACCTTTCAAGTCACCCACTACTTTTGTAGCTTCTGGTTTGTACAATGTATCAGCCATTGTCATTTTTTCGCGGTCGAATTTCTTTCCAGATTTATCCAAATCAGCTTCATAAGCAGAAATAACTGCAGACTCCATTGGGTTTTCTGACTTATTCAATAAAAATGCAGAGGCTTCTAATAATTGTGACTTATTAACAGAACTATTCGCATCAACAATAATCTCTTTTACTTGTGGTTGAGGAATTAATCCTGAGAATAATCCAGCAGTGAAGTTTCCAACTACAGATGATAAAAAGAATACAGCCATCATCATTGAAGCGAAACGCTTTGGCGACAATTTATTCACAACTGATAAACCAACTGGAGAAATCGCTAATTCTCCACATGTGTGTAAGAAGTACATTCCAATTAAGAAGAACATTGAAATTTTATCTTCCATTCCCATTCCTTTCACACTAAAAGCAATCAGTACATATCCTAAAGCCAAAATTGCAAGACCCCAAACCATTTTCATTGGTGAACTTGGTTCTTTACCTCTGCGGCTTAATGTTGACCACAAAACAGAAAACAATGGAGCAAAAATTACGATGAAAATTGGATTGATTGATTGAAAAAATGAAGCTGGAACAGTCCAACCGAACAAACCTCTATCTGTGTTTTGATCTGCGAAGATTGTCAATGATGCACCTGCTTGTTCGAAAGCTGCCCAGAAAGCAATTACGAATGCTGTGATAATGAAGATTGCCCAGATTCTATCTTTTTCTACTTTGGTTAATGCAACTTGCGTTTCAACTGCTAAACCTGCATTCTCGCGTTCTTTTCTATAATAAGAAGGCTTTAAACCAATCGGTTCACCCTCTGGAGTAACTAAATACTTCTTTTGAAAAGCTAACATGATAATTGTTCCTACTACCATACCAATACCGGCAGATAAGAAACCGTATTTAAAATCAGCTGCACTTCCAGTATCTCCTAAACCACCACAAACAAGAGGAGCGACGAGGGCTCCGGCATTAATTCCCATGTAGAAAATCGTGTAAGCAGAATCGATTCGAGAATCCCCCTTTGGATAAAGAGAACCAACCATAGATGAAATGTTTGGCTTAAAGAAACCGTTTCCTAAAATCAAAAATCCTAACGCTACATACATAATTGGAATAGCTGAATCAGCATGTCCATGCATACTTGCACTGAAGAACATCAAGAATTGCGCAATAGCCATTAAAATTCCACCCACAAGAATAGATCGTCTATTTCCCCAATATCTATCTGCAATAAATCCACCTAATAACGGCGTAGCATATACTAATGAAGTATAGGTTCCAAAAATACCACCTGCTGCTTTTGCATCAATTAAAAGTGCTTTTGTTAAATAAAGAATGAAAATCGCACGCATTCCGTAGTACGAAAAACGTTCCCACATTTCAACAGTAAACAAGAGATACAATCCTTTGGGATGTCCTTTTTGTACAGAATTTTCCATATAATATTATAGTTAGGGCGTGAAAATATAAAAATTATTTAAATATTCGTTCTTTGAATGGTAACTATTAGTTAAATGTTAGTAAACATACATACACATTATAACAGAGCTGATTCTATTGAAATAGTGAATTGTTCTGAAAAATTCGATTTTACTGTTTATTATTCTTTTGGAATTCATCCCTGGGATTCTGAAACTATTGTTTTAAAAATTAGCGAAATAGAAAATAAAACGCAAGACAAATTCATGCTAGCAATTGGCGAAATTGGTCTTGACAAAGTTAAAGGACCAGCACTTGAAATTCAACAATCATGTTTTATTGATCAAGTTTTAATTGCTGAAAAAATAAATCGGCCCGTAATAATTCATTGCGTCAAAGCATGGAATGAAATAAAAACAATAAAAAAAGAGATTCAGCCCAAACAAACTTGGATTTTTCATGGATTTAGTAAAGTTGCAATTCTTGACAGTGTTCTACAAGAAGGATTAATGGTCAGTATTGGTGCAGGAATAATGAATAACACAAAATTACAAGAAGCACTTCTAAGAATTCCAAATGACCAACTATTTTTAGAAACGGACGATTCAGAAATTACCATTTTAGAAATCTATCAGAAAGTTTCAACTTTAAAAAATTTATCTTTGTCCGAGTTAGAAGAAATTATAGAAAACAACTTTAAACGCATTTTCAGAATATGAGTAATTGGTTAGAAAGGTCAGAATTATTAATCAGCCCAGATAAATTAGCGAAACTTAAAAAAGCACATGTTTTAATAGTGGGATTAGGTGGCATTGGTTCTTTTGCTGCAGAATTTATCGCTCGTGCAGGTGTTGGTGAAATGACGATTATTGACGGCGATGTGTTTGATCCAACAAATAAAAACCGACAACTTACAGCGTTAGATTCAACAATAGGAAAAAATAAAGCAGTCGTTTTAGGAGAACGTTTGTTAGATATTAACCCAGGTTTAAAGTTGAACATCGTTCAAGAATTTGTCTTACCAGAACGTGTTTGGACACTTTTAGAAGAATACAAACCTGATTACGTAATGGACTGTATCGATTCAGTTACTCCAAAATTGGAATGGATTATTGCATGTAAACGGTTGAAGGTGAAAATCATTTCTCATTTAGGGGCAGGCGGAAAAACAGATCCTTCCCGCGTTCAGGTAACAAATTTAAACCTTACCCATAATTGTAAGCTTGGATCTCATCTAAAAAAACGACTCAAAAAACAAAATGTCAAATTTGAATCTGTGAGAGCCGTATTTTCGTCAGAATTACAACAAAAAGCTTCGTTAAAGTTAACAGATGGAACTAACTTCAAACGTTCTTTTTACGGGACAATCAGCTATATGCCTGCGCTTTTTGGATTAATGGGTGCTTCAGATGTTTTGAGGTATTTGATGGAGAAGAAGATTGAAAAGTGATGAGTGATGAGTTTATAGTTTATAACTGAAAGTTTATATTCTATGTGATCTATGTTCCTATGTGTTGAAAAATGAGTGAGGAGTGATGAATGAGGAGTGAGGAGTGAGGAGTTTAAAACTAATAGTTTATAGTTTGTTTCCTATGTGGCCTATGTGCCTATGTGTTGAAAAATGAGTGAGGAGTGAAAAAATGATAATGCAGACTGATGAGTTTAAAACTGATAGTTTGTTTTCTATGAGAACTATGTGTCTATGTGGTTTAAAATGCGTTATGAATATTCGATATCCTTTCAAAGATTGTGAATCACAGAATAAAAATTAAATTTGTGTAAACTGATGTTCTAAAAACAATGAAATTTCTCCAATTAGCCACCTTTTTATTTCTATCTATATTTTTATTTAACGGCTGTGACGCACCTCAGAAAAAGAATCTAAGTCCAACCGAGATAATTGCTGATTCAAGTTTAGATAATCACAGTTATGCGAATACAAACCAAATTCGAACAAAACATTTACATTTAGATTTAGATGTAGATTTTGAAAAGAAAACCGTTTATGGTGTAGCTCGACATGAAATGGAAAATTTTGGAGCTGACACAGCAATCTTCGATATCAAAGCACTAGACATTCAAAAAATCACGTTAGGAAAAGGAGCAGAAAAAGAAACTGATTTTATGATTGGTCGCTGGGACAAAGATTCTATTCTTGGTCAACCATTATTAGTTAAAATAACTAAAGAGACAAAATACATCAATATTTATTACAAAACGACTGAGAAAACGGAAGCATTAGATTGGTTGAGTCCTGAACTAACGGCTGGGAAAGTTTACCCTTACATGTACACGCAAGGTGAAGCAATTCTAACGCGTTCATGGATTCCACTGCAAGATTCACCTGCAAATCGTTTAACTTATTCTGCAAAAGTAAAAGTTCCAAAGGATTTAATGCCCGTTATGAGTGCAAAAAATCCAACAAAAAAGAACGAACAAGGGATTTATGAATTCGAAATGAATCAGCCGATTCCATGCTATTTAATTGCTTTAGCTGTTGGCAATTTAAGCTACAGAAAATTAGGTCCAACCTGCGGCGTTTATTCAGAGCCAGAAATGATTAATTCATGTGCATATGAATTTGGCGATTTATCCAAAATGATTCGCGCTGCGGAAAAATTATATGGTAAATACCAGTGGGAGCAATATGATTTAATCGTTTTACCTTATTCTTTTCCTTTTGGAGGAATGGAAAATCCACGTTTGACATTTGTGAATCCAACTATTTTAGCAGGTGATAGAAGTTTGGTTTCTGTTATAGCGCACGAATTGGCGCATTCTTGGTCTGGAAATCTTGTTACAAATAGTTCATGGGATGATTTCTGGTTAAATGAAGGATTTACAGTTTACTTCGAAAGCAGAATAATGGAATCACTTTATGGAAAAGAGATTGCGGATATGTTGTCGTTAATTGAATTTCAAGAATTGGAGGCTGAAATGGCTGATATTGCTCAAGGTGAACATCCAGAAGACACACAATTAAAATTGAATTTAAATGGACGTAACCCTGATGATGGAATGACGGACATTGCTTATACAAAAGGGGCCTTTTTCTTGAAAACGTTAGAGAAAGAGATTGGCAGAGAAAAATTTGACAAATTCATAAATAGCTATTTTAACCATTATGCATTTAAGACTATCAATACTGAAATCTTTGTGGATTACTTAAATGTAAATTTATTGGAGCCTAACCAACTTAAATTCAATACGAATGATTGGATTTACAAAGAAGGTATTCCTAAAAATTGCTTGAAAATTGCTTCCCCTCGATTTGAACAAGTTCAACTATTAGCTGATCGTTTTGCGGCGGGTGAAGATATCTTCAAAAAACAAATCAAATGGATTAAGATTAAAGGACGTAAAAAGAAGAAAAAGCAGATTATTCAATTAACTAGGGAGAAGTACATTGCGCAAGAATGGATGGCATTTATCCGCCGTTTACCTAAGAAAATTGACCCTGTATTAATGCGTAAATTGGATAAGAATCTGAATTTCAAAAATTGGGGTAATTCTGAAATTATGAATGAATGGTATGTTCTAGGAATCAACAGTGGCTACGCTGATATTCGTCCAAACATGGAAAAATTCTTGATGAAAGTTGGTCGAAGAAAATTCCTCATGCCTATTTATACTGCTTTATCTAAAGATCCAGAAAATTTGAAATTGGCAAAACAAGTTTTTGAAAAAGCAAAAGAGAATTATCATTTTATTTCTAAAAGTAGTGTAGAGAAAGTACTTTACAAATAACAACTTATTTTGATGCAGAAAAGCTCTTCAATTCACCTTGCTTATTTGTGCAGTTCTGTTAGCTGGGGAGGGTTAGAGATGAACCAACTTAAGAATGCTTTATGGATGCAAGAAAGAGGGAATAACGTTTTGATGATTTGCAAAGAAAATTCTCCTGTTGCTAAATCCTGTTTATCTGTTGGAATTGAAGTAGCTTACATTGAAGACCACCGAAAGTATTATGATTTCCAGGCAGGCAAAAAACTTGCAACAATTCTAAATCAATCTCTTATTACACATCTTATAATCCGAGATACACGAGACTTAAGCGTAAGTGTAATTGCCAAGCGAAAAGCGAATCACAAAGTACACCTTTCCTATTTCATGGAAATGCAAATGGGTGTTTCCAAAAAGAATCTATTTCACACTATTCGATACAAAGGTCTGGACGCATGGTGTTGTCCTCTCAATGGGTTAGTTAATCAAGTAAAAACATTGACAAGAATTGATAAAAATAAAATTCATTTTATTCCTTCAGCTTTAGACTTATCTCGGTTTTCGAATAATGTATCACAAGAAACGGCAAGAAAAATTCTTGATCTTCCTCAAAATCAAATCACTATTGGGCTTAGTGGTCGCTTTGATCCTTTTAAAGGACATCTTTTATTACTTGAGGCAATTAACCAATTAGAGAACAAGAATATTAATGTCTGTTTTTTGGGAGAGCCAACAAAAGGTTCTGGGCAAGAATATACTGAACAAATAAATCAAACGATTGAAAAATATAATTTGACCGATAGGGTTTTTATTAGACCTTTCCGACAAGACATTGAAGTGTTTTATGCTGCGATTGATCTTTTTATCATGGCATCTAAAGCAGAAACATTTGGAATGGTCACAATTGAAGCGATGGCTTCTGGAGTCCCTGTAATTGCCAGTAACGGAGGTGGAAGTCCTGAAATTCTAGGAGAAGGAAAGTTTGGCCGGTTGTTTGAACCTCTAAATGCTAAAAGTCTATCTGAACAAATCAAAGCGTTTCTTGAGCATGAAAGAATCGATAAATCAATTCTACTTCATGCTGTATCTATCTATGATCATCACAAGGTTTGTGAAAAAGTTGAAACTGTTCTTGGATTGTAACTATCACATTCGATCATTGTGAATTCAAAAACATGATTTGATAAAATAGTATAATTAAACGTTGACTTTTCCTTTACATATTTTTAAAAGCACTAAAAATAGTTAGTTGCTTTTATATAAGAGAATATTAAAATTTAGATCACGCAACCAATCGAAATAATCAACGTTTTAGTTAAACGAAATCAAAAGATGGCAATAGAAATAAAAGAACCGTGTTCTGAAGATTGGGCAAAAATGACAGCAACTGAAAAAGGTGCTTTTTGTCAGAAATGCGCACTTGAAGTTGTCGATTTCACTAATAAAACGGCCTTCGAAATAAAACAAACTTTAATTGATGAATTTTCCAAAAGTCCACGACTTTGTGGACATATTACCAATTACCAGCTCAATCAAATTAATGACGAATTTTTTAAATGGAAAAATGAGAGAGAAACATTTCGTGCAATTTGGATTTTCTCATTATTAGCCGTCTTTGGACTCACCTTATTCAGTTGTCAGAATACGCTTTCTAAAGAATTGATTTCAAAATTAAATGCAGAAACGAATGTTTTACTCGAAAGTGATACTACAAAAACTGAAGGCACGTTGCTAGGTAGCACAGTCGAAAATCCAGATTCACTTGCCATTAAAATTGGAGATATTCCTTATTTCAAATGGCCTTATGAAGATATAATTACCTATTCAGGCGTGGTTCCTTATTCCCCTTTTGATTTTAAAATAAAACCTTGGGAAATCTGTACTATTTCTATGGGAGCCTTTACGATTTCAGGCTTAATCCAACCAACTACGGATACAGTTAATTTTTTAAAAGCCACAAAGAATGCACTTATTCAGCCCAATTTAGGCTTAACATTAAGTACACAAAATCCATCCAATAAACCTACCCAAAAGACCGAAAGAAACACAATTGAAGCTCTTTTAGGTCCTTCAGAAAAAAAATTCGACGCGTTTATCTACCCAAATCCATTAACACCAGAAAGCAGGGTATTCATAAACGCACATGAATCTTTGATTCTTTTTGTAGATGTTTTTCGCACATCTGAAAATGATGCTTTTCGTTCTGGAAGCATTGAACTTGCATCTGGAAATTATCAATTAGACGCGAAACTGTATGATTTTTCAAAAGGAAATTACCAATTGAATCTTCAAGCTTCCAATCAATTATCGGTATTAGATTTTACCGTTAAAAAAAAAAACGGGATCCAGAATAACAAATTCCAAATCCCGAATAATAAATCCTAAATTATTTTGCTTAGTTCAAAGAAGTAATTTTTTCTTCTAGAACAGCAATTTTACTTAATGCTTCTGCTTCTTTTTTGCGTTCCATCACTACAACTTGATCTGGAGCACCAGCCATGAATTTTTCATTCTGTAATTTCTTCTGAACGCTATTCAAGAATCCTTTGGTGTAGTCTAATTCTTCCTTCAACTTAGCTTTTTCTGCCTCAATATCAATAGAATCACCAAATGGAATATAATATTCATTTGAGTTTACGATGAACGAATTGGCATTTGAAATTGCTGTTTCAGTATATTCTAACAATGAAAGATTTCCCATTTTCACAATAACGGAATCAAATGAAGAATCGATTTCATTATTCTTTTTAATGAAAAGATCCATTTTCACCTTGTTAGCAATGTTGTTTTGTTTTCGAACATTACGAATATTGATAATTACTTCTTCACCTTTCGTAAATGAATCCAAAACCGCTTGATTCACTGCTTTAATCTTTGGCCATTCAGCAATAATGATATCATCACCTTCTTTTCTTTCGCGAATTAAATGCCAAATTTCTTCAGCAATAAATGGCGTAAACGGCTGAATAACTTTCAATATTTGTTCAAAGAAATCTTTCGTCGATTCAATTGTTTTCGAATCAATTGGTTGCTCATAACCTGGTTTGATCATTTCCAAATACCACGAACAGAAATCATCCCAAACCAACTTGTAAATTGCCATTAATGCTTCTGAAATACGGAACTTATCGAATAAGTCATTTATGATTGCTAATTCTTGGTTAAACTTAGCATCAAACCATTCAATTGCCTTTATAGATGATTTTGGTTGTTCAATTTCTCTAACATCCCAAGCACTCACTAAACGATAAGCATTCCAGATTTTGTTTGTGAAATTTCTTCCTTGTTCGCACTGAGAACTATCAAATGGCAAATCATTTCCTGCAGGAGAAGAAATTAAAACACCCATTCTCACTCCGTCAGCACCATACTTTTCAATCAACTCAATTGGATCAGGCGAATTACCCAATGATTTAGACATTTTACGTCCTAATTTATCGCGTACAATCCCAGTATAGTAGACATTCTTGAATGGAATATCACCCATATATTCATAGCCAGCAATGATCATTCGAGCAACCCAGAAAAACATTATTTCAGGTGCTGTTACCAAATCATTTGTTGGATAATAATACTTTATCTCCTCATTTCCTGGATTTGTTAAACCGTCAAAAACAGATATTGGCCATAACCAACTTGAGAACCACGTATCCAAAACATCCTCATCTTGCTTCAATTCAGAAATAGAAATTGTTCTTCCAGCTTTAACCGTTGCCAATTGAATCGCTTCATCAGCTGTTTTCGCAACAACATAATCCTCTGAACCTGCACCAAAATACCATGCAGGAATTTGATGTCCCCACCACAATTGACGTGAAATACACCAATCCTTGACGTTATCCATCCAATGCTTGTATGTGTTTTTCAATTTATCTGGATGAAATTTGATGTTACCATTCATTACATTCTCCAGAGCTGGTTGCGCCAACTCCTTCATGTCTACAAACCATTGCAATGATAATTTCGGTTCGATAACGGCATTTGTACGTTCAGAAAAACCAATTTTATTGATGTGATCTTCTGTTTTTACTAAATAACCTTTATCGTACAATTCTTTTTCAATTTGCTTTCGTACTTCAAAACGATCCAAACCATCATAATGTAGCCCTTTTTCATTCAGAGTGCCATTATCATTGAAAATATCAATCGTTTCAAGATTATGTTTTTTTCCTAAATCGTAATCATTTGTATCATGCGCAGGTGTAACTTTCAAACAACCTGTACCAAATTCCATGTCAACATAGTCATCTTGAATGATTGGAATTATTCTATTGGATATTGGAACAATTGCTTGTTTACCATGCAAATGCGTAAATCGTTTATCATTTGGGTTGATACAAATAGCCGAATCACCTAAAATTGTTTCAGGTCGCGTCGTTGCAATTGTTAGCCATTGATCATCACTTCCTGCAATTTTATAACGAACGTAAAAGAGCTTTGAATTTACTTCTTTGTGTAAAACCTCTTCATCAGAAACAGCCGTTAGCGCTTCTGGATCCCAGTTTACCATTCTTACACCACGATAAATTCTACCTTTTTTATATAAATCAACAAAAACATCCAAAACAGATTCAGAATAACCTGGATCCATTGTGAAACTGGTGCGCTCCCAATCACAAGAAGCACCTAATTTTTTTAATTGTTCTAAAATGATTCCACCGTGTTTGTCTTTCCATTCGAACGCATGTTTCAAAAATTCATCACGCGTTAAATCAGATTTCTTAATTCCTTCTTGACGCAATTTCTGAACAACTTTCGCCTCTGTAGCAATTGATGCATGGTCAGTTCCGGGAACCCAACATGCATTTTTTCCAAGCATACGCGCACGACGAATCAAAACATCCTGAATCGTATTATTCAACATATGGCCCATGTGTAAAACACCAGTGACATTCGGAGGAGGAATTACAATTGTGTAAGCCTCACGATCATCTGGTACTGAATGAAAATAACCTTTTTCCATCCAATGCGCATACCATTTCTCTTCTGCCTTTAGCGGCTCATATGTTTTTGGGGTCTCCATGAAAATATCAATTTGGGTGCAAAGATACTAAAGAGATTCGAAATTTGGGATTTGGGATTATTGATTATTTTTGTCAAAACTAAAAGATTATGCGACTCATCTTTCCTTTTTCATTTTTCATTTTTTCATTTTTGACTTTAATTCTAAATTCCTGCTACAAAGGGAAATCTGTAGACCTCATCATTCACAATGCGAAGATTCATACTATGAATGATGCAAATGTTGTATCTGAAGCAATGGCGATTAAAGATGGTAAAATTGTGGAAGTTGGTCCTGAAAGACAAATTCTCAATCGGTATAGCGCTAATGAAGAAATTGATGCAGGAGGAAAAGATGTTTATCCAGGATTCACAGATGCACATGGACACATTTTATCGTATGCTCAACAAATCTTGAGTGTTGATCTAGTTGGTTGTAAATCAATGGATGAATTATTGGTTCGAATTGAAAAATACCAGCAGAAAAACAACCGTAAATTTATTGTAGGAAGAGGTTGGGATCAATCTTTATGGACTTCAAAAGATTTTCCAACAAATGAGCAATTGAATAAATTATTTCCATCAATTCCAATTTGTTTAATCCGAATCGATGGACATGCTTTATTGGCAAATGATGTTTTGTTACAACTTGCTTCAATTAATCCATCAACTAAAATTGACGGCGGTATTATTCACTTGAAAGATGGGAAATGTTCAGGCCTACTAGTCGACAATGCAATGAACCCAATTTATGAGTTAATTCCGCCATTCCCGAAAAATGAAATTATTGGCGCAATTGGAGAAATTCAAACCGAACTTTTTCAATATGGAATTACAGGTGTACATGAAGCAGGAATTCAATTTGAAGACATTTCGCTATTCAAAGAATTAATTAACCAAAACGAATTTGATCTGAATTTATATGCGATGTTAATGCCAAGTGCAAAAAACATTGCTTTTGCCAAAAAGAACGGAGTTTACAAATACAAGAATTTATTAATCAGAAGTTTTAAGGTGATGGGAGATGGTTCTCTTGGTTCAAGAGGTGCTTTGCTGAAACAACCGTATTCAGATCAGCACAATCATTTTGGTGTTTTAACAACAAGTATGGATGAAATGAAACGAATTGCATCCATTTGCGAAAATATTGGTTATCAAATGAACACACATGCCATTGGTGATTCAACGAATAAAATTTTATTAGACATTTACCAACATGTTTTTGAAACTAACCGCGATCACCGTTGGAGAATTGAACATGCTCAAGTTGTAGACCCTAAGGATTTCATTTTATTTGGCAAATACGGTGTATTTCCTTCCGTTCAGCCAACTCACGCTGTTAGTGATCAGAGATGGGCTGAGGATAGAATTGGAACTAAAAGAATGATGGGAGCTTATGCTTATAAAACTTTGTTAAATCAATATGGTATGTTAGCCATTGGCACAGATTTTCCAGTTGAATTGACCGACCCATTTTTAACGATTCATGCTGCGGTTAACCGAATGAATGTTGATAATTTTCCGTCAGATGGATTTTATAATAATGAATCAATAACATTGCAAGAATGCATCAAAGGAATGACGACATGGGCTTCGTTTGCATCTTTTCAGGAAAACGAAATTGGAACCTTGGAAAAAGGGAAAGATGCAACTTTTGTGATTTTTGAAAATCCAGTTGTTGCACTTAAAGAATTTCAGGCTAATTTTTCGTCTTACACGTTTATAAAAGGAAAAAAGGTTTATTCGACTGAGTAAACCTTTCCAACAAACTTACTAGGTATAAGTAACCTAGGCAACAAGACCACCCTTTAAAACCAGGAAGACTAAGAGTGGCATATTTTTAAAAAGAAGGACACGAAATCGTTTTAAACGAAATTGGTTTCTTTTTACAATTCAAATTAATTCCCATTGAGATTTCATGTGACCCACCTGAAACGCCGTTATTTAATTTAGAGACAGTAACATCATAGCTGTATCCTAATTTAAAC
>CANITF010000049.1 GCA_947470515.1 Flavobacteriales bacterium
AACATCGGTCTTTTCAAATGGAATTGAAACTTTATTAATCATTGGAAAAGAAATTAGCGCACAAAAACGACGTTATATTGCCGGAAGATATATTAATTACCTTGATTTCGTAAGTAGAAAAATAATAAACTATAGTTTCCTAAACAAAACTGTCATTTGCCATGAACTTGCTTACTGCTCTAATTATCAAGTATTTTTTGACGATTTTAAGTTTCTTGCACCCGCTGTTTTTCAAGCATACGGTGCTGATGGAATAATTATACGACAAGATGTGCTTGACCTTCTTCCTTTAAAAAATTATAAACATTCTATCTTTTGGAAAGCAAGACAACTTTATTTTTCAAACCATTTATCTCCGAAACAATATGACACCTTGTATTCAGAAATTTTTGTCTTAGATTTAAATTAATGAATACATTTCTGAAAAATAAAATTCTTGGGTTTTTTGTCAAAACAAAAGGTGTTTTTTCTTCTCCACTTTTTGCTGGCAATGGCTTGATTTTTATGCTCCACAGAGTTCTTCCAGAAAAAGAACGTTCTGTTTTTTCACTAAACAAGGGATTAGCAATTACACCTGAAAAATTAGAAGAGTTTATACTATTGTTCAAGAACAAAGGTTATCAATTTATTTCGTTAGATGATATTGTTACTTGTGCAGAAAATGGAAGGAAATTGCCGGAAAAATTCATCTGTTTTACACTCGATGATGGTTACAGAGATAATTTAGTTCATGGTTTGCCAATTTTCAAAAGACACCAAGTTCCTTTTACACTCTATATAACAAATTGTTTTCCAAACGGAACAGCAATACTTTGGTGGTACTTATTTGAAAATCATGCGAAATCTTTCAATGAATTGATACTTTCTTCCTCATTGGGTCAAAAAGAATTTTCTTGGGTTAATGATGCAGATGCTTTCAATCAATTTGCACACGTAAGTGAAGCGATTAAATCAATACCCGCAATTGAGTTGAAATCCGTATTAAGCAAGAGTTTTGGTCTGCCAGAATCAGCATTTGAAAAGCACTGCAAATCTTTTGCACTTTCATGGGAAGAGATAATTCAACTTTCCAAAGAACCACTGGTTACAATTGGCGCTCATACCATGAATCATATTTCAGTAAAACAGCAAGCTACAAATCTAGTAGAGGAGGAAATTCAATCTTCAAAATTAGAAATTGAACAATACATTGGCAAAGATGTATGTCATTTTGCCTATCCATTTGGTGGAACTTTTGATGTTTCAATGCGTGATATTGAAATAGCGAAATCAACAGGTTTCAAAACTGCCACCTTAAATCAACCTGGTAATATCTTCAATTCCTCAATAAACAATACCTTCGCACTCTTCAGAATGCCATTGGGTAATGAAACTTCATCTGAACGATTGGGGTATTATTTAAATGGAATCTATCATTTTTCAAACAACGGATTTAGAAAAAATTAGACGTACATGATTACTGTTTCTATTGTTATTGTTCACTATAAAACGCCGCAACTCCTTGTGGAATGTGTGCGTTCTATCATTGATACAACGACAGATATATCCTATGAGATTGTCATTATTGACAACAACTCGGAAGACGAATCAGAAATATTGATTGCAACAAATTTCCCACACGTCAAATGGATCAATACAGGATACAATGCCGGTTTTGCGCGAGCCAACAATAGAGGCATTCGAGAAACCAATGGAGAATATGTTTTTCTTTTAAATCCAGATGCACTCGTTACGACTGATTATTTATCAAAATTAGTCAGTCATTACCAACAGCTTGCAGCAACTTTACCTGTTGGCCTTTTAACCTCTCGCATTCTATCTTCTGTTGATAATTCATTGTTAGTTGGAACAGGAATTGGGTTTAAGGGAATAAAAAAAGAATTTTCTAAAAACCCTATAATGTTGAAATGGGGACAACTTTTCAACCGAAAGCAGAAAACGATTTCATACAATGCAGCGCAAATGCACTATACAAATCATGAAGTTGATTTCGTAAGTGGTGCTTGTGCACTTATCAAACGCAGCACACTTGAAAAAATGAATTTGTATTTGGATGAAGATTTCTTTTTGTATTGGGAAGATGTTGAATGGAGTTTTCGTGTCAAAACAAAAGGATTAAACAATTACTTTTTTGCCGATGCGGAAATTTTTCATGTTAATTCTGCTAGTACAGGTAAATCTAATCACCGTAATGCGCAAGTGCGAATTTCAGAATTCTTATATTATGCTAAACGCTACAATAAACTGACCTTTTATCTTTTAGGGCTATTGACTCGCATGAATTACTTTTTTAATTCTTTACTTTTAAAACGAAACATGGATGAGATTTCTTTAGCGGAATTAAATTTTGACAAACTACTATTTAAACAGTATTATTACCAAGTGCATAAACTATATCGGAAAAAAAATACCCTTGAGCGTCCTTATTTAAAATATGGTGAACAGACTACTAAATAAATTTGGCAAGTCACAAAACAAGGTGATTTTAGCTCAATTGGCAATAAAACTGCAAGAAATAAGAGTAAATAATCCTGTATTGGTTTTGTACGGCTCACCAACTGAGGGAAATTGGAAGGGAATTACGCATGCTACAGTTGGATTATACCCTTCAAATTCAGTAGAAATCCCACAATGGTATTCCAATTCAGTTTTGAACGACTCAGAAACCATTCAATTATGTTCACAAATAAAGACGTTAAAGTTTGAAAAAGTTATAATCAGTGGTTTTGCACCCTATTTTTTTTCGTGGATAGAATTGTTGCACAAGGAACTTACTATTGAAGCACTTTATCATGGCACAATTAGTGAATTTCATGATCCAGCGCAGCAAAATTTTATTGAACAACTAATTTCCTTTGGAAAAACTAAAAAAATAAGCCGATTTGGATTTGTGAAAGAAGGTTTAGCGGAAGTGTTTACAAAATTATACGATTTCGATTGCTACCACCAACCCTTGAATCCGCCAATAATACCTGAAGGATTAAAAAAAATTGAGCTAGATAAAACGAAAATACACGTCGGTGTTTTTGGAGCAGATACCTTTAATAAAAATTTGCACAACCAAGTTATTCATTCACTAATGATTGAGAATGTAATTGTGCATGTACTAGACAAAAGTGTTTTCCAGTATTTAGCAATGGATGAACGCATTGTAGAACATGGTAAAAATTTGCCCAGAGAACAATTTTTGGCCATTCTTGGCTCAATGGATATAAATCTATACATGTCCTTCAACGAATCTTGGGGATTGGTTGCTAAGGAAAGTGAAGCTCTTGGGGTAAAAACGATACATAGTAACAATATCGACTATATAAATACAATTAGATTGAAATTAAAAAAATGAAAATTCTTCATTTCATACCCAATCTAAAAAAAGGTGGTGCTGAGCGTTTAGCTATAAATAGTGTTTATAGCCTTCAAACGCTTTCAAATATTGACGTGCAACTCATTTCTTTCGGATCTGAAAATGATTATCTTTTTTTAACCAACACAATTATTTGGAAAGTTATTCCCGCGAAAGTTATTCCCTCTTTTTCTGGAAAATCAATGATTGATGTACAACAGTTACAAGAATACATTAGCGAATACCAGCCCGATGTTATTCACTCGCATTTGTTTGAGACAGAAATGATTCTAGCACATATTTTACTGCCAGTAAAAACGAAGCGTATTGTTCATTTCCATGATAACATGCATCAATTTCGTAATTTTCAGTTGAAAACGCTTTTCAATAAAACGTACCTCACAGATTTTTTTGAAAAGCGAATTGTATTAAAAAGTTATTCTCATAACACCACTGCGATTTGTATTTCGAAAGATGCTAAGCAATTTGCGGATAACGTTTTACCTGGAAGCATTTCAAAAAAGCTCTTACATAATGCAATTGACTTGGTGCGTTTCCAACCACTTAAAAAACAAATCAAAACAAATGAAATAACGATTATTGGAAGTTTAGTAAATAAAAAAGGGCAACAATTAGCAATAGACTGTGTTGCTGAATTAAAAAACCGAGGAGTTGAACTTCATTTAAACATATTAGGTGATGGAGTAAACCGAAAAGCATTACAAAATCAAATTGATCAACTTAGTCTTCAGAATTCTGTCACACTGCAAGGAAATGTTGAATATCCAGAACAATTCTTACAGAGTAGCAGAATATATTTACATACTGCAATCTACGAACCTTTCGGACTTGTTTTAATCGAAGCAATGGCATGCGGCTTACCAGTAGTTTGCACGGATGGCAAAGGAAATCGTGACTTAATTCATGAAGGCGAAAATGGATTTATGGTCTGGGAACGAGATCCAAAACTTCTAGCAGATAAAATTGAACTTTTATTTAAAAACGAGGATTTGCGCATGGAAATGGGAGAAAAGGCGCGAATATATGCACAAGAATTTGGAATGGAAAAATATGTAACAGAATTGCTTGAGATTTACAAATCTTGAATTGTTTTTACAAATTGACTGAAATTATCGTCAGCATTATACATCATTTTCCAGGTTTCGAAGCTAGCTACTTGCTTTATTTCCTTCAGTGTTGATGAAAGATCAATAAAAGATTTTATGGTTTCTGCTAATTCCATAGGTTTTATATCTGCTTTCAACAAGTAACCATTTTCATAGTTCACAATTTCTGAATTTCCACCAACATTTGTTGCAATAACTGGAATTCCAAAAGACATTGCTTCCATGATCGAAACAGGAACACCTTCGGTTGTACTGACATTTATAAACAAACTTGGGTTATTTTCTGCATACCAATGAATAATTTTTTGGTTGGTAACCCTTCCCATAAATTCTGCCTTAACGTGATCAGGAAGTAGCTCTTTTGCTAACGCTTTAATGGTTTCCAATTGTGGTCCATCTCCAAAATGAATCCACGAAATATTGGTGCCTTTAATTTCAGCTAAAGCATTTACAATGAGTTCAACTCGCTTTAAAGGGATTACGTTTGAGCAACTTACTAAAATAAACTTTTCTGAGTGTATAGGATATTGCTTTTGTTCAGGAACGCCTAACCGAGCAATTTTTATTTTTTCAGTATTGGTGATTTTCCAATTGCTAGCTGCATATGCTTTTCCTTTATCTGAAATTGCAAAAATGGTACTTAAATTTTTTGATATAAAATGTCGAAATGGTAGGTAATTTAATGAACTCGCTTCGAAGTATACATCCCACCCATGCATGCGAGATATTGCTGTAATTCCAGGATTCATTTCCCGAAACATTGCTAACCCAATTGCAACATCATCACTCCAATAAGAATAATAATATAGCGTAGCGTGTGTTTTATTATTCGAGAATAACTGTTGGCAATAATTCTTCACTTTCCTAGCTCGAGAAATAGAAATTAGCATTGTCGATAAAATACCTTTTGTCAAATTTCTTTTATAACTCTTTTTAATTATTGACCGCTCCTGCCAAAATAGTGGCTGGAAAACATTAAAAAGTGAACGTATTTTTTCAAATTTGGAAGTTGATATATCTAACCTCTCAGTTGAACAATTAGTTGGAATTACCCGAGTCTGTTTATCCTTGCTATTTGAAGAAATAATAAGCACCTCATCAAAGCTTTCAGCTAAAAAACCAATTTCAGATTCTAAAAATGTTTCTCCTGAACCAAATGGAAAATCTGCAGTAAAAAGAATAAGTTTGTTACTCATCTATTTTTATAGAAATTTGGTCGTATAAACAGATTTCAGACCTAACTTCAATTCTGTTGTTGCTTTCCAACCTAATGTATTAGCTTTTTCAACGCTCATCAATTTACGTGGGGTACCATCAGGATATTGAGTATTCCAAAAGATTACACCTTCAAAACCTACTATTTCTTTAATTATTTCTGCTAATTCTTTAATTGAAATATCCCCACCTGAACCAATGTTGATGTGTCCGGAATCAGAATAATTCAACATGAAATAATAACAAGCATCTGCTAAGTCATCAACATGTAAAAATTCACGAAGAGGTGATCCGGTACCCCACAATTCAACTTGTTTTTGATCTGACAACTTGGCTTCATGAAACTTGCGTAACATGGCTGGAATGACATGAGAATTGTTCAAATCATAATTATCGTTTGGACCATAGAGATTTGTTGGCATCAATGAAATATAATCACATCCATACTGTTCTCGGTAATAATCACACATTTTTAATCCTGCAATCTTTGCTAATGCATACGGTTCATTTGTAGATTCCAAAAGTCCTGTCAATAAACTATCTTCTTTGATAGGTTGATCAGCAAATTTGGGATAAATACAAGACGAACCAAGAAAAAGTAATTTTTTTACAGAACATTTATGAGACGCATTTATGACATTGCATTCAATCATTAGGTTTTCATAAATAAAATCAGCTTTAAACGTATTATTTGCGTGAATTCCTCCAACTTTTGCAGCTGCAAAAAAAACGTATTCTGGTTGCTCTAAATCAAAAAAATGGTTCACTGCTTCCTGGTTTCTTAAGTCCAAATCTTTAGAAGAACGGAAAACTAAATTAGTGTATCCTTCTTTATTCAATTTTCTAACGATTGCTGAACCGACCATACCATTATGTCCAGCAATATATATTTTTGAATCCTTATTCATTTGGGCTAAGTCTTTCGTGTCCACCTTCTACAAGGTACTTTTCCCTCTGAAAATAATTCATATCTGCTACCATCATTTCTTTTACTAGTGCTTTCAAATCATAGATTGGTTTCCAACCTAATTGTACATTTGCTTTACGAGGGTCACCAATCAATAATTCGACTTCTGTTGGACGGAAATAACTAGGGTCAACCTTTATAATAACTTGTCCAATTTCAAGACCTATCAACTCATTTTCAGTCTCTAAAAATTCAATAATGCCTATTTCCTGTAATCCAATTCCCTCAAAACGCACTTGAATACCAACCTCACTAAATGCCATTCTTGCAAATTCACGCACTGCAGTAGTTACTCCAGTGGCAATAACATAATCTTCTGGCTCATCTTGTTGCAACATTAACCACATTGCCTCCACATAATCTTTGGCATGACCCCAGTCCCGTTGTGCATCTAAATTCCCTAAGTACAAACAATTTTGCAATCCCAATGCAATTTTTGCAGCAGCACGTGTTATTTTTCTAGTTACAAAAGTTTCACCTCTTCTTGGTGATTCATGATTAAAAAGAATTCCATTGCACGCAAACATATTATAAGCTTCTCTGTAATTAACAGTAATCCAATAGGCATATTGTTTAGCTACAGCATAAGGACTTCGCGGATAAAAAGGTGTTTTTTCAGATTGAGGCACTTCCTGAACCAAACCATATAATTCGGAAGTTGATGCCTGATAAATGCGGGTTTTTTCTACAAGACCTAATAAACGAACGGCTTCTAATATTCTCAAGGTACCTATCCCATCAATGTCAGCAGTATATTCTGGAGTTTCAAAACTCACTTTAACGTGCGACATTGCGCCAAGATTGTAGATCTCATCTGGTTGTACCTCTTGAATAATCCGTGTTATATTCATAGAATCCGCAAGATCTCCATAATGCAAAATAAAATGTACATTTTTCTCATGTAAATCCTTGTACAAATGATCAATTCGATTGGTATTGATTAAAGATGAGCGACGTTTTATTCCATGCACTTCATACCCTTTTTCTAGAAGTAATTCAGCAAGATATGCACCATCTTGACCTGTAATTCCAGTAATTAAAGCTTTTTTCATTCAAATTATATATATATGTTCAAATATAATTAAAACTTTTAAAAGATTTTTTTATGAAATAGATACAGCGGAGCAGTTTGAATGAATATCGTTCAACGAGTAATCGCTATTTTATCTCAATTTACTAAGTCAGCATCCGATGAAAAAAAATCTAATTCTTGCCTATGATTTCCCTCCTTATGTTTCTGCTGGAGGAATGAGACCGTTCAACTGGTACCGATATTTAAAAAAGTTTTATGTTGAGCCTGTTGTAATAATGCGTCAATAGGAGAATTAGTAATAAAACACCAAAGGAGGATTGGATTTTTTGTATTTTACAAAGGTTTAAATTGATGTGTTTAACTGAACAATTATAAGTATTATGGCGTTTTTGATTGTTATCTGCTAGCGCTAACAACACGAATTGAATCAAAGACTTTTGATAGGTAAACTATTTCCGTTTCCAAAAATGTTTCGCCACTTCCAAAAGGAAAATCTGCAGTAAATAATATAAGTTTTTTTGCCATTAAGAGAGTTCCAATTTGAGAAGCAAAATAACAAAGAATTAATCAATCTTTTTCGAATTCATGAATTATTGAATTTATTTCTTTGAATTACTATATTTGTAATATGCACATTACATTAGTTGCTGGTACCAGGCCAAATTTTGTTAAGATTAGTCCGTTAATCCACGCGATTCAGAAACAAAAGGAATTAGGGGTATCTATAGATTTCAACCTTGTTCATACAGGTCAACATTATGACACTTCAATGAGTGATTCATTTTTCACACAGTTGAACATCCCCCAACCAACAATAAATCTTGAAGTAGGTAGCGGAACGCAAGCAGAGCAAACAGGCAACATTATGCTCGGTTTTGAAAAATTTTTAACGAACAATCCAACAGACCTTGTCCTGGTGGTTGGAGATGTTACTTCAACCATGGCGTGTGCAATTGTTGCTAAAAAATTAAATTTAAAACTTGCTCATGTTGAAGGAGGCATTCGTTCCTATGATATGTCAATGCCAGAAGAAATAAATCGAAAGGTAACAGATAGCATAACCGATTTATTTTTCACAACCTCATCTGTTGCAACGAAAAATCTTTTGAACGAAGGAATCCGTGAGGATCAAATTTTCTTTGTTGGAAATGTAATGATTGATTCATTATTAAAGAACAAACCTTTCTTCAAGGAACCTTCATTTTTTCAAAATCAAGGCATTGCGTCAAAAGAATATTTCACTTTGACGTTGCATAGACCAAGCAATGTTGATGATCCCGACAATTTAAACATGATTTTAAAAACCATTCAAGAAAATTCGAATGGTAAAAAAATCATTTTTCCAATACATCCAAGAACTCAAAAAATTATCGAACAACACTCTATAAATGTTGAACAAATCGTTTGTGTTCCACCACTTAGTTATTTAGAATTTAACTACCTCGTTTCAAACTCCTTCGCAGTAATTACAGATTCTGGTGGTATTACAGAAGAAACAACTGTTATGGGCATACCATGTCTTACTCTGCGGAACAATACAGAACGTCCTGAAACTGTGACAATAGGAACCAATGTCTTGGTTGGTACATCAACGGATAATTTAATAAAACACCTCTCAATTCTTCAAGAGGGCAAGTGGAAAAAAGGTGGGATTCCAGAACTTTGGGATGGTAATGCATCGAACAGAATCATAAATCATCTTTTGACACTTTTCAATTAAATATGAAAATACTCATGATATCTCAGCATTTGTTTCCTATGCCAACTCCAAGGGCGCATAGAACAACTGAATTAATGATTGAATTGAGCAAAATGGGTCACGATGTAACTTTATATGCAGTTCTTGGGAAACATGATTATACGTCGTTTGAAAAACAATATAATGTAAAAATTAAAGGTATTTCATTGAAATATATGATCCATCCTTATAACAGTGATAATGACAAAAAAAGAGCATTCGTAGATAAGGTACTTGGCAGATTGTTTGGAAAATTCGAGTTTCCAAATATAGAGTTTTTGTATAGAATTTCAGACATTCTAAAAAAAGACCACGATTATGATGCCCTAATTACAATTGCTGATCCGCACCAAATTCACTGGGGTACTGCTAGATACAAAGAAAAATATCCAAACAAATTTCCCAAAGTTTGGATTGCTGACTGTGGCGATCCTTTTATGTTGAATGGAGCTTCAGAAGGACATTTACACTTTTTTAGCAAATATGAAAAACAATTTTGTTCTCAATGTGATTACATAACAGTCCCTGTTGAAAATGCAAAAATTGGATATTTCCCTGAATTTAGAAATAAAATAAAGGTTATCCCTCAAGGGTTTAATTTCACTTTAGATCAAAATATTCAACGCACCTCTAACTCCAAACTAACGTTTGGTTTTGCCGGTAATTTCTATAAAGACATTCGTAATCCAGAATCATTTATTAACTATTTAGCGTCACTAAAAATTGATTTTAATTTTGTCGTTTACACTCCTTTTCCCAACCTCATAAATCAATATAAATCTAAATTAGGGAATCGTTTGATAGTAAGAAATGCCATCCCGAGAATAGAATTGATTGAAGAAATGAAAAAAATGGATTTTTTGGTCAATATTGAAAACATTAACAGTCCTGCACAAATACCGAGTAAACTTATTGATTATGGTATTACTGGTAGGCCAATTCTATCCATTAATCCAACTGTTCTTAATACACATTTGATTGATGAGTTCATGAATAAAGATTATTCAAACCAAATGATCATTGAAAATTTAATGCAATACCACATTTCAAGAGTAGCAGAAAAATTTATCGAATTAATTGAATCATAAAATACACAGATATACTCCAGCAAAATTCAAGTGGAGAAATTGGCTGAGTTGATTAAAGAGTTGGAATAGTTGCTAGTTGCTAATTGCTAGTTGCTAGTTGCTAATTACCAGTTATTCGTTATCCTACGCAAATACATCGTTTCATTTGATAGTAAGTATTTTGATTATTTATTTTGCTTCAAATTCTTTTAAAAGACGTTAATTTAAAGTAACTTTATTAAAACAACAATATCCTTTGTAAACTAATATTTACCCAACAGTTATCATTAGAATTGGCACCTTTTATACTATGACAGAAAATAACACACAAATAATCATTTATCAAACCGAAAGTGGAGTCACAAAATTAGAAGTTCGAATAGAAAATGAAACTGTGTGGCTAAGTCAGAAATTGATGGCAGCGTTATTTCAAACTACTGTTGCTAATATTAATATTCACCTCAAAAATATTTTTGAAGAAGGGGAATTGGATATGAAGGCAACTATTAAGGATTTCTTAATAGTTCGAATAGAAGGTAGCAGGGAAGTAAATCGTACTATTGAGTATTATAATCTCGACGCAATCATTTCGGTTAGTTATAGGATAAAATCAAACGTTGCAACCCGTTTTCGTCAATGGTCAACACAACATATCAAAGAATATATTGTAAAGGGATTTGGTGAACCTTTTAGAAATTCTCAAAGATTTATACAACGAATTTCAAACTACTGGTCAAATAGCTTGTGAATCAGTTGGTGTAGAAAAATATTCGAGAAAGATCCAGGTGGAGAAATTGGCCCATTCGGCAGGCTCAGGGACCTCGGGCTCAGGGATCTCAGGCTCAGGGGATTCCAGCTCGATGACCGGGAGCGCGCCGGTGGTGGGAATTCTTAAAAAAGTAAGACCTACAATACATTTTTTTAAGTAACTCAGTTCTATGTTAAAAGTAAAGGACAAAATTTCGTTGATCGATCGTTTAATGAAGAATGAGGAAAAGATTCTTTGTTATGGAATTGAACGTATCGGTATTTTTGGTTCTTTTGTTCGCAATGAAATGAATGAGGACAGCGATGTAGATTTTTTCGTGGAATTTAAAGATGGCTTTAAAAATTTCGATAATTTCATGGAACTTGCTTTTTTTCTAAAAGAATTAACTGGTCGTGAAATTGAATTGGTAACGCCAAACTCTTTAAGTCCTTTCATAGGACCAGAAATAATGAAAGAAGTAAGCTATGTTATCGCTGCATAATTATTTGATGCATATTCGAGAAGAGATTTAGAATTGTCTATAAAATAAAGGTTACCAGCAAATGGAATTGCAGCTTGAAATTATTGTTTGGTTATCTTCCAAGAACAAACTATCTTTGTATCAATGAAAAAGGAGAAGTCAATATTTCAAATCCCTGAAGAAAACTCTGAAAAATTGACAGAGACGATGAGGAGAGTGAAGGACTTAGTTAAGCGTTACCAACAAGCAAAGCAAGAAGGTAAATTACGCAGAACTGATACAGACTCATCTACCCAACTATTTAATGTCTAAAGAAAATCTTATTGTTATTGCTGGCTGCAACGGTTCGGGCAAATCAACTTTTGGAAATCTTCTAATTTCAGAGGATATGGTTATCTTCGATGCAGATAAACGAAAAAAAGAAATTTACGATGGCTTTTCCTTTGATTTTGAGCTTCGAGATGAAATGTCCTGGAACCAAACTCAACAAGAGTTCGAAAAATTTGTTTTTGAAGCCCTAGAATTAAAAACCAACTTTGCATTTGAAACTAATTTTCATCATAAACCAATGACATGGGTAAATAAATTCAAATCGTCAGGTTTCAAAGTCCATTTACTTTTCTTTGCATTAGAGAATATCAACGTTGCAATAGAACGTGTTGCAATTCGCTTTCAAAGTGGTGGGCATTTTGTGCGAAAAGAGGAAATTGAAAAAAGATATTTTAAAGGTTTTGAAAATTTAGACAATTATTTCCAAGAATTCGATTCTATTTTAATTTTGGAAACTAGTGCGAAAAACAAAAAACCTCAAACAATCGCCTTTATTGATTTCGATAAAACAGTTACGTCAATTCATCCAACTCCAGCCTACTTCAAAAATGTTTGTCCTTTGCTGACGAGGTATATTGAAGTTATTTGAATTTGGAAAACAAATCATAATTTACTAACCTGAGTTCTGTTATTTAAACTTTCACTTCGTGGCTAATGCGCGGTGTCAAAACACCGGTAAATTACCTCCCTCCTTCAGGAGGGACTGCCTCTGGCGCAGATTCGCAGTGAGGCAGGTGGAAATTAAAACAAAACTAAAAAGTAAACAAAAAATCAAAAATCCTCCCCCTTTATCCCCTTTCGATAAACTCAAGGCGACACCTCCAAAAGGGGAGATTTTAAAAAAAAGTAACTACTTTTATTGCATGCTAGTTATCGTAGATTATAAAATGGGAAATCATCATTCAGTCAAGAAAAAACTGGATGGGTTAAAGGTGGAATCACTTATTTCATCCGATCCAGAAATCATTTTGAATGCAACGAAATTGATTTTACCTGGTGTTGGGCATTTTGGAAAAGCGATGGAGAATCTTCGGGAATTAAATTTAATTGATGCTTTAAATGAAGCTGTTTTGGTGAAAAAGACGCCAATTCTTGGGATATGTTTGGGAATGCAGTTAATGGCGAAATCGAGTGAGGAAGGAACTGAGAACAGAGAACTGAGAGCCGAGAGCCGAGATTTGTTTTCTTTAAAAGGCTTAGGATGGTTTGATGCTGAAGTTGTGAAGTTCACGTTTGAAAATACCTTGCGCTTTAAAGTTCCACATACAGGTTGGAACACTATTTCGATTGAAAAAGAATCGCCAATCATGAAGGATATTCCTAAGAATTCAGAATTCTATTTCGTTCATTCCTATTATATGAAAGCGAATAATCCAAGTGATATATTGAACTACACTGAGTGCGGAAATCGCTTTGTATCAGCCATTTCAAAAGATAACATTTTTGGTTGTCAATACCATCCAGAAAAGAGTCACGATGTGGGTTTGCAGTTGATTCGGAATTTTGTTGGGGGCTTCGAGAACCTCAGCCACCCAATCGAGAACCTCAGCCACACCACATTGACTGAGGCTTCCGAAGTCAACACTCCCCATCAACCATTGACTGAGGAACTTGAAGTCAATACTATGCGTCCCCGCATCATACCTGTCCTTCTTTTGCAAAAGCTTTCGTTGGTAAAAACACAGAACTTTAAGCATCCAAAATACATTGGAGATCCTATTAATGCAGTTAAAATCTTTAACGATTTACGAGCTGATGAACTCGTGTTTTTGGACATTGAAGCGTCTAAGGAAAAAAGACTTATATCACTTGATTTTGTTAAAAATGTTGGAGAAGAAGCAAATATGCCCTTTGCTGTTGGCGGTGGAATTCGTTCTTTGGAAGATATTCGTTCAATTATCGCTGCTGGAGCGGAAAAAGTAGTTATCAATTCATATGCAGTTGAAAATCCTGCTTTTGTTGCTGAAGCGGCGGCAGCTTTCGGTTCATCAACTATCGCAATCTGTATTGATGTGAAAAAGAAGCTCTTTGGTGGTTTGCAAACTTGGGCCTTAAGCGGAACAAAAGCAAGTGGCTTCTCCCCTCTTGAATTTGCCATATTAATGGAAGAAAAAGGAGCT
The DNA here is from genome assembly GCA_947470515.1 of Flavobacteriales bacterium. GTDB lineage: Bacteria > Bacteroidota > Bacteroidia > Flavobacteriales_D > Crocinitomicaceae > M0103. Next base: position 14,170 of record CANITF010000049.1, read on the forward strand.
GGAGAAATCATCATTCAATCCATTGAAAAGGATGGTACAATGGCTGGATACGATATCGAATTAATCAAACAAATTTCTGAAGCAGTTACTATCCCAGTTATTGCACTTGGTGGTGCTGGAAATATGACGCATTTGAAAGAAGGATATGAAAAAGGATTTGCAAATGGTTTGGCCGGTGGTAGCTTTTTCGTTTACCAAGGAACAAAACGAGGTGTGTTAATTTCGTATCCAGAACGTGATGAACGGGTTTTTTAGTTGACAGATAGTTACAAGTTGATAGATGATAGTTGATAGTTTTTATAACAATATAATTCATAATTCCCTTCGACAAGCTCAGGGCAGCGCATAATTCCCTTCGACAAGCTCAGGGCAGCGCATAATTCCCTTCGACAAGCTCAGGGCAGCGCATAATTCCCTTCGACAAGCTCAGGGC
>CANITF010000050.1 GCA_947470515.1 Flavobacteriales bacterium
AAACCGAAAATGTTGGTTATCAACATAATCCGAAATAAAATCGTTGCCAGAGTCTTTTCAACGGTTAAACGAGGAACGCCATATGTGGAATTAAATAAGTTTGCTGCCTAAAAAAAGAAAGAAAAAATTTGGAAGTTACCTTGGAATGCTGCCTTGCGATCGGCCCGACTCTTTAAAATTATCTTTACTTCGAAGTTAAAATTATTTTCTTTCAAATTTATCGTTGTTACGAAGCTAGATTGGTAGAGTTGGCGCTAGACGGCTGTTATAGCTATTTTATTATTAAATATTTTTCTCCTGTTCCATATTCATAGCCAGTTAGACCAAATTTTTTCGTCCAAAACACCTTTTTAATGACTGAATCGGGAAGTGTTGTTGATTTATCATAATTGGTTTTATTAATTATCCAATATTCATTAATTCCGAGACTTTTTAGCAAATTATCTCTTGTTAATCTGTCAATATTTTCTAATTCACCTCCAAACTCTCTATATTGAATGTAAATACTAAATTGAGATTTTTCATTCGGGTGAAAGTTTTTTGATAATGAAACCAAATTTAGATCAAGTTCTTTTGATTTTCCGTTTTGATTCATTTCTGTTCCTCCAGTCCATTTATTATTAGGAAGATGTTTTATTTCATAACTAAAATCTTTGCGTTTAAACCCCATAAACCCTTGTCCACAAGATTCAATAGTATCATATTTTGCTATGAGCATCGTATCCATATCGCCTTGATTTGACATAAAATAAATTGTGTCACCAACTTTATAGTTGTGTAAAAAAGAACGATACTTTTTTGGAACGGAAAAATCACACTCTTCTCGACAACTGGCGAAAATCATAAATATTAATAAGTAGAGGGTGTACTTCATATTAGCTATAACGTTTTTCAAACAGGAGCTCAGCCCGAATTTTTAATTTAATCCTAATATCGAAGATAGAACATTTTATTTCATAAAAATCATTGTTTCGAAGTAAGATTTAAGGGCATGTATAAAGCGTTTGTTAGAGCTTGGTTATTTAATAAAGATCAATTGAATAAACTTTGGGACAAAGTGTCCATTTGCATCTGTTGTTCCACCTGTTGATTCAATTATTTCAATTCCATATTTGGATTTAAATTGTGATTCAGATTGCCAATTTTTACCTAAGAAGGAATATTTGAAATTAAGAGAAGAAATGTCCTTATATGCGCTGCTTGTTTCAATTAGGTTGTGCTTGACATTTAAATAATAATTGCCTTCTTTATCAACTTTTAATTTATTACTATTCAAATTGTCAAAGTAAATCGAAACAGTATCAGGGAGGGATTGAGGTAATTGAATAAATAGGTTTTTCTTCTTACTACAGGAAATAAGTAATAAGGTAATTAGCAATATATTTATTGAGTATTTATTCATAATGGTTGATTGGCACTAACGGTTTCGCGCTTAGCGAAGAAGCCGATTTTTAAAGTTAATATTATCCGCAATCTAAGATCTAATGTATTACTGTAAATCGTTTTTCGTTACTGAAATTAAGGCTTTTTTGCTAAGCGTGCGTTATTCGCATTTATTTTTCAGGTTCATTTTCTTCAAAATACTTATTGTATAAACCAACTTTCAACGGTTTACCTTCTCCATAATAATTGATTTCACCATTTTTTCTAGAAATTGCAAGTCCAATTATTTTCATTTTATATAACTTTCTTTTTGTTTGTATATAGGATGCCGTTCTATCGACGAAAAGGTAAATTATTGTGCTATCGCCTAATTCGAAGTCAAAACCTCTTAATGCCCCTGGAGGTTCATTAATTTCGTTTAAATCAGTAAAATCTAAAGTGAACTTTTTAGCGACTGACTTTATTGTTGAATTAATTATTGTGCTATCAATATCTAAATATGTCAAACTTTGGTTTCTCGGACGTAGGATGATTTCCAGATCAATTACATTGTTGGTCTCTCTTAAATAAAATGACTTATCAATATATTGTTGACTGTTTAATTCAATAATGTACTTTTTCTTTATTGTTTTTAATTCAAATCTCCCATTGTTATTTGTTCTAGTTTTTAGCAATTGAGTTCCATAATTGCTTGATAAAACAACCTCATAATTTTGAATTGGTTTTCTAGAAATCGCATCGGTTAAAACTCCTTTGACCAAAACACTATCTGTTTGACTAAAAGAAAAAGTCACAATTTGAAGAAAAAATAAACCGAAAATAATTTTCTTAATTATCATAATTATGAAACAAACTTCGTTAGTAAATAGTTACAGGGTATGGGTTATTGCACCAAACGTTTTTCTAACAGGAGCTCGGTCCAACTCTTTAAATAAATCGTTTCACCTAAGTTAAGATTATTTTGTTTCAAATTAATCATTGTATCGAAGCAATATTTGAGGGCTGGGGCCATGACAGCTGTTAGACGCATTTTATATTTACTCGCATGTATGTTTTACCAAATAATATTTTTGCCATCTTTCCCTTGAGTTCATTTTTCTTCGAACACGTTTGCCATTTCGGTTATAAATAATTAATCTGGTATTCTTTATTTTAAGTTGGGAAGGCCTGTAATTTGCAGCATTGTTTTCTGGTGTTGGAAGTTTGGAAGTAAATATGTTTCCAGTTGAATCTCTTAATGATATTTCTAAGGAATCAGTTATTTGCTTGAAGTGAAGAATTATATTGTTCCTAGAAACTTCAAATGTTCCACCAGTCTTGTCGTAAAATAGATCACCGAAAAACAAATACTCAAAACTATCGTCGTCATTTAATTTTAAGTGGGCACCAAACCAACCAATAATTGCAAAGTTTGATGAATAGCAGCCTGTAATTGAGTTTTGACTTTTTACAATTGAGAAATTGAAAACGAGTAAGAAGAGGAGGCAAAATTTTATCATAATTTTTAACTGAAGATGCACATTATGGAATATTTCCACAATATGTGTCTATTGCGCCTAACAGTTTCACGCCTAGAGAAGGAGCCGATTTTTAAAGTTAATAATTTTGCGCTCCATAATTGTAAGTTTTTTTATGGTCGTTTTCTTAACTGAAGTTAAGGCTTTTTTTCTAGACGTGGGCTATGGGTTGGGGGACGCCACTAATTGCTGTTTTGGTTTTCAGAATCTTTATCATTGCAGTCTTTCCAAATCGAACAACTGTTGAAAAAAAGCTATTTCGCTTTCAAAAATAAAAGTATTGAGTTCATAGATTTAAATGTTTAACTCTCGCTAAAAATCTCCTCAGCAGCGTCTATTTCGGGCAGTCATAATTTTGGGCTATACTTCTAGGTTTTTTGAATAAATTTCATTTATCCAAGTACTTTATACATCTTACATGAACTCAATTCCCGGATTAGCCAAGGAATATTGTTTTTTCTGACCCTAAAAAAATTATTCAGCAGAGAACCATGTGAATTTTACTATTTTCTCTCTGATATAGCATCCGGCAAGTAAGAATTTAGGCTCGTTTGATACGCAGTAATTGACGTAAAAACCATTTGGAAGTTTATCTTGATCATTTTTTGCAACGACAACTTTTCTTGTGCTGCTATTATTTAAATGGTCTACATCAATAATGACAAGTTGCTTATCAAATCCTAGGGTTGTCTTTTTATCTCTTTCTAGATTAGGCTCAAAATTATGCATTTCGTTATAATTACATTGATAATCTTCTGAGGCAATAATTGTGTGATTTTTTCCATGAATGGCTTTTAATCCATCAGCTGTATTGAGCGTAATAGGAATTACAATTTTATTCGTGAATTCATCGGACTTATTTAGCTGCACGATACATAAGTTTTGTAATGGAGGCATGATTGGATTGTTAAAAGACCAATCTTTGTCAAAAGTGCTCCCAAAATAAACTGCTCTAACAGATCCATCTTCAGAAATTGCTGCGCTCAAAAGATAACCGTGTGCCTTATTTACCCTTTGTTCACTATTCTTATTCTTACTTTTCGCATACAAATCATCAGCGGAAATATCAAATTCTTCAGGCAGAAGTTCATAAGACTGGCTATTGACAGTCAAGTCTTCGTTGAAACGAATTAAAGCCATACCAGTTCTTTTTTGAGCAGTTTTAGGATTTTCTTGGTAACTGCCTATTAAAACCATCTTTTTGTCCTTATCCTGACAAATTTTATAAGATGTAATTTCTTGTTCTAATTCTAGATCAAAAGGGATTACATCATTTTGTCCCAATAAATAAAGTCTACCAAAAAAATTAATAATTGGATCACCTTCTTCTAGTAAGTCGATTGAGCGTAGCATTCCTTCTGGATTATTAGCGCTTGAATTAGATTGGGGATTAATATTCTCAGGTTTGATCATTAATATGTTTCCAGATTTTATCTTTGATAGTTCTTTGTCAAATATGTCATAACTGATTTTAAAATCTGTATTTACAATTTCCATTTTTGAAACAATAAAAAATCTGTCATTACTTGATTTTTTTACAACCCAATAATTAAAGTTTTTTTCTTTTTCAGACCAAACAACGTCATCACTAATCAATTTAAAATCACTATCAAAACTACATTTGTGAACTTCATATTGTTTTTCTTTCGTGTTATAATATTTAACTATAATAATATAACCTCTTTCATTTTTTAAAATGAACTCTGGATCAAAAGAAAGATCCATCTTTACTTCCATTTTTATTCCAAGATCTTTCCATTTATAATTTTTTATTTCTCCGTTTTGAAAGACATGATTGATCTCGGAGACATTCACTTCGACAAATCCTCCTTGTTCGTCGTCCGCAATTGTTATAAAAGGTTCTCGTTGACCTACTTTTGAATGATCGAGTTCAATTATTTGACTAAAAGATATTAGTCCCATTTGAAAAAAAACGAAGAGTAGAATTATTTTCATAATCATGGTTATATTTTAAATTAAAGTTATAATAATTATTCAAATACTTGCCGCGACAATAACACATAGCGTCGGTTTGCTGCCTGGCTCACGGCTCGACTCTTTAAATAAAGCGTTGTTCCGAAGTTAAAGTTATTTTCTCTCAAATTTACCGTTATTGCGAAGCGAAATATTGGGCTGGCGCTAGACGGCTGTTATAGGTATCATTCTTGAAGCATTTCTTCCCACCTTCCACGCCGTAATATTTCGTCACCCTCTATTTTAAAATGACTATTATAATCTATTATGTTGTACACTCCATAAATGGAGGATAGCTCTAATTTTAAGGGGCCTTTATCTTTGAATTTTGCGATAGCATAAACAGTAGCCCCTTTCCATAATTCTGAATTTCCTGTGTATTTTGATTTACTGAATTTAGCTTTCACTTTTTCCTTGTCAAAAATATAATAGTTGTGATCTTTTAATATTGAACTTGCACCTTCTGTTTTAAAATTCTTCACATCATCATCAATGTAATACATCACTTCTAAATTATTCCAATTTAGGTCTGGCTTACAACCAGTTAAAAATATGATTATGATAATTTTTGAAAATAGTAAATGCTTCATCTTGTTTTGCTTTTTACCTATAACGGTTTGCAAGCAGGCGATCGGCCCACTTTTCACAAGATCGTTTCTCCGAAGATAGAATTTTCTTTTTACAAACTAAATGTTTCGCCGAAGTAAGATCTGGGCTGGCGCTTGCTTGCTGTTAGTGGTATTATTCAAGAGTAAAGTTGTATTCAAATTTTTCAAAACGAGTGTAACCTGTTGGTCCAGCATTAACAGATATACAAGTTTTGGAGTTACCTTGATTTTTCCAATGTTCCATCGTTTGCGAATGAAACATTTCCGTGCCATCAGGTTGCAAATAAATGGCATCAATACAATTCGAATGGTTAATAGGAATTTGTATGGCAAAAAGATATTTCGTTTCTATAAAGCTTATATATTCATTTATGTTTTCAAAGGTAATTTCTGTTTTATTTGTCTTTAAATACATCTGACATGTTTTTAGTCCATTTATTGCCACCATTTTGCAGTTTGATATATCGGTAAAAATCAAAGTGTCAGTTTCATTAATGAATTTTATGTATTCCAACGTTTCACTCGAATCTAAAAAATTTATTTCTAGAAAATCTATTACAAGGTGGTTTGAATCACTTTGTGAGTATGCGTAATTGTTGATTAACAATTGTAGAAAAAACAATATTTGAATAAACTTCATCATGCAGTTACCACTAACTTATATATTACAGCAATAATACCCAATACTTCCCCAACTACCAAATCAAAAAAAATCCCAACCTCTTCACAAGCTGTGAAAACATTCCAATCGAATTACAAGTATCATTTTTCGGTCATTTCAATCCCAAAATCATTGCAATTTCATCTTTAATACCACCATTAATTCAAGTCCAAAAATCTCCAAATCTACTTGTGAAATTTTTCTTATTTCCTTTTCCCAACAAAACCAAGGTATCTGAGCCTGTCGAAGATAAAAATCTTTCCCAACCTCTTCCCAAGCTGTGAATAAACCCCATCAAACCTGCTGAATTTTGCCAAGAACATTTAAATCAAATCATATGGCAACAAACATCATCACAAGCGAAGATCTAGAGCAATTCAAATGGGAATTCTTGGAACTCATCAAAGAACACATCGATATGCGCTTAGGGAAAGTCGCACCAGTAATCGAAGACAGACAATGGTTAAAATCACATCAAGTGCAACGCATGTTGGGTATTTCTCCAGGAACATTGCAAACGCTTCGCATCAACGGAACAATTCCTTATACCAAGGTTGGTGGAATCATCTTTTACGACAAGAAAGACATTCAGCAAATCATGGAAAACAACATGCGAAATAAGATCGAGCATCGCTCGTGAAGACTGAGGATAGGCGAACTCGCGCCGTAATCCGAAGGAAAGGAATGGATTCCTTTTCGAAGACAAAATCAATCGAATAAAAAATTAAAACAAACAAAATGAAAAAATCAGTTCAACAAATGCAACATATTCTTGAAGAAATTAAAACCATCAAAAAAGATCTTATCCCTCAAGAACCGGTCAAAGAAATTTGGATCGGTGGTATTGAAGTTCAATCTACGCTTTTCATTTCTGAAAGAACGTTGTATCGTCATCGCAAATCTGGAAGACTTCCTTACAGTCGTGTTCGCGGAAAGATCTATTATAAAAAATCCGATATCCGGGAATTGCTCGAGAAAAATTACCGAATTGAAAAACCGAAATGCACGTGTTGCTGCAACAAATAATTATTTATTCTAAACTCAAAAATCAATGACAGCAATCACGCTATTTACGCTTTGGATCATAAAAAAAGTAAAGAACAGAAATTCACTAAAATAATTACTCAATGAGCGTTAACTATATCAAACACTTGGAAAATGTCTTCGCCAAAATAAGCCTGGATGATCGTCTTTCGACCGTTCATTTAGGCTTATACTACAGCCTGTTTCACCAGTGGAATTTAGCAAAGTTCCAAAACCCGATTTCCATTTGTAGATCAGAGCTCATGAGAACGTCCAAAGTGGGTTCAGCAAATACATATACGCGTTGTTTAAGGGAATTAAATGATTGGGGATATATTGATTACAAACCTTCAAATAATCCTTGTCGAGGTTCATTGGTCAACTTGTACAGATTTGATACAAGTACTGATAATAGTTGTGATAATAGTTGTGATAATGGTAATGATACAACACCTGTAATAGTTGTGCGACCTTCTATAAACAGTATAAACAAAAAGAAACATATAAACATCATAAACAAGGATAGGGTCGATTCAGAAATCGACCAGCCAACAAAATCGAAAAGAGAGATTTTTATTTCTCCTTCTTTAGAAGAAGCAATCTTGTTTTTTAAGGAAAAAAATAAATCAAATCTCGATGCCGAAAAATTCTTCAATCATTATGAATCCAATGGTTGGCTTGTCGGTGGAAAATCAAAAATGAAAAACTGGCAAGCTGCTGCGCGAAATTGGATGTTGAATTCGGATAAATTTCAATCTCAGAAAAAACAACCAACGCCTGGAAATCTAAATGTCAATCAAAATAAAGATTACTCTGTTCCATTGTAACAAGGTCCTGATATTCCTAATGTCTTAAAATCCTAATGTCCAAAATATGCTTCAACAATGCTACACCATTTCCAACGGATACAGAAATTTCAACTTTACAAACTGCATCCAATACATCAATCACCTTGGAAAGCAAAAATACGGTCCGAAATTCTCGATTCGTAAAGAAGACCTTTACCTCATCCATAAGCTCATTGCCTATGCAATCGGTGAACAAGAACTTTGTTCTAATTATGGTATCGATTTAGAAAAAGGAATTCTTCTTACTGGACCAGTTGGTTGTGGTAAAACATCTTTAATCTCATTGCTGCCAAATTTCATGTATGCAAAGCAAAAGTATATTGTTAAAAACACACGAGATATCGCCACCGAATTTCACAAAGAAGGCTATGAAATTATTCAGCGTTATGGTTATCGTGAAAAACCCTTTTGCATCGATGATTTAGGTGTTGAGCACAACATTAAACACTTCGGAAATGAATGCAACACCATTGGTGAAATCATGCTTCAGCGGTATGAATTGCAAGTTAGTCAAGGAATCATTACTCATGCAACTACTAACTTAAATGCAGATGAATTGGAGGATATTTATGGGATTAGGGTAAGATCGAGATTGAGGAGTATGTTTAATTTGGTTTCGTTTTCTGAGGGGGCGAAGGATAAAAGGAAGTGATTAATGAGATGAATCCCGAAGTTTCGTCGGGGTTTAACCTGATTACTTTCGAAAAAATATCACTTGATGAAAGAACTTAACAAAATTATCCTATATTTACATTTCTATGTAAGATAAACCCCATTTTTTAGGGTCTATCGCACCACAAGATGTAATGGCAAGAGGAACGTATATATCAGAAAATCTTACTCAGTATCAACTAGATGTGATGCTAACACTGGATGAATATGAGATGGACATATTCTCATTGGAAGAAGTAAAGAAATTAATTCCGGAAAAAGAAGGAGAGATTAATGAGATTATTGAGAATCTAGCCCATAAAAACATCCTATCTCGAATAGAGCGAAGCAAATATTGTCGCTCCAATTTTAGAGATGAGAAAGTCATTGGCTCTTTTTTGGTATCAGATGGTGCAATTGCCTATTGGTCAGCATTAAATATTCACGGATTAACAGAGCAATTTCCGAATACCGTATTCCTTCAAACGACTAAAAAGAAAACTGATAAAAACATCTTTGGCGTTTCTTATCAATTCGTGAAAGTAAATCCACGCAAAATAACAGGGATTCAAAAAGAAGGATTCGGAAATCATGCGTATAGAATCACGGACAAAGAGAAAACAATCGTAGATTGTTTTGACCTACCACAGTATTCGGGAGGATATCCGGAATTGATTCGTGCATTCGATGAAGCTGATCTTGATCAGGATAAAATGATCGAATATTGCGCAGCGATCAAAAATATTTCTGCAACAAAGCGAATTGCATTTCTAGCTGAACTATTGGAGAAAAAGAAGTTTGGAAGATTTTTGAAATATGCAGAGAAACAAGTGAACCCAAGATATGTGCTGATTGATCCTTTTGGAGTTGAAGAAGGAGCTTTTAATAATAAATGGAAGCTCAGATTGAACATCTCGGAAGATGAGCTCTTGTCTATCTGTAACAAGCAATATTGATGATTAGAAAAAGAGAAATAGAACAAAAGGCGGAAGTACAAAATGTACCTAAATCAACAATCGATAAGGATTGGGTATTGGGACATTTCATTGATGCCATATTTTCCATTCCTGCTTGTAGAGAAAAGTTAGTCTTCAAAGGAGGAACATGCCTCCGAAAGTGTTACTTCCCAGACTATCGTTTTTCGGAAGACCTTGACTTTACATCAACGGATCCCAATTTTGTATTGGGCCAAAAACTGATGAAACAGATAACGGATCTGATTACAAACAGAACGGATGTCTTACTTCACATTCAAGAAATTTCGGAATTGCGATTCCAGGATAAATTGACGGGTTACAAAGCAATCATTAAATTTTGGGGAGCAGACCATTCATCCAACCAGGCACCACCGGCTCCTGATCGTTGGAGTACAAGTGTAAAAATAGAAATTATTCTATACGAACATATGGTTTTTCCATTTGAAAATAGAGAGGTTTTTCATCCATACACCGATGGTTTATCTGAGACACCTTTATTCGTTCCTTGTTATTCACTGCGTGAGGTGCTTGCCGAAAAACTTCGAGCACTCATTCAACGATCATATACCGCACCAAGAGATTTTTATGACATCTGGTATCTTGCAAATGATCAAACATCAATTGATTGGAACGAAATAAAAAGTGCTTTCCATGAAAAGATGAAATTCAAGAACCTTGAATTTGAAGGAACTCATCAAATGCTAAACGAGACAAATGACAAACGAGTGAAAGCAGCTTGGCAAAATAGCCTCGGGCATCAAATTCCTGGAGGAATTAATCCAACGTATGAAGAAGTAAAACAGGACTTAATTGAGCTCTTATATAAAATTTTTAATGAATAACAATTGGCGAACCACACAATATGACAACCCAACAATACATCGATAACCTTAACAATCGTTTCCAAACTAAAATATCTCGCGAACATGCATACAGAGGTGACCTTCAGTTGGAACTCGAAACATTGTTAAAAAAAGTTCAGGTTATAAATGAACCGGCACGAATTGCTTGTGGAGCCCCCGATTACATTTTAACTAGAAAAGATATTCCTTTAGGTTATATCGAGGCAAAAGATGTAGGTGTTGAATTGAATTGTCTAAAGTACACCTCTAGTTGGCCACTAGATTATTACTTGCTTCTCAAATGGAGTCAAAAAATTATTGAGACATTTCAATATTTAAATAACCCGTATGATAGCAATTACATTTCCATTTAATTTTCATAGTTTAGACAATGATTAAAAAAATTCATTTTATGAATAAAATATACCTTTTATTTATTTGGATTATCTTAGGATTTTCGTCACTTACTTACTGTCAACAGTTGGAATTTGAAGTAATGCCAATTGTTGGCAGCACACCTTTTTACACAACAGAATTTGACCCCAATATCTCTAACGAATTGAGAGTATTTGATTTTGATAGTGATGGTGATTTAGATGTTTTGGGGTGTGATTTTACCGAAGACACCTATTTTGGTTTGGTTCAATTATATGATAATGATGGATTCGGAAATTTTAGAGAAATTGACAATAATCCTTTTATTCAAGTGGAGAGAGCTTTTGCAGACATCGGAGATATTGATGGTGATGGCGATATGGATGTGCTTGTAACAGGCCGACAAATAAATACACCAAAAACTACTTTATATAGAAATGATTGCGGTTCTTTCACTATTGATCAAGGTTCCATCTTCGCAAATTATGAAAATGGTCGAGTAGCATTTGCAGACATTGATAATGATTTAGATCAAGATGTTGTTTTGTCTGGTGTAACTAATCCAGGTACAAATTATACAAGAATTTATAAAAATGACGGAACAGGTTTTTTCTCGATATACGATTCTCTTAGCTTACCTGTCTGTTATTATGGATCAATAGATTTTGCAGATGTAGACAATGATAATGATCCGGATGTTTTAATGACAGGCGATTCACCATCATCTTATTATTCTAAATTATACATCAACGATGGTCAGGGCAATTTTGTCATGCAAGCTTCATCTCCATTCACTCCCGTAAAAAACAGCAATGTAGAATTTGGAGACATTGATAATGATAGTGATTTGGATGTGTTCATTTTGGGTTCTACAACGACAGGTGGATATTCTACTAAAAAATACATAAATAATGGTTCTGGTGTATTTACTTTTTCATCTGAACCTACAATTACATCTGTTTCCAATGGAAATTTGCAACTAGGAGATGTTGATTTTGATAATGATTTAGATCTCTTTGTAGCGGGTAATAATAGCAGTTTACAGCCATGTAAACTTTATCGGAATAATGGTCTGGGCTCTTTTACATTTACTTCAGGTGATTCTTTTAATTGGTATAATGGCAAGGCCATGGATGTCTTTGATGTGAACAACGACGGAAGTTTAGATTTAGTAACTATAAATGCTCGGACCAACAGTTTCATTCATTTTAACAATGGATCAGGAAATTTGAGCAGCGTCTCTAACTCTTCAATTACCAGAGTTATGAATAGTGCCTCAGATATTGGTGATATAGATGGCGACAATGACCAAGACCTATTAATTTCAGGAACATATAATGCACCTGGTTCAAGCTCACCTTCTCCAATTACTTCATTGTATATAAATAATGGTATTGGTAATTATTCAGTAGTTGCGGGGACACCCTTCCAAGATGTTCATTATGGTGATATTGATTTTGCCGATGTTAACAATGATGGTAACCTTGATGTTTTTATTTGTGGAGCAACAATTAATGCTTCTATAAAATCTTCTAAACTTTTTTTAAATAATGGTGCAGGAGGTTATACACTTTCTTCTTCTGTATTTGAAGGAGTTTCTTTTTCAAGTTCTTTTTTTGGAGATATTGATGGAGATAACGATCTTGATTTATTGGTTTCTGGATCAGGAGTTTCAAATGTAGCCTCGACAAAACTGTATCTTAATAATGGATTTGGAGATTTCACAGAAGATTTAGGGTGTTCTGTTATTGATCTAAAAGAAAGTAATATTGGTCTTTCAGATTTAGACAATGATTCAGATTTAGATTTATTAATAACTGGTGTTGATCAAAGTTCTCAGTACCATTCAAAAATGTACACTAATAATGGAGGTACTTATGCTTTGGTCAACGGAACTCCGTTTATTAACTTGAAGGGGCCATTTGATTTTGCTGATATTGATGGAGATAATGATAATGATATTTTTATCACAGGTTCATACGGTACAGGATCGAATGCTTCAGTTTATTTAAATCAAGGTAATAACATTTTTACTATTAGCCCAAACAATATTCCGCCTTATTCTTTTGGAGCTACTAAATTTTTCGATGTCGATTTAGATAATGATTTAGATTTATTTGTAAGCGGTACATCAATGAATGATAGAATTTCTTCTGTATTTCAGAATGATGGTCAAGGAATTTTTTCTATTGTGAACAACCTTCCATTTTTGGGAACTAATTCTGGGGATGTTTCCATTGGAAATATAAATAATGATTTATTACCCGATATAGTTATAACAGGTCAGGGATCGGTAGTTTTTTGCGAGGTAGGTCAAATTTATATACAAAATCCGTGTAAGAATATTGTTCAAAATATCTCTGCAAGTAGTTGCACTTCTTTTCAGTCAAGCTCTGGAAATGTTTATTCAATTAGTGGTGTTTATTATGAATATTACACTTCGGCTAGTGGTTGTGACAGCACAATTAGATATTGTGTAAATATTTTGAATGACACAACGCCCTCTACTACTAACATTGTTGCTTGTGATGAATTTATCTCTGATGCGAATCAAAGTTATACTGCATCAGGTTTGTACACTGAAACATTTACAAATATCTTTGGATGTGATAGTCTTGCTATATTTGATTTAACTATAAATAATGGAACGTCAAGTACTTTTTCTTTAACCTCATGTAGTCCTTTTACATCACCATTAGGAAATGTTTATACGAATTCAGGAACATATTATGAAACCACTGTTAACTCTGTTGGTTGTGATAGTCTTATCGAAATTATATTGGAAATAGAAACGATTAATAACAACGTAATTCAAACAGGTCAATTACTTACAGCCGAACAATCTGGATTGGCCTATCAATGGATAGATTGCAATAATTTGTCAGAAATAAATGGAGAAATAAATAATTCTTACTCTCCGATAAATAATGGAAGTTATGCTGTTGTTTTAAACGGTTCTTTTTGTTCCGACACTTCTGATTGTTTTATAATGAATATCAACGACATTGATAAACTACAATCAGAATTACTTGTGACAGCTTACCCTAATCCAGCGATAAATTATATTAGCTTACAAGTACCAATTGAAATTTTGGGATATCAATTTAACATTTTTGATCCACAAGGGAGGTTGCTTTTTAGTGGCGAAACAAAATCAGAAACGAATATAGTAGATATAGAATTTCTATCTTCTGGTTTGTATTTATTGAAAATAAATGGAGAAACGATACAATTTATGAAGTTATAATAAGAAAGGTTATATCGTCTTCCTCCTTGTCTTCACAGCTTCAGCTTTTTTGTTTGCAAGGGTAATACAAAGTTTCGCTTCGCTAAACCCTTGCAAACACCGTTCACTTAGCCAGTCGTCCAGAATTCCCTCCATGGCTGTTCACTAAAAAGACTTTGCCTGTTCATCCTGCGTCGTCAGTCGCAGCTCTCTGCCACCCCAGACCCCTATAAGGTATTCGTTCGGCTCCGTTCCGCCAAACCTCCCTCTCTCTTCGCTTTCACTCATTATTTTTTTCTGGGGTGTCACCGCTGCTTGTGTTAGGCTCGCCTGCTAAATCGCTCAGGCTGCGGGCTTGTCACAGTTTTTGAGAAATTCT
>CANITF010000051.1 GCA_947470515.1 Flavobacteriales bacterium
CTCTTTTTCAGTTGAAAATAGAATAGGGAAATAACTGTAATTCCATTCCGTATTTTCAGCTAATTTGAGAAGCATAACAGCTTGATCATTTAAATAAGATTTATAATGTGCTACATTTTCTTTTCGCGATGACAAGATTTGAGCCATGTAAGGTAGTACCGCCAAACCCATTGCTGCTTGCAATTCACTCATTTTACCGTTTATGCCTAAACCATGAAAATCAAGTGGGCCATTATGTCCAAAGTTATGACTGTAGTATAACTTGTGAAACAATTCGGGGTCTTTACAGAAGATTGCACCACCTTCACCGGTATGGAAGAGTTTGGTGGCGTGAAAACTACAGGTGCTCACATCGCCGTATTCGAAGATGCTTTTATCCTTATAGGTCACACCGAATGCATGAGCGGCATCGTAGATGACTTTTAAGTTGTGTTTTTTTGCGATGCGTTCGATCTCCTCTACGTTACACGGATTTCCAAAAACATGGGTAGCGAGAATACAAGTTGTTTTATCGGTGACGGCTGCCTCGATCTTTGTTTCATCAATGGTCAGGTAGTCAGGGTGAATATCTACAAATACCGGTGTACAGCCTTCCCAAACTATTGCTGCTGTCGTGGCCACATACGAGAAGGGTGTGGTAATAATTTCTCCACCGTTCCCAAGTAATTTAAGTGCTATTTGCAAGGGAATAGTCCCATTGTTCATACAAAGTATTTCACTTTCTTTGAGTTCTAGGTAATCCTTAAGTTTATATTCTAATTCTAGTACCAGCTCACCGCGATTGGTTAGCCAATCGTTGTTAAAGGCACGTTTGACTTGTGCCATATATTCCTCAATAGGAGGGAGAAAAGATTTTGTTACTGGAATCATTCTTTGATTTTAGCGTAAACTACTGTCTCTTCTGCATGTATGGTATAATGATCCATATAAATTTCGTAACCTAAATTTAAATCTAAAATCCAAATTGGTATATTTACGAAGTCTTCCCAACTATGATATATAGCAATTGCGAGTTTGGGCTTAAACTTCTTGATTGTTTCTATAGCACCTTCTAAAGCATATGGTTCGGCACCTTCAATGTCCATTTTAATAAAGTCTATTCTTTTAATATCAGAATGGCTAACAAAATCATCAATTGTTATCGTTTTCGTTTGACCAGACAATCCCTCGAAAGGTTCGAATTCAATTCTACTTCCCGGGCCAAAATCTTTATAGAAGACATCTTTGCCTGATTTATTGAATACTGGCTTGTCAATAATTTGAATTTGTTTTTGTAAGTGCTCGTTAAATGATTGATTTAATTTATGGATATCTATATTTCCAGGAATAAACTCAAATGAATAAACTTTTCCTTCTTCACCAACTTTACAAGCAAAATAAAGTGCTGTATCTCCCCAACATCCACCAATATCAAGAACTACATCATTTTTGTCCGCCTGTATTAGATAGTTATTTTTTCTTTTCAACGCATATTGTTCTTGTATAAAATCAATATTTACTAAACTCGGGGAAAAATAAAATTGAATTGGAAACCCAATTTTAGTTAAATCCATTTTATGCAATATAAAATGCATAAATTTTGGATCAAGCGTATCGTTTCCTATAACTAAAGATTCAGCAATTTTTAATGCCTTCCAATATTGGGCGTTATTTCTTGAAAGTTTTATTTTCTTATAACCAAGCAATCGAAATGCAACTACTTCAATAAGAATCTTTTGAGATTCATCATCTAAATGATGATAAATAAATTCTAACTTTTGAAGATATTTTTCCTTCGAATTAATAATTGCCTCAATTTCAATTTTTAATCTGGGATCAAAAAGATTCTTTACTAGATTTTTAATCTTATCCTTGTAATTGTATATTTTTTTCCCTTCGTATATTCCGAATCGATCTCCATCGTAATTTTCTATACCGTAATCATTAAAAAAGTTTTCTTTTATCTTTTTATGTAATTTTTTTTTAAATTTCATTTCACTAATTTTAGATTCCAATTAAAAATTTCAGGTCTTATCAATCCTGGATATTTATCAAGCCATGCAGAGGTTCTATTCGGTTCATTGCCTTTAATTGATAGTATTTGTTCTTCAAAGAAAATTGGTTTATCACCATTTTCGACGACCATTAAATCTAATTCATAATCTATATCGTTCAAAATAGATGATGGAATATTGCATACAATTTCATAAATTCCCTTGTTCATTTTTTCAGGTTTAGAACAAGTTGCAAATACAATTAATTGATCTGAAGTTTTAAAAAACAAATTGATATTGACAGGATGTAATTTATCTCTAACTTCAAATTGAATATAAATATTTAGTTCTTTATCAATATCGAAATTTCCATTAACCCCATTGTCCTTAAAATGGATTGCATTAATGAAAATCTTATCATTTCCTTTATTAATTTCTTGAAAGGAACTCAAAGAAGTTAAGCTTAGATAGTTTTTTACCGCTTCATCAATTGACGATGTTAATGCAACTTCGCCGTTTTTTAAATAAATTCCTCTTTCACAAAGCGTTTTCATAGCAGTTATATTATGACTGACAAAAAGCACTGTTCTACCTTCTCCGGATGCATCTTTCATTTTTCCCAAACACTTCTTTTGAAATTCAGCATCTCCAACGGCAAGTACTTCATCTACAATAAGTATTTCTGGTTCTAAATGAGCAGCTACCGCAAAAGCAAGGCGTACGTACATTCCTGAAGAGTAGCGTTTTACTGGTGTATCAATGTATTTTTCTACTCCGGAGAAAGCTACAATTTCATCAAACTTGGAGCGTATTTCACTTTTGGTCATTCCGAGTATGGCCCCATTCAAAAAGATGTTTTCTCTACCGGACAATTCTGGGTGAAAACCTGTTCCAACTTCTAATAGCGAGGCAATTCTTCCTTTTACTTTTATGTTCCCCTTTGTCGGAGATGTCACCTTAGAAAGAATTTTCAATAAGGTACTTTTTCCAGCGCCGTTTCTACCAATGATTCCCAACACTTCTCCTTGTTTAACCGAGAAATTGATATCTTGCAAAGCCCACACGTAGTCGTTGCTTCCGCTTTCCTCGCGGTTGTTTACACCCGTAATTTTCTCATACGGATCTTCTTTTCCTCGTGCTGTATGCCACCAACGGTTCAAGTCATGGGCAATAGAACCGGTACTTACCTGTCCGAGGCGGTATTGTTTGTAGAGGTTTTCAACTTTAATTACTTCCATTTAACTATTTCCAGATGATGTATAAAATGCTTTTCTAAACCGTATCCATAAAACTTTTCTCGACTTGGTTAAAGATAACAATTCCCAAAAACAAGACACCAAAACTAAATAGGCTCGTATAGACCAAACCGCTCCAATCGAAGGTGCCAATGCTGAAAAATGCATAACGGAAACTTTCCATCAAAGGTGTTAATGGGTTCATACTGATGATTGTGTGCAATTTACCCTCCGTGAAACTCAAGGGATAAATAATTGGTGTTGCGTACATCAAGAGCTGTATGCCAAACGTCAGTAAGAAACTTAAATCGCGGTATTTCGTCGTCAAAGCAGAAAAGATAATCCCTAAGCCTAAGCCCATTACGGCCATTAACAATATCAAATACGGCAGAATCAAAATGTGTAAGTTCACATTTACTTCGATATCCTTGGTAATAAGTTGATAGATCAGAACTACCCCAAACAACATCATTTGTATCCCTAGTTTAATAAGGTTCGATAGCACGATAGAAATTGGTGTCGCGAGGCGCGGAAAATAGACTTTACCAAAGATTCCTGCATTAGCAACAAAGGTATTCGATGTTTTACTGAAACAATCGGAAAAGTAGTTCCAAAGCGTTATACCAGACAAATAAAATAAGATAGGATCTACTCCTTCTGTTGAAATCTTTGCAATTTGGTTGAATACTACAAAAAAGATGATTGTTGTGAATAAAGGCTGAATGAACAGCCAGAGAGGTCCTAGTATGGTTTGTTTGTACACCGAAACGAAATCCCTTCTTACGAAAAGCATGATCAGATCGCGGTAGCGCCATAATTCCTTTAAGT
Organism: Flavobacteriales bacterium; assembly: GCA_947470515.1. GTDB lineage: Bacteria > Bacteroidota > Bacteroidia > Flavobacteriales_D > Crocinitomicaceae > M0103. The sequence goes on from CANITF010000051.1 coordinate 4,037, forward strand.
TAAAGTCAAAGAGAGAACGCTTGGGGGTAATTACTTCAGTCCATTCTTCGTTAGTGTTCATAGTTTTCGTTTTTGTTGCTGCTTCGATTCATTTTTTGTTTCGACGTCCTCGATAAGTGCTCGTACCTCGAACACTCGGTCGTCTTATAAAAATCACAAGGCTAGCTGTTCTTCTTCTGTGAATTATTATTCCTCCTAGGTTTTAGCCTGTCGAGTACCCGAGACACGAGGCTTTGCAGATACAGGCATTCGTTTGATTTGTATCGTCAAATTCAAGCTTTCTAAAATCAATACGATATGATTGCCGGAGATCATTTTCACTTTCCCTTCCTGTCCTTTAAATGCACCATGTTCAATTATAAGAAGATCGCCCAATTGTGTTTCAGGAATAATCAAATCATGCATTTCTGATTTTAAGGCATCCACTTCTTGGGGCCTTATGATTGCTGGTTTACCCTGCCAGAAGATAAAGTTCATGGCTCCAGGATCCTTTAACACCTCCAATCGTTTGCTTTCGTTTACTTTCACGAAAACGTAGGATGGAAGCAGTGGTACTTCCACTTTTTTCTTGCGGTCGCTCCATTGTTTAAGTGTTTTATACGTCGGGCAAAAGGCTTCGATGCCATTTTCAATCAGCCTTTTTTCCACTTTCATTTCAGAACGTGGCTTCGTGTAAATTACCAGCCAGTGCTTTTCCATCAGGGTGCGTAAACAAGTAGGAAATTCGTTGAATCGAAACTGATGCACTGCGCCTCATCAGATGTATACAGCATATAGCGAATTTTTTTTTCTATTCCTTTCTCGATCTTGTCTATAGTTTCCAGCAGATAATCTATGTTGATCTCACCAATGATGACTATGTCAATAATGTCACTAGACAAGCCGTTCGCGAGTGTCCCCGAGATGTAGAGCTTTTCGATCTTTCCCAGGCCTTTAATCACATTCTTGATGATCTCATCCACACCAACATACTGCCTAATCAAAGCATTCACGGGTTCGTAGAGTGGGTGCAGCTCATTGACTCGGTAGAGCAACTTATTTCCTTCTTTCTCAGAACTAAGCATCCTCGCTTCCGTAAGTCGGTTTAACTCAACACGAACTGCGTTTGAGGATTCACCAAGCTCGCCTGAAAGAGCACGCAAATACGTTTTTGTTTCGGGATTCAAAAAGAACTTCAGCAAGATGCGAATACGCGTTTTAGATGTAATCAGGGTTTCCAGCAAAATATAGGCTTTGTTAGGGAGTGGACACAGCTTCGCCACGTCAGTCACACAGCGAAAATAAACGATTTTTTAAAAACGAGCAAAAAAAATACTCATTTTTTTTAACCAAATAAAAAAATAAACTAACAAGAAACGTTCTAACACCTTTACATTCAACTAATTTCCACTTCGCACGAAATGATTCCTACACTTAGTCAATCAACAAAGAACTATGTGAATCAAGCTTTTTTGCAAGCTAATCTATTAATTATTCACTAGGTGCTAATTTGAAGATAGTTGTTTTAGTTCTATTTTTGGGCTGAAAACCGTATCTGCTGAAACCTTACGGTTAAATGATGGTATGGTCCAGTTGTATCTTTTACTCCGAAAAAAGGAATTAAACTTTTTAAATAAAATGATTTATATTTGTACCATAAAATGAATCTTCTATGAAGCTATTGAATTATATACATGATTTGAAATATGTAAGTCTTTTTGTGTTGATTATCCATTTCATCTTTCAAAGCAATCTAGCAAAAGCACAATACATCCCAGAGTTAATTTACCCACATGCCAATGAGGTAACGAATTCAAGCGCAATCAATTTCCTATGGAACAAAGATGTTTATGAGAACTTGAGTTACCAGATTCAAATTTCAGACAACATTAACTTTATTTCATCTTTTGTAGATGATATAGTTGCTTCTAATACCATCACAATAAATGGACTTTCAAATTTTGGACAGATGCACTATTGGAGAGTTCGAAGTATTAATGGAACATTATTATCCAATTGGTCTACTGTTCGTTCTTTTTTACTGTTTACACCTCAGTCGATTAGCGGATTAACAGTTTGGCTGGATCCTAATTCCGGAGTAGTTTTGAGTGGCAGTAATGTTCAGAGTTTATCAGATAGCACCCCAAATTCTAATTCGGCAAACCAAAGCTCTGCAACAAAGCGTCCTCTTTATCTTAGTTCGGAAGGCGCAATCAATAACCGTTCAATCATGCGTTTTGATGGAATTGATGATTTTCTCGAGATTACTGATAACGCATCAATTGATTTCACTAGTGCTTTTCATGCTTTTGCGCTTGTAAGACCGTCTATTATTGCAGTTAACAAAACTATAATGGCAAAATGGGATTATCAAACGCAAGGTTCATGGGCATTTCAAACAAATTTTTCAACGGCAAATCAGTTAAATTTTATACCATGTTTTACAATAACTGACCCTGGAGATCAAGCGGCTGCATCAACAAATGCTAATATGCAATTGCTGAAACCTGCATTTTTGTCACTTGTATACAATGGTACACTTACAAATAAAGTGAAATTTTATAAAAATACCGGTTTATTAAACTCATCATTATATAATTCCATGCCATCAGTATTGCCAAATTCTACTGCAACCTTAAAAATTGGCAAATTCGGAGGTCTTCTAGAACGAAATTACCAAGGTGATATCGGAGAGATTCTCATTTACAACAATGAACTTTCCGTGAATGATCGATCATTGGTTGACAATTACTTACGTTATAAATATGCGCCTCCTGTTAATTTAGGTGCAGATACTTTAATAAGTACGAATTCTTTTTGTGGATCCGTTCAACTAAAAGCGCAATATAATTTTCAGTCTTATATATGGTCAAATGGATCAACAGCATCATCCATTTATGCAACTGCGCCAGGTGAATATTGGGTTCAAGCAACGGATTTTTTAGGAAATGTATCAACAGATACACTAATAGTGTATCCTCCGTTTGATATAAATGAACCTATTTTTAACGGATCTTTGTGTGCGAATGATACACTAACGTGGCAAACAGGTTATGCTAATCCAAATTTTACTTTTTCTTGGCAGAATGGAACAAGTACTAATTTTTTTAATATTACCCAAGCAGGACAATATTCAGTTGTTGTAAGTGATTTGTTTGGTTGCACGTATTATTCAGACACACTTACAATTGTTATGGACAATTATGCTCAAAATATGTCATTAGGTGCAGACACAAGTCTTTGTGTTGACAACCTTATTGCATTGCAAATTGCAGCAGCAGAAACTGTTGGTTATGATTGGAACGGGACTTCTACAATTGGTCAGCCTGCTTTCTGGGCAGTAGATACAACAGGAAATTATTTTGTAGAAACAACGAATATCAATGGTTGTACTGCTCGGGATACGATTCATATCACCATTTCAGGTCAAGCACCAATCGCTAACTTCTCTTTTCAAAACCAATGTTTTGGACTGCCGAATGCTTTTGCTGATTTAAGTGTTGGTTTGCCAACAGATGCCGTTGTGCTGTGGAATTGGGATTTGGGCGATGGAAATACAAATACGACTCAAAATCCTTCATATACGTATGGATCTGCAGGAACATATACCGTTCAACTCTATGTTGAATCTGCTGGTGGTTGTGGTGCTTTTCATACGGAAGTATTAACAGTTCATGCTATTCCAACAGCTTCATTCACAAAAGTTGGACATTGCTCTGGTCAATCCGTGCAATTTACAAATACGAGTGCCTTAGGCGATGCTCCAATTGCTGCTTATTTATGGAATTTTGATCAACCGTGGACTGGTGCAGCGAATACGTCAACAGTTCCTACTCCTTTTAGAACGTTTGATGCTGCTGGAACCTATGCCATTTCATTGCAAGTCACTGATACAAATGGTTGTGTGAACGACACCATCATACCATTGGTCATCGATGCGTCGCCGATCATTACATTTACTGCTGCTGATGCATGTGCGAATGCACCAATATCTTTTACGAATTCAAGTGTTGTTGAGGCTCCAGCGACTTATTTATGGGATTTTGGGGATTTAACAAGTTCAATTCTTGCGGTGCCAATTAAATATTTTTCAAATACGGGTATCCATACAATTACGCTGACGGCAACTGCTGGCAACGGCTGTGTGAACAATTTGCAACAGCAAATGTACGTAAATCCAAATCCAGTCGCAGCCATGACTTTTGGTCCAATGTGTATGGGCACGTATACAAATTTAATTGACAACTCAACACTTGCTTCTGGAAGTCTTGCATCTTACTTGTGGATTATAAATTCAACAGATTCATTAACAGGGTCAACGAATAATTATGTCTTTAACAGTTTAGGACAGCAACAAGTGGTGCATCAGGTAACATCAGATATGGGCTGTACCTCAACGGTCAATCAATTTGTTGATGTTGCGGAGGAATTGAACGCAAGCTTTACGGCTTCCTCTTCTATTATTGCGGCTGGCGAACCCATTACGTTTACCAATACTACACCAACGTTGAGCATTGTATCTTGGGATTTTGGCGATGGCAATTCGTTGAATTTCGTATCACCAACAACCTACCAGTACGGAAGTAATTATATAGATTCAACGGTTACCGTGAGCATGTTTGTTTCCAATGTTTTGGGATGCATGGATACTGCAACGATGTCCATCTCAATTGAACAGATGAATTTAGATCTTTCACTCTCCAACTTGTACGTTCAAGATATCAATGGTTTTTACACAATTGGAATTGAATTAAAAAATGAAGGATCCATAACAATTACGAAAGCAAACTTAAAGGTGCTTTTACCTGATGGGCCAGTGGCTTTCGAAGTGTGGAATGGGAATCTAATCCCAGGCGCAAGTGTGATCTACATTTTTAATTCTTCCATCGATGCATATATTCCGACATCAAATAATGACGAAGCTTTCTTGTGTGCTACGGGAGTTGGTTTTGATATGAATAACATAGCAGAAGTGTTTTTAGACAACAATAAAGTCTGTAAAAACCTTGTTGGAGAAGCGGTTGTTTTATTGCCTATTTATCCAAATCCAGCGAGCAATCAAGTAACCATAGAAATGCTAATCACGCTAGATGCAGATGTTTCATTGGAATTAATGGATGCACGTGGTCGCTTAATCAAAACCATTTTACCAACCCAATCTTTAGCATCTGGCCTTTATACCTATGATGTTGATATTTCTCAAATTCAAGCAGGAACGTATTTTGTGCGAATGAGAAATGGGGATGTTGATGTTGTGAATAAATTGATGATTAGTAATTACTAGTTGTAAGTTGCTAGTTATAAGTTGCTAGTTGCTAGTTGCGAATTGCTAGTTAGTAAATGGGATAAAACCGGCATCTCGACTGTCGCTCGATGTCCAGGTTTTTTCATCCATTTCTCTGCATCGCACCAGTATAAGGTCATCGAGCGACAGTCGAGATGCCTCCCTTGGCCCCTTTCAATAAACTCACTCCGACACTTCGATAAACTCAGTGGAGCCCAGCTCAGTGCATCGCAGTCGCCGCCTCCAAAGGGGGAAAAACCCAACGAATCAATTCATTCGTGGGTAATCAGAAATATTAATAGAAAAACGGGTGATTGCTATTATTTCCCAGTATCAAAACTAGCAACTAGCAACTAGTAATTCGCAACTATATAACGGTTGATTGCCATTATTCTCTAAAAGCAAGTCTATGCTCTAACCACCATCCTCCAATTCCTTTTCCTTCTTCCGCTTCTTCTCCGTTATATAATGCGCAGTCAAAACAATCACTAAAAAAGGTAATACTGGTGCCTTGAATCTTACGAGTACACCAAATAAAATAGACGTAAACCCAGCAAAAAACGCAAGAATCACTGCGAAGAAAAAAGCAAAAATGAGGAATTCATGCTGTCGAATCCGTTTTATCCGTTTAAAAACGTTGCCGCTTATAAGAAACCTAAAGGTATAAAAGATTAAAACCACACTTTCAATTCCATTTAAAAAGAGCGAAACACTTAGTGCTTCCCATATATAGGGGCGATAAAATCCTGCAAGTACAGAAGCGGGAAAGGCAGCAATCATTCCTGCGGGGCTATAATCTGTTACCCCTAAATCATAGCGATTGGTACCATAGCTTTTATTGGTAGTCATATCCTGGTTGATAACTGCCGCTTCCTTTAAAAAGTCATCAGCAACTGAACTTTGAAAGAAAACAAGAATGGCGCCTATTCCAATACACGCAACAAAAAAGCGTAAGATAAATCTTTCAAATTTTCTGTTTTCTAGTTTTTTAGCGAGGCGAGAGCTATATGCAAACAATAACGGTACTAGAAGAGCCGCAACAATGAAAGATCTTACTTGAATAATCACATACAGACAGAGTAATAAATAGATCCAATTTTTAATTTTCCCTTTGGTGTCTTTTGATAAGATTTTGAACAAGTTATGAAGGAAATAACATATTGCTACAAAAACCACCGTGTCTTTTGAAATTCCACCACACCAGAAGCTCAAGGAAGGAATAAAGAAAATAGCGAGCGCCAAATGCCAGTCTTTGTGTAAATTATAACTTCGAGCCAATTCAAACAACTTCCATGACGCATTTGTGGTTATAAAAGCAAAAATGATAGACATTAAAATGTATCCTTTGAACGTTACAAAAGTGAAGATTGAGGCAATTTTACTGACAAAAAAACTTTCTGTTTCCATATATACCCTACCGTCAGGATAACCGGTATTTTGATTGAAGTTTTTATATAAATTTTTTACATCATTCGATTGAAAAATCTCTTCAAAATAGCCAAAAGGGTTATCCCAAAAGAGGTTATTCAGTTTCACTGAACCATCCCAAAAACCGATAGAATCTCCACCAGCGCCGTAAGAAACAATGTAAAAAGTGGCATTTGCCATTACAAAAAGTACTTTAAATGAAAAAGCTGGGATGTAATATTTGTAATGTTCTAGTTCGCTGTGCCTTCTTTTCCTCAGATAGGCAAGGATTAACAATACCGTAAATCCTAAAAATATAGAAAGAAAATCTATAGGAGTAAAGAACGTATAGTTTTTATCAATTAGAAACTGAGCACTATTCATTGATGGAATATTGTTTTCGTCAAAAATACATTTTTTTCTAGAGATTAGACTTGGAGGTTAGAACATAGGGATGATTTGCGGTGCACAGAGCTGGACGTTCCTGAGTTTTGTGCACCGCAAAATAGCGTTTTTGAATCTCCCCCTTTTGTGGCGTCGCCTTGAGTTTATCGAAAGGGGATAAAGGGGGAGGATGCAAAAAATTCGATTTTAGGATTTGAATGTTCATAGTTTTTACGAATGAACCACCTCCCTTGATCCCTCCTCAAGGAGGGAAAGCCCCCACGAACCAATTTATTTTTGGGATTGTTGCATCGAATTTTAAAAAACCTGAGATTCCCAATTTTTAGTGTATACCAACTCTCAACTCTCAACTCTCATCTCTCAACTCCCGCTCTATTCATGATGATAAGGTTCTCCCTTCAAAATTGTCATTGCGCGATACAATTGTTCGAAGAAAATCATGCGCACCATTTGGTGAGAAAAAGTCATTGAAGACAGACTAATTTTTCCAGAAGCTGCGGCATATACTTCATCCGAGAAACCATAAGCGCCGCCAACAACAAATGCAATTGCCTTTCCTCCAGAATTAAATTTTTGTTGCAGAAATTGTGAGAATTGAACAGAAGAATACATTTTTCCATGTTCATCTAAAAGTATAATGCTATCGCCTTGCTGAATTTTTGAAAGAATTTCCTTACCTTCCTGTTCTTTAATTTGATCAAACGTCAGTTTTTTAGCATTTTTCAGATCAGGAATTTCAATCCGTTCAACAGCAACGTAATGTTTTAAGCGTTTTAAATATTCGCTTTCCCCTTCCTCCAAAAAAGATTTGCCTGTTTTTCCGATACAGATGAATTTTACTTTCACGTTGTAAATATAATTAGAGGACAGAAGATAAAGTATAGAAGATCGATATTTAATTCCACGAATCAATTTATTCTTGGGAATTTAGAACCTACTTTTAAAAAACAAGAGATTACTTTTTTACAAAAGATCAAATCTATGCTCTAAGTTCTATCAGCGCAGCGGTCTATGTTCTATTTCTATGCTCTAAGTTCTATCAGCGCAGCGGTCTATGTTCTATTTTATGCTCTATGTTCTAAAAAAAAGGCATTATTTTTGCTTGTCTGAAAACCAAAAAATTACAAAATGGGTTTTCTTTATGTTTTTTTAACATCTCTCATCTTTTCTCTCACTGCACAAAGTGATATTCCATATTCAATTATTGAAAAGGCTTTTATCTCGAATGATGCGAGTGATATTGTTGCTTTAGGCAAGGATAAAATGTTGATTAATATCCTTGGAAAAGAAGGAGCATATAGTCAATCACAAGCCAATTTGGTGTTAAAAGATTTCTTTACAAAAAAACCAGGAACCGCATTTAAATTCATTTTTAAAGGAAAAGAATCTGCTGATGGCTCCTTCGCAATCGGAACGTATGAAAGTAAAGGCGAGACTTATAGAATAACATTACATTTCAAAAAAATTGGAGCCGATTTCAAAATTGAAAGTTTGATTATTGAAAAGGCATAATACACAGTTGTGAGTTACAAGTTGAAAAAATTGATAGTTGCTAGTTACAAGTTGATTGGGAATAAAACATATCCTACAGGTTCAAAAACTAGTAATTTGTAATTAGCAATTAATAACTTTCAATTGGTTCAAAAACTAGCAACTAGCAACTAGTAATTAGCAACTAATAACTTTCAATTGGTTCAAAAACTAGCAACTAGCAACTAGCAACTAGCAATTAGCTATTAATAACTTTCAATTGGTTCAAAAACTAGCAACTAGCAACTAGAAATTAGCAATTAATAACTTTCAATTGGTTCAAAAACTAGCAACTAGCAACTAGCAATTAGCAATTAGCAACTAATAACTAAGAACTATTAATAATAGCGTTCCTCTTCTTATCTTTGCGTCATGATCAATAAAATAATCGATAATGCTTTATTGGAGGATATTGGAGAAGGAGATCATTCTACCCTTTCTTGTGTTCCTGAAAATGCCCAAGGTAAAGCTCATTTGCTTATCAAAGAGGATGGAATACTGGCTGGAGTAGAATTGGCTACTCTGATTTTTAAACGATTCGATCCAACATTGCAAATAGAAAAAGTATTGAACGACGGAGCTTCGGTTAAAAAAGGAGATATAGCTTTTTATGTAACAGGAAGCTCTCGGTCAATTTTATCTACCGAACGATTAGTGCTTAACTTCATGCAGCGGATGAGTGGAATTGCAACTCAAACAAATAAAATTGTCTCCATTATTGAAGGTTGTAGCACCAAATTATTAGATACGAGAAAGACAACTCCTGGAATTCGTTACATGGAAAAATGGGCGGTTAGAATTGGTGGAGGTCACAATCACCGATTCGCTTTATACGATATGATTATGTTAAAGGATAACCACGTCGATTATGCTGGTGGAATAATTCCTGCCATTCAGCGAGCAAACGAATATCTAAAAGAACACAACAAAGACCTCAAAATTGAAATCGAAGTGCGCAATGAAGCAGAATTAGATGAAGTGCTTACTATTGGCGGTGTTGATAGAATTATGCTCGACAATTTTACGCCAGAACGCATCTCAAAAGTTTTACCGCTCATACCCTCTCAATACGAAACAGAAGCATCGGGAGGAATTACAATGGATAACATTCGCGCTTATGCAGAAACAGGAATTCAATTTATTTCTGTCGGAGCACTAACACATTCGGTTAAAAGCTTAGACATGAGCCTGAAGGCTACTTTTGATTGAAATTAGTTTTAAGTTACAAATTACAAGTTACAAGCGATGCAATGAGCTTGTCGAATTGTGATGAGTGTTGAGTTTATAACTGAAAGCGATGCCCTGCGGTGCACTGAGCTTGTCGAAGTGAGCTTTTGCCGAAGGGTTTACACTTTAGAGTTTGATTTTCTATGTGAACTATGTTCCTATGCCTGTCCTGAGTTTATCGAAGGGTGGTTAAAATTTGAGTGATGAGTGTTGAGTGATGGCTTTTCTATGTGTACTATGTACCTATGCCTGTCCTGAGTTTATCGAAGGGTGGTTTGAATTTGAGAGATGAGTATTGAGTTTAGAACTGAAAGCGATGCCCTGCGGTGCACTGAGCTTGTCGAAGTGAGCTTTTGCCGAAGGGTTTATAGTTGGATTTTCTATGTGAACTATGTTCCTATGCCTGTCCTGAGTTTATCGAA
>CANITF010000052.1 GCA_947470515.1 Flavobacteriales bacterium
GTGATAAGAATAAACAATTCCAAGCATTGAAGTCTTAATTGTCCCTTGTCCTTGTTGGTCATGCGTTGCTAAAACACCAAAACCACCAGAAATATTTTTGAAATATTGATCGTAAGATGCGCTATATGTTACATAGTTTCCTGATAACTGTGGCCATTCATTACGATAGTTTAATGCAAATCTTGGACAACCAAAAGAACCAGCAAAAGCGGGGTTCAAATACAAGGGATTTGAATAAAACTGCGTAAAGGTTGGGTCTTGAGCTTGCGCATTCGCAAAAACAAACAAAATTGATATGATTCCGAAAATCTTTTTCATAGTTATTGATTTAAAAGTCGTTGTCCAATACGACTCGGTTTAGTTAAAAAACGTAATGTCAATTGATGGGATAATCCCTTCCCATTTAGGTATTGAGAATAAGTGTAATCAGCATTATATGCAATCAAAAAATGATTAAATTTCAAACCAATTGAAGCTGCTGGTTCCAAATTAGATGAAATTGCGCCGCCCACCGTTAACCAATGGTATCTGCAGTTAACGCCCAACCATCCTTCTGAAAGTGCTTCCTTTTGTTGATAAACTATATAAGGCGAAACAGTTAAATTCTCTTTTTTAGATTCATAATCTGTACCTATTGTGCCAATAAAATGTTTCCCTACTCTTCGTGGATTAGTTATGTCTGATGAATAGATATTATCAAAATGTCTTAACAAATTATCTTGCTGAATTCCAACATAAAACCATTTTGTATTGACCATTAATCCTAACCCTAAATCTTTGTACCATAATGATTTACCAATTGGCTCTGTGCCAAATATTTGAAATTCTTGCTGATTCATTCTGTCATATTCAACGGCAGATCCAGCTTGAATTTGGGCAGAATTGATTGCTTTATTACCCATTTTAAATCTTACAGAAGGCTCTAATACGACGTTTCTAGCAATTGAAAATTTAGGAGAATAAATAAGGGAAGCATTATAATTTACAATTTCACCTTTCCCATAATAATTTTGGTTTAATTGAAAACCTAATCCACCTCGCATTCCATAAGAATAACCATCAACTGAAATTTGATTCATGAATTGTTGATTATTCTCCCCTAACCATTGAGCTCTTGAAACTGTTTGAACTCTCGTTGCTAATAATGTGCCAACTGAACCAAAATTCACGTCCATCGACTGCATACCAGGTACATGGTAATAGGGATCTTTTGTGTTTTTCAATGCTACTGGATTATCCATCATACGCTGAATGGATCTTCCAATCTTGTTCAATTTAGCTCTAAACGACATTTTGTAATCTGATTGCGCAAACCGTTTACTACTTAAATTATTATCTTTCGATTTTAAAGCAAAGTCCTTATCGATCTGAACAAAAGAAATTTCCTTGACTTTTTCAGTTTCAAATGATTCCAAGCCAAAAGTGTTTTCTGCAATTGTCAAAGTCGTTTTATCAACTTCACAATTACTAACATCTTTTAAATTAGTTGCAACATTTGATGTTGAATTAAAAGCAGTATTATTATTGAAAGACAAATTATTCCCAAATGACGGAGAATTATAACTTGTGGCAGAAATTATATTATGATTTATGCCATCATATTGTTTTTGATTGTTTAGTGGTGCTTTCTTTGACAATGAATTTATTGTTTCGAACTTACCAACTTTATTAACTGAAGTCATCACTTGAGTATTCAATTTCGCACCAAAAGGTTGAGAAGAATAAAAATTCAAAAATCCAAGGCTTATTACAATTGCGAGAGAAACAAATCCAAATGCCATATAAATTCCAACGGGTCTTCTTTTGATGAATTTTTGTTGATGTTGATAAACATGTTCTTGCTTATCAACTTTCGCTAATTCCCACATATCTTTATCAACATCTAATTCTGGATGTTGCATAAGAAAAGACTCCAATTGAGCTATTTGTTCAGGTGATAAATTTCCTTCAACAAGCTCAAATAGCCAACGATCAATATTTGAATAAGAAAGATTACTCATACCAATTCTGTCAAACCCTTTAACTGCTTTTTAATTTTATTCCTTGCTCTAAAAAGATAAACCTTTACTTGAGAACTGGATAAATTTAAAATTTCTCCAATTTCGTCGTAAGAATAACCTTCAAGATCACGAAGCAGAATGATACTCTTCTGTACCGTTGGCAGGATGTTTACAGCTCTATCCACAACTTGATTTGATTCAAACAAATTCACATCTTTTTGAGCTTTCTCTGGCATTTTTTCATTTCCAGGGAGCTGTAATCGTTGTTTTTTGTTAATTAAATTCAGCATCGCGTTGTGAGCGCATGTAAACATCCATGACTTCGCTTTCTCAACCATTATCTTATCTCGGTTGATCCATAATTTTTCAAAAACATCTTGCACAATATCTTCCGCATCCTCCGAATTACGGAGAAATTTCATTGCATAGCCATATAATTTATTGCTGTGCTCGGTTAATACACTATTGTACTCGTGTCTTTTCAAAATTTTCGTTTGCAATTAGCAGTTAAACAATTTGAGAATGGTAAAAGTTACACCCTCATAGATTTCTATAACGGGTAATTTCCTTAAATATACATGTGAATTACCAATTGGAAAACAAGAACGAACAAACAACTGTTTTGAATGAATATTGGTAGGTTTTCATTTACCTGTAATTAACAAATTGTTATCAACAAATTGAGTATACTTGAGAAAGAAGGAAGAAAAGCGCAGCTTTGATAATACACAATCAAAAAGTATTAAGTAAAAAGGAAGAAGGAAAAAGGAAAAATTATGATTCCATAAACCAAATTACTTTTTACTTTTTACTTTTTACTTTTTACTTTTTTTAGCAATTTTTATTAAGTATATTCGTCTATAATAAATAACACCACTTTAATATGATTGCATCAACGAGATTGTTCGATATCCCAAGTTATCAATTAGAAAAATATCCGAACTCAAAAATGTTTGTCACGAAGACAAAAGGAGAATGGATTGGAATTTCAACACAAGATTTCTTGAATCAAGTTATGCTTGTATCCAGAGGTTTAATTGCATTTGGAGTTCAAAAAGGTGATAATGTTGCTTTGGTTTCTAATAACCGCTATGAATGGAATATCATGGATATTGCAATTCAACAAGTTGGGGCAATCGTTGTTCCGCTTTATCCAAATATTTCAGAGAATGATTACAAATATATTCTCAATGACGCGGGAATTAAATTGTGTGTTGTCAGTAATCATGAGTTATATCAAAAAATTCAGCACATAAAAAGTGAAGTAAGCACATTGGAACATTTATTTACATTTGATACAATCGAAGGATGTCCAAATTGGAATGAAATACCAAATAGGTCTGAAGAAATTGACATTCAAATCGTGAAAGATCAAATAAATCTTGTCAAAAACCACGATTTAGCAACAATCATTTATACTTCTGGCACAACAGGAAATCCAAAAGGTGTGATGCTTTCTCACCATAATATCTTATCAAACGTTGGCAGTTGTACTGAAGCAATTCCGGCAGATAATAATTCTCGTGTTTTGAGTTTTTTACCCGTTTGCCATATCTACGAACGTATGTTGCATTATCTATATATGCATTTGGGTTGTTCCATTTATTTTGCGGAGTCAATGGATACAATAGGTGACAATATTCGAGAAGTTAAGCCTCATGTTTTTTCAGCTGTTCCTCGATTAATTGAAAAAGTATTCGATAAAATTATGGCCAAAGGAGATGATTTGACGGGCATCAAACGCAACTTATTCTTTTGGGCAGTTTCAGTAGGTGAAGAATATGATGTAGTCGGAAAAAGTTTTTGGTATAAGATTAAACTTGCAATTGCAAGAAAGTTAATTTTCAAAAAATGGCAAGCAGCATTGGGTGGAAATGTTCGTGCAATAGCTTCTGGAAGTGCTGCTTTACAACCTCGATTGGCTAGAATATTTTTGGCTGCTGGAATTCCAATTTTAGAAGGTTATGGACTTTCAGAAACTTCCCCTGTAGTATCTGTAAACTGTTTTTCAAAAGGAATTCGAATTGGAACCGTTGGTGCTTTGATTGACGACGTACAAGTGCAAATTGCAGAAGATGGCGAAATCTTAGTTAAAGGACCAAATGTAATGATGGGATATTACAATTTACCTGAATTAACTGCCGAAGTTATCGATTCTGAAGGTTGGTTTCATACTGGTGATATAGGAATGTTTCAAGAAGGAAAATACTTAAAAATAACAGATCGTAAAAAAGAAATTTTCAAAACTTCCGGTGGAAAATATATTGTACCACAAGTGATGGAAAACAAATTCAAAGAATCTCGATTCATCGAACAAATAATGGTCATTGGTGAAAGCGAAAAGTTCCCAGCAGCCTTTATCGTTCCTTGTTACTCATATTGCAGAGAATGGGCGAAACATAAAAAGATCGATTTGGGAGACAGCACAAATCATTCAATTACCAAAAACACTTATGTTTTAGCAAAAATTCAAGAGGAAATTGACGGTTTCAATAAAAATTTCGGAAATTGGGAACAGATAAAAAAATTCGCCCTTTTAGAAAATGAATTTAGTATTGACGGTGAGGAATTAACTCCTACATTGAAACTAAAAAGGAAGAAGATTTTAGCAAAATATGATTCGGTTTACAAAACTATTTTTAGTAATTAATTCTTAGTTAACGTTTTGACGTTGTAACCTTCACTCTTACATGATGAAATTCAGGATAATACATTCCTTCTTCAAATTTTAAAGTCATCAAATAATTTCTCATTTTCATTCGAGTTGGAGTTGAAACGATTGTTGAGCCAGCACTCAAAAGTGTGGCCGAAGTAACTTCTCCATTTCGATTTACTGCGAGTTGATAAAATGCAACTCCTTCATTGTTATCAATCAATTTGAAGGTTGAAACAGAAATCATTTTACGCGCCTCATCCATTAAAGTACCATCTAATAATTGGCTAAAAGAAAATGTTGAGAACCCAATGAACACTAAAATGACAATTGCTTTCATGCTTTTTTGTTTGTTGATTGAATTACGTGAAGTTAGCTTAAAAGTTTCTTATTATTGAAAATCCAATCGAATGTTCGCTTTGTTATCACAAAATCTTTTTGTCATGATTTTACACAAAAATACATGCCAAAAAGGAATTATTTCATGTTTTTTCGCTGGATTACATCCAGCGCTAAAAACATTTTACCCCTAAAGGGGTATAAATTTGTCATGTGGTATAATATCGATAACTCAAAAATTCAATTCTCATTAAGCAATCTTACCCCAATTTGGACGAGATCTCAATACTTCAATTAGAATTTCCTTTAATTTCAAGTGTTTCGGCAATTCCAGTCCTGGATCTTCTTCTAGAATTTTTCGAGCTTCATCTCTTGCTAAAATAACGAGCTGTGAATCCTTTGCTAAATCAGCGATTTTCAAATTTAATAATCCACTTTGTTGTGTTCCCATTAAATCTCCTGGTCCTCGAAGCTGTAAATCAACCTCTGCTATTTCAAAGCCATCACTGGAATGAACCATCGTTTCAACACGTTTCAATGTGTCTTTTGATAATTTATCGCCTGTCATTAAAATACAAAATGATTGTTCGGCTCCTCTCCCTACTCTTCCGCGTAATTGGTGTAATTGTGACAATCCAAATCGTTCGGAACTTTCAATGATCATTACAGATGCATTCGGAACATTGACACCTACTTCAATAACAGTCGTAGCGACCATAATTTGCGTTTCCCCCTTCACAAAACGTTGCATTTCATAATTTTTGTCCTCTGGTTTCATTTGACCATGAAGAATACTTACCCGATAATCAGGCAATGGGAAATACCTTGAAATTGCTTCATAACCACTGATCAAATTATTAAAATCTAACGTTTTCGATTCATTGATTAAGGGATATACAATATATATTTGTCGTCCTTTTGCAATTTCTTCTTTAATAAATCCAAATACTCTTAACCGATTTGCTTCGTACCGGTGCATGGTCGATATAGCTTTTCTACCAGGTGGAAGTTCATCAATTACTGAAACATCTAAATCTCCATAAAAGGTCATTGCCAACGTTCTTGGAATCGGTGTTGCCGTCATAATTAAAACATGCGGTGGTGTTGTATTTTTTTTCCACATTCTTGCTCTTTGGGCGACACCAAAACGATGTTGTTCGTCGATTACAACTATCCCAAGATTTTGGAATTTCACAACATCTTCTAATAAAGCATGCGTTCCAACCAAAATATTAACAGATCCATCTTCTAGTCCTTCATGAATTCCAATACGATCCTTCTTTTTGACCGAGCCTGTAAGCAGTTCTATGCGAATTGGTAACTCCTTCAACATTTCACTTAACGTTTCAAAATGCTGCGTTGCAAGTATTTCTGTAGGAGCCATCAAAGCAGTTTGAAATCCATTTCCAATTCCAATCAACATGGTTAAAAGTGCCACTAACGTTTTTCCACTTCCCACGTCCCCTTGCAACAATCGATTCATGTGGTGTCCAGTTAAAAAATCTTTTCTTATTTCTTTTAAAACCCTTTTTTGAGCACCAGTTAATTCGAATGGTAAATTATTAGCGTAAAAATCAGTAAAAACATCACCAACTTCAGCGAAAACAAATCCTTTCGATTTTTTCATTGTGATGTGTTTTCTCAACAACAATTCCATTTGCAAAAAGAACAATTCTTCAAATTTCAAACGTAATCGAGCCTGAATAAAGGCGTTATCTACATTTGGTAAATGAACGTGATACAATGCCTGTTCTTTTCCAATTAACCGATGTTCGTTAAGCAGATAGATTGGTAAAGTTTCAATTACACGACCTTTAATTTGGGTAACTAAATTTGCCGTAAGCTTTTCTATCCCTTTGGAATGCAATCCTTTTGCACTTAACTTTTCTGTTGTCGAATAAACTGGTTGCAAGCCCGTTTTTAGCAGCACGTCTTTCCATTCAGTCATTTCAGGATGAGGCATATTCCAAAGATTTCCATACACTTTTGCTTTACCAAAAATCTGAAATTCTACGCCAACTTTTAGAAGAGGTTTAATCCATTTTGCTCCTTGGAACCACACCAAATCAATTACTCCAGATTCATCCTGAAATTTTGCTGTCAACTTTTTTTGTCTTCCTAAAGTAACCTCAGCAACATGAATAATTTTACCTTTTAATTGGGCATACGAATCAAGGAAGGGCAAATCTGATACCTTATGGTACTTTGAGCGATCAATATATCGAAAAGGAAAATAGTTTAATAAATCATTGAATGTAAATACACCGATTTCTTGTCGCAACAACTCAGCTCGTTGCGGACCAACACCTTTTAAAAATTCTATTGGAGTTTGGAGGAAATCGTTCACACCGTAAAAATAAAAAAAGAATTGCGATAGATATACATCTATCGCAATTCACTTCCCAAAAAAAAACATATTAAATTTGCGCGTTAAACAAATATTATTGTGCTGCCGTCAAGCTAGCTTGTGCAGGCTTATATAATGTCATTTTTATTTCCCCAAGTTGGGTATCGTTAATTTTGTCTAATTGAAAGGGGCTCGAATTTGCTTCTTCGAAATCAATTTTTACTGGGATTGTCATTGAACATCCTAAAGCATCTTCAATTGTCATTTTGTACGTTCCATCATCTAAAGAATGTGGATCTAGGAAATTTGCCTTGCCATCCAAACGAATGAAATAAAATGGGGAATTGTTATTTTCCCATGGAGTACCTCCGGACAATGAAACATTCATAGAAGCATTTAAAGCATCAACTAAATATTCATTTTTACTGTTAAATGTTAAAGTCAATGGAGACGAAGATTCAATCGTTATTGACGTTTCAGATATTGTCCCACTTTGGTCTTGCACTTTAACTTTATATGTACCGCTTCTTAAATTTTCGATCACGTTTGAAGTCTCACCATTTTGCCACTGAATTACATAAGGCATTTTACCACCAAAAACTGCAATTTCAATGCGACCATTTGTCTGGCCAAAACATGAAACATTTGTTTTAGTGTACTGTATTCCTAGTGCAATTTTTGTTTTTAGAGGAGCAGACCAAGAACCGAATGGTAACAATAATAAAATCGAAATAACTTTTAAAAATTTCATAGCGTTTTGTATTAACATTAATTATACTGCAAATAAACGGGGAGTTTTTGCACTAGCCATTGAAATTTTATTACATAAAAGAAAATTACAAACAGACAACTAGTTGCTAATAAGTGTTTATACTTATCTGTTGTGAAAAAGAGAATATAAAGCAAAAATCCCCCGAAAACTCGGAGGATTTGCTATCAATATTATTTACGTTATTTTATCTTTTTGAATTTCGCTATTCCCGTGGTCAGGAATTTTTGATAACTATCTACACTTGGATCATATCCTCTTGGTTCAGAAAGATCGTTTCCATTTACATCTTGAATAATATATAAAGGTTGAGATAACTGTCCGTATTTCTTAATTTGATATTCAGACCATTTATTCCCGATGTTTTTCATTTTACCATTCAACTCTTTCGAAAACACTTGCTCGGATTCTGGCAGCAACTCTTTGTCATCACAGTACAAGGATATAATGACCATTTGTTCTTGCAATATTGAACGTACTTTATCATTTGTCCAAACCATATTTTCGGTCTTACGGCAATTTGCACATGAAAAGCCAGTAAAATCGATTAGAACTGCTTTATTTGCCAAACGCGCGTATTCTCTGCCTTTTTCTAAATCGTGGAATACCATAATAGAACCATCTCCAACCTCATGCATCTCATTTTTAAAACGGGTATACAATGTATCGCTTACTATTTCTGGATTACCTTTTACAAAACGGAAATTATCTTCTGAATGTGTTCGAGGTGGAGCAATTCCATCTATCATATACAAAGGAGCTCCCCACATTCCAGGTAACAAGTAGATTGCAAAAACGATTGATGAAAGAGCAAACATGAAACGTGTAACACTTAAATGCGCTAAAGGTGTATCGTGAGAAAATCTTAATTTCCCTAGTAAATAAAGTCCCATAATTGCAAATACAGCTATCCAAACAGCAACAAAAATTTCTCTTGTTAAGAAATCCCAATGGTAAGCCAAATCTACCATGCTCAAGAATTTCAGTGACATTGCGATTTCTAATAATCCAAAAACAACTTTGACACTGTTTAACCAGCCACCAGATTGAGGTAATGAATTCATTGCGCTTGGAAATACTGCAAATAAGGTAAACGGTAAAGCTAAACCTGTTGCAACGCCCCCCATAACAAATGCAGGGGCTAATATTGATCCTGATGAAATCGCTTGAACCAAAGCTGTCCCAACGATAGGTCCTGTGCAAGAAAACGAAACAAGAACTAATGTAAATGCCATGAAGAAAATTCCTACAAGACCACCTTTATCCGCTTTTGCATCTGCTTTATTTACCCATGATGATGGCATTTTAATTTCAAACGCTCCTAAAAAAGAGAATGCAAATAGAATGAAAATGGCAAAGAAGATTAAATTCAAGAATGCACTCGTTGAGAATTCATAAACGGTTGCTGAACTGCCCGTAAGCACGGTAACCAAAATACCTACAGTAACATAAATAATAATAATTGAAAGTCCGTAAAAAAGTGCGTTGATGATTCCTTTTCTTCTGCTCCCTGATTGTTTCGTAAAGAAAGTCACAGTCATAGGAATCATTGGGAACACACAAGGCGTAAACAAAGCTGCAAAACCAAAAGCAAAGCCTGTAAAGAATATAATCCACAAATTAATTTCTGTTTTGCCCTTTTTTGAATCTGTTGGAAAAACCTCTTCTTGTTTTTCTTGAATTTTTGTTTCTCCTTGTTTTGCCTCATTCGTAACTGGCGCAGCTGTGGTATCACTAGTTGCAGCTTCTGCAATCGCTTCTGCAGATGGACTGTAACCACTTACCTTTAATTTCGCAGTTTGATCTGGTGGAAAAATACAACCATTAGCATCGCAAACTTGGAAGGCATAATCGAAAACTAATTCAAAAGGTTTTGAATTTAGAATTTCAATATTTTGTTTGAAAACAGCAGTTTTTTCGAAGAACAAAGAAATACCCAATTCATCAACTTCAGTATGTGCTTTAATACCATCAGCTAATTTCCCTACTAATTTATAATCTTTTGATTTTGGAAACTCAAATTTTGTTGGATATCCAGTTAAATCAGCTTTATTTGGATCATGATTAACTGAAAAAACGTGCCAACCTTCTTTTAATTTGGCGGTTGCAACAATTGTCGCATGACTATCATCTGTTTTCTCCAACTTTATAGACCAAGAAATTTTATCTGACCAATCCCCACCCTGAGCTTTTGTTTGAAAAACAGTCCCTAAAAAAGTGAGAATTAAAATAGAAGATGTAATTAGTTTTTGCATAATTTTTATTTAATTTTTGATTTCTATTGAGAAAAACTCCTCTGTTGGCGGTAGGCACATTGTTTCATTACAAATCATATAGGTAACACTTCCTTTTATTGTTGAAGAACCTTTGGATGAAACACGCTGACTAAAGATAACTTTTTCCTCAAAAAAGTCGAGCATAGCTTCAAAATTCTCATCGTATTTTTGAATAGGAAGAGGCTCGGTAACCTGACCAATTAATTTGATTTGAGAATTTTCAGTGAATAAAAAACTCGTCGGTACAGGACCAATTTCATTATTTATGTGTTGACTATATAAATGCCAACCATCAGCAATCGTCGCTTGAATTTCAACTGCTTTCTGATCTTGATTGTAAGTATAACCCCATTGAATTTTGGATTGACCGAAACCAATAGACACAAAGAAAATCAAAAAAATAATTAATAGTTTACTGTTCATTTGTTTATTAATCTTGTTCAAATCTACATAATTCAAACAAGATAAAAGGTTCTGAAATCAAATAATCCTTGAAATCCTATTTTGATTTTAAAGTACCTTTTTGACAACCAATAATGAAGTTTTACAGAGATTACAATTTGATTTCTAGAATCTTATCTATAGGAATCCACACGCCTCCTTTTAAACAAATAAATTTTGTTCCAGCAGCCCAAATAGTTGTGTCGACCCTTTTGAGGCCACTATCATCTTGAAAAATGATTGAAACTTTACTCCGATGGGAATTTCCAAGTATGGTTGCACGTTCAATTTGTGTCAACAATTCTGGATGTTGTCTAACTGTTTGCTTCTCCGTAAAGGACAATGCACTAATTAACTCTTTTTCAATTAATTCTGGTTTCATAACTGCTTGCATAGTATGAGATTTGGAATAATAATGTACAAATTCATTTTCATTTAATTCTTCAAAATGAACATTTAGAGCTTATGACTGAATAAAAGGGCAATGAAAGCGATTAAATATTAAATTCAGCCATAGAATATCTGGCTGTTGCTGCAATTGATTGATTAGCAAACATTTCCTTTTCAAACATATATTTCCCTGTAATGGCTATCATAGCAGCATTATCAGTACAATATTCAAATTTTGGAAAGTAAACGTTCCATTTTTTTTCAGCAC
>CANITF010000053.1 GCA_947470515.1 Flavobacteriales bacterium
AAGGAATTGAAATAGTATAAGCGAGAGTAGCTCAGTTGGTAGAGCACAATCCGTCAGCTGACGGATTGGAGTCGTGTTCTTCTGAAGAGAAGGAATTGAAATAGTATAAGCGAGAGTAGCTCAGTTGGTAGAGCACAACCTTGCCAAGGTTGGGGTCGCGAGTTCGAATCTCGTCTCCCGCTCCAAGTCTGCTCGGATGGTGGAATTGGTAGACACGCCGGACTTAAAATCCTGTGCCTGTATGGGCGTGCGGGTTCAAGTCCCGCTCCGAGTACAAAGTCCTTCAAAGAAATTTGAAGGACTTTTTTTATTAAAACCTTGTGGGTTGGCTTCCACCTCTCACTTGAACGTTAAATCCCGAATGTCTTTGATGTTCGGGATTTTTCTTTTTAAGTATTTATTACCAAGAAAATTAATTTGAGCATTTTTAAACAAAGCAAACTCAACCCAACTATTTTCTTTTGAAGTACTTTTAAAATAGATAGTTTTTGTTTTTTATTGAAAGTTTATTAAATTCACTAAAAAAATAAAATATAAAAAAATGAAACATGTAACTCTTATTTTGGCAGCTATAGTCGTTTGCAATATAGCGCATACTCAAACAAGCGAAAAATCAATACAATCGAAAATTGATGGCGGAAATTATATTTCTTCCACAAAGAAGAAGGAACATCCTAACAACGAGAAGATTCTTTTATGGGAGAATGATTTTTCATCGCCTACAGATTGGGTGATTTCAAATAATACTGGAGACCTTCAAGATTGGGAAATAACGAATGTTTCAAGCACAGCAATTGGCTATAATCATGGTTCATGGATTGAAGACGTTCTAACAGTATCTAACGAAAATGGATATGCACTTTTTGATTCTGATGCTGTAGGTACAAATGGAGGAACACAAGATGCTTCTATTACTCTTGATTTGCTGCAACCGGGCGTAGATTTGTCTGGATATAATGATGTGGTTTTACAATTTGCTCAACGAGGTACAATGTGGACTACAACTGAGAATCGTGTTGAAATAAGTAATGATGGAGGATTAACTTGGACAACATTTTTGGTAAATGTTGGTAGACCTGCAAGTGCAACATTTGAAGATATGGTTTACATAAATATTTCTGCAGCTGCAGGAGGGCAGTCGAATGTACATATTAGATTTAGATATATTGGTTCTTGGGATTATGCATGGCTGGTAGATGACATTGCAATTATAGAACAACCAATTAATGATATTCAATCAACATATACTTATATTGCAGGTACTACAAATGAAGGATTAGAGTACGGTAAAACACCTTTAGACCAATTGGATATTGATTATGAGGTTGGAGGTACTATTGTGAATTTTGGTGTAAACGATCAAACGAATACGGTTGTAACTGCTGATTTTGGTTCATTTAGCGCAACTTATCCAATGAATACTGTTGTTTCCGGTGATACAGTTTCTTATTCAAGTATTGAAACGCCAACATTAACCGTTGGAATGTACAATGGTGTTTATAATGTTAATTCTACTGAAGAATTTGCTGGCGCTAATTACACGAACAATACAATTTTAAGAAATTTTGAAGTTACTAATGATCTATATGCGTTAGATGGGATAGGTGTTCATCCCGTTGGAAATCTTAATTTGTCTTCAATAGGAACTGAATCCTTTTCAGAACCAGCAAATACATATTTTGCAACTTTATATTACTTAAAAGGGACAAACAACGTTATTTCGGGATTAGAAATAGGCTTAGAAGGATCTTCCATTGCAGGAGCAGAAATGCAAATAATGATTATGGATACAGCTACTTTCTTTGCTAATTCTTTATTACCTGTCCAAGATTTAAATGGTAATACTGCTATTAGTGGATTTTATGTTGTTTCAACATCTGAAATTTCAGCAGGTAAAGTTGGTATTGGTTTTGATCAGCCAATCATTCTTCCTGCGGGAGCTTATTTTGCAGTTGTTTATCCTATTAATTCTGGCTCAACACCAGTGAGAATTTTAGATGATTTAACAGTAGAACAACCGTCGTATGCTAGTATGATTAATGTGCCTGACCCAACTCCAACATCCTACACGAATGGTAATGCTTTCGCGATTCGTTTAAAAATGGGCGATCAAACTGCAATTAACGAAATTGAAAGCAATTCTAAATTAAATATTTACCCAAATCCAACGAACACGAACACAACGGTTTCTTTTTCTTTATCAAATGAATCAAATGTTACAATCAACGTAACTGATCTTGCTGGTAAAGTTATTTACACAAATGCTTTAGGTACTGTTAACGGTGCACAAAATGTTACTGTAAATACTGAAAACTTAACAAGTGGAGTTTATATGGTGAACGTTTCTATTAATGGAACTGTATCTAATGAAAAATTGATAGTTAAAAAATAATATTTAGTGCATTTTTTGACAGGGTCGGCAGTAATACCGACCCTTTTTTTATGCCCACAAGGGAAGTTTCATTATTTTTGTGCAATAATTGAAAACTAATTTTATGAAAGCATTTGTATTCCCAGGACAGGGAGCCCAATTCTCAGGAATGGGGAAAGAGTTATATGAAAATTCTTCTCAAGCTAAAGAGTTATTCGCTCAGGCAAATCAAGTTCTTGGTTTTGATATCATGAAAATTATGTTTGAAGGTTCAGATGAAGAATTGAAACAAACAAAAGTCACGCAGCCAGCAATCTTTCTTCATTCAACAATCCTTGCAACATGTTTAGGCGATACGTTCAAACCAGATATGGTTGCTGGACATTCACTCGGAGAATTCTCTGCATTAGTTGCAAATAAAACGCTGAATTTCGAAGATGGTCTTAAATTAGTTTACCAAAGAGCATTAGCAATGCAAAAAGCATGTGAGAAAGAACCATCAACAATGGCTGCAATTTTAGGATTGGAAGATACAATCGTTGAAGAAATTTGTGAAAGTATTAATGGTGTTGTTGTCGCTGCAAATTATAATTGCCCAGGACAATTGGTTATTTCAGGTTCAATCCCCGCAGTGGAAGAAGCGTGCTTGAAATTAACTGAAGCAGGTGCTAAACGTGCATTATTATTGCCAGTTGGAGGAGCATTTCATTCACCACTCATGGAACCAGCTCGAGAAGAATTGGCTTCTGCAATAGAATCAACATTGTTTAATACCCCAATTTGCCCAGTTTATCAAAACGTTACTGCAAATGGTGTTATTAATCCAATCGAAATCCAAAAGAATCTTGTTTTGCAATTAACGGCTCCAGTAAAATGGACACAAACAATGAATCAAATGATTGCAGATGGTGCAACAGAAGTTATAGAGGTTGGACCAGGAAAAGTATTACAAGGTTTATTTAAAAAAGTTGATCGATCTTTCCCTTGTTCTAGTGCTGAGTTATAGGCACTATTTAAATAAATAAATTGAAAGGTTCTCATTTATGGGGACCTTTTTTTATGGAAATTCATTTACAGTTCCATCC
The DNA here is from genome assembly GCA_947470515.1 of Flavobacteriales bacterium. GTDB lineage: Bacteria > Bacteroidota > Bacteroidia > Flavobacteriales_D > Crocinitomicaceae > M0103. Next base: position 3,457 of record CANITF010000053.1, read on the forward strand.
TATAAGAAACTTAAAAACGAGAGTATGAAAAAGTACATGTTAATAGGATGGTTGTTTGTATCAAATGCTATCTTTTGTCAAAACGCACCTGGAGAAATTGTAGGAACAATTATCAATAGTGAAAATGCTGAAACGATTTTTGGAGCACAAGTGTTTGTGATAGATCAAGATCGAAAATATCAAGCCATTTCTGATGAAGATGGTAGATTTAGAATTACTGCAATTCCAGCTGGAGAATACACAATGCAAATTAAATATCATGGCGATACAATGAATAATATCGCTGTAAATGTTCCGATGGATGGTATTTATCAATCTGGCACAATTAAATTCAATGCATCAAAAATGTTGGGAGTGATTAATGTTAAATGGGATGATGGTCGAATGAAATTAGAATATGGATCACTACCAGTAAGAACTATCACTGCTGAGGAAATTCAACAGAGTTCAGCTAAGTTCAGTGTTGCAAGTTTAGCAACTACGATGTCGTCTGAAATTAGAATGGCAGATGACGGTCAATTGATGTTTCGAGGGGCAAGAAAAGGAGACATGATTTATTTAATGGATGGAATTAAAAGCTCTGAAATAAGCAATGTTCCTAGTTGTTCTATCGCAAGAATGATGGTTTATACTGGAGGATTACCCGCAAAATATGGTGATACATTGGGTGGGGCTATTGTTGTAGAAACCTTAAGTTATTTTGATCTATATCGAGCTTGGGAGCGAGAAGAATTGAAGAAAAATTAATAAGAAAAAAGGAGTTCAAAATTTTGAACTCCTTTTTTCTTATTCAAAAAATTTAGGACTTTTATTTTCAATATGTTTTAAATATTTTTTTAATTCTTGTTCATTTTCACTTTTTAGTATCATAAGCATATTTTCAGATTCTACGATTATGTAATCGTTTAAACCATCCAGTAAAACTAATTTATCCTGTGGTATATTAACAAGGCAATTGGTAGAATTAAAAAGATGAGCGTTTTCACCAACAATTGAATTGTTATTTTCATCTTTTGTTAAGTGAGAATTTAAACTTCCCCACGTACCAAGATCACTCCAATCAAAATCTGCTAAAACAACATCTGTATTTTTAGCATTTTCCATTACGGCAAAATCAATAGAAATATCCTCACAAAGTTCGAAGCAATTATTCACATGTTCCTGCTCATTTTCAGTATTATAAGCTGATAAATCTCCTGCAAATAAATTATGTAAAGCAGGTTGAAAATTTAGCAGTGCATCTAAAATTGTTTTTGCCTTCCAAATAAAAATTCCTGAATTCCAATAGAAATTTCCACTTTCAACGAATTCAATTGCCGTTTCTAAATCTGGTTTTTCTCTGAATTGAATAACATTCGTTACTTCGCCAGCTTTAATTTCATCTGTTTTAGAAAATTCTATATAGCCATAACCGGTATCAGGTCGCGTTGGCTGAATGCCTAATGTTACAAGTCTGTCCTCCTCATTTGCACGATTAATTGCAACGGAAATGATTTCAGTAAACCGATTCTCTCTTACAATTAAATGATCCGAAGGAGAAATAATCAAGGTTGCATCTGGGTTTAATGCCATTATTTTAGCTGCAGCATAAGCAATACATGGTGCCGTGTTTTTTCGTTTTGGCTCAGTTAGAATTTGATCGAAGGTTAAATCAGGCAATTGCTCCTTTACAATTGACGCATAATTTGTGTTCGTTAGGATATAAATATTTTCTTTTGGAGCAGTTAATAGCAAACGCTCATATGTCATTTGAATTAGCGATTTTCCTATACCTAAAACATCTAAAAATTGTTTTGGTTTTTGAGGAGTTGACATTGGCCAGAATCGACTTCCAACGCCGCCAGCCATAATAATACAATAATTGTTATTCTTCATGTTGTGTTTTTATTTCAATCGGATAAACTTTCGCTAAAGCATTAACGAGGAAAGATCTATTTGTTTTAATTTCTTGACAAACGTATCTTTTTCGTCTCAATGGTCCTTTTATAAAATGTCGACCATTCAGAACAAAGGTAGAATTATTTGGCAAGTGTTCAAGTATTTCAATTCCCTCTTTTGGTTTGTCATATGTATGTAATACACGTGATAGTTGATGGTCTGAGCATGATGAGGCTTTCGTATTTACAAGTGAATTCACTAGAGCTGTTTCAATATCCTTTGGAAGATTCCCACTCTGAATAACAGGTAATAGCAATTCTCGAAATGCATTTTTCCATTCCTCTCCGTGCGGTAAAACACGATTTTGGTGCGCGTTAAAAGTGTTTAAATGCGCAAATTCATGTAAAGTTGTGATAAGAAAGGAATATGGATTCAAATCCCCATTAATGCTTATTTGATGTTTTTCACCATTCATTCCTGCTCTAAAATCCCCTAATTTTGTTTTTCTGCCTCCAACAATTTTAAATTTAACGGAAGATTTGAGAAATAAATCCACAACAATTTCAACGAAAGCATCAGGTACAAATTTTTTGTAAGCTTCTGTGACTTGTATTCTTTTTGTTAAACTTTGCTTTTTCACAGGATAAATTTACATGAAATGAACACTTAAATTTTATAAAGTTTTCAGCTTATGAATGTGAATGAAAGAAATATCAATTATCTTAGCGCTTAATGAATGTAATTACAAATATAGGCCGTTATATTTTGATGCTTGGAGTGATTTTTTCTCGCCCTGAAAAAATGAAAATATTCCGGATACGTGTTTTCAATGAAATTGAAATAATAGGGATTAAATCCATTCCAATTGTTATCTTGATGTCAACTTTTATGGGAGCAGTTATTGCCTTGCAAACTGCTTCTAATATCGATAGTCCTTTACTTCCTGATTACACTGTTGGATATATCACACAATCTAGTACAATTTTAGAATTTTCACCAACCATTATTTCATTGATTCTTGCTGGTAAAGTTGGGTCCAATGTGGCATCAGAAATCGGATCGATGAGAGTAACAGAACAAATTGATGCTCTTGAAATAATGGGAGTCAACTCCTTGAATTTTTTAGTTTTACCAAAAATTGTTGCAGCCATATTTTTCTTCCCGATTCTAGTTATTTTTTCAATGGGTTTAAGTATGATTGGCGGATGGCTGGCACTTACAGTATCAGGCTTGCTTACATCTGAAACGTATGTTCTAGGTATTCGATCTTTTTTTGAAGCTTACAATGTTTTTTATGCCTTAACTAAAACTGTTGTTTTTGGGTTTTTAATCGTTTCTATTGCATCCTTTTACGGTTATTATACACAAGGTGGAGCTTTGGATGTTGGACGATCGTCGACTCAAGCAGTAGTTAGTAGTAGTATTGCAATTTTGATTGCCAATTTCATATTAACACAATTGATGCTGTTATGATTGAGGTAAAGAATGTAAATAAATCTTTTGTAGGAAAAACGATATTGACTAATGTCAGTTCTGAATTTGAACAAGGAAAGGTTAATATGATTATTGGCCAATCTGGATCTGGAAAATCTGTTTTAGCAAAATGTATCGTTGGTCTTCATGAAGTTGATTCCGGCCAAATATTATTTGATGGCAAAGACTTTTCTGCAATGAATAGAATTCAACGTACAGAGGTAAGAAAAGAAATCGGAATGCTTTTTCAAGGTTCTGCCTTATTTGATTCGATGACTGTTGAAGAAAACGTAATGTTTCCACTAACAATGTTTACCAAAAAATCAAAAAAAGAAATGCAAGACCGAGTTGATTTTTGTCTTGATCGCGTAAACTTAAATGGAACAAATAAGCTCTATCCATCTGAATGCAGTGGTGGTATGCAAAAAAGAATTGGTATTGCTCGTGCAATTGCAATGAATCCAAAATATCTTTTTTGTGATGAACCTAATTCAGGTTTGGATCCAATTACATCTATTATTATTGATGGCCTTATTAAAGAAATAACCTACGAGTACAATATTACTACTGTCGTTATTTCACATGATATGAATAGTGTTATTGAAATTAGTGATTCTTTAATGTTTATTCACAATGGGCAGAATTGGTGGCAAGGTGACCGTGATTCAATTATTACTACAGAAAATCCTGAAATATTGAATTTTGTTTATGCGTCTGATTTCATGAAAGAAATACGAACTTCAATGCAAGCAAGTAGAAAATAACTCGAAATCCCCTTCGATTTATTCACATTTATCTTTAGCGTACATTAAAAATAGGCAATATACCCAAAATGTACTTTACCGTTGCGCATCAGGATTGGATTATTCAATTGTTGACCAAGCGCATACGAAATTGAGAATATTCCGATATTCGTTCCAAATGAAAAACCTGCACCAAATCCAAAGGGACGATCTTTCATGTAGGAAGCAGCATTGTTTTCATATAATCCTTGATCAAAAAATGCAAAGATATGTGAGTTTTGGTCCAGCAAATAGCGGTATTCAATCGTAAATACACTTCTGAGTGTTGCATATAATTCTTCTTCATTGAATCCACGCAAAGAGGTTTGCCCACCAAAACGAAATACCTCATTTTGAAAAATTTCAGGTGCATAATACATTTCTGTAGAATTAATTAAATGTATTACATGTCTAGGTGTTATGGGAATAAACCAATCAATTTGCAACGCTGATCTATAAGTAGTTGTTTTGATTACCGCAGAGGTATCAGAAAATTGAGCTTTTCTATTTCCGATTGCTACTTCCATTACCAAACCAAATCCTTTTGAAGGGTTTGGTAAATAATCTAATTGTTTTCTGAAAAGGGTAATTCCATATGCATTCGATTTAACAGTCGATAAATTAGAGAAGTTTGGATTATTTGGACCACCATTGAGAACGTTTGAAGAGAAATTTTGATAAAAAACCTTGAGATAATTTCCACCCTTTAAAAAATATTGCACTCCAATAGTTGATTTCAATTCTAAAAATGAAGTGTCTCTTTTATACAATTGAAATTGTGCGTCAATCCCAAATGGCGTGTGAAAAAGAAATGGATAATTAATACGTGCATTCAAAGATTGGGTTTGTTCTTGAATACTGCGCCAATTCAAATTTATGGATTCTCCATGTTTAAAAACATTCAGCAATTTTAAATTTAGTTCTCCAGCAAGGCCAACTTTTGTGGTATTAGCTTTGGGTTGTAATCCGATTGCTCCATTTATGGCACTAACAGGCATAGATTCAATATAGAGAAATAATTCTACTCCTTCTTTTGTGAAAAGTAGTTCATGAGACTTTATTTCTCTTAAAAAACTGAGTTGTTTAATTTTCTTACTGATATCTTTCAATTTCGATTCATCATACTTATCGCCAGCTTTAATGTCAATCAAGCTAGCAATGAAAATTGTTGAAATGGATGAATCACCTTTAATATGAATTTTGTTAAAATTAAAATAGTGACCTTTATTTAAAATTAAGTTTGCTTTAAGGGTATTATTTTGAAACGTAATTTCGTCAAGGTAAACTTTGGAAAAGGGATAACCATTTGAAATGGTAGAGTTATGTATCGTTTTTAAAATAGTACTTAATTCAATTGGTCGAAAAGGGATTGAAACAATTGCTTTTTCGCTTAAAGTAGAATTTCGTTTAAGGAAAATTTTATCTTCTGGATTGATGTTTAGAATTATATTTTCAAAGCGTTCACCACTAAAAAACGAAACGAGCATACTATTTTCCTCAAATTTCACGGTATCAATTGAAGCTGTTAAATATCCTTTTGCAACTGCTGAAAAGTGCAATTCTTGAACGTATTTCAAAGCAGAAAGGCTATCTTTAAATGAAAGTTGAATATTTTTTTTAACTTTTTTGTAATTCTCCGTTGTAAACGAAATAGAATATTTATTCTGACACAGCGTATCAGAATAATAGAAAAGCAATAAACACAGTAAAATCAGCCTCATTGTTACCAAAACGAGTAGAAAATTACTTTATTTCAAATGATTAATACTCAATTGTGAATAATATTTTTTGCAAGTTCAATTTAAAAAATTGTATTTTCGCATCTACATGGAAGACTAATTAATAAAAAACAAACAATAATGAAGAAAATTTTGACCTTGACACTTGTAGGGATGTTTCTGTCGCTAGTAATTACGGCATGTGGATCATCAAAAGGAGGCGGAGGATGTGATGCTTACGGTAGCGTAAATCACATTGAAAACAATGACTTAGCATCTAAGTAATTCTATCCCTTTAAAAATCAAGGTCATCTATGATGGCCTTTTTTTATGTCCTTTTATTTGAAAACAAAGTTGTGTTTGTTATTTCTATTAGTTTTTTAAATAAAAAAACCTCGGAAAATCTCCGAGGTTAACAATTATATAAAAACTGTATTTTTTCTAACGTATTATTTATCAATGTATGAAACGTCATACGAAACTGCATATGATGCAGGAAAAGTTGGAACTAGTACATAATTCTCTGTGCCAGGAGAATCACCACATTCTGTGCATTGAGTCACCACAATTTTATAAACTACTGTTTGCAAGCTATTATCTATAATAACTTCTCTATCATAAGACGCATTGCATGAACCGTAAGTAGGACAACAAAGTATTGTATAGTTTGAATAATTAACATAACTTTTTGACCCACCATTTAAGGATACTTGAATGCTTTGAGCATATTTATGTGCTGCATTTATGACATAGTCGCCACCCATATTTCCAGTCATAAATCCACTCGAAGGGTAGAAAACTGTATTTTGTATAATTGCGCCTCTATTTTTATCTTCTATATCAACTGAACATTTCTTTTTACAAGAAGTTGCAATTAATAAAATAAATAGTGACAGAATTGATAATGAGGAAATTGTTTTGCGCATAATATTTTTTTATTTGTAGATAGTAAATTTATAATATT
>CANITF010000054.1 GCA_947470515.1 Flavobacteriales bacterium
AACTAAAATTCGCTGAACTAACAGTTGTGCCATTGGATGTTGGTACAACAACGGTAATAACTGGTGCAATACAATTTTGATAATTAACTGTAATCGTTTCAACATCTGTTCCGCATGAATTTACTGATGTCAAAACGAATGTGTTTAAACCTGGAACAAGTGTAACCGTACTTTGGAAAGCGCTCGTTGCATTATTGAAACTGAAGTTTGTAACAGCAACATTGTTTTGCTTTAAGGTAATTCCTTGTCCATTATTGGAATTTAAAATCAAAGCACTCAAACTAAAACTAGCTGAACTAACTGTTGTGCCATTTGATGTTGGTGCAACAACGGTAATAACTGGCGCAATACAATTTTGATAATTAACCGTTATCGTTTCAGTATCTGTTCCACATGAATTTACTGAAGTCAAAACAAATGTGTTTAATCCAGGAACAAGTGTAACAGCACTTTGGAAAGCGCTTGTTGCATTGTTGAAACTGAAGTTTGTAATCGTTCTTCCATTTATACTAAGTGTAATTCCTTGTCCATTGTTGGAATTTAAAATCAAAGCACTCAAACTAAAATTCGCTGAACTAACAGTTGTTCCATTTGATGTTGGTGCAACAACGGTAATAACAGGAGCAATGCAATTTTGATAATTAACGGTTATCGTTTCAGTATCTGTTCCACAACCATTCACCGAAGTCAGCACAAATGTGTTTAAGCCTGGCAGCAAGGTTAAAACGCTTTGGAATGATTCTGTAGCAGTGTTAAATGTGTAATTTGTGATGCTTCTATCATTTTGTGTTAATGTAATGCCTTGTCCATTATTGGAGTGTTTAATCAATAAACTCAAATTGTAATTTGCATTGCTGACAGTTGTTCCGTTTGTTGAAGGATTCACCTTTGTGATTTCTGGGACATTGCATGGTTGATAATTTACCGTTATCGTTTCCACATCGGATCCGCACGTGTTGGTTGCGGTAATTTCAAATGTATTTGTTCCTGAAACTAAAACAACAGTGCTTTCTAAACGATCTGTTTCTGAGTTATATGTATAATTCAAATTGGTAATACCATTTTGTTTAAAAACAATATTATCTCTTCCAAGAATATCTTTTATTTCTAGAACAACTTGATAATTAATTGAAGCCGAAACCAAACTATTCGAAGTTGGATTAATAAACTTAACTGTAGGTGAAACACATCCTGAACCAGCGTTGTTGTAATTATCAATGTTGTTCACTGTGTTTACGTCGGTCACTGTCGTGTTTTGATTATGTGTTTTAAATCTAAATTGCAAATACGCAGATGTATAGTGGTAAATATCCTTGTATTTACTTGTTGGGTCAGCAAAACCATCAAAATTATCAATCCTCGTAAAAGTTGTCTTATGTTCTAATCCCAATGTTACTCTTTTCCCAACTTGATAACCTATTCCAAAACCAACACTTGGCATGAAACTAACATTGTCTTTATCTTTGTTACTTCCATCCAACGGTGAATCATAAATATTGTCTTTCAAGTTGTTCATGTAGGAATTATTCCCTAATAAATCTGGGTCATAGCCATAAATAGAACCGGTGGAATCATTGTTATATAAATCCCCATAGGTTTGATACCAAGTAAAACCAACGCCTCCAAAAATATATGGATCCCAACCAGTTCGTTCTCTAAAACCATTTGCATGAAGGACCAATTCAAATCCAAGTCGGTGAACATCTGCTTGAAAATTATTTACGGAGAACCCCAAAGAATCTTTATAATTCTGTAAAGAAGTTCCTGTATATCCAGCAAGTGATGTTGTATCATAATCTTGGCCCAACCAAGTGCCTCTTAAATAACGTGCTCTTAAATCGAAGGAGATTTTTTTGCCGTAATTGTAATTAAATGAACGACCAAGTGTTAATCCCCAACCCGCTGAAAATTTATTTGCCACATCTGTTGTTTGCCAAGTAGCTCCTGCGTTTAAGCCTAAGAACCAATTAGAACTATTGTCATAATCTATTTTTTGAGAGAAAACTGATCCTAAAGAAAGAGAAAGACAAAATACGAGGGTAGTTATTTTATTCATATACTTTTTATTAATTGTTCGGCTAAAAAATCTAATATTGTGCCAAAATTTGTTGACTTGAATTTTAAAGTGGAATAAAACTATACATTTTATTCTATAGACGGATATTTTTATCGTAAATTCGAGGAAACACTGAGCTTTTTTGTGTAAATATGAAGGTTGTTATTTTACTGTTATTATTTTCTTTTCGTTTTTTGGCAGCGGGTCAACAAGCAAATAATGCTTGCAGTTCTGCACTTGAACTTTGCCCAAATCAAACTTTTTCATTAACCAATATTGGCGCGAATAAAACTTTTTGTCCTGGCTGTGAAGATGACTTTTCTTTTTGCTTTACCTCAAACAATTCAATTTGGCTCACATTTACCACTAATTCAACTGGAGGAAATGTTCAAGTAGATTTTAGTAATCTCGTTTTCGAGATGAATGTTGGACAAGATAATGCGCTTCAGGCAACCATGATATCAGCGAGTGTTCCATGTAATTCAACATCCTATGCTGCAATAGGGAACTGTATATCAAATGGAAATGCTCCGTTTTCACTGAACGCAGCTGCTCTACCTGCAAATACCCTTTATTACATCGTTGTTTCTGGAGACTTTTCTGGCGCTGGAATTACAAGTGCCGCTGAATGTGATTTTGATTTAATCATAAGTGGTTCAGGAATAGATCGCCCTGTTCCGACTGTTAGTTTAGCAACTTCTCCATTGTTAATCTGCAAAAACGATGTTTTTTCTGCGAATGCCATTCTCACTAATTGTCCTGACACGTCTTCGTTTAATTGGTATGTAAATGGTGTTTTAACTGCTGTAACAACGGAAGCATTTTTTCAATCAACTGCTTTAAACACTGGCGATATCGTATCTCTTGAAACAAACTGTTATACACTTTGTGCTGAAATGGTTACTGCAACAACAGCGGCAATTACAGTTTATTCTTTTCCAATTGATGCGGGTCCAGATCAACTTTTAAATACTGGCGAAACTACTCAGTTAAATGGGTTGACTACGGCTCCCGTTTACAGTTGGTCACCGACATTCGGAATTAGCGATCCTTCCACTCTCACGCCACTCGTTTCTCCAACGTCAACAACAACTTATACCTTGACAGCTACTGAAAATGGTTGCACATTAGAGGATTATGTTACCATTACAATTGAAGAAAAATTAATTTTCCCAACCACTTTTTCCCCTAACGACGATGGCATAAATGACCGTTGGGAAATTGGTGGTGTAAGTCAATACCCAAATTGTTTTGTTAAAATTTACAACCGTTGGGGTCAAGAAATCTTTCAATCAATCGGATATTCAGCATCAAAATCTTGGGATGGAACGGGTAATACAGGTAAGTTCTCAGAAGGTGTTTACTTTTATATCGTAGAATTACGTGACGATAAAAAGCAAGAATTTAAAGGAAGTATTACATTGATTCGTTAGTGAAGATTTTACATTCATATACTTTAATTTTTGTTTCGTTTATTTTAATCGGTCATTCAAGCTATTCGCAACAAATTCCTCAGTTTACGCAATGGTCATCTCATCAAATGGCTCTTAATCCAGCCCATGCAGGTATAAAAACATGCATCGATATTCATTCACTTTACAGGATACAATGGGTTGGATTTCAAGGTGCTCCAAGAAGTGGTTTTTTAACGTTAAGTGCTCCAATTAAAACAAAAAGAAAAAATTATTTGAGTGCCCGACAAGGTCTAGGATTAAAATTCGAAACGGATCAAATTGGTCAATTTAATACGAACAGAATCAATTTGGCTTATGCCGCACATTTCAATTTTACCCGTGACACGCGCCTTTCGTTAGGATTATATGGTGGAATTATTCAAATGGGATTTGATCCTTCTAATTCTGTAACAATCGAGCCAGATCCAACGGTCATTAAAGAGGCTTCATTTATTGCTCCTGATGCATCATTTGGAGCTTGGTGGAATGGTGAAGATTATTATTTCGGATTAGTTCTTCAAAATCTATTTCGCTATAAATGGACAGATTTTGGAACCGATTCAAGGTACCGGTTTCATACACTGCTTAATGCTGGATATCGGTTTAAAATAAATGATCGAATAACGCTTATGCCTGCAGCTATTCTTAAAATTCCACCACGTGGCCCACTTGCAATTGATCTGCAAGCAATTTTAGATTTTGGGAATAAATTTAACTTCGGATTGGGATATAGAAACACGGACGCGTTGCTGTTTTTCGCAGGATTTAAGATAAATCAGCGATTTTCAATGCAATATTCGTTTGATTTTACACTTTCTGCCCTTCAAAATGGGAGTAGTAATACGCATGAATTATCCATCAGTTTTTCTGCTTGCAAGCCTCAAAACAACAATACTTCGCGCTGTCCATTATTTGAATAAAAACATATAAAAAGGTTATTCAATTTCTAGTGTTTATAATTCTTTCCGAGATCCAATATTTACACACTTTTCTTGAGGATATTTGTTCTTAAAATAAAGTGTTATGAAAATCTTATTTATTCTTTTCAGTTTCTTTTTACTTGGAGCATGCGTTCCTGCTAAAAAATACAATGATCTACTTGAACGAGAAAAAAAATGCAGCGAAGAATTGGAAGCATTTAAAACCAGTTCTATGGATAACGAAGGAAAAGCAAAAGATCTTCAAACACGTTATGATGTAATGAAGAAAGAAGTTACAGCCTTAAAAATTGACACAAGTAATTTGGGAAATAATTATCGTTTGCTTCAAACTCAATACGATAAAATGGTCATTCAAAATGAAGCATTGGAAACAGTTTTTGACAAATTGCGGATAGCTGGCGCGAAAGAAACTGGGTTATTACAAGCAGAACTGGAAGGCAAAAATATAGAGTTACAGCGTAAAGAAGATGCCTTAACAGCTTTAGAAATGGATTTAAAAAGCAAAGAACAGCTATTGGCAGATCGAGAACAACGTGTAAATGAATTGGAGGAAGCGATGCAAAGAAAAGACGAAGCAACAAAATTATTAAAAACGAAAGTTGCAAATGCTTTAAAAGGATTTGAAAGTCAAGGGTTATCTGTAATCCAAAAAAACGGGAAGATCTATGTGAGCATGGAGGCTAAACTACTTTTTGCCTCGGGGAAAACAGATGTTGAAGCACAAGGTAAAAAAGCACTTATTGAATTAGCAAAAGTACTTGAGGCAGAAAAAGAATTAGAAATAATTGTTGAAGGTCATACGGATACTGATAAATTAGTAAGTGCCACGCATCCAACATCGAATTGGGAATTATCTGTATTAAGAGCAACTTCAGTTGTGGATATAATGCTGTTAAATTCAAAAATGAACCCAGCTCAATTAATGGCTGCAGGTCGTTCTGAATTTCATCCTGTTGATCCAAGTGACAAAGCAAAAAACCGAAGAATAGAAATTATCATTTCTCCAAACTTGAATGAGTTGTTTGATATTATTAATAAAGACTGACAAATTCTTAATTCTATTGGAAACACATAGCGATGCACTGAGCTTGCCGAAGTGGCACATAGGTCACATAGAAATTTAAACTATCAGTTTTAAACTCATCACTCATCACTCTTTTTAAACACATAGGAAACAAACTATAAACTATCAGTTTTAAACTCATCACTCCTCACTCATTTTTCAACACATAGGAACATAGGCCACATAGGAAACAAACTATAAACTATCAGTTTTAAACTCATCACTCCTCACTCATTTTTCAACACATAGGAACATAGAACACATAGGTGAAATGTAATTCGTCTTTCGACAAGCTCAAGAACATCATTTCTTAATCTATTGCTTATTTTTGTTGAATGTTGACTTCCAAAGAAAACCTTCAGTTAAAACTCAAAACCCTTCCCGAAAAACCGGGAATATATCAGTATTTTGATGCTGCAGGAACAATCATTTATGTTGGGAAAGCAAAGAATTTAAAAAAACGAGTCGCATCCTATTTCAATAAAACGCAGGATAACGGCAAAACTATATTGCTCGTAAAACGCATTGTTGATATTCAATATATGGTGGTTGACACGGAGTTGGATGCTTTGTTGTTGGAAAATAACCTCATCAAAAAATACCAACCCAAATACAATATTCAACTCAAGGACGACAAAACGTATCCATGGATTTGCATTAAAAATGAGCCTTTTCCTAGGGTTTTTTCTACTAGAAACGTCATTCAAGATGGTTCTAAATATTTTGGCCCTTATCCAAGTGGAAAAGTAATGCATACACTTCTTTCTTTAATCAAAGAATTATATCCATTGAGAAATTGCAGTTATGATTTGGCCGACAAGAAAATTAAAGAAAAACGCTACAAAGTTTGTTTAGAATATCACCTTGGGAATTGTCTTGCGCCATGTGTATCTTATGAAACAAAGGTTCATTACGATGAGAAAATTGCCCAAATCGAAAACTTAGTAAAAGGAAACATTACTTCAGTTATTCAATTTTTAAAGGATAAAATGCTTTTACATGCCAACAATCATGAGTTTGAACAAGCTCAAGAAATGAAAGTGAAACTGGAAACACTGGAAAATTATAAGGCGAAATCTACTATTGTATCTCCAACAATTCACCAAGTTGATGTTTGTACTTTAATCGATGAGCCGGATGCTGCTTTTGTGAATTATTTATGCATTCATAACGGGGCAATTATCCATGCATATACAGCTGAAGTAAAAAAGAAATTAAACGAATCACGAGAAGAAGTTTTGAGTTTTGTATTGCTTGAATTACGTTCTCAGTTTTCAAGCGTTTCAAAAGAAGTCTTGCTTGATGCAAAATTGGATTTAAAACTTGAAGGCATCAATTTCTTTGTTCCACAAAAAGGAGATAAAAAACACTTGGTTGATTTATCGTTGCGCAATGCTAAATTTTACCGTCTCGAAAAACAAAAACAGGAAAAAATAATTGATCCAGAGCGACATTCAAATCGCATTATGGAACAAATTAAAACCGATTTCCGCTTACTAGATTTACCGATTCACATGGAATGTTTTGATAATTCAAACATTCAAGGTACCAATCCTGTTTCTGCCTGTGTTGTTTTTAAAAATGCCAAACCGAGTAAAAAGGATTACAGGCACTTCAACGTAAAAACTGTTGTTGGTCCAGATGATTTTGCGTCTATGGAAGAGGCTGTATATCGCAGGTATAAAAGGATGGTTGAAGAAGGTCAAACATTACCGCAACTCATAATTATCGATGGTGGAAAGGGGCAATTAAGCGCTGCGTTAAAAGCATTAGAGCAATTAAACCTTCGTGGAAAGATGGCAATTGTTGGAATTGCAAAACGTTTAGAAGAAATTTACTTTCCTGGTGATTCATTGCCAATCTATCTTGATAAGCGTTCGGAAAGTTTGAAAGTGATTCAGTTCATGCGGAACGAAGCACACCGATTTGGAATTACACATCACAGAAACAAAAGAAGTAAAGCGGCTATCACATCTGAACTTGTTTCGATAACTGGAATTGGATCAAAGACACAAGAACTTTTAATGAAAACGTTCAAAACTGTTTCAGCCATCAAGGCAGCAGACATTGAAGACCTTGCAAAAGTTGTTGGTAATGCAAAAGCAAAAGTGATTAGAAACTATTTCGAAGTGAACTAATTTGAAGAGTCACGTGTTTACCACCATTTGAATTCAAAGAAATTGATTCGGAGAAATCCTTGATTGCTTTTATTTGTGTTTTCTGTTGGAACTGATTTTATTTTAATTCTCCCGCGGATCCCGCTGAAAGGCGCGGAAACACTTCTAAAATATTCTAAACTATTTTGGCGCTTAATTCTCTTTGCTAGTTTTCCTCTTATTCATCGATCTACCTCAAAATCACTCATGAAATTGCCGATGTGAAGAATTAATTATCAAAAATAAAATCAAGGTATTTCTTCTCTTGATAAAGTGGATCAAACTTTTCAGTTTCTCTTAATGCACGTTGAATATCTTCTTTCTGCTCATATCCTTCTAGCACTTTTTGCGCAAAGTTCTCCATGTTATAACTTATCGCATGTAAAAAATCTTCCCATTGATTGATGTAATCCTGGTGAATTAACATCGGAATTTTATACGCAAAGGAAACATTCATCGCACCAGAAATTTGATTTTTAAAATATTCGGTGGCACTTGGTGTATTGGGATGCACCATTGGCCATATTAAATCTGTAGCTTTAAGATATGCGTCAAATTCTTCAGCTGAAACGAATGAATCGAACAATTTAACCTCCTTTTCAATTGCGGCATCTTTTAAAAATTGATTAAAATAAATTACATCCGGATGCTTGAAATCGCTCTTGCCAAGAAAAATAAATTTGAATCCCTTTTGAACTAACTCCCGCATCAAGGGAATACTTCCAATTAAATCTTTTCTTCTGTTTTCAACTCCCCCAATAATTGTTACCCATTTTTCTTCGCTATTCTTTTCTATTTCGTTTTCAAATATTGGAAAGCACAATGGATAAAATGAAGTAACATGAATGTTCTTTTGGATCGTGATTTTGGTTAAAAAAAAATCATTTAAAACAAGGTATTTCCTGATTTTTAGGTTGATCAGTTTTTGAGTAAAACTTCCTTGAAATTTCTTTAACGTATGTACAATTCCAATAAATTCAATCTTTTTTGGAGACGTTAAGCATAAATTACGGACGTGTGCTCCTTGGGCCGTATTTAAAATTACCGTGTTAATCCCATTCGTTTTAAAATAACTGTTCAACTTCCGAATCACAGAAAAATCTTTGAATGCTTTTCCAGAAAATTGAATCTTTTTAAATTCATCAATATAATAATGTAAGAAAGCATTTCGATTGAACATTTCTTGTGTTGAGACAAAAGTGACATGACAACCTTTTTCTTTTAGGGCAATAAATTGCGCCATCAAACATTCATCGTGTGATCCGCCAAATTCAACAAGTGCAACTTTTTCCATTTTTCAGAAACAAATCTAAGCACAAAGGAACAAATACGGATAAGAATCAATCGATAAAATCGACGCTTAAATTCGATAAAAATTGGAGCTTTTTAAATAATTCCTTACTTTCACTATCTAAACTAAGTTACATGGCAACTGTTTTTGAAACAAGACTTATTGGCAATATTGGAAAAGATGCCGTCGTAAAAACGATGGAAAGAGGTGTTATTGCAATCAATTTTCCCGTTGCGCACAATAAAAACTGGAAAGACAAGAGAACCGGTGAAACAAAAACAAAAACGACTTGGATTAATTGTACCATTTGGAAAAAGGAGGGTGCCAATCTTAGAATTCTTGATTTTTTGAAAAAAGGAGCCTTAGTTGAATTAGAAGGAACTCCGTTTCCAAAAGCGTATCCTAGCGAAGATGGATCAATTCGTTCCGAGATTCGCTTAAATGTTTCAAAAACCAATGTTCTCCGTCCTGCAAAATGCGAAGAGAACATTGGCGAAGATCTCGTTGACCGAGAGGAATGCGAAGATTCATATGACACATCACTTGAGGATTTCACATTAGATGAGGATGATTTCTAAGGTTTTATACTAAAGTCAACCCTTAACTAAGAAAAATTTCGCTTTTTATCCTTGAGAAATAAATTCTTTCTTTATATTTGCATTCGCTTTTCGGAAACGATTAGTTAATTCCTCCTTAGCTCAGCCGGTTAGCATCCCGACTAGCGGTCGGGAGGGTCCTTGGTTGAGTCTAACGTGATTAAACTAATAATTGAATTGAAATAAATATTCCTCCTTAGCTCAGCCGGTTAGAGCATCTGACTGTTAATCAGAGGGTCCTTGGTTCGAGTCCAAGAGGAGGAGCGGTGAGAATAAGGCCATCAGTCAGTTGACTGATGGCCTTTTTTGTATTATAATTATTTTATATAAGTTCT
>CANITF010000055.1 GCA_947470515.1 Flavobacteriales bacterium
TTCCAATTAGCACTTGCAAGTCAGAAGGAAAGAAACGGGACTTATGCTGCCATGAAGCCTAGGAGCTTACAAACCGTTTGAGTTCACCCGTTTCTCCTTCTGAAAAATAATGATAATTTTAAAACACAAACTAAAGGCAAACCGTTATAGTACATAGACCAGAATACACCAGAATTTGAGAACATTAATTTTAAATATCATTGTTTTGTTTACTTCTCTACAGGGGATTAGCCAGACATTTACACTATCTGATTCAACTTTTGAAGTTGGAGACAATTATAAAATTTACAATATACGTTTAGGATTCGATGGGGATAGATTGCCTGATGACTCGAAACAGACTTTAGATTCGATAGCAGATTTCCTGATTTTCCATCCTGAATTGCAAGTCGAATTTGGCTCGTTTACGGATTCTAGAGGACCCGATCATTCGAACCTTAAGATGACTCAAAATAGAGCAGAATGGTGTGTGAATTATTTGATTTCGAAAGGAGTAAAAAAGGAGCAATTAACTGCTAAAGGCTACGGTGAATCTGAACCAATAATCCCGGAAGAAGAAATAAACAAATATAAATTGATTGATAAGAAAGAATATGAAAGGCTGCATTCGAAAAATCGGAGAAATATGCTCAAAATATTAAAAATAGATACTTTGTGACAACCTTGTGTATGGTTGTCTTATCGGTATAACTCGATAATCTTTGACTATATTTATAAAACGGAATAACGACCAAAATTTTGGAAATACTTTCAGGAAAAGTCTAAAAACTAAACGCCACATGAAAGCAACGCAAAAATATTTCTTATTGCAAGTTGTAGCAATACTTTGTGTTGTTCAAACAAGCATCGCACAGAATAATGGCGACACTTTGTATTATTTAGATTTTCTCAATTTAAAAGGTCAATTTATCAAGCAGGGTAATTTTTACACAGACTCAGCTGGATTCACTTATGGAATTAGTGATAAAAAACAATGCAGATGGTATTATGCTGAAGTTGTAGGGCAGCAGGCTATAGTCAAAGGTTCTGTTATTGCCGAGCATGACAAAAGACATAAGTACATTTCATTATACTATCCTGACAAAGTGCGGTATATTCGTTTCAAAAAAGGGAATTTCACAGATTTTATAAAAGCTAATACCCTAGATGGGCAATTGGTTGAAAGCTTTTCAATTTCTTTTGAAGGATCAAAACCGAAAGTTTACTGCAATTTCAATCGGAGGACATACAAAATAAGTAATCAATGTGATTGATAATTTAATCAATGATATTAAAAGAAATTTATTTTGGTTTTTCAAAAGACGACATTCAGAAAGCTCTAAATTATTTTTGATTTGGATGTTGGGTTGAGAATGTGTATTTTGTTTTTGCTCATTATTTTTTCGTAATCGCACGCCTATGACAGAGTCAATAATAATCATAACATACTCAATATTGTATTTTATCGCATTCGCATGGATTGGAGGGCGATACAGTTCTGAAATGCAAGACATAAACAAATTGAATACACTAATTAAAAGTGACAAATTTGATAATGATAAACTAACAAATCAAATAAAACAATCTTTGATTAGAATTAAGAAATTAAAACGTGTGACGTTAATTACCTTCTGTCTATTACTAATTGTACACCTCTTAATAAACCTGTGCACATTAAACACAACTGGGTATTATTACTACATAATCATATCATATTTTATTTTTATATTTCTGTTAATCGCCGTGTTTATGTTAAAAGGCAGTGGCACAATTGATTCCAATCCAAGAATGCACGGTGGAATTAGAATATAACACGTGTAACCTATATAGAGCAAAAAAGCTGTAATTTCAGTTACGAAAACGCCAATGGAAAAGAAGCTTAAAATAATCAATCTAAAATAATATTAACTTTAAATATCGGCTACTTCCCGATGCAGCCAAACAAACATTAACAGCAAACCCACCATTATAAAACACAGTTGAGTTGAAAACCATAATAAACATATCACTCTTTCTAATTGTATCTTGGAATATACATTCACAAGACACAATTAATCTTACTAATACTGCGGGGGATTATTTGATAGATTATTGTGATTCGATCGAGACACTTTACTCGAGAAATTATTGTTGGCGAAGAGAGGAATATGTTAAGGGCGTTCTGTTTTCAGTTGAATATCTTGCCCTCGATAAACACCACCCTATTAAAAATTATACTGGTTACTATCCAAATGGAAATATAGCTTTCAAAAGATCCTATTTTTTTGATGGTGAGTATAGCGAAGCCTTTGGTATTAAAGAATTATATTATGAAAATGGAAACGTAAAAGAAAGGGGAATTTATCATCATGGTCTTAAATATGGAAATTGGATTTATTACAATAATAATGGAAGCCTTAAAATATGGTCGCAATATGAATCACCAGTCGCGGATACAATTTCCAGCTTTCGTTATTTAAAATCTTTTCCTGACAAACTTATTCAGGACACAATTACAATTGATACAGACACTACCTTCATCGATTTGTTTCCTTGTGCGTCATTTGGGAAAAATGGAATTGAAGTGCTGTATGAATTTGGGAAGCCCTTTGAAGTAAGAAAATTTGAATATGGCATTTTAATTTTAACAACTAAAAAAAGATTTAAAATGAAAAAGATTATAAGACAAAGAATAATTTACCCTGACATAATGCTCTGTATGCACAGACACTAAAATGCTAGAAACACTTGTCTAGCTGCATGCCTCAGCTCTTTCTTCGAAAAAGGGTTTTTATGATAGAAAATAATCTAACTTCGAGTTTACTTGAAACAGACGGCACTCTGCCAAGTAAGAAACCGATGTAATACGAAATACATTAGAAAAATAAAATGACTGAGTTTACTTTTTATATTATTCTAGCTTTAATCGTTCTTTCAATGATTTTATTTATCAAATTCAAACCTTGGTGGAAATATTTGAATTTGGCAGGTTGTGTTCTTTATCTTTCTACAAGTCTTTATTTAATCTTTACAGATCCAATATATAATGGATTCGCACCAACAGTATTTACCCTAATTGTAATGTTAATCCATATCGGTATTATGCTTTTTTCTTTATTATTCGTTAATATTTTAAAGGGTAAAAAAATAAATGGTGTATGATTGAATTATTACACGCTATTACCGCCATCTATTAGCAAGCTATTATGAGTAAAATGAAAATCTCAATATATTTCCTGATTTTAACTTTGACCTCCTTGAATGGTTATGGACAGGCTCAAAATGTGAAAATTTCAGGAACAGTGATTGATATGGCCAATAAGAAGTTAATAGGAAATATTCCCGTTGTTTTAATGGTAAATCGAGATACGATTGCGATTCAAAACTCCGATAGTCTGGGAGAATTTTTATTTGAAGTTACCTTTTCAGTGGAAAATGATTATTACATTTTTCTAAATATTGATCGTCAAAATTCTAGACAAAGTTGGATTAAACTCCATGCAAAAGGCGATACCAATGTCTTTGAAGAATATCGTTTAGACCTTTCCAAACTGCGAATAATTCAAGATAGATTTGACAATAGCGTTTATTATGAGAAAAATGAAATGGTAAAACACCAAAACTTTGATCTCAAGTACTTTTTAACGATGCTAAACGAGTACCCTCAAATGTGTATTCGGTTTGTCCAGTTAATTAATCCAGAGGAAAGGAAAAGTATGGCAACCAGAAGAAAAAAACAATTTTTAAAAGAGCTAAAATCAAGTGGAGTTGATATGAGTAGAATAATTTTTTCAGAAGAAATTTTAATAATGGACCTTATAAAATCAGAAGACAAAAGATCAAGAATAGAAGGTGTCGTTCATTCTATGGATGGTAATTGCAAATAAAGAAATGCAATAATAGTCGTAATCATATGGTAAAATTTCTTTCGCTTTTATTATTGTTCTTCTTATTCGGTTGCCAAAATCAGAATGAAAGCAAATTAGGCACGGGAAAAATTGAAAAGGATTTCGATACAATGTCTAAAATAATTCATTGTGATTCTGTGTATCCTGGCAAAAATATCCGTATCGAATATTTAGAACATGAATTCGAAAATAATGAGTTGACAGCCACTTTTGCCATAATTAAAAACGGAAAGAATCTGATATTTGACAGTTTAAGTACTGGGATGTTTGCTGTAAAATTTAGTGACTTTAACGGAGATGGAATCAAGGATGTTTTGGCACATAATAGTTCCGATGCCAGAAGTAATTGGACTTGGTATTTATACATCGCAAGTAGCGATCTAAATTCATTCAAAAGAATTAAAGGATTTGAACAAATCAAAAACCCTAACTACCTCAAAAAGTATGATTTAATCGATTGCTTAGTGATGTCGGGGAATGATTGGACAAGCTTTTACGCCATTGACAATGATACGATAATTGATTTCGGCTTGACAGTGAATATGGGTTTCAATAATGAAAAGCAGGAATACTATGATTATGACAATGATTACAATTCAGCACTTAAAAAAGTGGTAGAAATGAAGAAAAGTCTTAACAAATAGATTTCGCAAATCACCTCATCGCATCAGCCTCATCTACTTTCCTTAAAAATCCTTCTTCCAGCTTCGGGATAAATTTCAAGGGTGCAGTTTTTCTGTTCGCTAAATCTATAAAAATGCGATACGGATCTTCGATGTGAACTTGAAAGACAGTTTGCAAAGCCGTGCAGATTTCCTTGATTTCATTCTCACCATAATTAATTGCAGTTGTAGCTTGTAAGGCATAAACTAATTCGATAAAATCAGATTTACTGGCTGTCCATTTTAATTTTGGTGCAGGTGGACCAAAAGTAGGTTGTAATGCTGGTTTTGGAGAAAGGTGTTTTTGAAACAAATCAAACGCCATAATATTGGCTGCAACTAAATCATGTGACACATTGAATTCGGGATCTGATAATTGATGTGCACTGTTTTTTGACATGGAAAGAAGATTTGCTTCTCGCACAAAATAGATTTTATCTAAATGACATAAACCAGCACGGTAGTATTGTACAAAGTCTATGTTTTCACGCATGATGTGACGAAACATACGTTCTTTTTTGTCAATGAATAATTTCAGTTCTTCAGCATTCAAAGTGATTTTACTTGTTTCAATTTCAGCCAACACAGAATAAAAGATGAGGTAGGAATTAATCTTAGGTTTCACATATTTGAAGAAATGAATTTCGTCTTCAGTTGAACGGAATCCTTCTTTTCGAATTTTTGTTCTAAAATTTTCAAGTGTTTTCTTAATTAATTTCGCTGCCTTTATTGCTCTGTTGTTGATATCAGGTTCGCTTGAATTCAACTGCTCTAGTTCATCACAAAAGTTTTTAGCAGTAGCAATATAGTATTCCATAAAGATAATTTAGTGTTTTAAGAATGGTTGGATGTATCATTTTGTATTGAAACAAAATTCGGACTCATGAACGTATTTTTTTTACGTTCTACATTTTATTTTTAAAATTTTTAGAAATAAAAAAGCGACCGAGGCCGCTTTTTATTATCCTATTTTTTTATCAGAATCCTCCAAATTTTCTTCTGAATCCTTGGGCTTCTGTTTGGCAGAAAGAATTGATTTCAATGCTCCCATGTCATGACTCACTTTCGTATCGAGCACCTTCGCATAGATTTGTGTTGTCGATAGTTTGGTATGTCCAAGCATTTTTGAAACTGTTTCCAAAGGAACGCCATTTGAAAGCGTTACAGTTGTTGCAAAGGTGTGTCTAGCTATGTGTGAAGTCAAGGTCTTTTTAATTCCACAAATCTCAGCTATTTCCTTCAAATACGCATTGTACTTTTGGTTGCTGTTCACTGGAAGAAGTTTGTCGAACTTCACACATACTGGATGTTCCTTGTAACGATTAATTATTTCCAACGCTAAGGGTAGGAGAGGAACACTTTCCCTGGTTCCTGTCTTTTGACGAATGGTAGAAAGCCAGTAATCTCCATCCATTCCAATTGTTATAGCATCGCGCTCGAATTTGTAAATATCAGAGTAAGCGAAACCGGTGTAGCAGCAGAATAAAAATACATCCCTTACTTCAGCTAATCGTGGCATCAAAATCAACTTGTGTTGCATCACATCAATTTCTGTTTGAGTTAAGATTTCTCGTTCCGGATTGGTGTAGGAACATCTGAAGTTATCAAATGGATTTTTAGGGATCCACTCAACACTTACAGCAACATTGATGATGCGTTTTAGATTCACAATGTACTTGTGCGCTGAATTGGTTTGCATGCGTTCGTTCACCAAAAGAAAGTGTTCAAACTCTGTGACAAACTTCAAACTCAACTCAGTCAAAAGAATGTCTTTTTTCTTAAAACAGTGTTGTAAAAAACTCTCAACTTTCCCCTGGCAATAATTGTACTTGGCCAAAGTGGTTTTGGCAACTTTGCCCACTTGGATCATAGATTCCATTTTCACTTTGTGATACGCGAATGCATCCATTAGTGATTTTGGTTCTACTTTTTCCTCTTTACCCAGAAAGAGGTCTTTGAGTTCTTTGGCGGAAATGGTTCGGCCATAAGCCGCATACGATAAGAAGTGTTTTTTAATCACATTGGTAGTGTGATCAATGAAGCCATT
This sequence comes from Flavobacteriales bacterium, assembly GCA_947470515.1. Classification (GTDB taxonomy): domain Bacteria; phylum Bacteroidota; class Bacteroidia; order Flavobacteriales_D; family Crocinitomicaceae; genus M0103. The sequence continues at coordinate 6,576 of CANITF010000055.1, forward strand.
TATCAAGACGGAATGAGGTGCCTTGGGCTTGACTTGGAAGCGGGCACTATCCCAATCGCTTCTTTTGATAAAATAAGTTGTGGCAATTTCGGCACGTCGGCCATCAATTGCGATACGGATGTAAAGCTTACTTTTTCCGTCTTGCTGTCTGCTTGGATTTAACCAATACGAGACAAAGAATTTTTGATTCTCCATTTTGTTCGCTGGATTTAATGAATAAATACTGTGAACACGTTCAAATCATACGTAGCAAATCTCACCAAACCTATTAATGGCGAAGGTTCCCCGACTTCCAGCGAACAAAAATGGTGATTTTAATTTTGTTCGCTGGCTTGTTCGCCAGAACTTTGATTTCAATTAATGTTTTTTGATGTTCTTGGCGATTTGCTGTAACAGCAGAAAGCCTTAAAAACACTGAACAACCTTGGGAAACTTAACTTTTGGGCATAAAAAAAGCCTCCGATTGGAGGCTTACGCTTTAACTTTAGCGGTCTGGACGGGACCGCTGTTTCAGTGTTTTCGGGGGCTTGCTTAAGTTGTTCTAAATTGGCCTATATTGTATTGAAAATGAGTTGTTTAAGTATATTATTTGACAGTTTGAAATTGTTGATAAACAACATGAAATTACATAATCCGTCCCCCAATCCGTCCCCCATTTGTGCTATATTTGTATAAATTATTAACAATGGTAAAGTTTTATTTGAGAGATAAAAAGTCAACTCAATCTACTTCGATTACGATGACTATTTTTTACGAAAATGATAGAGTAAAAATTCCAACTGGGTGCTCTGTTCCACCAAAAATGTGGCAAGAAAAAAAGCAACGTGTAAAAGTAACAATGGAATTTAAAGAAGCAAATGAAATCAACGATAAATTGGACGAATTAGAATCCGTGATGATTTCATTACTAAAAAAATACAGGGATGAAAACTATTTTCCAAGCCCAGCCTTAATTAAAGCAGATCTTCTCAAGCAGAATAATGTTCCGATGAAAAGCAAAAAGGCTAAAACATTTTGGGATCATTTTGATGATTTTATAGAGGACAAGAGAAAGATAAATCCTGATGTCAGAGACTACAACAACTCACTTCGAAAACACCTGAAAAAGGTGGAATTAATAATGGCTAAACCAATCAGTTTTGCTATGATTTCTTCTGAAGCAGGAGTTTTTAATCAAGAATGGATGAATTACCTCTCATTCGTTGCCTTGAATTCAGAAGGTGAGCCAGGTTTAATGCCAAATACAGTAGGAAAGCAGAACAAAAACTTAAAAGCCTTCTTCAATTGGTGCTTCGATAAAAACATAGTTAATAAATTCAGTACCAAACTATATCCTACAATTGTTGAGGATGTTGACAAGATTTATTTAACAGAAGAAGATCTCGAATCTTTGGATAATCTCACAATCGAAGATGTTTCTCATGCTGTGGTGCGCGATTTGTTTTTAGTAGGATGTGAAACAGGTTTGCGTTTCAGTGATTTCATTCGCATAACTGAACATGATATTCGAAATAATAAGTTACATATGGTTCCAAAGAAAACCAAAAATGTAGGGGTTAAAAAAATAATTATTCCATTAAGTGCTCGCTTCCAAAATATACTTGCGAAGCACAATGGAAAACTCCCTCATTACGATAGGAGTCAATTGACAAAATTCAATAAAACTATCCGCGAATTATGTGAATTAGCAAATATGAACGATGAAATAAAATTCTATCGTGAAGTCGCTGGTGACACCCTAATGATTACTAAAAAGAAGTTTGAAGAAGTTTCATCTCATTCATGCAGAAGAACATTCTGTACTTTGAAGTTTTTAAAAGGAATGCCAGCACAAGTCATCATGAAATTCAGTGGCCACAAATCCGAGAGGAGTTTTCTGAAATACCTAAAACTAGATGCAGAACTAACAGCCAACAAGTATGGTGAGTTTTTCTAACAATCAAAGCATAAAGTATGGTGATTAAATACCATATAATACTGATTTTCTGTGTCTTAAAATGAACATTCAAATTTTTAAAATTTGCTATTTTTCGCCTTTATTCCAGTTCAACTTAAATGCATTTAAGTTGAAGTTAGGTTGATATAGGTTACATGTAGGTCTTATTTAAGTTGTATTTATGTACAAATTAAGTTCAAGCTATATCTTATTTAAATGCATTAGATTTGTATTGGGATAACTTTATTTAATTTCACTTTTCTTGGATAAATAGATTGAAATCAATTGATAAAACACAAAATGTTTTTTAAAATAATTCTTTCTTTAACTCACAATTTTTAAGTTGAATCTTTTGGATCCAACTGATTCTTTTTTTTGACAAATATGAGTTCTTATTTTTTTTTTAGGATTTAATTTTGACTCTAGAAATCAA
>CANITF010000056.1 GCA_947470515.1 Flavobacteriales bacterium
AAAAAGAGTTATTAATCGCAGAACAGCTACTTCTTGAAAATAAAATAATACCACGCAGGTACTTTTATCCCACTCTTCAGCACTTGCCATATGTTCCTCAAACAAATTTAAGCGAGGCACTATCTATTTCTCAACGCGTTTTATGTTTGCCACTCTATGCGAAAATGGATTATGAAATAATAAATCAAGTTTGCGAACAAGTGATTCTATCACTATCAAAATCATTGATTCTATGATCATTGTTGGCGCCAAAGGTTTTGCAAAAGAATTGCTAGAGGTAGCTCATCAATTGGGGCGGACAGATCGTTTAGTTTTCTTTGATAACGTTTCTACCGATTTACCAGTACAACTGTTCGGACGATTTCCAATTCTAAAGAGTGAAGAAGAAGTCAAAGCTTATTTTCAAGAAAATGATAATTTTTTTGCGTTAGGATTGGGAAATACTTTTTTACGAAAGCAATTGTGTGAAGTATTTGAATCGTGGGGTGGTAAATTAACTTCTTTAATTTCGCCCAAAGCGAATATTGGAAGTTTTGGAGTGGAAATCGGAACTGGCGCAACGATTTTAGCACAGGCAACCATCACCAATGCAGTGAGCTGCGGTAAGGGTTTGTTGATGTATCCGAATGCTATTCTTACACACGACTGCAAACTGGGTGATTTTGTAGAACTTTCACCTGGAGCCACGATCCTAGGGGGAGCTGAAATTGCATCTGGTGCGCACATTGGTGCAAATGCCACCGTACTTCCGAGATTAAATATTGGAGCAAATGTAAAAGTTGCAGCAGGTGCTGTAGTTACAAAAAATGTAAAAGACGATGAAACTGTCAAAGGAATTCCGGCGAAATGATAACTGAAAGCTACACAAGAAAAGAACTTACTATTGTTAGTGTGGTCATGATCACCTATAAGCACGAAGCATTCATTGCAGAAGCCATTGAAGGGGTCTTGATGCAAGAATTGGATTTTCGTTTAGAATTGATCATTGCTGACGATTGCTCACCCGATTGCACCGAAGAAATCGTTCAGAAATACATCGACGAGAATACAAACTTTCATTGTATCAAGTACACACGTCACGAAAAAAACATTGGTATGATTCCAAATTTTATTTGGGCAATATCTCAATGTAAGGGAAATTACATTGCCCTGTGCGAAGGTGATGACTTTTGGACAGATAAATTTAAATTACAAAAGCAAATAAATTATTTAGAAAATAATACATTTTCAGCCGGATGCTTTCATCACGCTTCACTAGTTGATGAAAAAAATCAAATAATGAAGACCATTTACAATGAATTTGTTGGTGGTCAAAGTCAATATGATCAGTACAGGGCACTAACCTGGCTGGGAAGTGCTTATGCAACTAGTTCTCTCGTTTTTAGACAAGAAGTTGTTTTAAATTTACCGATATATGCTCAAAAACAACTTTGTGATGAAGTTTTGGATATATTGATTACTTCATGTGGAACATTAGATTTCATTAATGAAAATATGAGTGTATATAGAATTCATCAAGGAGGTGTTTGGTCTGGTGTATCAGAAAATAAACGAAATATTGACTTTATCAATCGCTCACTAGTTTTAATTGAAGATCCTATTCTTCGTTCAAAATTCTTTAATTTTTTAGCCAACAGAATTTCTACATTGGCTCAATTAATTTCATTAAATAAAACAAACAAAAAGAAGGTTCGATATAATAATTTTATTCTCGCTTTGAAATATATTAATTACAACAGAATAGGGACTTATAAATATATCTTTCGATACTTTCTTAATCCAATTTTTAAATAATGAAAATACTCATAGGTTTTAGTTATTATAAATATCCTGTAGATGTATATGAAACATTAACTAAATGGGTCGAGAGATTGAGGTCTGCAGGTTTCGATATTGATCTTTTTCCATTAACAATTGATCCACCAGGACCTCCATTTTGGTGGAAGCAATTAGATAAAAGTTGGAAACTCGGTGATCGAAAATTACTCAGTATGTATGAGAAATTAGCCTTAGAGGTTGAGAAATATGATGTTTTTCTCAATTTGAATGGAATTAATTTACATCCCAACTTTGTAGCTACACTCCCAACTGTTAATATTTATGCTTGTTTTGATGACCCAGAAGCTTCTGAAAGATTGTCAAAACCAGTTGCAGCATCTTATGACTTATGCCTAGTTGGAAATATCGCTGAGATTGAGACCTATAAATCATGGGGAGTCAAAAAAGCAGAATTTTGGCCTTTGGGTTTTATGGCAACTGATTTTGATCCCAATTTAACTGAAGAACAAATATTATATGGTGAGCGCGAAGAAGAAATAACATTACTATGCGAGAAAAAATATTTTCCTGAACGAATAAAAAGATTAGATTTTTTTGCAAATAATTTTCCCAATGGAAATTATTTTGGTCCTGGATGGAATAATGGATTTCTTTCAGAAAAAGAGCGCATTCCGCTTTATTTAAAAACCAAAATAGGACCTAATTTTCACAATAGTACTGGACCAATAAATCTAAGAACCTATTCACTCCCTGCATGCGGTGTAATGCAAGTTTGTGATAATAAAAGTCATTTGGGGAAAATATTTGAACTTGATAAAGAAGTTGTCGGTTTTGATACGGTAGCCGAGGCAGTTGAAAAAGTTAAATATTATCTTGCTCATGATGATGAAAGAAGAAAAATTGCAGCAGCCGGTTGGAAAAGAAGTTTAAAAGACTACAATGAAATATCAGTTTTTGGTTTAGTCGAAAAATATTCGGAAGATCTTGTAAAATCAAAAGTAAAATCAAAAATATCGCCTCATAGTAAACTAATTAACCAACGTATTTTTTCTATTCCCAACAAAATTTCGTATATAATACGAAATAAAATAAGTCCTGAAAGACATTTATAATGAGTTTTTTAATTTTTGTGCACAATAAGTCGAAAAATTGAATCCTTCAACTATTTTATTTGTCATTAACTCCTATTGAAATGGGTGGTGCCGAAACCTTTTTATTGAGGCTACTAAAAGAACTACATGAACAATTTTCAATACATCCATTTCTTTATGAACTCACACCAAGTGAAAAAACTTCAGAATTTAGAAATTATTTCCTAAAGGAAACAAGAGTGACTATTTTAGCTCCATTTCAAACAAAAAATAATTTAATTGATATTATCTGTTGGAAAATAAATGCACTCACCTATCGACTTTTAAATTGGCCGTTTTATAAAAATTACTTGTGCAAAAGAGGAATTCTTTTAAAGAATGGACCAATTGAAAAAGTTGGACCAATTCATGAAATAGTTTCTGCTTATCTTCAAAACAACAACAAAGAAATTGATGCATCACGGGATTTATCTAAAATAGATGACCGAGAAGGAAATGGTGCAATCCAATTTAGTCATTACAATATCACAGATTCTGAAGGCAAAGAATTATCTCATGTACTTTCAGTACAAGATCTTACATTTGAATTATGTTTTAATGTCAACGTTCCAAAAGAATATTCAACATTACATTTCTCGGTTGCAATTACAGATGAAATGAATAGAAACTTAATTTACCTCTCAACGACTGAAAGCTTAGGCAAAGAATTGAGTCTTTCAAGCGACATCACATCAGGAAAAGTGCGCTGTTCAATTAAAAACCTTCCACTTCCAGCTGATAATTATTACCTCAGCTTTTTTGTTAGTGATTTGTTAGATGTTTTTGATCGAATTGATGGTGGAGGAATGCTCACCATTGAAGATGGCAATTTCTTTTCAAATGGAAAGAAAAAAGATGCTTCACTCACGTGCTTTCTTGCGAAAAGTGAGTGGGAAATTGTTCCCAATACCGACGAAACAAGATAATTTAGATTTATGAGGATTTTACATGTAATCAATTGTATAGAGATCGGAGGTGCTGAAACATTTTTGTTGCGCTTGATGAAGGAACTTGAAAATCAAGGCCATGTCAATTTTTTAATGACATTATCACAAGAACAAAATAACCAAGCTTTATTAGCACAATTCCTAAAAAAATCGAATGCCAAAATTCTATTAAAAAAGCAACCTGAAAATAAGTACAAATCATACATAATGTGCAAGATTAATGGCTTGTACAAAAGATTGACTGGAAAAGAATTCTATGATAATTTACTCGAAAAACAAGCCGTTGATTATTATCAAAAATTGAAACGTGACACTAATGTCGAGCTAATTAATTCACACCTGTTATCCTCTGATTTTTTCGCGGCTGAACTATTAAAACCAGCCATGAATGTTCCATTGGTTATAACGAGTCAAGGATGCTATAACGATTTCGAAAATAGAGCTGCTGTTTCGCGCTTGATGGATCAGATTGACGGAATGACCTTTGTCGCTGAAAAGAATTTGAAAATATTTCATGAAACAGGTAAACCTTTGCCTCCAAACCGTAAATTAATTTACAATGGTCTAGAACGCCCTATATCATCAGATGGAATTAAACGGTCAGAAATTGGTTTATTAAAGGAAGATTTTGTTGTAGGCCAAATTAGCCGATCGATTGAAACCAAGGGTATGGAGGTTGCAATTAATGCTGTCATTCATTTGCATAAGCAACACCAACTGGATGCGATAAAGCTCGTTCTAATAGGTCCTGAAAACGACTACTATAAATCACTTAAAGAACGGTATAAAACCTATTCATACATTCTGTTTCCAGGAGTAGCTTTGAACCCAACAGATTGGGTCGGTTTATTTGATATTGGAATTCTCCCTTCATTTTTTCCGAGCGAGAGTTGCCCGAGTAGTATTGTCGAGTATTTATCCCTTGGAAAGCCCGCGCTTGCTACTCCAATTGGTGAAATCCCCACTATGCTTTCGTGCGATGGCGGAATTGGAGGAAAAATTATTGCGGAAACGGACGAACAAGGGATACCTGATTCAATGGCCTTTGCTGCGCAAATTCAATGGTACTATGAACATCCGGAAAGTCTAAAAGAAGATAGCGAATTTGCTTTAGATGCATTTACAAAATTTGAGATTTCTAAAACTGCAGAAGAATACTTAGATATATACAAAAAAGCACTATTTAAGTATGGTTAAGTCAATCATAAAAAAGACTCCGCTTTATCGACCAATGGCAATGCTTTATGATTGGTTCAACTTCAATATTAAATATATTCAAGAAGTAATCCGCATTCTTTTTCTTCCGCGCACTATTCAAACATTTTTCTTATTTCCTTTTTACCATACCGGTGGCGCAGAACTGGTTCATTTGAATATTGTTAAGGCGATTAAAGGTAAAACTGTAACATTCTTCACGCTTCCTTCTGCTAATTCTCATTTTCTCGCAGAATTTCAACACTTTTCTAATTGTCATATTATTGAAAAAATGATTAGAAGTACATGGCGTAAAAAATTAATTTTACGCTGTCTTTCTTTTAAAATAAATCGCCAAAAAGATACCGCTGTTTTCGGCTGCCACTCTTTATTCTTCTATGAACTTCTACCCTATTTAAAAAAGGATGTTAATTGTGTAGACCTTATACATGCTTTTACACACGTAGATGAGCCAGGTTTTGAAAAGTTTAGTTTACCGTATATCAACCGATTAAACAAACGTGTTACAATAAGTCAAAAGGGTAAGAATGACCTAATTGAACAATATAAAGCTTCGAATATACCAAGTGAGTTGGAAAAGCGAATTCAAGTGATTTACAATTCCACTAATTTTACGTGTGAGGAAATTCCAATCAAAGCAACTGATATTTTTAATATTGTATATGTTGGACGAAATAGTCCTGAAAAAAGAATTGCATTAATTGGAAAAATTGCATCGGATTTAAAGAAAATCGATAAAATGTATACTTTTATTTTTGTTGGTGAGGATTTGGAGCAGGGAGTAAACCCAGAGGATCGTAAGTCATGTAATTTCGTTGGAAACATTACAAGCTTAAAAGAATTAGAACAAATTTACCGTGCCGCTCATGTGGTTTTAATAACTTCTACCCGAGAAGGAATTCCAATGGTGTTAGTTGAAGGTATGGTATTCGGGGCAGTCCCAGTATCTACAAATGTTGGTGGGATTTCTGAATTAATTGAACAAGATGTTACTGGTAAATTAATTCCATTTATTGCATCAGTAGAAACTCAAAAAGACTTATTTTTAAAAGAAATAAAACAATTAAAAGAAAGCACTTCATTATTTAATTTATGCTGCGCTAATTCTTACAATAAAGCAAAACAATCATTCTCGAAAAAACAATTTTCGAAAAAATATACTGAAATAATTATATCATGACAGAGTTACCGCTTGTTTCTTTTATTATTCCCTATTACAACGCTGGTGTTACGATACAAGAAACAATTGATTCTATTTTTAATCAATCGTATTCACATTTTGATGTTTGGATCATCAATGATGGAAGTACTGATCAATTTTCAATAGATAAATTGAAAGAGTATGAAGGAAATGATAAAATTCACCTTCTTCACCAAGAGAATGCAGGACCAAGTGTAGCTAAAAATATAGGTGTTAGTTTAGCCAATGGTGAGATGTTATGTTTTGTGGATTCTGATAATATTCTGCTTGATAATTATGTTAAAGAAGCCATAAATGTTTTTGCCATAAATCCAAAAATTGATGTCGTTTACTCTGATTTTGAGTATTTTGATGATCGTTCGGGGATTCATAAATCAAACAAAATCGATTCGTCTAATATTTTTATTGGGAATTCAATAGATAATTGCGTTGTAATTAGAAAAAAAACTTTTCTCTCAGTTAGTGGTTTTGATGCTTATCTTTCTAAATTAGGTTTGGAAGATTGGGAACTATGGATTAATTTATTAAAAAATAAAAAGAAGTTTTTTTATATAGAAAAAGTTCATTTTAAGTATAGAGTAGTTCCTACTTCTCGAACCAATGTGACTGCAAACTTGAACATTGAAAAAATAACAAAA
>CANITF010000057.1 GCA_947470515.1 Flavobacteriales bacterium
GGTATTCGTTCGGCTCCGTTCCGCCAAACCTCCCTCTCTCTTCGCTTTCACTCATTATTTTTTTCTGGGGTGTCACCGCTGCTTGTGTTAGGCTCGCCTGCTAAATCGCTCAGGCTGCGGGCTTGTCACAGTTTTTGAGAAATTCTCCGATAGTGCAGTGTTCCTGCAGTCACACAGCACTTTTAACCGTTATTCTATCTTAGTTTTTTGTAAGTCAAGAGTGTTCATGCTGTACCCTCCGTTCCTACGTTCCCAGCATTTCACACACTTGTTTTTAATCCTTTCTTCGAATTTCAAAAACTCTGCCAAGCCCTTGTGTTTCCAACATAGGTCGCCCTCGTTCCCCTCCCGGGTCCCTCTTTGGGCTTCCACCTTCGCTCAACTCGCAGCGGCTCACGCGCTCCATTCAACCTCATTCCGTTACTCTGCATTCCGTTTCATTCCGCTTGCCACACACTCGGGCAATCATTCCGTAAGGCTCCATGATTTGCCCTTCGTTTTCCAACACACAGTTCTCGTAAACCAAAACATTTAAGTGTATAATTTTTAGTAATCGTAAATAGATTAAGTTCTTGTATGATTAGCTTCGCAGTATGAAATACACCAAATTCTTCGCAGGTTATATCAATACACAAGGATCACCAAATCTTCAACCTGACCAGTTCAAACAATTAATGAACCTGATCCATTTGGAAGGTCAATTAGCGGCAATTGATAAAATAATCGAAAAATTAAAAAACATCGATAGCCCTCACAAATACGAAATGTTTAAAACACCTTTGATCAAACAAATTGATGAGGTTTCTAAAGGACTTTCACCTGCAGAACTTCTTCAATCTTGGTCTGAATAATAACTGCTTTCTTAATCTTGCACATTCCCCATTTTAACAAAAGGTCATGTACAATCTCAATCCAGCAGTCATCAAATCCATTCTGTCAAACCTTCCAAAAGATCAGTTCATCCTTCATGCACGTTTCATCCGTCGCAAAGCATATACAACAGTGCCTGGCACTAACCTTCACGCAATGTTTGTCAATCTCTATATCTGGTGTCGTTTCAACTATCGTTTGCGGTTTTTAAAGTAGTTGAATTAAATAAAAAAAATCCAGCCAAAGTAGGGACTTGTCTTTCGTTCCTGCAAGTTCAAGCCCTCCGGGTTTCGCTTAAAATTTTTCCCAGTGAATTCCTTCTATTTTTTCTTTTCGATTCTTTAAAAGGAAAATTTTTAAGTCGAAAAGCTTGCATACACAAAATCCAGCCCCTCTGAAAGCGCTTTCTTTTTTTCCTTTTTCTTTTGGGTTAATATTACAAAGCAAAAGTGTAGAGAATCGTTTTTGAAAAAATCTTTAAAATTTGATAGTTGCCTTTAAATCTTACATTCACAGCAATAATAGTCCTTATAACAAAAAGAAATAGTTATATTTCGCACTATCATTAATTCATTTAGTAATACGTATAAAATGAAACTACTGTTTACAATTATAATAATTCTGATAACTAAAATCAGTTTAGGACAAGCCTACTTTCAAAAAACATACTCAGGATCTAACTATGATGAAGCAACTGAAATTGTTAAAACCGATGATGGTGGTTATATTATCTCTGGTATTACAAAATCATATAGTGCAGGTCTGAATGATATGTATATTATAAAATTGGATTCATACGGAAATAAATTATGGGATAGAATAATCGGAGGAAATGATGTGGAAAATGCATATTCAATCATTGAAACATTGGACGGAGGGTTTGCAGTAGTAGGTTCAGCAAGAAGCTATTCTGGTAACACCGATGTTTATTTGGTAAAATTGAATATTTCTGGAGTTTTGGAATGGGAGAAAACATTTGGTGGAACCGGTGATGATGAGGGTCAATGTATTTCTCAATTAACTGATTCTTCCTATGTAATTACAGGTAACACAAATAGTTTTGGTTCAGGATTATACGATTTTTATTTATTGAAAATTGATAAAACTGGTGGACTATTAAATACCAAAACATTCGGTGGTACACAGGCTGATAAAGTTTGGGAACATATTGTGACTCCAACAAATGAGATACTTATTGCAGGATCCACTCAAAGTTTTGGCGCTGGTGGTGTAGATGGTTATTTGGTGAAGACAGATTTAAACGGAAATTTAATATGGTCCAAAGCTTATGGTATTTCTACAAATGACAGATTTTTTTGTATTGAAAATTCATCAGACGGAAATTATATTTTAGGAGGTGCCAGTGAAACAATAGGAAATGGAGAAGATTGGTGGTTTTCTAAAATTTCAACTTCAGGAAATGTTCTAATAAGTAACACATATGGAGGAAGTCAAAACGATCAATTATATGATATTGCTGAAGATCAAAATGGTTCTATTGTTATGTTCGGTTTATCAAATTCATATAACCCCGTTAATGTTGGAAATGCAATGCTTTTAAAGAGCAATAGTAATGGAGATTTGGAATGGTGCAAAACGTATAGTGATACTGAATATTCATTAGGAAGGTCTTTTCAGATAGTTGAAAATGGCTATTTTTTAGCTGGATTAAAAGGAGTTTCAATGGGGTCTGATATCTATTTGATAAGAACAACAAGTAATGGTTCAAGTAGTTGTTCTGAAGCCACAAGAACTCCAAATACAACTTCTTTTTCACCTTTTGTTATGAATGCAGGAAATACATTAACAGGAGGTATAGAAAATATTGTTTCTGGAACCAATAATACAACATTGATAGGATTGTCAACGCTCTGCGAAGCTAATTGTTCATTAAGCTTTTCAATAGAGAATGATACGCTAAATTGTTTTAACGACAATAATGGTTTACTAAGTGTATCATCAATAAATGGCCAGTCACCATATTTTTATCTTTGGGATGATAATCAAATTCAAACTACTTCTAGTGCCGCTAATTTAAATTCTGGCATGTATATTTTGATTGTTACTGATAATAATGGGTGTGTTTCATCAGACACTGCATTAGTAATTGAACCAAGTCAGTTAATTGTTAATATGCAAATCATTAATACGACCGAAGGAAAATGTGATGGAAGTATTGAGTTAATTCCGAGTGGGGGTGTTGCACCATACACTTATTTGTGGTCAGGCAATTTATCAAATACAACGACACCATTTGTCGATAGCCTTTGCGAAATGTCATATTGTGTGACAATAACGGATTATAATAATTGTTCAATAGATACCTGTGTAAATGTGATTCTTGGTATAGAAGATTTAAAAACTATAGATGAACTTAAGATATATCCTAACCCGAGTAAATTTATTTTACAATTCAAATCTTCAATTGATCCCATAGAAAATATTACAATTTATAATTTATCAGGGGAAATTGTTTTTATTGAAACGTATAATTCAAATGATATATCTATTGATGTTTCAAAATTTGTTTCTGGTTATTACATAGCGAAAGTTAATACAAATCGATCAACGACTATAACCAAACTTGTATTTGAATAAAAAAACGCCACCTGTTTCCAAGTGGCGTTACAATTATTATTCAGTAAAATTTATTCTTTGCGTTCTTTCTTCCGTTGAAGAAAATTCCAAATCCACTTCAACATCATGCTCACGGTGAAACTCACTGTCGCTCCAATGATTGCCAGGATAACCGTTTTCATATAATCGTGCGAGTCTATTGTCGCAGCCACGGTAAACACCGTCCCGGTTACGGTTCCAATTGCAGTTGTGCTGTCGTGATGTTGCATGATTTAATGAGTTGAATTTGTTTTAC
>CANITF010000058.1 GCA_947470515.1 Flavobacteriales bacterium
ATAATGCAAAAATAACTAAAAATATATTTTATTCAAAGAGTCGCATTATGCCGAACGACTATGTCTTGTAAATTTAATTTATGTACAGTATAGTAATTCTATGTAAAGTTATGAAAATCATGTATATGAAAAACGATTTATTTTATTTTTTTCTGCGCCCTTCCAACCAATTAGGTACTTTCTTCTCAGACGCTTTTTGCTGATTACCTGGTAATTTATCAACCAAATCTCGATGTTTTGCTTGCGTTAATCACTAACGAATCCATTCTTGATTTTCACGTTTATACGAAAATTTATCATACATTTGATTCATGCAAGAAGATGTTAAACATCGTTTAACCAAATCTCTTTTTTGGGATGTTAATTTTGAGGATATTGATTCTCAAAAGCATTTACTATTTATCACAGAGCGTGTTCTTACGCGAGGAACATTAGATGATTTTAAAGTTCTAAAACACTATTTTGGGATGGAAAAATTAAAATCTATAATCGTAGAAATAAAAAATCTTGACGAAAGAACGTTAAGTTTTTGTTCTGTTTATTTTTCCATTCCTAAAATAAAATTCAGATGTTACAATTTCAAACAGTCGAATCTAACACACTGGAATTATTAAAATCTTTAATGCAAAAAGAATATTTAAATTCTTTTGTATTGGTTGGTGGCACTGCTTTAGCGTTGCAGTTAGGAAATAGGGAATCTATAGATTTAGATCTATTTTCAAACACAGAGTTTTCGTCAAATGAACTTTTATCTTCTTTGTTGAGTGAGTATCAAATTGTGGTAAATAATCAACTTTCACAAACGCTTATTACAACAATTAATCATGTTAAAGTTGATTTTATCAAGTTTCATTATCCGTTTATTCGACCTTTTGTTGTAATAGAAAATATCCGAATGGCTTCTATTGAAGATATTGCTGCCATGAAGTTAGATGCCATAACAGGTCGAGGCAGCAAAAAAGATTTTTATGATTTGTTTTTCCTTTTGCAGCACTATTCAATAGACGAGTTATTTTCCTTTTACACCGAGAAATATCCACATCAAACTACTTTTCATGTTGTACGAAGTCTTTCTTATTTTGATGATGCAGAAATACACCCAAACCCTATAGTTTTTGATAAAACAATTACTTGGGAAGTAGTGAAGCAGAAAATAATAAGTACAATTCAAGCGTTGTAATTGAACTTAGAAATTTATCTTTTTCTACGTCCTTCCAACCAATTAGGCACTTTTTTCTCAGAAGGTTTTTGCTGATCACCTAATAATTTTTCGACCAAATCTGGACGTTTTGCTTTCGTTAAACGTTGTCTAATCCAATCCTGGTTTTCTCGTTTATACCAGAAAAAATACTTATTTTGACTCAATTTTTCTTCTTTCGTCTTGACAGTTTTTATGGGCTTCAAGGTATATGGATGAACGCCCGTGTAATAAATTACTTCAGCAACAGTCATTGGAGTTGGCATAAAATCTTGTACTTGCTCCAATTGGAATCCCATGTCCTTTGTTTCAGCAGCCAAATTAGCCATGTCTTCTTCCTCACAACCAGGATGCGACGAAATGAAGTAAGGAATTAACTGTTGTTTCAAATTATGTTTCTCAGAAATCTTATCGTATTTCTCCTTGAATTTGTGGAAATATTTGAACGATGGTTTTCGCATGACACGAAGTGTTGCATCTGATGTATGTTCTGGAGCAACTTTCAGTCTACCGCTGACATGACGCGTAATAACTTGTTCTATATATTCATCGTGATTTCCATCGTCATTGTTCTTATTGAAATCATCCACCAATAAATCGTATCGTATTCCTGAACCAACAAATGCTTTTTTAACTTTCGGATTGGCATCAACCTTGCGATACAATTCCGTCATTTGTTTATGAGAAGTATCCAAATTATTACAAATAACTGGATGAATACAACTAGGTGAAGAACAGCGAGCGCAAATTGCTTCATCTTTCCCCTTCATTTTGTACATGTTCGCAGAAGGTCCGCCTAAATCAGAAATATACCCGCGAAAATCTGGGTGATTCGTAACTTCTTCAACTTCCTGTAAAATAGATTTCTCGCTTCTCGATGCAATAAATTTTCCTTGGTGCGCTGAAATGGTACAAAAACTGCATCCACCAAAACATCCTCTGTGCATGTTGATAGAGAATTTAATCATATCGTATGCAGGAATTGCTCCTCGTTTCTTGTATTTTGGGTGCGGTAAACGCGTATAAGGTAAATCGAATGAACGATCTATCTCATTTTCTGTCATCGTTTTATACGGAGGATTTATTACCAGTGTTTGGTTTCCAACATGTTGAATAATACGATTTGCTTCCCATTTATTCGATTCTACTTCAACAATTTTGAAATTTGAAGCATATTTTATTTTATCTTCAAGACATTCTTCATGACTCGCTAATTCAACTGTCTCCCAATTCTTATTTTTGGGTAATTCTTCGTCCTTATTTTGAAGAAAAGCAACTTGTTTAATCGTATGTAAATTAGAGAAAGGAACACCTTTTTTCAATAGTTGCAACATTTCACGCAACGGTTGGTCGCCCATTCCATACACTAAAATATCAGCACCAGATTCTTCTAATATTGATGTTTTCAATTCATCTTTCCAATAATCATAATGCGTAACGCGTCTAAGTGATGCTTCAATTCCACCAATCATCACTGGAACATCAGGAAATAAATCTTTGAGTATTTTTGAATATACAACTGTTGCATAATCTGGACGAAATCCCGCCGCTCCACCCGGTGTATAAGCATCAGTTGATCTCAAACGTTTGTTGGCAGTGTAATGGTTCACCATCGAATCCATACAACCAGCTGTTACGCCGAAGAAATATTTTGGTTTCCCAAGTTTTTTGAAATCACGTAAATCATCTTGCCAATTAGGTTGAGCAATTATCCCAACTCGAAAACCTTCATCTTCCATGATCCGACCAATTACGGCTGTTCCAAAAGAAGGATGATCAACATATGCATCGCCGGAAACAAGAATAATATCCAATTCGTCCCAGCCACGCTTTTCGATTTCCTTTTTAGTTAAAGGCATCCAATCGGTTATCGGTCTTTCATTAATCACATCAATCATGGTACAAAAATACGGCTTAAAAAATTGAAAAATTGCTACATTTCAAAGATTGTTTTTATCTTAACAGTTCCATGATAAAATTTGTTTACACCATAGCTGTAATTGCATTGTTTTTTTCTGCCTGTAGCGGATTCGGAAAGGATGTAAAAAAAAACAATTCAGATAAAGTAGCTCCATTCTTATTTAGAATGAATGCAATGTATACAGATGCTGAAAAATTTGTGTCTTTTCCTATTTGGCTGAATGATTCTTTGGTTGCGAAATATAAAATCAAAAAGATGACAAGGAGTCTTTACTTTATTGAAATAGAAGATTCTTTGGAAATTAATAATTTAGAAAATGATATCCCAAGAGAAAAAA